>JBIJAV010000008.1:0-107144 GCA_044345595.1 Terrimicrobiaceae bacterium
CACCTCCGCTCTCCTCTGCGAAATCAACGAGGAGTGGCTCACCGGGAAATCCTACCTCAACATGAACCCTGCTGACCTACCCCAAAATTAACCGCTAACTTTTACAGAATAAAAATTGCGCCGCCATGCGTGCACTCGGAGGGCTCGTGCATCGCCACTGCTACGCCCTTGAACATTCGCTTTTTGACTTCAAATATTCGGGGGCAAAATCTGCTCCATTTTCCCAAGCCAATGTGTGTCCCTCTAATCTGAACCTTTTAAAATAATCAAGATTCTTTAGAGGCTCAAATACTGGTCCATCAAGTGAATCAGATAAATCTACTATTCCATGAGTGCCGTCATTGAACTCTAAACGCACTCTATAGTTTTCGATGTGCTCAGCATCTTTTACATGGAGAAATCTCATATTATTCCAGTGGTTCGATTTTGTTTAGCAGCTTACCTTCTGCGGCAAGTTTCCAATCTACAAGGAGTTCTTCTCGGTGGAGGTCATACCATTCCAATACTGCCTTAAGTGCTCTTTTTGGGAACTTGCCTTCTACGACTCCAGTGTGGATATCAACAGATATTTCATAGTCACCGTATTCTGCGTGGAAGTGCGGTGGGGCATGATCCTTGAAGAAAATTCTTATGACAATACCAAGGAATCTGGAAATTTCTGGCATAATTTCAATCTATCCAAATTGAGAAGAAATGATACTGTTTTTTCTTCAGCGAACGTGCCTGATTACGGTTCACCACTTGTTTTTGGCCATAAGCCAAAAGTGCCGCAGGCATGGGTATTCGGTTCATCGGTCTGCTCGCCTTACTATGCGTAATGAAACCTGAGTTGTGCGATCTCAAGGCTCTTTGCATCAATGCGGTAAACCATACGATGCTCATCCGTGATACGGCGAGACCAGAACCCAGCAAGGGTGTGCTTCAAAGGTTCAGGTTTCCCGATCCCGTCATAATGGCTTCGCACAGTGTCCTTGATCAGTTCGTTGATTCTTCTGATCATTTTTTTATCCGTTTGCAACCAGTGCTGGTAATCTTCCCAAGCTTGGGGAGAAAAAACAAGATTCATGCCTCCGCGAGGTCTTTAAGATTCTTTTTCAGGGTCTTTCCAGAGTTAAGACTCTCAATCGAAGAAATTAAGCGCTTTGCGTTGGCAGGTGTCCGAAGTAGATAAGCAGTCTCCTGAAGTGATTCATAGTCATCAAGCGAGAGCATGACTACAGCCTGATCACGATTGCGCGTAATGATAACAGGTTCATGGTCAAAGCAAACTCTGTCCATTGTGGAGGCGAGATTTTCTCTCGCCGCGGTGTATGTCATTGCAGTCATATGGACAGCATCATGCACAAGCACAAGAACCGTGTCAAGGATAATGATTTTCTGGAGAACGACCGCAATCACCTGTCCCGCTTGCTTCTGGGCTTCTCAAACGTGTCGCGAGTGTATCGCTTGCGGTTGTAAGTCTCTCGATGTCAATCAAGAGGCCTGATCTACATGTGGGCTTTCGAAAATCCACAGCCTTGGAGGCATTGGCATGATACGCTAACGCCCCAGTGAATTCTCGCTGCCTGCTTTCGGTCTTCCTCCTGCTCGCGAAGCGGAATCAGCAGGAGGTGTCAAAAAAATTTGCTGACCTCTTTAACTGAAATCGCCGCAAAAAGGCGGAACGGTCCATGCCCGACCGTGCCGACACGCGCAGGTCGCCTATGTTCGTTATAAGAGCGGGGCCATGAAATTACGGTGAGATGGTGATTTTGCGGATCAAGTTATTGCCTCTATCCGCAACATACACATTCCCGCTGCTATCGACTGCGACTCCGTCGGCATAAGCAAAGCTCGCTTCAGTTCCTGTTCCATCTTCTGAACCCTCAACCCCAGATCCCGCTAATGTCGATACCACCCCTGCTGGCGTGATCTTTCGAATTTTACGATTGCCGTAATCCGCAACATATAAATCTCCACTACTATCGACTGCAACTCCGTTTGGCCACTTGAAGCTTGCTGCAGTTCCATCGCGGGAACTCTGGCGACCTGAACCAGCTAATGTCGTTACCACTCCTGCTGGAGTGATCTTTCGGATTTTATTATTGCTGCTATCCGCAATATACGCATTCCCGCTGCTATCGAGGGCGACTCCTTGGGGATAATTAAAACTCGCTGCAATTCCAGTTCCATCATCTGAACCTGAAACCCCAGATCCCGCTAATGTCGTTACCACCCCTGCTGGAGTGATCTTTCGGATTTTATTATTGCGGCTATCCGCAATATACGCATTCCCGCTGCTATCTACTGCTACTCCATTGGGATAATTAAAGCTGGCTGCAGGTCCTGTTCCATCTTCTGAACCTGAAACTCCAGATCCCGCTAATGTCGTTACCACCCCTGCTGGAGTGATCTTTCGGATTTTATTATTTCCGGAATCCGCAACATACACATTCCCGCTGCTATCTACTGCGACTCCTCTGGGGTAAGAAAAGCTCGCTGCAGGTCCTGTTCCATCATCTGAACCATAAACCCCAGATCCTGCTAATTTTGTTACCACGCCTGCTGGAGTGATCTTTCGGATTTTATAGTTTTCGGAATCCGCAACATATACATTCCCGCTACTATCGACTGCGACTCCGCTGGGTTCATAAAAGCTTGCTACATTTCCCGCTCCATCGGCTGACCCGCTGGAGCCAGAACCCGCCAAGGTGGATACAATACAGGAAATGGTATAGTTTCCTGTAGTTCCAAATCCAGCACTCTCCAGTTGGTTTTTAAGCCCAGTCAGATTGGCTGAGAATGCCGCCAGAGATGTGTTAAAGGCGGTGAGATTTGAGCTGAATGTCGCGGATTGAGACTGAAGCAACGTGACATTTCCTGCTAATGTTGTCTGTGATGCCCCAAGAGTTGTGAAATTGGCTGAGAGTAGTTGTGCGTCTGCGCTTTTGAGCGCAAATGGCACGGCGAGGATTTTTGTTCTGGGTGCTTGCTCCGTTCCGTTCACAAAAACGGCGAGGTAAATTTCTGAGGAAGTCAGTGCTGGCGCAATTCCATTTCCCACTGCGCCAAATGCGAAACTATAAATGCCGTTGGTTATGGCCACGGCTCCGATATTTTCTTCATAAGTTGCAATCCCACCGTTGGCGACATGGAAGAGTTTGATCGCAATATTCCTATTGCCATTTACTGGTTTCCCTTGCTCATCTGCGAGAAGACCTTGGTAATGGATCTGGCTGGGAGTTTGAGAGAAGAGAGGATAAGTCGCCGTAAGCGTGATCAAGGCGGAAAGCAGCAGCGTAAGGGTAGTTTTCATTTCTTCTTAGATTTTTTAGCAGTTTTTTTAGGAGAGTTCTTCTTGGTTGTTTTAGCTGGGCTTTTTTTTGGAGAGATCTTCTTAGGTTTTTTAGCAGAGCTGCTTTGAGGTGCTTGGCTCGTGACTCCAGCGGCCGGCGCAATCGGAGCATTCCCTGGAATTGTATTAGAAGGAGTTGGAGCAGGAGTTGTCCCGGGTCTGCTTTCCAATGGATATAAAATGTCAACCGCTCCAGCTGTCACAGCACTCGTTGAAAAAGGGGATCCCACAGAGGCATGAGCCTGAAGGTTTCCAACATAGGCCATACCACCGCCAGAATCGATCGCAGCCTGTATGGAAGCAGCAAAAAAGCAAAGTATGCAGGCTATGTGTATGCGTAAAGGGATCATTTTTTGGTTAAGCCAATGCTGTTTTTAAAAAAATCGTGGTTAAGCATTTTGATGTAAGAACGCTCAGATGAGTCCATACATTACGGTCTTCATTGAGTCAACTTTAAAAGTCTGCCAATAGCAGGCATCCTTGCGGAGACAAGAAATTTCTGTATTTGAAAAGCGTTTGGGTGGACGATCGGCACTCGGCTATAAACTCCAGCCAATCTGCAAATACCCAGAGGCATAAACCTGGATATTCAGAAAAAAGCTCCTGTAACTCCTGTCATCCTGTCTAAAAAATCCGTATTGGGGTTTAGGTCAGAGGTGAACTACCCGAAGGTGAAACTAGTTTGGGTCGGTGGTGGACTAATTCACCCAAAAGGTAAACTGGTTTAGGTCGGAGGTGAACTAATTCACCCGAAAGGTAAACTGGTTTAGGTCAGAGGTGAACTAATTTACCCGAAAGGTAAACTGGTTTAGGTCGGAGGTGAACTAATTCACCCGAAAGGTAAACTGGTTTAGGTCGGAGGCGAACTAATTGCCCGACGTTCGCATTATGTTTTTTCAAGGAGGTCTCCCTCTACATACTGGTGGATCAAACCGGAAATCAGTGCTTGGTAGGGAAGCCCTTTCTTGAGTGCTTTTTTCTGAATGCCAATTAAATCATGGCTGCTCAAGCGCACATTAATCCTTCGGTCCTTTTTGAAGGTATTCTCTGATGCACGCTTCAAATCAGACAGTAGTTTGCGGGATGGTTTCTCAAGCTCGATCACTCCGCTTTCAAGCGCATCTGCAATTTCTTTTTCTTCTGCTTCAGTTGTTGGTTTCATTTTTGCCCCTCTTTGTAGAGTTTTGTCATCTTTCTTGAGGGGAACGCGGTCTTGAGAAAAAATAGGTCCTTTTTTTGGACAAAAGGAACGGCGATAATGTGGCCATCAATGGGAATGAGGAAAATCCTTTGGTTGGGATATTTTTCTGTATTCCAGTGTTTTGTGATTGCCCAGACGCTTCCGGCGCCGAGTAGAAGCGCGATTTCCTCAAAAGAAATCCCTCGCTCCCTCTTGAGTTTTTCATTCTTCTCTGGATCCCAGTCGAAAATCACGCAGCATGTGTATGCCTATACGGCATCCATGTCAAGTGGGATATCTTCTTGCGAGCTTTAACTCATTTACCCGAAATGGAATCTGGTTTAGGTCGGAGGTGAATTTTTATCTGCTAATGCCGAAAGGCGATAGCTTTTGGACTTTTGGAGAGGGGCACAGGCGTCTCTCCGATCCGTAGGCTCTACGAGCTGGAGGCGCCGCCTGTGTAAGGCGTTGGATACCATGGTTCGGATGAGTGGGGTTCGTGCCATTGAGCCAGTCTCAACACGGCCGAGACGGCCATGCTCCCTTCTTTTGTCGTGAAAAGTCCAAAAGCTATCGGCTTTTGGTATAATTTTTGCCGTCAATGATGCCCCGCACCATCCCCCTCGCTCTGGCGCACGAAAAAACCTGCCGGGAGGGTGAATCCCGACAGGTCTTTTGTTTGATCCGTGAGGATCTCTGGCTACTGCGCTACGAGCGCCTTGTCTTCCGTTTTGTCAGCGGAGCGGCGGCCTTGTCCTGCGAAGCGCTTGGAGAGCTTTGCGGTGGCGGTGTTCAAGCCATCGGCTTGGACTTTGGTCTTGGTGAGCGAGTAGATGAGGCGGGCGTCCTCGTATAGTTCGCTACCCATGATGGTGACGGTGTTGTCGACGAGTTCCGTGACCTGCTGCAGGTCGGATTGAACTCCTCGCATTTGGGTGAAGAGTGTCAATTTATCCTGCAGCGACTCTGGCTCGATGGAGCGTGGAAGCATGGAGGGATTATTGACACCGGCTTTGATGGCGTCTTCGACAAAGGCGCGGTTTTTATGCCCCATCTTTAACAGGCGTTGCTTGTCGCTGGGGCGAAGCCCTACGAGGAAGCTCAGCGAGGAGCGGATGGAGTCGAGGGCGGTGGACACGGATTCCCGCTGCGCCGTGGTCAGTGGGGTGTTTGCTGTGGGGGGGTGTATTAGGCATATGTGCTTAATTTTCCCGTCAACCGTGTAGGGGTGACCCGCCGCGCGGCGTGTTTGCCTGCAGTCGGGTGGTTGGGGGAAAGTGGTTCCTCGTCGAAGCGCATACGCAAAGTGGACGCCTCGATTTGCTGGTGCGTTGAGAAAATGTCGCGCGCTGCTGTGCGTGCATGAGAGAGCGCTCGAGCAGGCTGCGTAGGGATCGAGAAGGAGTAGTCATGTCTCTACCTTCATTATAGGGGGAGCGTGTCAAGCGGGCGGCGTGCGCTGTGTCGCCCTTGTTGAAAAAAAGGCCACTCGAGCAGGCTGTGTGGGGATTCAGGGGAGTAGTCATGTCTCTACCTTCATTATCCTAAATTCGGCAGTTGGGATTGGTAAACTGGGTTTAAAAAGCTGAAATCTAAAGCAAAACAAATAAGAGCCTTCTATCCCAAATGGTGAACTGCGGAGCAGTTGGATTACCTTCAAAAATAGGCTCTTTGATTCAACCTTGCCCCTTCAACTGCCGGATTTAGGATTATAGGAAGAGCATGTCAAGTGGGCGGCGTGCGTGGCCTCAGTTGCCGCTCACCCCTGCGTTTGGGCTTCTCCCAACTAACAAGTTTTATAATGTTATCCCAAAGCATTTTGTTTAACCAAAATCGAGCGCCAGGGCAGGTGCGAGAAAGAGCAACCGAAGGTTGGCCCGAAGGGAGAGAGAGTGGGAACGAACGAGTCAAAGGACAGAGAGGGCACGGAGGGAGATTTCAAGTAGAAAAAAATTCTCAGAAAAAATCTCCACGCCTTTCAGCGTCTTTCGACAAACTGCAATTCCTCATTTTCTACTCCGTGCTCTCCGTGTCCTCCGTGGTTAGTTCCCGTCCAACCGCTCACCCCTGCGTTTGAGCTTCTGAAATGCGGCTTGGGCGTCTCGTTTTCGGAGGCACGCCTTGAAGCGTCATCAGACGGTTTTGAGGGAACCACCGTCGAGTGCGAGGCTGGAACCGGTGATGTAGGATGCGGCGTCGGAGAGGAGAAACGCTGCGGCTTTTCCAAATTCGGTGATGTCGCCGTAGCGGCCCATGGGAATCGTCTTTATGGCATCTGCGCGGCACTCTTCAGGCGTCATCCCGGTGCGTTCGGCGCGCGTGCTGTCGAGGCTTCTGATCCGGTCGGTATCGATCCGGCCGGGCATGATATTGTTTACGCGGATGCCTTCTGGAGCGAGTTGGATGGAGAGCGTCTTAACCAGACTTGTGACTCCGGATCGCATGACATTTGAGAGAATGAGTTGTTCGGTGGGTTCTTTAACGGTTATGGAGGTGATCGTGAGAATAGAGCCGCCGCCGCGTTGGCGCATCGAGGGGAGGACGCTGCGTATCATACGAACAGTGCTGAGAAGATTGAGCTCAAAGGCATCCTGCCAGAATTCGTCGCTGAAGGAGTCGAAGTTTCCTGCGGGAGGACCGCCTGCATTGGCTACGAGGAGATCGACTCCACCGAATTCCGAGATGGTGCGTGATGTCCAATTCGCTATGGCTGCCGGATCTTTTGCATCCATTTGCGATGCGAGAACGGGAGTTCCCGTTTCTTCATGAATTTGCGAAGCAGCTTTCTTGGCAGACTCCAAGTCTCTGCTGGCGAGGGATACCTTTGCGCCTTCGCGGGCGAGTTCCCGAGCGACTCCAAAACCCAGTCCGCGACTGGACGCGGCTACCATGGCGATCTTGCCTCGAAGCATGAAATCCATGGCTAAGCCTTGAAAAGATCGGGCTGCGAGGGGGAGTCGGGAGCGGATTTCGGCGCAGGCAGGCCGAGCTTTCTGTAGGCCTTCGGCATAGCGACACGGCCCTGGGCGGTGCGTTTGATGTAGCCTTGCATGATGAGGTAGGGTTCGTGCACTTCCTCAATCGTGCCGGACTCCTCTCCGATGGCGACGGCAAGGCTGTTCACGCCTACTGGGCCTCCATCGAAAAGGCCGATGATCGCTTCCAGGATGCGCTTGTCCATTTCGTCAAAGCCCTCGGCATCGATGTCGAGCATGGTGAGGGCGTCGGTGGCGCTCTGGGCGGTGATTCGGCCCCCGGCACGAACCAAGGAGTAGTCGCGCACCCAGCGCAGAAGATTGTTTGCGATGCGTGGTGTGCCTCGGGCGCGGCGGGCGATTTCCAAGTCGGCACCTGCTTCCAACTCGCTGCCGAGAAGTCCTGCGCTTCGACTCACAATGGCGGCGAGGGTCTCTGGAGCGTAGTAGTCGAGGCGGCAGTTCATGCCAAATCGCGAGCGCAGCGGATCGCTGATCATGCCCGAGCGGGTCGTGGCTCCGATGAGGGTGAAGGGCGCGAGGTTGAGCCTTACAGTTCTAGCGCTGGGGCCTTGGTCAATGACGATGTCGAGTTTGAAATCCTCCATCGCGGGATACAAATACTCCTCGATGGCTGGTTGCAGGCGGTGGATTTCATCGATGAAGAGAACTCCGCCTCGTTCGATGTTTGTGAGCAGGCCTGCGAGGTCGCCTGCCTTCTCGATCATTGGCCCGCTGGTGGTGCGGACTTCTGAGTTCATGGCATTGCCTATGATGTAGGCGAGGGTGGTCTTGCCAAGGCCTGGGGGGCCGCTCAGGAGGATGTGCTGGAGCGTGTCGCCCCGTTGCTTGGCCGCCTCGACCATCACCTGCAGGCGCTCCACGGTTTTTTCCTGACCCGCAAATTCCTCGAAAAGCGGTGGCCTGAGAGAAATCTCAAAAGCCGAATCTATCGGCTCGAGGTCCTGGGATTTGGGGTCTGGCGTGCTCATGGGAAATTGTTCATGCCAATGCCCGCCTGGTTTGAGATTTCAAGCCTCGCAGGGCCTCAGAATGGAATGTCGTCGTCCGGCATGTCGCTCGGAGGAGGCGCAACCTGACGCTGAGCTTGTGGTGGGGCGGAGCGGCGAGGCGCGGCAGGAGCGGATTCGTAGCCCTCATGCTCGCCTCCACCGGACGGGGCGGGCCCTCCGGTGCGACCGCCCAAGAGTTGCAGGTTCTCACCCACTACCTTCATGCGGCTCCGCTTTTGCCCACTGGCCTTGTCTTCCCAGGTATCCATACGAAGGCGGCCTTCGATGTAAACCGGACGGCCTTTCTTGGCATATTCACCGGCTATCTCGGCGAGGCGTCCCCAGAGTTCGACATCAACATATGTCGTCTCCTCGCGTTTCTCGCCGTTGTCGAGGGTGTAATTGCGGTTGATGGCCAGGCCAATGTCCGTAACGGCGCTGCCTTTTGAGGTAAACTTGACTTCAGGGTCGCGTGTGACGTTTCCGATGAGGATGACTTTGTTGACGTTGGCCATGGCTTCCTTATTGGGGTTAGGCTGCGGCTGGAGCCGAAGCTTTTTTGGTAGGGAGTTTGAGGTAGTTTTGGAGGAGAATGTCGTTGTCGAGTTTGAGCTTTGAGCGCAGTTTATCGATCGCGGTCGGGGCGGCTTCGAACACGAAATTCACGAAGTAGGCACTCTTGAGGTGGTCTGTTTCGTAGGCGAGTTCGCGTTTTTCGAGGCGTTGAACCTGCTCGATGGCGGCTCCCTCTGCTTTGAGCACGTTTTCAAGGCGCTCGATGGTGTCTTTGATGGTTTCTTCTTTGCCTCGCGTATTGAGGGCGAGGAGTGCTTCGTATCTGTTCATTGTTCCTGGTTTTTTTGGTTGAATTGATTCATTGCGGCTTCGATGCCATGGGCGTTGGCGTATTCAAAAGCGTCCGACGCCCTGCTCACAGACTCCTGAAGCAGGGGAAGTTCCTCTTTGCGGAATCCGCCGAGGACGTGATTATGGAGGGTGCTCTCTGGTTTTCCGATTCCAACTCGGATTCGGGGGACTGCCTCTGTTCCCATATGGACGAGAACGGATTCCAGTCCATTGTGCCCGCCGGCGCTGCCAGACTTGCGAAGCCTCAGCATGCCGAGTGGGAGAGAGGTGTCATCGAGGATGACCATGATTTCAGTAGCCGGAATTTTGTAAAATCGCGAAAACTCGCCCACTGCTTCGCCGCTGAGATTCATGAAGGTTTGCGGCTTCATGAGGGTGCGTCCGCCGGTGCGCGCTGTGTCGGAATTCCACTTCTGGTCGAAGGTGAATGTGGTGGCTCCCCGCCTTGCCAACTCGTCGCCAACCATGAACCCGACATTGTGACGGGTATTCTGGTATTGATTGCCTGGATTGCCCAAGCAGGCTACGAGCCGGTATGCAGCGGTTGATTCCACTTCGGCGGGAATTATTTTTTGTCCGAGCCTGCTTCGGCTTTCTTCTCCTTGATGACTTCGGGAGCGGTTGCAGCAGTCGTGGCAGTGGCTTCAGAGGCTACTGCAGGCTCGGCAACGATGAAGACTGTGAGGTCGGCATCGACATCGGCTTCCACGCCTTTTGGAAGAGGGAGATCACGGACGTGAATGGAGTCGCCGACTTTGAGAGCGCTGACATCGACCTTGATGATCTCGGGAAGATCTTGCGGGAGGCATTGAATGGCGATCGAGCGCATGCTCTGCTCGAGAAGGCCACCAAAGTTTTTCACGCCGTCCGCTTCGCCGAAAGGCTCGATGGTGATGTCGGCAGAAATTTTTTCTGTCATCGACACTGCTTGGAAATCCACATGCAAAATCTGGTGGCGGAGTGTGTGGCGCTGCACTTCCTGGATGAGCGAGAGTTGGCTGGATTTATTCGAGCCGTCTTGGATTTCCAGATCGACGAGGATGTTTTCTCCAACGGCGTGGGAGAGGAGGATTTCCAGTTCGCGGTGCGAGACTTCGAGATTTGCAGGCGTCCGGTGGTGACCGTAGATGACGGCTGGGACGGATCCGCGGGCGCGGACGCTCTTGACGGCATTGCGGCCGCTTTCGGAGCGGGGACGGGCTGTGAGTTTAACTTGCTTGGCCATATGTGTGGTTTACTTGGTTTGTTTTACTTCAAAGAGCGAACTTACGGACTCGTCGTCGTGAATGCGCCTGATCCCCTCACCGAGAAGCTCGGCAACGGAGAGTGATGTGACTCTGCTGCCGGTCGTGAGACGAGCCGGAACGCTGTTCGTGGAAATCAACTCCTTTAAATCGGAGTCCCTCAAACGCTCGACCGCCAAATCTGTCAGGATGGTGTGGGAAATGCCAGCATAAATATCGAGGGCCCCGTGTTTCCTGAGAATCCTTGCGGCGCTGGTGATTGTGCCAGCGGTTTCGGTGAGGTCATCGACGATGAGAATATTTTTTCCAGCCACCTCGCCGATGATATGCGAGGCTTCGGTCTCGGTCGCGCTTTTGCGTTGCTTGACCACGATGGCGATGCGGGTGTCGAGAGCGGAGGCATAGGCATATGCCATTTTCACTCCGCCGACATCAGGCGAGACGACGATGAGATCTTTGATCTTCATGGTGCGGATGTGCTCGACCATCACAGGCATGGCATGGAGGTGGTCTACCGGTATGTCAAAAAAGCCCTGCAATTGTTGCGCGTGGAGATCCATCGTCAGCACGCGGTTCACGCCTGCGGCCACGAGGAGATTTGCAACGAGCTTTGCGGTGATCGGCACGCGTGGCTGGTCTTTGCGGTCTTGGCGGGCGTAGCCAAAGAATGGCAAGACTGCTGTGATGCGGGCGGCACTGGCACGCCGCGCTGCATCCACCATGATAAGAAGCTCCATCAGGTTCTGATTTGTCGGCGGGCAGGTGGGCTGAATGATAAAAACATCCCGGCCCCGGATGTTGTCGTTGATTTTTACAAATGTCTCACCATCGGGGAAGGAAGTCACTGTGGCATCGCCAAGCGGAACTCCGAGGTAGGTGCAGATGTCTTGGGCCAGCGCCGGATTGGCGTTGCCTGTGAAGATTTTCATTTCCGGATTGCTGGAAAGAGTCATGGGATGTCAGGCAACGGCTTTGGTGTGAGATGTGATGGATTTAGGGTTGGTTGGCGAGAGGTTCTGGCTTCGGAGGAGGTTCGAGGGGAATTGTAGGCTCCACGCGCGTTTGCGCGAGTCGTGCGAGATAGGTCTTTTCCATGAGGTCGCACTTTTTAGAGAGAGAACTGTCTAGCTTCCTCATTTTTTTGAAGAGTAATTCGTAGTATTTCCGATAGGCGGCGCGCTCGCCTTCAAAGGTTGTCGCAGTCTTGGCCTTCGCGAGGAGGCTTGCCACATCGGAATCCAGTTCGGCTTTTGCTCTCACCTGTTGGTAACGGATTTTGACCTTGCGCTCCTGCTCTTCACCGGATGCTGCTAGCGTGCGTGGATCTATGGGGGCGGGAGCACCGTCCGTGGGCATGAGCTGGTTCGGATCGACATAATCCTTGTCAGATTCTGTCGCAGGCAAGGCCTCTCCCGTTAAGGAAATCTGTGTTTCGGAAATGATGTCCGTCGTCGGAGCCGCGGGATCGTTCGGCAGGTTGATAAAATCCTGATCGCTTGGAGTGACCTGTGGGGCGGGGATTGCTTGAGCCTCTGCGGTCGAGGCATCTTGGGCCATGGCTGGGCAGGTGAGCGTGGAGACAATAAAAAGGGAAGTGATGAATCGCTTGAGAAGCATGGCGCGGGCGGCAGACTTGAAATCACAGCAATTTTGGGATGACTTGGCAAGAGCATGAATCCAAAGACGCGTTACCCAGCCGAGGGACCTGTGGAAGCCGCCCGGGCGATGAAGCAGGAGCCGGGCTTTGTTTTTTTGGATTCCGCCCTCCCCGGCGATGGCTCTGTTTCGGTCCTGGCCTGCAAACCGGATTTTGTTTTGCGTGGTCGTCATTGGGAGATGCTCGAACAGGAGTTGGAGCGTCGTCGTCGAAACAATGGGGGCTCAGGAATACCCGATGGTGCCGCTATTGGTTGGATTGGATACGACGGAGACTTCTATTTTTCATTTTATGATCGGCTTCATGTTTATTCGCATGACGCCCAGGAGTGGATACTCCGCCCGGAAAAATTTGTGGCGCATTCGAATCCTTCGGTCTCTGCAAATCTTGATTTCAAGCCGCTGCTTGGCAGGGATGAGTTTATAGGGATGGTCGATTCTGCGCAGGAGTTCATTGCTGCTGGCGACATTTATCAAGTCTGTCTGAGCCACCCCTTCGTTGCTGCTGGAGGGGCTGACCCGTGGGCTTTTTATGAGATGCTGAGGAAGCATTCTCCCGCTCCACATGCGGCGTTTTTGGACTGCGGAGATTTACAAATCGCCTCGGCTTCGCCGGAGAGTTTTTTAAATATGTCGGGCAGGCATATTCAGACCAGGCCGATCAAGGGCACGCGGCCTCGCAGTCCCGACCAGGCGGGGGATAGATTAAGTTCGCAGGAGTTACTGACATCCTCAAAAGAAATCGCGGAGTTGGTCATGATTACCGACCTTGAGCGCAATGATCTGGGCCGCGTTTGCCGCTACGGGACAGTCCATGTGCCGGAGTTGCTCCGCCTTGAAAGTTACGAACAGGTTTTTCATCTGGTCTCTACCATTTCAGGAGAATTGCGATCCGATGTGAGCCATGTTGCGGCATTGCGCGAGTGTTTCCCTGGCGGGTCGATTTCGGGGGCTCCAAAGAAACGCGCCATGGAAATCATTCGGGCGCTCGAAGTCCATCCACGCGGCATCTACACGGGAGCAATCGGCTACTTTGGTTACAATGGCGAGAGTCGTTTTTCGATTGCTATCAGGACTGCGATTTTTGAGCCGACGCGCTCTCATTTCCATGTGGGAGCCGGCATCGTGGCGGATTCCATAGGGGAAAAGGAATGGGAGGAAACATGGCACAAGGCGGAAGGGTTGCTCCTGTCCGCAAGGGCTTGCAATGGCTCTCACAGATAGGCGCTCCCAAGGTGTTGCTTCAATCGGGGGTCGAAAAAGAAGTCGCGCGCTGCGATGGGGAATACATTTTCACACTCCGGATGGCTGGGATTCAAAAGGTAGTTCGGCTCCTCCTGTATCAAAACCGATGGCACCTGCAAAATAGCGGAACGCTTGGAGCGTAGCCATTCAGTCCCGGCCTCGCGGGTTGCGCCGGATGGCAGAGTCTCATCCCAACCGCGTGGCAGTGTTGCAATTTTTTCAATTGATAAAGAACCTAAATTCAGTTCCAGAAAACTAAACCGCACACACTTTGTTTTTGGGGTGAGATGGACGAGCAATTCCAAGGCGGCAAGTGCTCGGGAGCTGGCAAGATAGACACAGGGATGGCCGGGATGATTCCAGCGCCCGCCATGCAAGCGCGCACCCTCACCATCGAAGGCGGAGGTGCGCCATTTGTGGTTCACAATGCGATAGGCTCGAAGCATAAGAAAACCTCAGGCGAAGACTCCATGGTCGATCTGGCCAATGAGGTCCTCCACCATTCTGGCTCCGACCTCCGTGTCGCAAAAAGCGATGGGCGTCTCGCCGCTCATCGCGTGCGCAGGAGACTTCAGCCACTCGCGGGCGGCTTCTTCGGATTCGAAAAGTTCAAAAGCTTTTCCAAAAACCCTCGCAAGCCGAGCGATACGATCACTTTCGTTCTTGTCAAAATGCCCTGTCTTTTTGCGACGATGGAGTGTTGCTCTTGAAATATCGAGCCAATTTGCTAATTGCTCCTCACTCACATCAAGCCAACGTCGGAGCACCTCGAATTCATCATAAAGAAAACCATGCCTCAGCTGCTCTACAATTGGGCTAGAGGGCATTTCTTCTTTCATCACATAATCATTCTTTGGCAGGAATTGCTCAATAACTCTTGGTGCGTAAAGTGCTCTTCTCATATGAGACAAAATAAACATTCTTCTGAATCACTGTCAACATTTCCCACAAAATTTTTTAAATCTTCCGCCCAACCTGTTTTCCATTCCATTGGCACGCCATTCCACTCGATTTTTAGGCCGGCGGACTGCAAAGCATGCCGTTTTAAAAACAGCCGTTTCTGGAGAGCGAGGGTCCAGCCGGTTTGGATAAACTCAAGATAGCAATCCTCTGAAGGGCCATAGATTTTGTCTCCCACCACGGGGTGGCCGGCATGGGAGGCGTGAACTCGAATCTGGTGGGTGCGCCCGGTGACAGGTTGCGCCTCGACCATGGAAAAACGCCCTGCCGTGTTTTCAATATTTTTCAAAACTCGAAAATGCGTTTTAGCGTGGGCTCCTGCAGGGTGGACCATCCGCTTGAGATGAATCTTCGTTGGCTCAACTTCCCCCTGTCTGATGATTGGCGCATCAATGGAAAAAAACTCCTCGCTTGGGTGCCCGCATAGGATGGTCAGATAGGTCTTTTTTATCTTTCCCTCTTGCATCGCGATGGCCGCTCGCCGTGCGGCTGCTGCGTGTTTTGCGACCAATACTAATCCACTTGTCTCGCGGTCGAGACGGTTGATCAACGAGACCTGTCCCGCGTTGGCGATTTCATAGCAAAGAAGCTCTCTCAAGCCGTCCCAAAGAGTGCGCGTTCCATCGGGCTTGCTGGGGTGCACGAGGAGGCCCGCTGGCTTGTCCACGACCAAAAGGTCGGGAGTCTCCCCGATAATCCGGAACTCTTCTTGATCCACGAGCATGAGATGTTGAGTATGACTGCTCCATGGTCTCTCTGCAAAACGTCACGCGCATTTATTCCTCCGGGATCGGGGAGGTTCGCGCATTGGATGGCGTCTCACTTGATCTTGATTCTGGTGCTTTTGCCACGATCACCGGCCCCAGCGGGTGTGGGAAAAGCACGCTGCTCAATCTTCTTGGCGGGCTTGACCACCCGACATCGGGTGAGATTCGTGTTGCTGGCATTCCCTTGCACGATGCAGGTGAGGCCGAGCTCACCCGCTACCGCCGGAATACGCTCGGTATTGTCTTCCAATTTTTCAACCTCCTCCCTGCCATGACAGTTCGGGAAAATGTGGAATTGCCATTGCTCTTGCGCGGCGAGTCCGCCTCGCTCGCAACCACAAGAGTATCGGAAATGCTCGATCTCGTTGGGTTATCCCATCGAGCCTCCCATTTTCCCCATCAGCTTAGTGGCGGCGAGATGCAGCGAACCGCCACGGCGAGGGCCTTGGTTGGACACCCGGCACTTCTCTTGGCTGATGAGCCGACGGGCAATCTTGACTCCGCCAATGCCGCCATGGTTTGCGAGACATTTTCAAAGATTGCTTCCCAAAAAATTGCCACCTTGATTATTGTCACGCACAGCGACTCGGTTGCCGCACTGGCGCCGGTTCGTATACAAATGCTCGATGGAAAAATACTCTCCAAAAGTGACTCTGGCTCTGCATCCTGACACCCCGCAGTTCTGCATTTTGCCTCTTTTCCTATCCACCCGCATCAATCCTTAAAAATCCCATCGCACCTTGGAAAAACAACGCACACTTGCCTCATCCGCCAGCCTCACTGGCAGCGCCTTGCACACAGGCGAAAATGTCACTCTCACGATTTTGCCCGCCCCAGTCGGCCACGGCTTCAAATTTCAGCGCATCGATTTGCCCGATGAGCCAATTGTCGATGCCGCCGCCGCATATGTGAAGACCGTGGAGCGTGCGACCACGCTTGTCCAAGGCATGGTCAAAATCCACACAGTGGAGCATGTTCTCTCGGCTCTCACCGGAATGGGTGTGGACAATGCCCTCATCCAGATGGATGCCAACGAGCCCCCAATCGGCGATGGCAGCGCATCCGAATACATCGCCCTCATCAAGAAGGCCGGAATCATCGAGCAGGATGCGCCTCGCCGCTACATTGATATCCGCGAACCGGTCACTATTGAGTCCAACGGTTCGATCCTCGTCATTCTCCCGGAAACAAAATTCCGGGTCTCCTGCACGCAGGTCGGTCCTGAAGGGCGTTTCACCCAATTTCTTTCCACCGAAATCACCCCTGAGATTTACGAAAAAGAAATCGCCCCCGCCCGCACCTTTGTTTTTTACGAGGATGTGAAGCCCCTCATGGATAAAGGCCTCATCAAAGGCGGGAGTCTTGAAAACGCCATCGTCGCCAGGGGTGACAGCGTCCTCAGCAAAGAGCCGCTTCGCTTCCCGGACGAGTTCGTTCGCCACAAGATTCTTGATATCGTTGGCGATCTCGCGCTCTCAGGTCGTTTCATCCGAGGCCATGTTGTTGCCGTAAAACCCGGCCACGGCATCAATACCGAGGCCGCCAAACTTCTCGCTGAGCGCTTCAATACCGTCGCGCCAGCCGCAGCCAAACCCGTTGCTGCTTCGCCGGGCGCCCTCGACATCAATGCGGTCATGCAGATCCTCCCGCACCGCTATCCCTTCCTCATGGTGGATCGCATTGTGGAATTCGATGGCGAATTGAAAGCCACCGGCGTGAAAGCTGTCACAATCAACGAACCGTATTTCCAAGGACACTTTCCCAACCATCCCGTCATGCCAGGCGTTCTTCAACTCGAAGCCATGGCTCAGGTCGCCAGCATTATCATGATGCGCCGCACGGAGAATGAGGGGAAAATCGGCTACTTCATGAGTGCCGATGAAGTCAAATTCCGGAAACCCGTCATGCCCGGCGACACACTCTTCATCGAGTGCGAGCTCACCAGCGCCAAGAAACGCCTCGGCAAGGCCGCTTGCCGCTGCTTGGTCAATGGCGAGGTCGTCTCCGAAGGAATCCTGCTCTTTGGCCTTGTCGATAAATGACAAAAATTCATCCCAGCTCGGTCATCGACCACTCTGCGATTTTGCACCCCGATGTTGAGGTCGGTCCATTCTGCCACATCGGCCCGCAGGTCGAGATGGGATGCGGAACTCGCCTCATTGGCCATGTCTCCATAGCCGGCCCCACACGTATCGGAGAGGGGAATGTATTCTACCCCTACTGCTCGATTGGTCAGCGCTCGCAAGATCTGAAATACACCTCCGAGCCGACCTATCTGGAAATTGGAAACAACAACTCCTTCCGCGAATTTTGCACGGTCAACCGCGGCACCCTCCCAGGAACCAAAACCATCGTCGGTCATCACGGAAATTTCCTCGCCTACTCACATATCGCTCATGACTGCATCGTCGGGGATCATGTCCTTTTTTCGAATAACGGAACGCTCGCCGGTCATGTGATCGTCGAGGACCATGTGGTTATCAGCGGTCTCTCTGGAGTGCATCAATTCTGCCGCCTGGGACAGCACTCGATCATCGGAGGTTGCACAAAAATAGTTCAGGACGTCCCACCCTACATGATTGCGGATGGCAACCCTGCTGAGGTCCGTGGAATCAATCAGGTTGGACTCGAGCGCCGTGGTTTCCTACCCGAGGATACTCGCACACTCCGTGAGGCCTATCGATTGCTCTACCGCTCGAATCTCAATGTCAAACAAGCCTGCGAAAAAATCGCCGCCGACTTTTCCGGGCCCGATGTCATTGCCCGCCTCCTTGCCTTCGTGGCATCGAGCAAGCGCGGCATCATCCGATAAACCAATACTCAATAATCCCACCATGCCCACTGTCCACGCTTACGCCGCTCAATCCCCGACATCGCCCCTTGAACCCTTCACCTACGAACTCCCTCCCATCGGGCCCGAGCATGTCGACATCCGCGTCGAATACTGCGGAATCTGCCACTCGGATCTCAGCATGCTCCGCAACGAGTGGGGCTTTTCCTCCTACCCGCTTGTCCCCGGACACGAAGTCGTTGGCCGCGTCGAGGCCGTTGGTTCGATGGTTAAAAATCTTGTCGCTGGCGACCGCGTCGGTCTCGGCTGGTTTTCCGAAAGCTGCATGACTTGTCCTCAATGCATGGGCGGTGACCACAACCTCTGTGCCACAGGCGAGGGGACTATCGTCGGGCGCCACGGTGGATTCGCCGATCTCGTCCGCTCCCATTGGGCCTGGGCAACAAAACTTCCCGAAGCCCTTTCCTCAGTCAGCGCCGGTCCGCTCTTTTGCGGAGGCATCACTGTCTTCAGCCCCATCGTCGAATTCGGAGTCCGGCCTACAGACCGCGTTGGAGTCATTGGCATCGGAGGCCTCGGTCACCTCGCAGTGCAATTTCTCAATAAATGGGGCTGCGAAGTCACAGCCTTCACTTCCTCCACCGACAAAACCGAGGAACTCAAAAAACTCGGCGCCCACCGTGTTGTGAACTCCCGCGACGCGGAGGCTATGAAATCCGAAGCCAACTGCTTCGACTTCATCATCAGCACCGTCGCCGTCCCGCTCGATTGGATGGGCTACATCTCCGCGCTCGCTCCCAAAGGCCGTCTGCACACGGTTGGAGCCATTCCAGAGCCTGTCACGCTGGCAGCCTTCCCGCTCATCATGGGGCAGCGCTCCTTCTCGGGTTCTCCGCTCGGCAGTCCGGCCACCACCGCCCGCATGCTCGAATTCTGTGCCCGCCATCAGATCGCACCACTCGTTGAGGAATTCGCACTCTCGGATGTCAACGCCGCTATCGATCGCCTCGAACACGGCAGCCCAAGATACCGCATCGTCCTCAAGGCTTGATCCGCTGGCCTTTTAAAAATTCCGAAAAAACCTTTGCCAAACCCATTCGGAAAATCGATATTCCCCGCCCCCATCAATTGCCTCGTGGTGTAACGGTAGCACTGCAGATTCTGGATCTGTTTGTCATGGTTCGAATCCATGCGAGGCAGCCACCCGCATAAACACTCGCTCTGCGGGCGGGTTGCGCTTCAAATACGATACGAGGAAGATCTTTTTTGCCCACCTGATGCCCTTTCTTGCCGCCTTTTTGCGAGGCTCTTGAAGGCTTGTCATTTTCACCCGCCCCCATACTATAGCACGCTCCAGAAACGCGCCTTGCGGACTGGATTTTAACCAATGAAAATTTACATAGACGGCGAGTTTTACGACAAGGAGAACGCAAAAATTTCGGTTTTCGACCACGGACTGCTTTACGGGGACGGGGTTTTTGAGGGAATCCGTTTTTACAATGGGCGTGTCTTTCGTCTCGAGGAGCATATCGACCGCCTGTTCGATTCCGCCCGTGCGATTTGTCTGAATATCGGCCTCGATAAAGCTGCTGTTACCGAAGCGACGCTCGAGACCATCCGCCGCAATGAACTCCAGGACGGTTATGTGCGCTTGGTCGTGACACGCGGGGTGGGGGATTTGGGTTTGAATCCGGCCCTTTGTCCGAAGGCCTCGATTGTGATCATCGCCTCGAAAATCACCCTCTACTCCCCCGACAAATACCAGAATGGCTTGGAGGTGGTGACTTGCGCCACCCGCCGCATCCCGCACGGGGCCTTGAGCCCAATGGTGAAGTCGCTGAACTACCTCAACAATGTCCTCGCCAAAATCGAGGCCCAAAATGCCGGCGCGGGTGAGGGACTCATGCTCAACGAGCAGGGCTTTGTGGCCGAGTGCACGGGCGACAATATTTTCATCGTCAAAAACGGTGTCATTACGACTCCTCCCATCGCTTCAGGCGCCTTGGCTGGCGTTACCCGCTCGGTGGTTTTCGACCTCGCCGCCGAGTTCGGCATTCCCATACACGAGCCGATGATGACCCGTTATGATATCTATACTGCTGACGAGTGCTTCCTGACCGGCACGGCTGCGGAGGTGATTCCGGCTGTGAAACTCGATACACGCTTGATCGGCGACGGGTTGCCCGGCCCGATCACGAAAAAGCTGATTGCCCGCTTCCACGAGTTGACAGAGTCCACCGGCGCGCTGATTTATAAATAAAATGCAGTGTGATGTTTGCCAGACTAAGGAGGCCACCGTTTTCCTGACGCAGATCGTCGATGGGAAAATGCAAAAAGTGAACCTCTGCGAAGGGTGCTCGAAAGAAAAGGGTGTCAATGATCCCACGGGTTTTGCCCTCGCCGACCTTCTGCTGGGATTGGGAGCTTCTCAAGAAATTGAAAAGTCTCCCGCTGCCTTGAAATGCCCCGTCTGCGGATTCACTCAAGCTGATTTCAAAAAGACCGGTCGGCTTGGCTGCAGCAATTGCTACACGGTTTTTGCCGATGGCATCGCTCCCATGCTGAAAAACATGCACAAGGGCACGCAGCACACCGGCAAAACGCCCGCTGCGTTTCACAAAATCCGCGAACACGACGAAAAAATAAAAGCCCTCCAGGACAATCTCAACAAGGCCATCGAGGCGGAGGAATTTGAACTCGCCGCCAACCTCCGCGACCAAATCCGCCAAGTGGAGGCCGAACTCGCCTCATGAAATTTTCCCGCATTATCGCAAACTCCGGCGAATGGCTTTCGGGCGATGGCCCCAACCGCCAGATCGTTGTTTCAAGCCGCGTTCGTCTCGCCCGCAATCTTCGAGACAAGCCCTTCCCCGGTTGGGCTAAAAAATCCGAGCGCCTGGATGTGATGAACCTCGTCAAACAGGCGGTGGAACATCTTCCGGAGATGGCGGAATCCTATTCCGAAAACCTCGAGGCTCTTTCTCCATTGGAAAAACAAGTTCTTGTCGAGCGGCACCTCATCAGTCGCGAGCACGCCGCCAAAGGCGTGGGCAGCGCGGTGGTCATGAATGCCCCGCAGTCGCTCAGCGTGATGATCAACGAGGAGGACCACCTCCGCATGCAGGCGATTCGCTGCGGTCTTCAGCTCGACAATGTTTTCAAGATGATCAATCGCGTGGATTCAGAACTCGAGGATAGTCTGGAATTCGCCTACAGCTCGGAACTCGGCTACCTCACGGCCTGTCCGTCAAATGTCGGCACCGGCATGCGCGCCTCGGCCATGCTCCACTTGCCTGGCCTCGTCATGAGCGACCAGATCAACAAGATCATCAATTCCGTGAACAAAATCGGCCTCGCCGTCCGTGGTCTCCATGGGGAAGGCACCGAAGCGATGGGCAACCTTTTCCAAGTCTCCAACCAGACGACCCTCGGCGAGGCGGAGGAGGAGATCATTGGACGCCTGAACCGCGTCATCGAGCAGGTCATCGAGCATGAGCAAAATGCCCGCGCCCTCCTGGCTCAGCGCAAAGCGATCACCCTGCACGACCAGATCGGCCGCGCTTACGGCCTCCTCTGCCATTCCTATTCGATCAGTTCCAAGGAAGCCCTGAATCTTCTTTCGATTATCAAGCTCGGCATCGACCTTGCCGTTTTCCCCGATGCCCACCGCTTTCCAGTGGATGAGCTTTTTATCGAAACCCAACCCGCCCATCTGCAAAAAGGCGCACAGGTCGTAAAAATGTCCTCCGAGGAAAGGGACGCCTTGCGCGCCACTATTATTCGGGCCAAACTATCTCAGGTGCCGCAGCCGGACATAGCCCGTCTTAGGCTCGCCACACCCGCAACCACCGAAAATCAATGATGAACAACTTCACTCCACGCGCCCAACAGGTTCTCGCCCTTGCCCGCAAGGAAGCCGACCGCTTCAATCACAACTATGTCGGCACCGAGCATTTGCTTCTGGGTTTGATTAAACTTGGTCAAGGTGTGGCGGTTAATGTCCTTCAAAAGATGGGCCTCGACCTCGAAACCGTCCGCATGGAGGTCGAAAAACAAGTCGGCTCCGGCCCCGAGACAAAAATGGTGGGCAATATCCCCTACACTCCGCGTGTCAAAAAAGTGCTCGCCCTCGCTGGCAAAGAGGCCAAAAGCCTCCAGCACTCCTATGTCGGCACCGAGCACATTCTTCTGGGTTTGCTCCGCGAAGGCGAAGGCGTCGCAGCCCGCGTTCTGAAAAATCTCGAGGTCGATATTGAGCGCACCCGCAATGAAATTCTCAAGGAACTCGATCCGAATTTCGCACCCGAGGAGGAGAGCGACACGATTCCCACCGAGGCCGGTCCGAGCGGCAAGCCTTCTGGAAAAACCCCCGCTCTCAAAGCTTATGGCCGCGACCTCACCGAGCAGGCCCGCAAAGGCGAGCTCGACCCCGTCATCGGCCGCGCCGATGAGATCGAGCGCATCGTTCAAATCCTCTGCCGCCGCACCAAGAACAACCCCGTGCTCATCGGCGAAGCCGGTGTTGGCAAGACAGCCATCGCCGAAGGCCTCGCCCAGGAGATCATTTCCGGCAATGTTCCTGAAATTCTCCGCGACAAACGCGTCGTCACTCTCGACCTCGCCCTCATGGTGGCCGGCACAAAATACCGTGGTCAGTTCGAGGAGCGCATCAAGGCCGTGATGGATGAGATTCGCAAAAATAAAAACATCATTCTTTTCATCGACGAACTCCACACGCTCGTCGGAGCCGGTTCGGCTGAAGGGGCGATGGATGCCTCGAATATCATCAAGCCAGCTCTCAGCCGTGGCGAAATGCAGTGCGTCGGCGCGACCACGCTTAACGAATACCGCAAATACATCGAGAAGGACTCCGCCCTCGAGCGCCGTTTCCAGCAGGTCAAAGTCGAGGCTCCCACTGTCGATCAGACGATTCAGATTCTTCACGGCATCCGTCCGAAATACGAGGCGCACCACAAGGCCAAGTTCCTCGACGAGTCGCTCGAAGCCGCTGCCAAACTCTCCGATCGCTACCTCACCGGACGCTTTCTGCCGGACAAGGCGATCGACCTCATGGACGAAGCCGGCTCCCGCGCGCGCATCGCTGCGATGACCCGTCCGCCGAATGTCAAAGACATCGAAGCCGAAATTGAAACCATCCGCCTCGACAAGGAGGCTGCCATCAAGTCCCAGGACTTTGAGAAGGCAGCATCTCTTCGTGATGTAGAGAAGCAGGCCAAGGACAAACTCGACGGCATCCTCTCCGAATGGCGTGCCAACAAGGAGGAGAAGGAAGTCACTGTGAGTGCCGATGAGATCATGCAGGTTCTCTCGAAGTGGACCGGCGTTCCTCTTTCCCGCATGGAGCAGCAAGAAACAGCCAAGCTCCTCGCGATGGAAGGCGAACTCGAGGGCAAGGTCATCGGCCAAAACGAGGCCGTTGTGGCCATCAGCAAAGCCCTCCGCCGCTCCCGCGCCGACCTCAAGGATCCGAAGCGTCCGATTGGTTCGTTCATTTTCCTCGGCCCAACCGGTGTCGGAAAAACCTTCCTCGCCCGCACGCTGGCCGAGTTCATGTTCGGCACCGCCGACTCGCTCATCCAGATCGACATGAGCGAATACATGGAGAAATTCAGCGCCTCCCGCCTCATCGGTTCGCCTCCCGGCTACATCGGGTATGAAGAGGGCGGCCAACTCAGCGAGGCCGTGCGCCGCAAGCCCTACGCCGTTGTGCTTTTCGACGAAATCGAAAAAGCCCACCCGGATGTCATGCATCTCCTCCTGCAAATCCTCGAGGAGGGCAAAATTACCGACTCGCTCGGTCGCAAAATCGACTTCCGCAACACGATCATCATCATGACCTCGAATGTCGGCGCGGAGCTGATCAAAAAACAGACCACACTCGGCTTTGGTGCTCCTGTCGCAGGCACAGAGAATTACGACGCCATGAAGGATAAAATCCTCGGCGAAGCCAAGCGCGTCTTCAAACCCGAGTTCATCAACCGCCTCGACGACCTCATCGTCTTCCACACGCTCGAGAAGCCCGACCTCATCAAGATTGTGGACCTCGAGATCAGCAAAGTCGTGGAGCGTATCAAGACGAAGGATATCCACCTCACGCTCGATCCCACAGCCCAGGAATTCCTCATCAGCAAAGGCTACGACCCGACTTACGGTGCCCGCCCGATGCGCCGCGCCGTGGAAAGATACATCGAAGATCCGATGGCCGAGGAAGTGCTCAAAGGCAACATCAAGCCGGGCGATGCTGTCACCGTTCAACGCGACGGCGACAAGCTCGGCTTTGTCATCGCTCACAAGGCCGAGGAGGCTGTCGCCGAGACATCCGCAAACTAAAGGCTGTAAATTCCAGCGAACCCTTTTTTGCGCGCCTGTGCAAAAAAGGGTTCACGCTTTTCCGGCCTTGTTGCCGCCAGCCTTCGGTCGGAGTTGACACCGCCGGACGAATGCCGCCAAATCCCCTGCATCCGACCTCCAGTCCATGTCCTCTCCATTTTCAATACCTCTGAGCCGAATGGAATCTCGCCCGCGTTATTGGCCGGTGACGGCTTCTCTCGCCGGCATAGTCATTCTTGCCCTCTTTCTTGGCACCTTGGCGCAATTTTTCGGTCCCTCTCCGATTCCCTGGGTGCAAGACCATTCACAATCTCCCTTGGCAAAAGCCCGCGCGGCAGGAATCGATGTTGTTGCCCTGGAGCAGGCCAGAGAGGTCGTTTCCGGAAGTGGCTTTCTCGTTCTCGATGCCCGTTCAGCGCTGGACTTTGATGCCGGACACCTGCCGGGCGCTATTTCGTTCCCTAATACGACACGCGCCGAGTCCTACTACGAACTCGCCGCCTTGCTCCAATCGGATCAGCCCCTGCTTGTTTATTGCTCCAGCAAGACATGCGACGATGCCCTGCAACTGGCTCTTTTTCTTCGCGAACAGGGATCCCAAAAAATTCTGCTCTTTTCCGATGGTTTCCAGGCTTGGAAGGAGGCAGGGCTTCCCATCGAATGAGATCGCGCGCCTCCATGCTCTGGATTGCCCTCGAATGGGCTGCATGCTTGCTGGTGGCGGCGGTTTTCCTCCTCGCATCGGTTCCGAAAATCCTGAACCCCGCCGCCTTCGCCTCGGCTGTTTATCAGATGGATCTTCTGCCGACCCTGCTTGTGAATCCTGTGGCCATTTACCTGCCTTGGATCGAGTTCGTCTCGGCTTGCGCGCTGGTGATCGTGCCTCCCGCGCAGCGTGGCGCATTGGCATTGCTGGGATTCCTTCTGGCGGCTTTCACCTTGGCTCTCATGGTGAACTTCGTGCGCGGCACAGCGATGTCCTGCGGTTGTTTCGGCGGCACATTTCTTGAAACCATCCTGCCACCTTGGACAGCTCCCATCCGGAATCTCGTGCTGCTTGGTATCCTCTGCATCGCACTCGAAGCCTCTCGGCAGCGCGAGATAAAGTAAGGGTGGCTCCCGCCGCACAAGTCGGACGGCGGCGGCGCGCCATCCCTACCCTTAGGGAGAACGAGCGCGCTGCCGCGCGGGTGGGGCGGCAGCACCTATCGAAAATGTGTGGTAGGGATGCCAGGCCCTTGGCGTCCCATTTTTCAGCTGCGAAGCGGCGTCTCAGGGGGGGGCATGGCCGTCTCGACCGTGCAGGCGCAAGGAGTGGTTTTTTTATCGATGAGGTGGCGGCGCGAGTGTCTTTCACGGTCGAGACGACCGCGCACCCTTCTTTTCGCTCGGCAGCTCTACGGCTCGCCCTCAAGCAAACGGCACATAGTGCGGTTGTAGGACCGCCACCGAGCGTGCCTGCAGGGGATACTCCGCCATGTGCGCAAAGACGCGTTGGGGCATCAAGTCCTCACCGTTTGAAGTATCGAGGACAAGGGTCCATGCCACCTGCTGCTGTCGTGCTGTAAGGCGGAATGGCGTGAGCGAGTCTCCGGCATTCATCAGAATCAAAAATGAATCTCCGCGCACGGGTTGCCCGCGCTCGTCGCACTCGATGATCTGGTCGCCGAGCAATCCCATGCCGAGGCAGCGCGCATGAGGGGAGTTCCAGTCCAGTTCGGACATCTCCATGCCATCGGGGCGAATCCAATAGAGGTCTTTAATGTCGGTGCCGTGAATGGCCCGGCCTTGAAAAAAATGCCTCCGTCGGAAAACAGGCTGTTTTCGTCTCAGGTCGATCAATCGCCGCACAAAGTCGAGCTGCGCCAAGTCGTCCGCATCGAGATTCCAGTCGAGCCATGAGACCGGGGAATCCTGACAGTAGGCGTTGTTGTTGCCGCCTTGAGTGCGTCCGATTTCATCCCCGGCCAGCAGCATCGGAACGCCTTGTGAAAGGAAGAGCGTGCACAGGAAGTTTCTCTGCTGCCGAATCCGCAGAGTTCGGATTTGCTCTTCGGCACAAGGACCTTCGACGCCGCAGTTCCAGCTGTCGTTTTGATCCGATCCATCCCTGTTCGAGTCTCCGTTCGCCTCGTTGTGTTTGGTGTTGTAGGACACCAGATCAGCGAGTGTGAAACCATCGTGGCAGGTCACAAAATTCAGGCTCGCATGTGGTCGCCTGCCGTTGTGTTGATACAGGTCGCTGCTGCCTGCAAGACGCGTGGCCAACTCTCCGACAGTGGCACCGTCACCTTTCCAGAATCGCCTCACACAATCGCGGTAGCGCCCATTCCATTCACTCCAGAGGACGGGAAAATTCCCCACCTGATATCCGTTCGGGCCCAAATCCCACGGCTCGGCAATCAGCTTCACCTTGGACAGGACGGGGTCTTGGTGGATGATGTCGAAGAACGATCCAAGACGGTCCACATCCCACAACTCCCTTGCCAGCGCACTCGCCAGATCGAATCGAAATCCATCCACATGCATTTCCAACACCCAGTATCTCAGCGAGTCCATGATGAGCTTGAGCACATGTGGATGGGCGACATTGAGCGAGTTCCCGCAGCCTGTGAAATCGACGAACTGGCTGCGGTCCTCCGCGAGGCGGTAGTAGCTGGCATTGTCGATGCCCCGCATTGAAAGAACGGGCCCCGTGTGATCCCCCTCGGCCGTGTGATTGTAAACCACATCGAGGATCACCTCGATGCCTGCCGAGTGCAAAACGCGGACCATTTCCTTGAATTCGTTCACCGCATTTTCAGGGCCGCTTGAACTGTAGCGCGGGTCGGGAGCGAAGAAGCCAAGTGTGTTGTAGCCCCAGTAATTGACGAGTCCCGCATCGACCAGTCGTCCCTCGTCGATGTGGTAGTGCACAGGGAGCAATTCCACTGCCGTGATACCGAGGGATGTCAAATGCGCGATGGCCGGAAGCGATGCGAAGCCGGCATAGGTTCCTCGCAAGCTCTCTGGCACACCGGGGTGTTGTTGCGTGAAGCCCTTCACATGCGCCTCATAAACGATGGTCTCGTGCCAAGGAGTGGCGGGTGGTGCGCTTCCATTCCAGTGAAACGAGGTATCAACAACCCGCGCCAGCGGTGCATCGGCAGCGTTGTCCAGGCGCGGGTCATTTGTGGCCTCTCCATGGCGGAAGTCCCGGGCTATGCTTTTCGCGTAGGGATCAAGTAGCACTTTCCGAGGGTTGAAATAATGCCCCAGCGCGGGATTCTCCGGCCCATGGACGCGGTAGCCGTAGATCAGGCCGGGCGCGCCTCCGTGCAGGTAGCCATGCCAGACCTGGTTTGTTTTTTCGGGCAAGGTGAGACGCACACTCTCCTGCTCATCGCCCGCCGAGTCGAAGAGACACAATTCCACAAGCGTGGCGTTCTCGGAAAACATTGCAAAGTTCACACCCTCGCCGTCCCAAGTCGCCCCCAGCGGCGAGGGATTTCCTGGCCAGAGTGCATTGGCTTTCATAGGCCCGTCTTGCGCTCTCGCGCCGTGCGTGGCTGTTTTGCCTTGGTTTTCACTCTCATGTCCTTTGGAGCAGATACTCCTCCGACTCTTTGGAAAATGGGGTCTTGTCCGACCTGCCTGCTGTTTCCGCTTTGCGGTGTGATCCCTGCGGGGTAATAGATTCCGCATGATACCGATCCCCGAGCCCTTGCATCCTGCGGTTGTTCATTTTCCGATCGCCCTCTTGATTGTTGGTGCGGGCCTCTCTCTTTTGGCTGTCATTTTCCGCCGTTGGGCGCTGCCGACGGCTCTCATTCTCGTTCTGGGGGCGGCTGGTGCTATTGTTGCCGTTGAAACCGGCGAGCGTGAGGAACACCGCCTGCCCAAGACGACTGGCGAAGTGCATGAGGCATTTGAAAACCACGAGCATGCCGGCAAGCGGGCGCGCAACTTCTCGCTCGTAGCGGCGACTCTTGCCGTGCTCTCGGTGTTGGTCGCCCGCTGGCGAATGCTGACACGCCTCCTCGCCGCAGCGACTGCTGTGGCGGCGCTCATGACCGCATGGCATGTCGCCCAAGCCGGTCACTACGGCGGCGCTTTGGTTTACGAGCATGGCCTTGGTGTTAAAAACTCCCCACCGAAAAAACCATGAATGAGCTTTCCCACAGCTCGGTTCCATTCGCTCAGCCCGAGTCCGAGCTTCCCCTGACCACTCCGAAAAAGGGCCGTCGCACGCGGAGGTTCGGCGTGGAGCAACATTCGCGCCCGCCGCTGGCCCGCATGCTGCGCATTCACGATCTCATCAGCCAGAATGCCCACCCGAATTGCACCTCGATGGCGGTTGAGTTCGAGGTCTCCTGCAAGACTGTGATGCGGGATATCGATTTCATGCGGGATCAGATGCACCTGCCGATCGCCTACAACGCTCTGAACCGCGGCTTCTGCTACACGAAGCCTGTTTCCGCTTTTCCACGCATGACGATGAGCGAGGGCGAAATCGTTGCCTTGCTCGTGGCTCAGAAATCCCTCGAGCAATACAAGGGCACCGTTTTTGAGAAGCCGCTGAAATCCGCCTTCCAAAAAATGACCTCCAATCTCGAGGAGGAGGGCTTCTTTTCCTTTCAGGACTTGAACGAGGCGATTTCGTTCCGCCCCGTGGGATACGCGATCCAGGAACTCCGCGTTTTCGACATCCTCTCCCAAGCCGTGCTGGAGCAGCGCACGGTGGAGTTCGATTACTTCAAACTCACCGGTAAAAAAGCCGAGCGGCGACGCGTGGAACCCTACCACCTCGGCTGCATCGACAATCAGTGGTATCTCATCGGCAACGACCTCGTCCGCGCCGGCATTCGCACATTCGCGCTCACCCGCCTGAGCAATCCGAAATTGCTCAAGTTCACTTTCCAGCGTCCGCAAAATTTTTCCATTGGCGACATGATGGCCTCCAGTTTCTCGGCATTCGAGACGCCCAAGCCGACCCGCGTGGTCGTTCGCCTCGACGCCTTCGCCGCCCGCCTTGCCTCCGAACGCGTCTGGCACAAATCTCAACGCATCAAACCCGTCGCCGGTGGCGGTGCCGAACTCACCCTTGAAGTCGGCCTCGCTCCCGATCTGGAAAACTGGATTCTGGGGTGGGGGACACACGCCAAGGTGCTCGAGCCGCACGAACTCTGCGAGCGCATCGCTTCGATCGCCCGGTCGATGGCTCTCCAATACAGCGTCTGAGTTTTTCCCTCGGCAACGGAATCGTTACACACCACCTGTTGTCGATCCGCTCCGTTCCGAGTCGCCTTGCCCAATGACCACAAGACATCTCGTTGCCTTCCTCGCCCTGCTTGTTTCGATCCTTCCCACACGGGTGTCGGGATTCTCCATCGTTTCCTACAATGTGGAGAATCTCTTCGATCTCGACGGGACAGCCAGCTACGAGGATTACAGCCCCGACAAATACACCCCCCGCCATCTCTTGGTGAAGGCCCGCAATGCCGCCAAGGTGCTTTCCACGGTGGATGCCGGACGCGGGCCGGATGTGGTCATCCTCAACGAAATCGAAATCGATCAAACTCCCGACTCTACCGGCCTGAATGCCACAGATTGGCTGGACTCGGCGAAAGGCCGCACGCTCGAGGAGATTCTTTCCCAATCCCCTCTGCCGCCCGAGATCGCCACGCTGCCTGCCGAGTTCTTCCTCCTCAAGGCTCTCGAAGACGCTGGCCTCGGCCGCTACCACCTCGCGATTCCCGACGAGCCTCCTGGTTCCCATGAGGACGGCCGCTCCCGCTCCGTCAAAAATGTCATCCTCTCCCGCTTTCCCATTGCAGCAGTTAAAACCCACCACACACTCAATGCCCGGGCCATTCTCGAAGCCCAACTCGATCTGAACGGCCATCCGCTCACCGTCTTTGCGAACCACTGGAAATCCGGCGCCGGTGATATCGACAACGAGCGCATCCGCATGGCAAATGCCCGCACACTCCGCGATCGGTTGGACCACATTTTTAAGCAGGATCCCTCGGCGGATGTCATTCTGGCTGGGGATTTCAACTCCCATTACAACCAGACGCTCCGCTATCCCGACTTCAAAAAATCCGCCATCAATGAAGTGCTCGGCTCGCAGGGCAACGAAACCGCCCTCGAAAGCGGTAAGGCAGATCTCTACAACCTCTGGTTTGAACTCCCCGCGCAAAAACGCGGCAGCGATGTTTACCAGAACAAATGGGGAACGCTCATGCACCTCATCGTCTCGCGCGGCCTCTACGACAACAAAGGGCTACAATATGAAGACAATAGCTTTGAGGTCATAGCGATTCCCGCCCTCAACGCCGATGCCCTCGGCCGCCCCCTCCGCTGGTCGCGCGGCAGCAACCCCTCCGGATTCTCCGACCACTTCCCCATCCTGGCCCGCCTGCGCGTTGCCGACTCAAAGTCATCAACCAAGTGGATGTCCCTCAGCAAGCCCTCCACCGCCGACGCGGAAAATGTCCCGCCCGTTCGAGAAGTCTCCGCCGAGGAAATCTTCGCCAACGCCATCAACCCCGCCAACGAAGCGCCCAACACTGATTTCCGCAAACCCGAATGGCTCGGCAAAGTCTTCCTCATCGACGCCCCCGCCACAGTCGGCAAACGCGGCGTGGTCTCCGTCAATCTCAACGGCATCTCCTACAACCTCTTCAGCCCCGACAAAGATACCCGCGACCACCTGCGCGACCTCGCCAAAAGCGGCTCAAACCTCCGCTTCCATGCCCAGTTGAATATGTTCAAAGACGAGTGGCAGTTCTTCCTGCCCAAAGCCGACTGGATCCTCGAAAACGATTAGTCCTGCCACCCCGCGCGGCAGCGCGCAAACCTTTGAAGGGTCAACCTCCGGCTTGACCCAAGACTGAACGACTATGCCAGCACGCCGCATTGTTCCCATCACGCCGTGCGCCGCCACGACCGAGACAGTGACGCTTCCCTAAGACGCCGCTTCGCGGCTGAAAAATGGGTCATGCGGGACGATGGACCCTCCCAGATTCACGAATTCGCGCTTCCGCGCGGGGGTGCGAAAAGGAGGCCGTGGTTCTTTCAATCGTGGATTTTACCGGCGCCGAGTTCGAGGGGCACACCGCCCACTTGCCTCAATGCGTGTGCGAACAAATGCAGGCGTATTCGGCGAGTTTGCAATCTGGGCAATTCGAGAGGTTGAGCGTGAATTTTTCGACCATTGCTTTCGCATCTGGGCTGGTCTTGATTTGGACGACGACCGGGAAGTTGTTTCCCTCGGGGACAGTCTGCTCGGAGAGGAAGGCTGTGTCGGTTTTGGCGAAGGTCATTTTGACAGGCGCGGAGCGCTCGCCGGTCGTGACGGCGATGACTTGCTCGGCGGGCGCTATGGCTTTCTCGTTATCATCGACAAAGGTGATCTGGACTTTGCGGTCTGCCGTGACGAGGAATTCCGCGTGGGGTTCGATGGATGTCAGGATGCGTCCGCCGTTTGGACCGGCTTCTTTCTTTTCGTGGCTATGGTTTGGCCCCGCATGGAGTGTGAGGGCGCTAAGGATTGCGATGGCGAGTGGTAGGATGCGTGTGGTTTTCATGTTTGGGTGTTTGGTGAGAGTTTATTGTGAAGCGGCGGCATGGCGTGTGATGGCGCGCAGGGCGGCAGATTTGGCGAATTTGTAAAAAATCAAAGGCGTAATCAGGAAATCCAAGAGTGTTGATGAAATGAGGCCGCCGACAATGACGACTGCGACCGGGTGCAGGATTTCCTTGCCTGGCTCATTCGCAGCGAGCACGAAGGGGATGAGTGCGATTCCGGCGGAGAGGGCTGTCATGAGGACTGGAACCATCCGCTCCAGTGTGCCGCGCTCGACCATTTGGCGCGTGAATCCTTCGCCCTCATGGCGCATGAGGTGCAGGTAGTGTGAGAGCATCATAATGCCATTTCGGGCGGCAATGCCTCCCACGGCGATGAATCCGACCAGTGTGGCGATGCTTATGTTATCGATGAGTAACCATGTGAGGACCAAGCCTCCAAGGAGCGCGAGCGGGATGTTGAGCAAAACCTGGAGCGCCAGTGAGAGGCTTTGGAAATATCCGTAGAGCAGGAAGACGACTACCAAGAAAACGCCGAGGCTCAGGATGGCTATGCGCCAAGTGGCATCGCGCTGGGCTTGGAATTCGCCCTCGTAGGTTACGAAGTAGCCCTCGGGGAGCTTCACTTTCGCGGAAACCTCGCTCTGGAGCTTGTTCACAAGCGCGCCCACATCGCGGACGCTCGGCTTGATGGCGATGGTAAAGCGGCGCTGGCCATTTTCGCGAAAGATCACATTTGGGCCTTTGGCTTCGCGCACATCTGCCACGGCGCTCAGAGGAAAGTAACGGTTACTGTCGGCTTGGATGGGAAGTTGGGCGATGCGTTCCGGCGAGTCCCGCCAAGCCAGAGGAAGGCGGAGCACAAGGTTGATGGCACGCTGATCTTCCCGAAGTTCGGCGATTTCCTTGCCCCCGATGAGTGTGCTCATGCGGTTGTTGAGGTCTCCAGGTGCGATCCCGTAGCCTGCGCAGCGTTCACGGTCGGGCTCGATCCGCAGCTGCGGGATCAAGGATTGCTGGTCGAGCTTGGCATCCTCAAAGCCGGGAATTTTTTTCGCGAGGGTTTGAATCTGCGTGCCGATATCTCGAAGGGTGTCGAGATCGGGGCCGAAGACCTTGATGGCCACGGGCGCGGAGACGCCGCTCATCATGTGCCCGATGCGGTCGGCCAGCGGGCCTCCGACAACAGCAAAAACGCCGGGAACCGACTTCACCCGGGCTCGGATGTCATCGAGAATTTCTTTGCGGGAGCGGTCCTTTTTTCCACTCCCTGCTGTGCGGAAGTCCACATCGAATTCGGCGGTCGAGACGGGAACCACATGGTCGCCGCGTTCCGCCCGCCCAAGGCGGCGCCCGACTTTCTGCACCTCGGGCACAGAGAGTATTTGCTCCTCGATGACATCCGAGATGCGGTTCATTTCATCGAGGGAGGTTCCAGGTGCTGATGTCGCCGCAATAAGCGCCGTCTCCTCTTTGAAGGAGGGGAGGAAATCCTTCCCCATTTTGGGGTAGAGGGAGAATGCCGCGAGCACGGCCAGTCCAAGCGCGGCCAAAACCGGCCAGGGATGCTCGAAGCCGATCCTCAGTGCGGTGGCCTGCAAACTTCGCTTCATGATTCGCACAATCCAGGCGTCCTGATGCGAGACTGCTGGCTTGGGATTCAGCAGCAATGAGCAAAGGACCGGAATCAAAGTGAGGGATACCAGAAAAGAAGCCAGCATGCTGACGATGGTCGCCACGGCAATCGGTGTGAATAATTTCCCCTCAACACCTGTCAGTCCCAGCAAAGGAACGAAGACCAATACAATGAGGAGTGTCGCGTAGAAGATGGAACTCCGCACTTCGCGCGAAGCGCGGGCGATGACTTGAAGGCGAGGCGCTGGCTCTGGTTGGGCGGCGTTCTCCCGCAGACGACGAAAGACATTTTCCACATCCACGATGGCGTCATCCACCACCATCCCGATGGCCACGGCCAACCCGCCGAGTGTCATGGAATTCACGGAAATCCCAAACCACTGGAAGGTAAGCATCGTCATTCCGAAACTCATGGGAATGGCTGTGAGGGTGATGAATGTTGTTCGGAAATTCAGGAGGAACAAAACCAACACCAAAGTGACCATGATGGCTGCCTCGACGATGGCTTTTTTGAGATTCCCAATCGCATTGTCGATGAAGTCTTTTTGCTGAAAGAGCACGATGGTCTCGACGCCTTTCGGTAGGCTGGGCGCGAGTTCGGCGAGGGCTGCTTTCACTTTCCCGGTGAGTGCTCGCGTGTCGAATCCCTGCGCCTTTGTCAGGGACATGATGACGCCGTAGGTCGGAGTTTTTTCCGGTGCTTGGCTTATCGTCGCATCGCCGCGCATTGGCTCGATGCCCCAGACGACCTGCGCCACATCGGCAATGCGAATGGGGCGGTCGCCGATGCGTTTGATTGCGGTCTGTCCGATGGCGTCGAGATCGGTCGTCATGGCCAGATTGCGAACCATGATTTCCGTCGCACCTGTGCTCAGAAATCCGCCAGTGCTGGTATTCGCCGCTTTGGCTGCTGCATCCTCAAGTTCCGCAAGCGTGACCCCATAAGCCTGCATGCGATAAGGGTCGGGCTGAATCTCCACCTGCCGAATGCCGCCGCCCATGTTGAGGACTTCCGCGACACCGGAGATGTTTTGGATGCGGCGCTTGATGGTCCAATCTGCGATCGAGCGCACTTCGCTTGGAGTCAGATGTCCCGGCTCGCCCTTGGGAATGGTCGATCTCACGCCAACGAGCAGGATTTCGCCCATGAGGGAGGCGGCGGGAGTCAGGAATGGCTGGATCCCATTTGGTAGTTGCTCCCTCACGGTCTGCAGGCGCTCTTGCACGAGGAGCCGACTTTTTTGGAGATCGGAATTCCAGTCGAACTCGGCATAGACGAGGGAGAGTGAGACATCGGAATTCGATCGCAGTCGGGTCAATCCTGCAACTCCCATGAGTGCCGTCTCGATTGGTTGCGTGACGCGGGTTTCCACTTCCTCGGGAGCCAGTCCCGGAGCCTCGGTAAGGATGACAACCGTAGGCTTGGTGAGGTCGGGAAGCACCTCCACGGGCAGGCGGATTGCCGTGAAAATCCCAAGTGCTAGAACGAGGGCGGAAACTCCAATAACGCCGCCGCGATGTGCGAGCGACCATTCGATGAGTCTATTCAGCATGGCGGGCTTTCCCTCGGGAGGCGACGATGACCAGCAACACAAACAAGATTCCGCTCACGATCATCCAGAACGTGCTTTGTGCCTTGTCCTGCGTCGGTTCGGAAGGGGCTTTGCTTTGCTGGGGCAACTCCGACCCATCTTCCGCGTGCTCGTGCCCATGTGCCGCGTCGAGGGCTTCTTTCAGGGATAGCGTTCCTCCTCCAGCGAAGGCGAGCGAGTAGCCGCCACGGGTCACAACTTCGTCGGCTGGCAAGAGACCCGAAACGATCTCCGCATTGCTGACATTGAGGCTTCCGACGACGACCGGAGTTTTGACAAAGGCATTCGGGATTTCAAAGTCCTTCACATAGACGAAACGGTTCGTGGCATCTCCCTGCAGCGCGGCTCGAGGAATCGAAAACACGCCCTCTTTTTTCCCAACGACAATCGAAAACTCGGCGCGCATTCCCGGGCGCAGGGTAAAATCGGGATTGCTCACATGAAAGGCGGCTTCGACGGTGTCGCTCGAGGCATCGGCGACGGCTCCAAGATGCTCCAACTCTGCATCGAAAGTTCTTCCTGGCACTGCTGAAACAGAGATTCGTGCGATTTGGCCTTGTTTCAATCGCCCAGCCAAATGCTGTGGCACACGGGCGATTGCATAGACTTCCGAAAGATCCAAAACCTCGGCCAGCACCTTCTCGGGATCAACCGGTTCGCCCGGCGCGATGTGCGTCTCGCTTACGAGTCCCGAGATCGGTGAGGGGAGGGAGATCGTGGGCGGTGGGTTGCCCGGTTGCCGACTTTCCACCAGAATGGCAGTCTCCCCTTTTTCAATAGGGTGGTCGTTTTTGATATAAACTTCGAGGGCGCGTCCGGGAACGCGGCTGCTGATCACCGCGCGACGGCCGGGATAAATTTCGATCTCTCCCAGTGCAAAAAGGCTCTCCTCAAAGGTCGTTTCCTCGACGACTTGAGTTTCGATGCGCAGGTTTTTTACCCCGTTTTCATCGAGGATGACGGTTTTGCTTGTGCCTGCGGCTGTGGCGAGGAGGGAAGTGGTAAGGAGGAAAAGGATCGTTTTCATGGATTGGTCTTAGTTTCGCCGAGGGCGCCGAGCCATTCGCTGTAGGCGAGGAAATAGGCTTTGCGGGCTTCGAGGTCTGAGAGTTCGACTTCAGCGAGGCGGTCGCGCGCCCTAAAAACGGCCTGGAGGTCCACTTCGCCACGGCCATAGGCCGCCTCACACTCCCGAATATGCTCGTTAGCGGTGGGAAGAACCTTGGCACCGAATTCCGAAGCGGACCGGAAACGGAGGGACATGACGCGATAGGTGAGAAGAATTTGGTTCTGCACGGCGAAGCGGAGGGATTCCAATCTTGCGCCCATGCGTTTGCGCGCGGCTTCTCTTTCAGAAACCTTGCCGGAGCCGCTTTGCCAGAGCGGCAGCGGAATGCTGAGCTTCAGGCCTGCCAGCGCCTCGGGCTCGATGCCCGTGGGGTCGTCTCGGAATCTTTCCCCTTCCACAAAGACTCCCACGCCCACATCGTCCCAGCTTGTGGCTTTAGAGAGTGAGACATGGGTTTCGCCCGAGCGCAGAGCCATCTCGGCGAGTTCCAAGTCCGCCCGCATCCCCGCAGGCCTGGACGCTGGAGCCGACTTCGGGAGGCTAAGCTTTTGATTGAGGGTAAAACTGGTGTCAGATGGCAGTCCGAGCCATTCGCTCAGTCGGGCGGAGGCTTCCATTTCCAAGCCGCGCAGAGTTTCTGCCTTTGCTTGGAGATTGGAAGCGGACAACTTTGCTTCCTGCAAATCGAGTTTTGATCGGAATCCGGCATCCAACCCCTCGGCCACGGTTTTTGTGAAAGCCTCCGCCAACTCTGCCTGCCGAGTTGAAATCACGAGCACCTCGCGCGCAGCGGCGAGATCATAGAAGGCCTTTCGAACGGCCAAGGTGAGTTGCCATTCTTTTTCCCGCACTTCCAATCCGGCCATCTGCACATCCAAATCGGAAAGTTTGCGCTCCAAACGAAGTCGCCCTGTCAGGGGGAATCTCTGCATGATTCCAGCAGTCACTCGCCCCTCAAAATCCTGCCCAGCGGCGACCTCGGCTTCGAATTCAGGGTTCTGCAGTCGCCCGGTTCCGCGTGACCGACCCTCCGCCTCTTGGACGAGAAACCTCGCCGCTGCGAGTTCCTTGTTTCCTTTTATGGCCAATGCCACTGCAGAGTCCGCTGTGAGCGGAATTGGGGATGGTTCGGCCCGTAGCGATGGGACAGCGGTCCCAAGAATCAGGCAAAAAATGGCGGCTGCGCACCGCAGTATGGAATTCGATGGAAAGGGCTTCACGCGAGTTTCAATAAGAGTGGATTGCCAAATCCCTCACGCGTTTTGATTTTTTGCGAGAAAAATGCGGTGCTTCTCCCCGGCGCGGTAGCATTTCGGAATTTCCCGCCATACGCCGGAGCGAAAACTTTCGAATTCCGGTCCACCCCGATTGGCAGACGCCAACTTGGAGAGATCGCGTTCAATAGAATCAATGGGCTTCATACATTCATTAAACGCAGGAACTGTCTCGAAGAGCTCAAATTTTCTTTAGTCGAGCTTGCTGTTTCATCGCTGTTCGCGCGATTTCTTCATGTTCCCTATGCACTCGCGCTAAACTGTGAAAGTTTGTGCATTTTCCTTTCCATAATGCATTTTTTAACGCAAAAACTTGCATTAGGATCAGATTTCGCGTTGGTCTTGATTTTGACGATAGCCGGGAAGTTTTTTTTATGGATTCTATCACCCTTACCGCACTTGGTGCTGCGGTTTCGCCGATCCTCGGCTGGGTGATCGCCCGCATCCACAGCGGACTCCGCGTTTGAAAAAAAACCTCGCCGAACGCGGTATTCCCGCGATTCGCTTCACTTCGTCTGCAACGCCATTCAACCCCTCCGCGCCAAATTCGATGCCTCCGAACGCCTCCGCGAGATTTTCGACGCGATGTTTTAAGGATCCCTGCGCGATACAGGGCCTGAAAAAACCTCCCGTGGCAATGCGGGGAAATGGCTTTAGCTTGGTCTATGACCTTGGCGAACCAGTTGACCGTTTTGCGGATTCTTTTGATTCCGGTGTTTGTCTTTTTCAGCATTTCCTACGGGCAGTCGTTGGATGCCGGGAGGCCGCTTGAGTGGCAGCGAGTGGCGGCGATTCTGGTTTTTATTTTTGCGGCGGTGACGGACGGGTTGGATGGCTACATCGCGCGCCATTGGAACCAGCGCAGCCGCTTGGGAGCTGTTCTTGATCCGATCGCGGACAAGGGGCTTCTGCTCACGGCTATTGTTACGCTGAGTTTCGGCAACTGGAATCAAGCGTTTCCCCTTTGGTTTCCCGTGCTGGTGATCGCGAGGGATGCCGTCATTTTGGCGGGGTGTGGCGTTCTTTATTTTTTGAACGAGGGGCTTGATGTGAAGCCGACCTGGACCGGGAAGGCAGCCACGGCCGCGCAAATGGCGGCCATCGCCTGGATGATGCTTCAGTTGCCGCATTATCTGGCATCCGTCTATGTAGCTGGTATTCTCACGCTCGTCAGCGGGGTGGATTACTTGATTCAAGGCAGTCTCCAAGCCCGCCACCACGCCAAACCTCATACTTCATAAATGCGAAATGTCGCCATCATAGGCCGTCCGAATGTCGGAAAGTCGGCCCTCTTCAACCGTCTTGCGGGACGCCAGATTTCCATCGTCCATGACCAAGCCGGCGTGACCCGCGACCGCATTGGCTCGATTTGCAACCTCGGCCAGGCTCCGTTTGAGATCACCGATACCGGCGGCATTGGATCCGAGCCGGACCCCGATTTCGCTGAAAGCACGCGCGAGGGTGCTTTCATCGCGATGGGGAGTGCGGATGTGATTCTTTTTGTGACGGACTCGATCGATGGCATGACGCCTTTGGACGGCGAGCTTTCAACAATGATCCGAACTGCGGCCAGACATGTGATTTTGGTCGTGAACAAAGTGGATACGGAAGGCCACGAGTCGCGCTCTTTCGAATTTTCGCGTCTGGGTTTTAAAAATCTGGTGACCGTCAGCGCGGCCCACGGTCGAGGCATCGGCGAGCTTGTGGATATGATCGAGTCGCTCCTGCCCGAGCCGGAGCCCGAGTTGGAAGCCCATGAGATGCCGCCGCTCAAGCTCGCTCTCATCGGCCGTCCGAATGTGGGAAAATCCTCCCTCGTGAATCAAATCCTCCATGACAACCGCACGACGGTGAGCGATATCGCGGGCACCACGCGGGATACCATCGATGTCGAGGCCGACTATGAGGGGCAGCACTACATTCTCTGCGACACGGCTGGCATCCGCCACCGCTCGAAGCACAACACCTCGGTCGAGGTCTTCAGCGTCATGCGTTCGGAAAAAACCATCCGCCGCGTGGATATCAACATCCTCGTCATCGACGCCACAAGCGGTGTCACGGCGCAGGACAAAAAAATCGCCGGTCTCATTCAGAAGGCCAAAAAGCCGGCCATCATCGTCCTGAACAAATGGGATCTCATTGAGAAGCAGACGAACAACGACCCCGAGTTGCTTCGGGAGCATGTGGATCGCGCGAAGGCGGAATTGTTTTTTCTCGATTACGCTCCTGTTGTGATTCTCTCTGCGCTGACCGGCGAAAACATCCGCCGCCTTTTCACGATGGTTGAAAAGGTGCGCCAACACGCCACGCGCCGTGCGGGAACTGGGGAGCTGAACCGCGTCCTTCGTGCTGCCATGGAGCGCCAGGCACCGCCATCCCGCGGGTCGCGCCGTTTCAAACTCCTTTACGCCACGCAGGCGAAGGAGAGCTCGAACTCCCAAATCGCTCCGCCTCTCTTTGTCCTCTTCGTGAACGATCCAAGGCTTCTGCCGGAGAGTTACCAGCATTACCTCTGCGCCCGCATCCGAGACGAATGGGAATACCCCGGCCTCCCTATTCTCATGCGCCTGCGCGGTCGCGAAGGTGTCACACAGGAAATGAACGAGTGAGATTTTCCGGGGCTGCTTTAAAAGTCGCGGTTTGATGCGTTCAGCGATGCCTCGGGGCAGTAGATCGAAACGGGTTCGCGTTTCCACCAGGCACCGGATTCGCTGCGTTCGGCAGGAGTGGTGAAGGTGTAGTCGTCAACAACAGCGCGGACGAATTTCGGCGGATTTTCAGGGAAGGGATTTTTTTCAAGAAGGGCCAAAACTGCCGGCGAGCCTTGCAGTAGGCGTGTCAGGAAATTCGGAAACCACGGGGTTGTTTCGATCCTGCCAAGGGCGGCGAACCACATTTGCCAATCGAGCCGGGGTTGGTAGGGGGCGATGATGGGAAGCGGGCGGTCCAAGGTGCCGGGCTTGTAGCGGAATTCGTAGGTTCGCCAATCATGGCCGTCGTCACTCCCCTGAACAATGATCTCGCGCCGTTGTGTGGTCATCACGGCAAAGAGCCCGTAGCTATTCAGCGAGCGGAGTGGTGCCACTTTGGAATAGGCCTCCGCCAGAGGTGCCAAGAAGGGAGGCATGGTGCGGAAGGAGGCGACCAAGGGAACCAGAGACAAAACGAGCAGTGGCACAAGGACTGGAACGCGAATCCAAGGTGTGACACAGACAGAGCGCAGGCTTTTTTGACGCAGAAATCCCGGCCAGCACCGATCGTCGAGAAGGAGAAGGCAGAGCGCGATTGTGAGAATGTTGAAAAACGCAAAGTTCCCGGTCAGCGCGATGCCGATCTGGAGGGCGATGGTCGCGCAGGCAGCAACCAAGCGGGGATTCCTTGGCAGGAAAAAGGCAAACGGCAGGACCAGTTCGATGACAAACAGGATCGCGCAGGCGGCCGTGAGAACATCAACCGGAAGGTGGTGCGCAAACCAGGCGAGGGGATTCGGCAGGGGCTGCGTAAGAAAATGAAAATCCAGCGCCCGCAGGCTCCGCCAAGTATCGTCGCCACTCGAGAGCTTCACCACGCCCGAGCAGAAGATCAGGCGGAACAGCAGCGCCGCAGCCGCGAAGCGGGCAAGACGAGGAGGCTCTGAGAAGACCGCATTCGGTTTCCATCGCCAGGGGGCCATGAATACCGCCAGAAAGCCTGTTTCGATCAGCAACGCATCCCATTGAAAACTGTAGAAATCCTGTCCCGCAGTGCAGAGGGAGAGCATGACCGCCCATAAAATGAGAAAACAAAGCGGTTGGACGACGCCAAGGAGTGCGACAAGGGAAGCGGCGATGCCGATATCTGTAAGAAGAAGGAGCGTTTCCAGGGTGGGAGAGAGCCAGACAAGCGAAGGCAGCGCCCAAAAAGCGGATGGGCCGAATCGGGCACCGACCGCTTCAAAAAAGGGAGCGACAGGTAGGATGCCATCCGGTCCATGGAGACCGGCGGCCTGGTGTCTGAAGGAAAGCAGGGCGATAAGGAAAATGGCAGCCAGAATCCGGAGGAAGAGGCCGTTCGCCACGGCAAACGAGGGCTTTTGCGTGGAGGCTCCCCAGAGCAGGGCGGTGAGGCGTGAAAAGAGAAGTCGGTTCCGCGCCACAAAAGCATAGGCACCCTCGGAGATTCCCGCAAAAAAACGGCTGCGCTTGTAGAGGGCGAGGCCCGCCTGCGCTGTGATGGCGTGTGGAGCTGTGATTTCCAGAACCGCTGCGGCGCCGGATGCGCGCGAACCATCGGGGCGGATGAGCTGAACTGCGCGCTCAAATTCCTCCTTGGAAATCTGCGGGTAGAGAGCCTCCGCCTCGCTCGCCGGCATGTAGTGGACCGACTCGCCACTGAGGCCGCGCCAACGCTCGATCCACTTGCGGCAAAATCCACAGGAACCGTCGAAGACGAGCACCGGGCGGGTCATTTTTTCAAAAGCTTTGCCAAGGCGGCAGCGGGATTTTCCACTGTGTTGGCGGTGATGGTTAGTGTTCGAATCTTCGTGGAGGGCAGGCGGAATTTGAAGTCGCGGAAGGTTCGTTCGAGAACAGTCATGAGGCCGCGAGCACCAGTTTTTTCATCCCTCGCCAGCGCGGCGAGCCTGCGCAGTGCATCGGGTTCGAAGCGGAGGCTGATGCCATAGGCGGCGAACGAGCGTTCGTATTGATGGATCAAGCTGCTCTCGCTTCGGCTTAGAACTTGGAAAAGGTCGTTCTCATCCAGGGCGTGGCAGGCGACGCGCACTGGCAGGCGGCCTACGAATTCGGGCTCCAGACCGAAGCGAATGAAGTCCGCTGTGCTGATTTGCGCGTGAGCTTTTTCCAAACCAAGTTGGGGCGAAGTCAGGCGGTCGCGAATGATCTGGTCGATGCCGACGAACGCTCCGCTGGCGATGAAAAGAATATGACGGGTTGAAATGGTATCGGGCATTCCCGGTGTGTTGCCTCGGGCGGCACTCATGGCGGACTGGAGTTGACCGGTCACATCATTCGGCGACAGCACTGGCACATCGCCGTCTTCCATCAGTTTGAGGAGATTGGTTTGGACGCCCCGCCCGGAGACATCCCTTCCACCGCCGTCGGATGATCCCGCGAGTTTGTCCACCTCATCGAGGTAGATGATGCCATGGGAGGCGCGTTTGATATCGCCGCCGGCGCGGCGGATAAGGTCGCGCACGAGGTCGTCCACATCTCCGCCGACATAGCCGGTTTCGCTGAATTTCGTGGCGTCGGCCTTTACGAATGGAACGCCGATGAGATCGGCGGCGGAACGGATGAGGTGGGTTTTGCCGACGCCGGTTGGTCCGAGGAGGAGGACATTTTGTTTTTGATAGAACGGAGCCTCCTTGCCCTCGAGCGTGAGGCGCACATGCTGGAAGTGGTCGCAGAGGGCCACACCGAGCACTTTCTTGGCCTCGTTTTGGCCGATGACAAAGCGGTTGAGATGCCGGGCGATATCCGCCGGCTTGAGCGTGAAGGAAAATTCCTGCGAGGGCGCCGGCTTGCGGCGGACCGAGGCTTTGGAGATCTTGGCTTCGTTGACGCGGCGGAGCTTTTTGGGAATGCCTGCCGTGACGGGACCGAGTGTGTTTGGTTTCATGAAATGTTCAGTTCTTTGTCGGTGGCCACCAGTCGGTGGTAAAGCGGCATTAGACCCTCCGGAATGATTCTGGTTCCTCCGACCACGGCGATGAAATTCGAGTCGCCCACCCAGCGGGGAACAATGTGGATGTGCAGGTGGTCCTCCACTCCAGCTCCGGAGGCTTTGCCGAGATTCCAGCCAACATTGAAGCCCTGCGCCTTTACGGCGATCTCAAGCAACCTCTGCGCGTGAACACTCAAGCGCCAAAGATCCAGGATTTCGTCTTCGGTGACCTCCGACATTTTTACAACCTTACGACAGGGAACAGCCATGAGATGTCCGGCGGAGTAGGGGTATTTGTTCATGACAAGAAAGGCTGTGGGCCGCCTCGCCACAACAAGATGCGCGGAGTCGTCATCCGTCTCCGCGGCCTCTTTCAAAAAATCAACCCCGCTGCGGTGCTCGGCCTGGAAATACTCGACCCGCCACGGCGCCCAGAGCGACTCGATGGTGTCTTTGGGAAATTGCTCGTTCACAGCCGGAGGATGCCCCGTCCGCTCGGGGGAGGGAAGGGATTTTCATTCCGAAGCAGGCGTCTTGACGATCCCCCGCCCGAGTAGCACCCTCCGCGCATGTCACTTGAAATTCTCCAGCGTCCCCGACGCAACAGGCGCTCTGAAAACATTCGCCGTCTGGTCCGTGAGACGATCTTGCGTCCGGAGGATTTGATCTGGCCGCTTTTCATTCATGAATTGAAGGATGACTTGGTGATCGAGTCCATGCCCGGGGTTTCGAGGCTTGGAGAGGCTTCGCTGTTGCGCGCTTGCGAGCGCGCCTTGGAGTTGGGCATTCCTGCCGTGGCTATTTTTCCAAGCATCAATCCAACTCTGAAAAATGATGTTGGATCTCATGCCTTCGAGGCCGCGAACCTCCTATACCGCTCTGTTGCAGAGGTTAAAAAGAGGTTTCCCAATCTGGTTGTGATCACCGATGTGGCGCTTGATCCCTACACGGATCATGGCCACGATGGCCTGCTCTCGCCTGATGGCTCGAGCGTTGAAAACGACAGCACCGTCGAGATGCTCTGCCGCTTGGCCGTTATGGAAGCGCAGGCCGGTGCCGATATCGTGGCTCCCTCGGACATGATGGATGGCCGCATCGCCGCAGTGCGCCGAGCGTTGGATGCTGCTGGATTTTCTCAGACCGGCATCATGTCCTACGCCGCAAAGTATGCCTCAGCTTACTACGGGCCCTTCCGCGACGCTGTGGGCAGCAAGATCGGCAAGGATGCGATCAGCAAGTCCACTTACCAAATGGATCCCGCCAACTCCCGGGAAGCTCTCCGCGAGGTTCGTCTCGATCTGGAGGAGGGTGCCGACATAGTCATGGTCAAACCCGCCGGCGCGTATCTGGATATCATTCGCTCTGTTCGGGAAAGTTGCGACGCGCCTCTCGCTGCCTACCAAGTGAGCGGGGAATTTTCTCAAATCCATGCGGCGGCACGCCTCGGTTGGCTCGACTACAAGCGCACCCGGGACGAGTCGCTTTTGGCCATCAAGCGGGCCGGTGCGGATATGATTCTCACCTATTTTGCAGCCGAGGTTGCTGCTGAAATGCGATGAGCTTCCTTCGAACCTATAGACTGCCCTTGTTCATCCTTCTTTTGGGAGGGATTGTTTCGCTCCTTGCTTTCAAATGGGATCTTCCGATTCGCCAAGCCATGGTCGAAGCCCAAGGAGCGAAGTGGAACAAAACAAAGGAAGCGAAAATCTACGGCAAGATCCGTGTCTGGGGTGACTGGCCACCAATCATGGTTGCGGCAGCCATTGGATTTCTCATCGCAAAAGCGCGCGGCAAACAGCGTTGGAGCCGCATCATTCTTGCAGCTATGATTGCTTCCACGCTCGCCGGAATGATTGCGAATGCCTCGCGCCTCACGACGGGGCGGCCCCGTCCGCGTGAGATTCCCAAGATCGAGCATGGCTTCTATGGGCCATACCATAATGGGCGGATTCTTGTTGGCGTGCCGGCCTACAATTCTTTCCCCTCCGGTCACACGGCTACGGCGTTTGGATTCGCCGCCGTGTTTGTCTTCGTATCCCCCGCGTGGGGATTGCTGGCTCTCATCGGCGCGACCGGTGTGGCGTGGTCGAGTATCGCTATCGGTGCGCATCATCCCTCGGATGTCGCCGTTTCGATCACTCTGGCTTTTCTGGTCGCCTGGTTTGTGTGCCGGTGGATGAAACCGGGAATTCCTGCATTACCCAAGACAGAGCCTCCTCCGGCGTAGTCACCCTGCCCTCGAGCTGCATCGACTCCACGGCATCGAGGATTGTTTTGAAGAACGGGCCGGGTTTGTAGCCGTTGGCAATAAGCTCCCGTCCAGTGATGAGGGGAGGAGGGATGAGCGGGGCGTTGGAAAACTCAACCTGCTTCGTGCGGAGGAAAACATGGTTGTCCAGCAGGCCGTGGGAGCCCAGGCAATCCACGCGGTGAAGTTCCATCTCGTCCTCGATCGTGGGACGCGCCAGAAAGCGTTTGAGAGTGGCCACGCGCATGTTTTTGACATCCTTGAATGACATGTGGTTTTTCACGCCGATCACGGTGGCCTCGGTTTCCGCGTTGGAAAAACGGAGACGCTCGAAGATGGCGGTCGTGATCTGTGCGCTTATGCCCTCATGGCCATTGAAACGAATGCGTCCCGTTTCATCGCGGCGGAATGTGGCGGGTTTGCCCGTATCATGGAGCAGAACGGAGAACACCAGAGGAACGGACACCTCGGGCGGCAACAGCGACAACATGAGGCGGGTGTGCACGAAAACATCTCCTTCGGGATGGAAGTCGGGCGGTTGCTCGCAGCCTTTCATGTGCGTCACCTCGGGCAGCAAGATTTCCAGGAGGCCGCTTGCGTCAAGCAAATCAAAGCCCCTCACGCGCGAGGGATGGGTAAAAATTTTTACCAACTCGTCGCGCAAGCGCTCGGCGCTCACGACTGTAATTTGTGGAGCCATCGTGCAGACGGCCTTCCATGTTTCCTCTTCGATTTCGAAGCCGAGGGATGCGCTGAATCGCACGCAGCGGATGAGGCGGAGTTTGTCCTCGGAAAAGCGCTCCACGGGGTTTCCGATGGAGCGGAGAATGCCTGCCTTCAGGTCTGCCTCGCCTCCGACATAGTCGATGACCCGTTTTTCCAAGGGATCGTAAAAAAGGCCGTTCACCGTGAAGTCGCGCCGTTTGGCGTCGCCCTCGGCCGTGGTGAAAGAAACCGACTCTGGGTGGCGGCCATCCTTGTAAGTTCCATCACAGCGGAATGTCGCCACTTGAAACTCGAAGTCATCCTCCAGCACGACAATCACGCCAAACGCAGCGCCGACGGCGACCGTGCGGTGGAAGAGCCTCTGAACCTCATCTGGCTTCGCGCTTGTGGCGATGTCGATGTCATGCGCCTCCTTGCCGAGGAGCATGTCGCGCACGCATCCACCCGCAAAAAACGCCTCGTGCCCGGCCGCTCTCAGGCGCTCGACCAGGCGCGTTGCAGTGGCTTCCATGGCGGGCTACTTCAGCGCCGCCCAGACACGGTGAACATCGTCGTTGTCATCGAGAGCCTGCAAAAACTCACCCACTTCGGTGCGTTGCTCATCGGTGAGTTGGGGAAACTGCTTCGCGGTGTAGCCAAGTTCGCTGGTAACCACTGTCCAGCCATGCTGGGAGAGCCATTTCGAGACAGATCCCGTGGCTGTGCGTTCGGTCAAAAATTTTACGCCCTTGGTGCCTGCGGGGATGTCGTCATTCTCCCCCTCCTCCAGCGCGACAAAATCATTCGCTCCGGCTTCGATGGCAGCCTCCTCGGGGTCAATCGACAAATCCGCGTGATGGGCTTCCACGATGCCGACATGGTCGAAGAGGAACTTGTTGCTGCCGGCTGTGCCGAGTTGGCCTTTCTTGAAAAGGACACGCATCTCGGGCGCGGTGCGGTTCACATTGTCTGTGAGTGCCTCGACGATCACAGGCACCTTGTGCGGGGCGTAACCTTCAAAAACGAGATTCTCGAGAGTCAATTTTTCATCGCCGATGCCGGCGCCTTTTTTGATGGCGCGCTCGATGGCATCGCGTGTCACCGAGGCCTTGCGGGCCTTTTCCACAGCGGCATGGAGGCGCGCGTTGCCTTCGACATCAGGACCGCCGAGTTTTGCGGCAACCATCATTTCCTTCACCAGTTTTCCAACAACTTGGCCTTTTTTCAGATTTGCGACTTCTCGCTTGGCGTGGAGCCATTGTCTTCCCATAGGTGGGGAACTTATGTCCGATTCGCAAGGGGCGGCAACTCCGATTTCGCGGAGCATTGGTTCAAGTTTCCCATTGCGCACCATTTCGATGGGACGCTATATTTACATTCATCCCCCGCTTTTCATATGAATCGCACAGAACACCACTCCGAAGTCTCCCCGTTGATTACCGAGGATTGCCCGCATTGCCAGACCACTCTGGACATGACCGGTGTGGGGGCTTTTTCGGATGCAAGCTGTCCGGCCTGTGGCCATTTCTTCAAGGCCTGTTCGCGGTTCAATCAGTTTCAAATCATCTCACTCCTTGGCGAGGGGGGGATGGGCTCCGCGTTCCGTGCGTTGGACCTTGCCCTTGATCGCGATGTCGCTTTGAAGGTGCTGAAAATCCAATCCGACAACCTTCATGATGAAGCGGAAAAGTTGGCCCACGAGGCGCGCACGACCGCTCAAATCAACCACCCGAATGTGGTGCGAATTTTTGATTTCGGTGAAACCCGCTCGCAATTCTACATCGCGATGGAACTCGTTGGGGGCGGATCTCTCGATGACCTCATGCAGGAACGCGGAATGGTTCCCGAGATCACGGCGCTCGAGGTCGGAGTTCAGATCGCGCAAGGCCTCAAGGCGGCGATGGAACTGGGCCTCATCCATCGCGACATCAAGCCCGCCAACATCCTCTTTGCCGACCGGGGAACGGTGAAATTGGTGGATTTCGGATTGGCTGTGGTGGCGAACGATACCGCCACTTCGCCGACGGAGATTTGGGGGACTCCCTACTATGTGGCGCCGGAAAAACTCGATGAACTACCGGAGGATTTCCGAAGTGATATTTACAGCCTCGGCGGCACTCTCTTTCATGCCATGGCAGGCCGTCCACCCTACGAGGCCGACAACGCCTCGCTCGTGGCCTTGAAGCAGCTCAAAAGCCGCCCCGTCAGCCTCCAGGCCTTCGCTCCCGATGTCTGCAACGAGACCGCGTATGTCATCAATCGCATGATGGCGAAGATGCCGAACAAGCGGTATCAGTCCTACGACGAACTGATCGAGCATTTGCGTTTTGCTCTCACCAAGGCAAAGGAGGCCCAGGCCAACCCTGCCGCTGCCAAAACAAGCGATCTCCGTAGTCTGGAAGTTGAGTCCAAGGAAATGCGCTGGATCAATCTTGTATTCCCCGGGGTCGTGATCCTCGGCCTCCTCGTTTTGGCTTACCTTTATTTCTTCACGAAGGTTTTGAAGGTCTCGGATTTTTAAGGCGTCGTCACCGGCGGTAGCCTGTCTGCAAACTCGGGGCGGTAAAACCACTCGGACCAATAGGCCCAGCCAGCCTTCGTCATTTCCACGGGCGAGTCGATCCATCCGCCGCGTCCATCCGGTCTGCGGATGCGGTAGGCGTCCTTCCACATTACGCTCGTGCCCTCCGGGACATAGAGGAAGAGGTAGGGCTGGTCCTCGTAAATGGTGCGCTGAAGATCGCCCGCCATGCGGATGATTTTCTCGCGGTTGTATTCTTGGCGAATCTCGTCGAGAAGGCGGTCGGCCTTCGCGCTTTTGTATCCCACCACATTCAACTGCTCAGGGTTTGCCTGTGAGGAATGCCAGATTTGGAACTGGTCGTAGCCGTTGCCGAGCGACCATCCGAGCACCATGGCGTCGAAGTCACCCTTGTTGATGTGGTTTTTTAAAAACACAGCCCACTCGTAGAGTTCCACCTTCACTTCTATACCCAACTGCTTAAGGCCATCCTGCGTGAGCGTGGCGATGTCGCGGCGGACTTCGTTTCCATTGTTTGTGATGAGGGTGAAGGAAAACCGCTCCCCGTTTTTTTGAAGAATCCCATCTGGACCAGGCTTCCATCCCGCCTCGGCGAGAAGTGCGCGGGCCTTTTCGGGGTCGTAGGCGAAGGGTTTGATATCTGGATTAAAAAACCACATCTGCGGCGTGAAGAGTCCCGTGCTCTGAAGGCCGTGGCCGTAGAGGATGAAGCGCACCATCGATGGCACATCGACCGCATGGGCAAGGGCGCGGCGCACGAGGGGGTCTTGGAAGAGCGGGCGTTTCAGATTCCAGCCGATATAGGTGTAGCTGCTCGTCGGGCTCGTGAAGACATCGAAGCGAGGGTCGTTCACAAAGGCATTCACCGTCCAAGGTTCGGCTCCCCAGAAATCGACCTGACGGGTCTCAAAGGCCAGGCGCAGCGTCAACTGGTCGGGCATGAATCGGTAAACAATGCCGTCCATCCAAGGCCCGGGAGCCTCGAAGAAATCGGGATTCCGCTCCAGGCGGATGAACTCGTTCGTCTTCCACTCCGCAAAGCGAAAGGCGCCGGTGCCGATTGGTGTGCGGTTGAAATTCTGCGCCCACCAGCTCTGGGGCTTTCCTTCCAGTAAATGCGAGGGAAGAAGCGAAATCATCCAACTCTCCAGCGCGGGCGAGTAGGGCTTGCGGTAGGTGACGCGGAAGGTGTGCTCGTCGGGCGTTTCGACTTTGAGGATCAAGTCGAAGTCCGGCTTGCGTGGAGAGGCCGTGGCGTCGTCCATGATCGCCCGGTAGGTGAAGGCGGCATCCCTTGAAGTGAAGGGCACCCCGTCGTGCCAGCGGACATTTTTGCGGAGGCGGAAGACGACCTGCGGTTCGGCGAAAAACGAAACGGCCTCGCCCGCTTGGAGCGTGCCGCCTCCGTTAGCGGCGAGCCATTTTTCGATCTCACCCTTGAGCGCTGGATCGGTGCTGATTTCGAAAGCCGCGCCGCTTTCTACCCAGACTCGAGACAGCGAGCCGTCTGGCAGGGCTTTGCCAAGGCGTTGAAGGACATCAGCCGCGTTTTCCTTCACTTCCACGCGCATGTTGACGAGCGGTGCCAAGGAGTCTGTCGGCAGGAGAGAGGCGATTTTTTGCGAAGCCTCGAGCCCGGGCTCCCTGAAGTGCAGAAGAAGCTCGCGGCCCGATTGCTTCACGCCATCCAGCGTCCAGTCGGCCCAATGCGCGCGCAGCGTCTCGAGCTGATTTTTTGCTGTAGAGGCAGCCTCCGAATCACGGAAAACGAAGGTCGTTGTCTGGTCGAGTGACCACGACTCGGCCAGGTCGCCAATGATCTCGAGGTCCGGGCTGTATTTCAGCAGACCATTGAAAATAGACCCCGCTACTTGGGAGGCGGCGCCGTCGGCTTGTTGGATCGGGTTGAGGGTTGAGGGTTCACCCAGAACGCCGAGGGACATCTCGTTCTTTTTGTCCGAAGTCAGGCTTGCGGAGTTCCAGAAGGAAGCGGCGATGAGCAACAAGAGGAAGACAGGAAAACCGTAAATGAACCAGCGGGCGACTCGCATGTGAGGATGGGCTGACCGTCAATATGCCGCCGGTGGCGTTTTTCACAATATTCAATACGAGCGTGCATTTCGGGGCTTTAACGGATGCGCCCGCATCTTAAAGTGGCGCGGTGATTTCATCGTCTGTCACCATCTTCCGCCAAGGCCTCCTCTGCGTGGCCCTATGGCTCTGCAGCGTCGGCATCTCACAGGCCGACGGCGGCCGTGTGTTGGCCGAGAAAACAGCTGGGGGCTATCGCGTGGTGCTGTTTGGGAGTCCCTCGCCGCTGCGCGCGGGCATGGTCGATCTCAGCCTCTTTCTTGAGCAGGCCGACAAGCCCAGTCCAGTGCTTGATGCCGTGGTCCAATTTCGCCTTAACAAGCTGAGTCGTCCCACGCCGGAGTTGGCATGGCGTGGCGGCGGGTGTGTGACGCCGGGGCAAGCTGTGGCTGTGACTCAAGGACACTCCGGCAACAAACTCCTCTATTCCGCCATGCTGGGTATTCCGGAGCCGGGTCTTTGGGAGTTGGGAGTCTCTATTTCACATGGCGGTAAGACAGTTGACCTGCCGTTCGAGCTTTCCGTGGAGCGTGCCCTTCCGCCGGTGCTGACTTGGTGGCCCGTGGTCGCTCTCATGCCGATGGGAATTCTGATTTATCTTTGGCGCGGATATCTTTTGAAAAAAAGGCGACCCCTATGAGCAGCGTCACGGGATTGATCGAGAGGGTGACTTTTCACAACGAGGAGACGGGATTTTGCGTTGTGAGGGTGAAAGTTGATGGACGACGCGATTTGGTAACCGTCGTCGGGCGCGCCTCAAGTATCAATGCCGGGGAATGGCTGGCCGCCGAGGGCTCTTGGACCCAGGATCGCGAACATGGCACGCAGCTCAAAGCGGAGCTACTTCAGACCAGTGCGCCGACTTCGCGCGAGGGGATTGAAAAGTATCTCGCAAGCGGACTCATCAAAGGGATCGGGCCCGTCTATGCCAAAAAGCTCGTCGAAAAATTCGGCGAGGCTGTGTTTGAGATCATCGACCAAGAATCTGTTCGCCTCGAGCAGGTGAGGGGAATCGGCTCCGAAAGAAGGCGCACGATCCGCACAGCCTGGGCTGAGCAAAAGGTCATTCGGGAGATCATGGTTTTCCTCCACTCGAATGGTGTGAGCACCAGTCGCGCGGTGCGAATCTACAAGACCTACGGGGACGAGGCTGTGGAGAAGGTTCGGGCCAATCCCTATCTTCTCGCACGCGACATTTCTGGAATCGGATTCAAAACGGCGGATCAGATCGCCCGTAAACTCGGCATCCCCGAGGATTCGATTCTGCGCGCCCGGGCCGGGCTCTCCCACGCCCTCTCTGAGGCGGGCGGGAATGGTCATTGCGCGCTTCCCGAGGAGCTTCTCCTCAAAAATGCCGTCGACCTTCTGGGGATGGACGCCCATATTTTACAAAAGGCTCTGTCGGAGATGCTCGAGGAGGACGAGTTGGCGAGAGATGACATAAGCGGCGAGGATTTGATTTTTCTTCCTTCGATCCGTCGCGCCGAGATCGAGATCGCCTCGCGCTTGGCTCGAATGGCGGTGCTCAAGGCGGAATATCCCGAGATTGATGCCGACAAGGCGATCGAGTGGCTGAAGGAAAAAAAGTCTATCGATCTGGCTCCAAGCCAGGCCGACGCATTGCGCAGGGCGCTCTGCTCGCGTGTGCTCGTGATCACCGGCGGCCCTGGCGTCGGCAAGACGACTTTGGTAAATTCCATCCTCTCGCTTCTGCGTGCCAAGAAGGTGAAGTGTCTCCTGTGCGCACCGACCGGACGCGCGGCGAAGCGCCTCTCCGAAACCACTGGCCTTGAGGCCAAGACCATCCATCGATTGATGGAATACCAAAACGGCGGGTTTTCCAAAAACGCCTCGAACCCTCTGGACTGCGACCTCCTCGTTGCTGACGAGACATCGATGATGGATGTGCACCTCATGTCCAAACTCCTCCAAGCGCTGCCTGCGCGGGCGCATTTGATTCTGGTGGGAGATGTGGATCAGTTGCCAAGCGTGGGGCCCGGTGCCGTGCTCGGGGATATCATCCGCAGCGGCAGAGTGTCTGTCGTGCGGTTGACAGAAATTTTCCGCCAGGCCTCAAGCAGCCGGATTATTGTGAACGCCCACCGCATCAACAGTGGGGAGATGCCCGATGCCGAAAAAGACTCGGATTTCTTCTTCATCGAGCGGGAGGATCCCGAGTCGGTTCCCCCAACGATTCTGGAGCTCGTCGCCGACCGCATTCCTCGAAAATGGAAACTGGATCCCCGCCGCGATATTCAAGTCCTTTGCCCGATGAACCGGGGTTCCCTCGGCACCCTCCAGATGAACCGGGTTCTCCAGGATAGCCTCAATCCCAAGCGCAATGGCGATCCCGTGGTGGAAAAATTCGGATGGGAGTTCCGTGTGCGCGACAAAGTCATCCAGACCCGTAACAACTACGACAAGGAGGTCTTCAACGGCGACATCGGCGAGGTCCTCAAAATCGACGACTTCGAGCGCGAGGTCGTCATCGGCTTCGATGGGCGGGATGTCGTCTATGACTTCAACGAACTCGACGAAGTCTCCCTCGCATACGCCATCACCATCCACAAAAGCCAAGGCTCCGAGTTTCCCGTCATCGTCATGCCCCTCGCGATGCAACACTATCTCCTCCTCCAAAGAAACCTCGTCTACACAGGCATTACCCGTGGGCGCCGTCTCGTCGTGCTCGTGGGACAAAAAAAAGCCCTGCAAACCGCCGTGAAAAATGCCAGCGCCGTCCGGCGATTCACCGCCTTGGAAAAACGATTGGGCTGATCCAGTCGCCGCCCAGATATTTTATTTTTTCATTTCCTCAACAAAGCGCTTGCAGTCGTCACGCCCCTCCTCTACAAACGCCATTCCTTTTTCGAGGAGCCTTAGCTCAATCGGTTAGAGCGCTGCCCTGTCACGGCAGAGGTTGCGGGTTCGAGCCCCGTAGGCTCCGCATTTTTGTTTTTGCAGATTTCCCCTCTACAACCGCTTAAACACTCGCTCTGCGGGCGAATCACCAAAATGCCGGACCTCCAGTCATCGGAACTCGCCAGACATTTTTGGGAGTAGTCGGGGCCATAGAGGCACGCGGAAATTTTTTAGAAAAATGCTCCTCCCTCAGCGGATGTCCTACCGTAGTTGGTAGGCTCCCGGTGAAATGATCACCAAAACCCTACACAGCATCGAGACCTCACTCAATCGCATTCACCCGCAGAGCCAATCCAGAGGGTCTTCTGCATGGCAGAGTGAGTTTCTTTTCATTCAGGAAAAATCACGTCTCACCCTTGCACCAATTGGGCAGGGCAAGTTGCCGCGATGCGATTTTTCATCCGCATCCTATGACACACTGCGACCTCCCTATGACACGTCGGTGCGTTGTTCGGTTTCATATGGGGATTCACGGTTTTCCTCTCTATGAAACGATGCGATTTCTTTTCTCTATGCGGCCTTGCAGCCGGTTCGGTCCTTATTCCAGCGCCCATTGCACGGCTCATCCGGGATACCTGTGTGCTTGGCGGGCAACCTCTCATTGTTCTCCCGCAATCCAAGAACGCTTCCATCCTTTATGCTGTTTACGACTACGGTAACTACACGCTTCATTTCGGCGATCCTGATGCCTAGCCCCCATCCCGACTTGGGAAGAGTTCATCGACAGTCGAAGTGTGGATATGAACGACGACGAGGAGTGGGCCGACTTCCTAGAGCAATACTTCGGCTGGAACCGCTCGGAGGGTGAGGAGGCGCCGGAAGTGCCATTGTGCGAGCCCATCGATGGCGGAGCCTTGGAGCATTACATTGAGTGGGATTTTGAGATGCGCGAAAGCCCCATGGCGTTCGCATATCATTATCTCAACGACCTGCCTCTCTGCCCCGAAACTATCCGACGCACGGGAGATCCGCTTGGCAATCACAGCTTCATCGAGGGCGACCGCCCCGGCTCGAACCTCACCTATCTGCGGGCCCCAGACCTCGCGACGATCGCCTGCCTCCAACTCCGATTGAACGAACTCAATGAAAACATCCTCATCGAAATCCAAGGCTCATGAAATCATAACTCATCCATTCTGCGGCGCTCATCGCACTGTTGTTCGTCTGTCCAAGTGCCTTCGCGCAGGCATGCGATGACGATAGCGAGTATCTCGGGCAGCTCAGCGCGAGTCCATTCCCCACCGATTCCACATCGAAATGCAACTGCTGGCCTAGTCCTTGCCTCCTGATGTGTGAATACCAGCACCGACTGCCAAGGTGCTGAAGAAAAACCGTCCTGCTCTCGAGGGCGTTTTTTTTTAGCTACCAGGCCTTTTAGGCAATACCAAATCCTTCTTTGACATTCGTTGCATGTGATATTATTGATCTTTGCATATGAGACTTTCATCTTCCGCCCAAAAACCAAAACGCCCAGCTACGCGTGCAGTTTCGCCCGGCAAAAAACGGAGCGTTGCCAAAGCTGGTCGAACTTGCGGGGGAGTGGTTATGTTTTGTGTTCAGGGGTCGAATGGATCAACCGAGTCGAAAATCTACGCTCCGTCAAAGCTCGTTCAGATGCTTCAGGCAGGACTGCCATTCGGTGAACTCGAAGATCTGCAAACCAGTCTTGCCATTCCCTCCGAAAGGTTAGCTCCGATGCTCGGCATTTCCAAAGCCACACTCCATCGCCGTAAGGGTAATGCTGGGAAACTGTCACCTTCGGTTTCGGACAGGGTGCTAAGATATGCCCGCCTGTTGGGACAGGCTTTGAAAGTTTTCAACGGACCCGATGCCGCCAAGCTTTGGCTGAACGCCCCACAGGTCGGTCTCGGTGGATCGGTGCCATTGGACTACGCAAAAACGGAAATAGGCGCTCGGGAGGTGGAGAACCTTCTCGGCCGAATCGAATACGGGGTTTACTCGTGATGGCGAGGGCTTGGCGCATTGTTAAAAAAATCCATGCTTCCAGCGCCTTTGATGGAGAGGGCGCGTGGCGCTTTGGGGGAAGGTGGAATTCTCCAGGCACGCGTGTCGTGTATTGCAGTGCCAATCTATCTCTAGCGGCTCTGGAGAACCTTGTTCATCTCAATCCTCCTGTGGCGTTCAAGTCGGTGGCGATTGAATTGGAGTTCGACGACAGGCTTATCGAAACGATTGGTGTGAAAAGTTTGCCTCCGGATTGGACTGAGGAACCACCTGCTGGCTCGACTATGCGATTAGGCGATCGGTGGGTCAGAGAGGGACGCTCCGCAGTGCTGGAACTCCCCAGCGCAATCATTCCCAGTGAATCAAACTACCTCCTCAACCCGGCACACCGGGATTTTCAAAAAATCATTATCCGCAAGCCAGTGGCATTCTCTTTCGATCCACGGTTGCTCTGATAAACAGTTGCTCACTTAGATCTGGAAACTTTCTACCAGCACCGACCGCCAAGGTGCTGAAAAAAAATCTTCATGCTCTTGATGGTGGTTTTTTTTAGCTACTGGAACCGCAGAAGTCGTATAGAGAAACTATCCGCGATTCCGGATAAACGCTGCGAGGCATAAAGGCCTTACCATTTGTTTGACATAGAATTTGTAAAATAGTTCAAGCGGAGCTTCATCTTCTCTTACAAAAATAGTCAGCGGGGCCTTTTTAAATTTCATACGAAAAGGTGAGAGTGAGGCTTCAAGATAAGCGCGTCAGCGTGTCGCCAGATTCACCACACACTGTGCGTTGAATTGCAGGGCGAGCCGAGATTCCGTTTGCAGTTTTTCTGCATTTCTGCAATTTTAGTTTTATGAAAGCCACTCTCTCTGTATCCGGTCGCGGACTCATTGCCTTGCCTGCGAAGATGCGCGAGGCCGCAGGAATAAGGCCACAAGATAACCTTATCGCCGAAACAACGCCGGAAGGCATTCTCCTGCGTCCCGCAGTCACCGTGCCCATCGAAATTTATTCGGACGAGCGAATTACTGAGTTTGACCAGGCCGAGGCCGAGTTGGCCGAGTGGTTCAAAAAACATCCATCCCTCGCGACGCCATAGCCGATGCGTGTTTTCCTCGACGCCAACATCCTTTTCTCTGCGGCCAAATCCCCCGGAGCCATCCGCCGACTCGTCGAGGAAATCCAAGCGTGTGGCCATGAATGCATCGCCGACGAGTATGTGATCGCCGAGGCCCGCCGGAATTTGGAACAAAAATTCCCCTCCGCACTGCCCGATTTCGAGAATCGTCTGCGCGCCATCTCCCGCCTCGCGAGCCCGTCCTCCTCATCCACGCCAAGCCTTGCCCTGCTCCTGCCGGAAAAAGACCGCCCTGTGCTCGCCTCCGCCATCCAGCACCAGTGCCAAGCCCTCCTTACCGGCGACAAAACCCATTTCGGCCGACTCTACGGCCAAACCATCGCTGGCGTGTGTGTCCACTCGCCACAAAGTCTTGCTGAACTGCTCGCGGGCGCGACAGGGGCGAAGACGGATGCAGTCTAACTGCAACAGCGCAGCGCCCGTTCGTTGCTCTACAGCGAGAGAGTTTGCATCGCCGAGACCAGGTTTTTTGTGATCAATGCCATGGCCCCGAAATCCAGCGTGTCCACGGTGTCGGTATGCTTGTGGTAGTTCGGATTTCGGAATAGGGCGGTATCGGTGAGCATCAAGGCGGGGAAGCCCTCCTCCCAGTAGCAGAGGTGGTCGGAGAGGCGCATTTCGGGCATGACGAGCGGGAGAGTGGGCACAGTGTCTCTGGAGAACGCGGCATCAAAGCGGGCGAGGAATGAGGCGGATTGCTCGTCGCCCACGATGGCAATGTAGTTGCCGACCGTTGGATCGATGCCTCGGGAACGCGTAAATTCGATAGTCTCCTTGGGCATGCCGTAAAGTGTGGGCAACTCCTGCGAACCGGGCTTGTCTGTGAAATAGCCGAGGCTTTCGAGGCAAATCATGCCTTGAAGGTTGTCGCCGTTTTTTCGGCAGGATATGGCGTGGACGCGACTGCCCATCGACTCGTTCATGAAATGGGGAGGTTCTTCGTTTGTGTAGGCCACGAAGCGGATGTTACGCGGCGGATGGTCGGACTGCATGAGGAGGCGAGCGGTTTCCAGAAGGATCGCTACGGCTGATATGTTGTCATCTGCACCGAATGTGCCCGGAGCCGAGTCATAGTGCGCACCGAGAATCCAGTGGGGTTCCTCCAACCCGCAAAAATCGCGAGGCACGGCTTCGAGGTTGTGGCAATCAAAGCGATCGACTGGGAAAGTCTGGCGCGAAACGCCGAATCCAGACCGTGAAAAGAACTCCTCGATGAAATCTGCAGCACGCGAGAGTCCGGAGGGATTATTGCGAAGATTGCGCTCTTCGAGGGAGAGAGCTTCGGAGATTTGAAAGAGGCGTCGTTGGAGATCGCCGGGGCTTCCAGGAGGCAATTTATTCATGGGAAAAAGGTATCCCAAAACAGGTGTGAGTAACACAAAAAGCGGGTGCTTTTTTTGAAGGCGAAATGAGGGTTTGACAAATCTCATAAAATCGCCGCAGAGCAAGGCAGAATGCCCCTCAGGAGGCTTTCTATTATTCCAAAGAGTGATACATTTTCAGCATGTGGATTCTCACCAAAATCGGCTTCTATTCGATCACCAAAAAACCATCCCATCTCAACCCGGAGGGACCAGCAGTTTTCAACATTCGTGGCCGCGACAAGGACGACCTCAAGCGTTTCGCCGAACTCGTCTCACCCGATCTGGCCAAGCGTCCCGTGGTGCATGAATACGCTAACAGTGACTACCCATATCGCGTGTATCTGAACACACAGGAGGAGATGGACGCGGTGATGGCCAAGCTTTCGGCCTTGATCGACTACGACAACTTCAAGGACATGATCAAGGCGACGCCCCATCAAAAGGCGAAGCTCGAACCCTACGAGGAATTTTGGAGCCTGCTCTACAACGCCCATTTTTCCCACCGCCCGCGAAGAGAGTGAGCCGGGAAGAAAGTATTCGTTAGCTTTGGCTCGATGAACCGTGTGCTGGATTCGATCGGAGGGGCAGTGTAGTTTTTGAGCATTCATGAAGAAAGGACGGAATAAGCGGTTTTATCGATCGAAGAAATTTTGGTTTGTTGCGGTGGTTGTTGTTTTGGTGGTTGGAATGGGGCAGGGGCCTTTTTGTTCGTTTGTTGCGCGGCAGTTTTTGGAGCGGGGGATGGCGCAGCAGGGGTTGGTTTTTCGCGCGGATTCGGTGCGGGCGGGGTTGTTTGCACCGGTGTTGATCGAGGGTGTTTCGATACGGGAATCCCAGAAACAGCGCGGAGGTCTGCTGGTGCATGTCGAGCAGATGGAGTTTGTTTGGAGCGGGCCGGGGCGGATTTTTTCGGGGTGGAGGAGCTGGATTCACTCGGTGTCGCTCGATGGAATGAATGTGGTGCTGGATATGCGGCAATTGGAGTCGCCGGTTTCGCGGACGGAGCCCGGTCTGGAGGATGCTCTAGGCGTGATGGGGTTGATTGCTCCCGGCGGGGTTTGGCCCTCTTTGATCCAGATTCGAAATGGATCGGCGGAAGTTCTGGGGGAGAATTTTCGACATGTCTTCGATGGTTTGGACCTTTCACTGAATGCCGGGGCGCATGGGCGGCTTCGCCTCGAGTCGCTCACGGTGCAGGCGGGGAAGTTCAACAAGGTGTTCGGCCCCTTCACGGCTCCGACAACCTGGGAGCAGGGAAATGCAGGTCTCGCTGGCTTGGATTTGCTGCCCGGAGTCACCATTAGCGATCTGGCGCTGCGGTTGGGTGCGGTGTCGGGTCCCTCGTTGTCATTCAGCGCTCGTGTCTTTGGAGGCGCTCTAAGGGGGGATGTGAACCTGAGCAACGGCCCCCGAGGCCAGGTGTGGGATGTTGCGGCTTTTGGATCCAATATTGCGGTGGATGACATCCCTGCCTTGATGGATCTGAGCGGCAAGGCGAAGGGAACGCTCGCGGAGGGGCGCTTCACCTTCCGTGGCGATTCGGCGCGTCCGGTGGATGCAGAGGCTTCGCTGCGCGTGCTGGCCAAGGATTTTCGCTGGAATGACCGGGGCTGGGAGTCACTCGAAATAGGAGCCAGCTTGATTCATCGGCGTCTTTTGATTTCAAATTTCGATCTTCGGCAAAAAGAGAACAAGGTCACCATGAACGGCGAGATTTCGCTCGCCGAGGGATGGTCCAAGATTTCGGAGTCTCCCTTTTTGGCGAATGTGAGGGCGAACATCCAGGAATTTGATTCCTTGGCCGGGCTTCTCGGCGGTTCGCTCGGAAAGACATCCGGTCAACTCACTGCGGAAGGCTCTGTGAGCGGGCGGCCGGGTTCGTTGGATGGATTTTTGGGGATTCGCGCAAATGGCATTGTCGTGCAATCGGTGCCGGTCGAGCGGATGAACCTGGAGATCCTTTTCCGGAAAAAACAGGTCGATCTCGTGCGTTGCGAAATGCTCTCGGGCAAGGATGCCTTGAATGCCAAAGGCACGGTGGAACTCGCCGCGCCGCATGCCTACTCTGCCGAATTGAATGCGAGCCTCGCGGAGGTCGCTACTTATCTTCGGCCGTTTTATGCCAAGGGCGACGGAGCGGTGTCGGGGGGCGCGATGGGAATTCGTTGGAAAGGGAATGGCTCGGCGGCTGCCCACTCCGGTGAATTCGATGTCGATCTCTCCAAGTTTGTCTCTTCCTACACGCCGGCTGGATTGACCGGTCACTTCGTCGGGTTCTACTCGCCGGAGAGTTTGTATTTTTCCGAACTCGATCTGGAAAACGGGAATTCGCACCTGCAAACGAGGGCGACTCTTACATCCACCGGATTGACCCTCGAGGGACTGGAATTGACGGGCGCAGGGAAGCCATTGCTGTCGGGCTCAGTTTTTTTGCCTGTAAATGCCCTATCCATTTTGCGCGGTTCGGACTGGAAGACTGCGGTGGTGCAGAGCGGGGACATGTATCTCCGGGCCAATACTCCGCGTGAAATCGACCTGCGGGATCTCCTGCGCTTGGCAGGGCAGGACTGGCCTTTGAGCGGTTTCGTGAAAATGCAGTTGGAGGCCTCCGGGCCGCCGTCGAAGCCGGATTTCAATGCGCTCATCAAGGGCCGCGATGTGGTTTTCGGCGGAGGAAATGTTCCGGCTTCCGCTGTCGAGGTGGATCTCAAAACCAGCGGCGGCGCCGCAAGCCTCTCTGGAAAAGTGGAGTCCGCCGGCATGGCGCCTTTGATCCTGAAGGCTTCCTTTCCTCTGGGGCTTTCGCAGGCCGAGGACGGTGCTTTGCGGTGGTTCAACGCGGACGCTCCCTTCCAAGCCGATATCGAAATGCCTCGGCTTGATCTGGCTTTGGCGCGCCCGATTCTTCCTTTTCTGCACAATCTTTCCGGTGAAATTTCGGGGTTCGCCAAGATCAGCAACTCGGCCGACTCGCTTAAAATCTCCGGCGAGGCCGAGGTGCGCTCCACCAGTTTCGGTTTTGATGGGCTTGCGGCAGGGGTTGAGGGTCTGCATGGAAAAGTGGCAGTGGTCGATGGAGCCCTTCTTTTTGAAAACATCGAAGGGGAGGTCGGGCAGGGTCGCTTTGCGATGGACGGGCGTTGCGAGTTCCCGCAGTCATGGAAACCGAAGTGGAGCCTGCGCTGGCGCGCGGACCGCGTTCCACTGGCCAGTCATCCCGCGCTTTCCTTGCTGGCCACCGGTGAACTTGCTGCGGTGGGTGATGAACAGGGCGGTGCGCTCACGGGGGATATCGGCTTTCAGGGTTCGCTGATCCACGGCGCTCTCTCGCTTCGCCCGCTTCTCTCGCAGAAAACGGCATCCGTTCCAGACTTTCCGGGTGCGGCGCGCATCCTCTCCAAGCTGGCTCCGTCCGCCGATTGGCTTCTGGATGTGAAGATCGATGGTGGCGAGGGTGTGGAAGTGCGTGGCGGAAAATTCAGCGCCTTCCTCACGCCGGATTTGCGTTTGATTGGAACCGCAGGCCAGCCTTTGCCTGTGGGTCGTGTCGCGTTGAATGGCGTCGATGCGGGCGGGTTTTTTATCGAGTCCGGCGAGCTGTTTTTTCTGCCCGATCAGCCTTGGAATCCTTTTCTGCTCGTCGAGGGTGAGGGTTGGTTTGCGGATCGGTTGATCCATGCGTTTGCTTTCGGCCCATTGAGCGAGTGCAAGTGGATATTGTCTTCCGACAGCGACCCCGGGCAATCGCCGCAGGATCTTTTTCTGGCGGTTGAAAAAGGCTCGGCACCGCTTGTATTCGATGGCGTGGGGCCAGTTGATGTGCGGGTCCATGCAAATCCCCGCGACTCGTCGCTGCAGGTCGTGAGCACGCGAATCGAAGAGGATTCCGTGTGGAGGAACGGCATGAAGTTCAGCGAAAGTCTGGATCTCGCTCCGGGGGCGGGAATTTTTCCGATCGATTCGTTCCGCTCGGGTTTCGAGTGGCGTCTGGCGCCGGTTTTTTGAGCGACGCTCAATGCGTGCCGGAGATCAGTTCCAGAAAGCGGTGCCCCGAGTCGGTCAGGCGGGGTGAGCCTTTGGAACCGGCGATGATGCCTCGCGTCGCGGCATGGTAGGCGTAGGGAGTCTCTTTCACCCATTCCAGACGCGGTTCCATGGGGGGCTGGTTTGCCGCAACGGCTTTCACCGGGACGCCATATTGCGTGAAGGAAACTGTCCATCCTCTCGGCGAGGCTGGTTCCCCGTCGGGAACGATCCAGGGATAGTTGCGGATGATCGAGAGGTTGGGGGAGTTCGGGATGGTGATCTGGTAGGCCGCCTCTTGATTGCGGATGTGGTCTTTCAGGCTGAATGCGGGATTTTTAGCGGATTCCAAAAGAATGGCCGCTGGTTCCATGCCGACGAGATTGTATCCGTGGTAGATGCCGTGCTTGTTGGGCGATCCTGAAAAATAGCGGTGATACCAGTCTTCGAAGTCCTCATTTAGAAGGACGGCGATTTCGAGATGGAGGTGGGCCCTTTCGCGGTTGATGCCCGCCCCGGTGAAGCCCATCTGGCCGATGACCTCACCTTGTGCGACCTGCTGTCCTGTTTGTGCCGATATGGTGCCGAGGTGCGCGTAGAGCGTGTAAATCGGGCTGCCGTCGATATTGTGACGAATGACGACATAGCGACCGTAGTTCGAGGCGCCAGCTTCATGGCTCACATGGACGACAGTTCCAGCCGCGCATGACTTCACCTCATCGAGCGGGTTGCCCGAGGCATCGCGGCGCACGGGGGCTATGTCGATGCCCTCGTGGAGTGTGTTGTAAACAACATCCGCGCCCACCCGCTGGGGACCGCGCACATAGCCGTAGGATCCGCCCTCCCAGGGCTTCGTCGCGACGCCTTCGAAATTCCGGTCGACATACATGTAGAAGTCCTCCGGTCGGCCTTCGAGAAGAGCCTTGTTTTCTGTGGGCCAATCGAAGATCGCTGCACCAAGCGAAGGCGTGGCAGCGAGGAGGAAGAGGAAAAGACGCGGGATCATGACTGGTTTTGCTCTTTTGCCGGACGGTGTGGTTTTTTCCCGAATTCCGACTCCCTGCCGATAACCGGGAATTGTTTTTCCAGCAGGAGGATTTCCTCCGGCAGAATGCCTCCGGGGACATAGAGAATGCCATCATTCACACCGGCGTTGATTTTCATATTCGCCACGATGCGGCCGTTGATCATGACAATGGCTGTGCGGCCTTTTTCCTCGACAGTGAATTGCTGAAGCTTGTTGGCCCCATGGGCATCGAGGCGGAAATAGGCGCCGGCCTGGCCATCATTTCCCGGAAAGGGGAAGAAGGCTTTGATGTCGCGCTCGCTCGTGACCGGCACATTGCGCATGAAAATTTTCACCGGCGGGTTGTTGAGTTGAATCTCGCTGGAAAAGGAGGGTCCATCGCTCGCGCTGCCTTCGCCATGCAGGCGAATCGTGAGGGGAGGGGATTTTTTGCCACCCGCCAAGAGTGTGCTTGGAATCAAAGTCGCCAGAAGAATCAATAAAAGGCCGAGTATTTTCATAGAGGCATGGCATCCCGCCACGGGCGGCGTGAGCCTATGCGGATTGATAGGATTTGCAACTGCGAGCTTGCTTGTTTATGGATGAACCCATGACGCGCTTCGCTGCTCTTCTGCTCTTTGCCTCCGTGGTCTTTGCCAACGCCCAGGATGGATCATCTCCCTTCGCCGAGACACCGCCTGACGAGTCGACGCCTTTTTTTGTTTCGGGTGGATTGAAGGCGGAGGAGGTTCTGGCAACGGAAGTGCGGAACTCGCCCTCGACCGGTTATCCCCGGGTCAAAAAGGGGCCTGATTCGACTTTTGCACAAATAGGCGGTTTTTTCACCGGCTTAATCCCTGCAATTCGCCTCGGTGGTCCCCAAGCACCCTCCGAGACGGCATCTCTCGTCGTCACTCCACAAGATCCGGTTCTGAAGGATCAGAGGGAATTGGATGTCACCTACTCGGTTCGCAACAACTCGAGCGAGATGACGCGGCTGGAATTCCCCACCACGCAGCACATCGATATCGTGGCAAGGAACGCCTCTGGCGGCGTGGTTGAGCGCTGGTCGGATGACCGGGGCTTCCAAAAAGAGGAGGGGATCGTCGTCATCAATCCCCGCGAGCGCATCGAGTATCAGGAAAAAATTTCCACACGCGAACTGCGGGCCGGGCAGGCCTACACAGTCGAGGCGTCTTTGAAAACCCAGCCCGACCAAGCCATCAGCCAGCCTGTGAATCCCCGTTAGTTCCTCCTCGCATTGAAACGCACCCTCCCCATGGTTCTGGCTTTTTCGCTGATCGCCCCGCTCTGCGCGTCGGCCCAGCAGCAGGAAAAAACGCTCATGGATCGTATTCAGCGACCCGACATGCAGCTGGGAAGCCCGCTTCAATCCAAGTCCTACGAAGGCACCTCGGATCTCAAAATCAAAAGTGCCGCCGCTTCCTCTAAAACCTACGGGGTTGCCGGGTCCGCGAATCTCAAGGAATTCCAGGGTTCGCGCTCTTTTCTCGGCATAAAAAATCCCTGGTTCGGCGAGCGCACCTATGACGCCAAGACAGCCTCCTTGACTACTCGGGGTGGGGGCGACCTCACCAAATCCTATCGCGTCAAACAAGCCGCCGCGTCGCCATATTCCGCCTCAACCCGCAGTGCCAACCCGTCAAAGCCGGAGGTTCCCTTGAAGCCTTTCCTCGTCCAAGGCGAGGCCCAGGGGGCCATGCAGCAAATCTCCGACAAGGTGAAAAAAGAAATGACCATTGACGATGTGCGTGAGTTGTTGAACAAACCCCGTTGATTTTTAACTTTCATGTCCGATATCGATTTTCTTACTCGCGGTGCCGCCAAAGTCCTCAGCCTTGAAGAACTCGAGGCAAAACTGAAACTCGGCCGCCCGCTCCGCGTCAAACTGGGCGTCGATCCCACTGCGCCGGATATCCACCTCGGCCACAGCATTGCGCTTTCGAAGCTGAGGGATTTCCAAGACGCCGGTCACGATGCCATCCTCATCATTGGCGACTTCACCGCAATGATCGGTGATCCCAGTGGGCGCTCGGTGACGCGTCCGCAATTGACCCATGACCAGGTCATGTCGAATGCGAAGAGTTTTCAGGAACAGGCCTTCAAAATCCTCGACCGCGAGCGCGCGAAGATTGTTTTCAACGGCGAGTGGTTCGAAGGCATGAGCTTCGAGGAGGTCATCAAGCTGAACAGCCGGGTTACCTTGCAACAAATGCTCGTGCGTGAGGATTTCCGCGACCGCCTGGACAAGGGAATCCCGATCCGTGCCCATGAAATCCAGTATCCCATCATGCAGGGCTGGGACTCCGTCATGATCAAGGCCGATGTTGAACTCGGCGGCACCGACCAGCTTTTCAATATCATGGTCGGCCGCGACCTCCAGCGCGAGGAGGGCTTGCCGCAGCAAGTGGCCATGGTCATGCCAATTCTCGAGGGCTTGGACGGCCACCAGAAGATGAGTAAGAGCCTCGGGAACTACATCGCTCTTACGGATGCCCCGGCGGACATGTTTGGAAAAATCATGAGCATCAGCGACGAGTTGATGGTCCGCTACTACGAGGTTCTGCTCCACGAGAAAGTCCCTGCGGACATGCATCCCATGGACGCCAAAAAAGCCCTCGCGCGCCGTATCACCTCCCGTTACCACAGCGAGGAAGTCGGCAGCAAGGCCCTCGAGGACTTCAATACGCGCTTCAGTTCCCGCAATCTGGAATCCGCCGACTTGCCCGTCTTCACTCCTTCGGGGGCACGGGATTTTCTCAGCATCGTCGTAGAGGCGTTTTCCACCTGCTTTCAAACAACCCGCTCCCGCTCGGATGCCCGCCGTCTCATCGAAGGTGGCAGCGTCCAGTGGAAAGGCGAAAAAATTACTGACCCCAAAGCCCAACTGCCCGCAGACGCCGAGGGGGTTCTTAAACTCGACAAGACCCGCGCTGTGAGAGTGAGGGCCTAAATTCGATTGAGACCCAATTTCTACCGGAGGCGCTTGACGCCTAATTTTGGCATAAGTTGGAAGATATTTCGCCGCTTTCTGCTTGCTGGGACAGCGTTGTTCATTGGATTTAAATTAGTTGAGTTTTTTCAGCAGGGGCTTGCTTGGCGTGAAGCCTCAAGACTTGCTGTGCTGGCTGCAGCGGATTTGGCAAACAACCAGCGCGAGTTGGTGCGTGGCAATCTCAGCCTGGCCCTGAGCATGAGCCCTGACCATGTCGAGGCATCGCGCTTGGCAGCGCGACTCGCCGACCTGGAGGGTGATTCGAGGGCTCTTGGCTACCATGAAACAGTCCTGGGTAGTTGGAGCGCGACACCATCGGATTGGACTCGGGGCGCTTTGTCGGCCGCGCGATTTAAGGAATCCGACCTAGCCCTGAAATGGGCTGCTAAGGCTTCAAAACTCAACGATGACCCCGCCTTTCCCCATATCGTCCGCGCGGAAGTGCACGCCTCCCGTGGGGAAACTTTTGAGCAGGAACGCGAATTGCGTCTGGCTCTCTCCCAGCGGGAATCCACCGAAACTCTCAACGCCCTTGCCTTTTTTCTTCTAAACCGAAATGAAGACATTTCTTTGCATGCGGCCGAGGCGGCGTCCTTTCTTTGGAGAATTGGCCAGATCGATCCTGGTCCGGCGGGCCTTGATGCCTTGAGATTGGCGCTCTCGTCGGGTATTTTGGATCAAGAAAATCTCACCGAGTGGCTGGATGCATATCGAGTGCATCCCTCATCCGATCCTGCTGCATCCTTGTTTGTTGATGAAATACAGCTTGGTCTTTTTCCGGAATCACGAGCGAGTGTTTTCGAAGGCGTTGTTTCGCGGGGCCTCGCCCTCCAGCCACTGGAAAGGGTTTCGCTGGCCCGTTGGCTTCTTCAAAATCAGCAAAATTCCGCAGTTGGGTATCTGCTGCCATTAAATGAGGCCATAAAGAATTCCCAAACCTTCCAATGCTGGATTGATGCCACGATTGGCCTGAAAAAATGGGATCAAATCAATGACGCTCTCAAAGACCCTGTCAACCCTCTGCCGTCTTATCAAACACAGGCCCTCTATGCGACGATGGCAGGCATAAAAGGAGACTCTGCCGTGTCTGAGAAGCTTTGGCGCGAAGTCATGCAGAACAATCGGGTCCGGCCCGAAATTTTTCTCGAACTTCTCATACAACTTGTCCGCGCCGGGGAGTGGAATACTTTTTACCTTGAGCTGCCCGTCCTGTTGAACGACCCCGCCTGGGCTCTCAAGACGGTGGAAACTTTGATTCCTGTGGTTCGAAAGTATCAAGACTCCTCTCTCATGCTTGATTTCTATCAGCAAACCATGAAAAGCCGTTTTCTGATCAAGGAACCTTTGCCTAAAGATCGAGCTGCCTACACGCGTCTCATTCTCGGCGAGACCGTTCCGATGGAAGAATTGGAAATGCGTGCCAAAAAGTATCCCGAGAATGCCTCCTTCCGGATTACCTATGCCTTGGGGCTCTTAAAATCGGGATCGAAGGTGAAATCCCTTTTTGTTGTCCAAGATATCGAACCCGCAATCCAGCCGGGCGGGCTTTTGCCCCATCAGAGAGCCGTCTACGCCGCAATTCTTGCAGCCAATGGACTCCATGAAGAAGCTCAGGATGTAATAAAAACAATCCCTCCCGGCAGCCTCACGCGGCAGGAGGAGGCGCTGCAGGCGATTCTTTCGGGTGCCAAGATGGGCAATTGACGCCTACCCGCGCCGTGGACATGATTTCAGCGATGAAATCTGGTCAAGTTTTTGCCTTTGTCATGGCGGGTGGAAGTGGGGAGCGGTTCTGGCCGATGAGTCGGCAGAGCACGCCCAAGCATCTGCTCCGGTTGCTCGATGACCGCACGCTTTTGGAAACCACTGTGAGGCGGCTTGAGGGGCTTGTTCCGCTGGAGAACACCTTCATTCTGACAAACGCCGCGCAACTCGAATCCACCAAGGCCGCAGTGCCTTTTTTGCCGGAGAAAAACATCATCGCCGAACCGGCCAAGCGCGACACCGCACCGGCTTGCGCGCTGGCCACCGCTATCGCGCGGGCGCTCGATCCCGAGGCTGTTTGCATCGTCCTTCCGGCGGATGCCATGATTCATGACACGGATCGATTCCGTTCTTGCTTGAGTGATGCGGCGGATTTGGCCGCGCGCACCGGCACGATTGCCACGCTCGGCATTCCCCCTGCATTTCCAGCGACAGGTTATGGCTATCTGGAAACCGCCGGCTCGCTTCCCGACGGCCCTCAAGGCAGTGCTATCCACACGCTGCGGCGCTTCGTGGAGAAGCCGGATCTGGACAAGGCGAGGGAATACACCGCTGCGGGAAATTTTCTCTGGAATGCGGGTATTTTCGTCTGGCGGGCATCGGCGTTTCTCGAGGAGGCAAGACGCCAATTGCCTCCGCTTGCCGAATTCATCGAGTCACTCGCTGGCATCGACGATCTTCCTTCGCATCTCGCAAACCGCTTTGCCTCCCTGCCGAAAATTTCCGTCGATTATGCCATCATGGAAAATGCCAAATCCATCGCCACCGTGCTGGCCGGTTTTGATTGGGATGATGTGGGAGCCTGGACCGCATTGCCCGCGCATATTCCGCCAGACCCGGACGGCAACTGCAAACGCGGGCAGGTCATTCATTACGCCGCCCACAACAATATCGCCGTATCCAATGGCCGCCTCATCGCCCTTTGCGGGGTTGACAATCTCGTGGTCGTGGAAACTCCCGACGCCATTCTGGTTTGCGACAAAGAATCCGTGCAGGATGTCAAAGCCCTACAGCCTCGGCTTCCCGAGGCGTTAAAGTAACGGCGGCTGACGCGTGGTTCGGCATTCCACGCAGAAACAAAAAAGCTGCCCGGTCCAAGTTGGACGGGCAGCCTTTTGGTGGGGAAAATTTACCCGAGTGCCAACTGGGCCGTTGCGATTTCGAGGATCTCGTTCGTGATACTGGCCTGACGGGCCTTGTTGTATTCGAGGGTGAGGTCCTTGACGAGGCCCTTGGCGTTGTCAGTGGCGCTCTTCATGGCCACCATGCGGGCGCTTTGCTCCGAGGCGCGCGTGCTGAGCTGGGTCTGGAAAACGATGTGATGCAGGTAGGCCGGGAGGATTGCGTTGAGAACGGAGTTGGCATCCGGCTCGAAGGTGAATCCCGCCTCTGGCGCGGGCGATGCCTCATAGTGAGATTGAATACCGGCCTCTTCCAAGCTGGTGATTGGTATGATGGGCAAATTCGTTGGAATTTGCGACAGCGTATTCGCAAAACGGGGGTAGAGGATCGAAACTTTATCCACCGTGCCGTCGAGGAACTTCTCGATGCAAAACTTCGAAATCTGTTTGCACTGAGCGAAGTTCGGGGTCTCGTGAAGCGGGAAATCTGCAAGCATTTTGCGCTTGGTGCGAGCCAGAAATTGCGTGCCTTTTCGACCTATGCTCACAAACTGGGTTGTAGCGGGATCAAAGTTCAGGGCTTCGCGCAAAATGTTTGTGTTCAGAGCTCCGCAGAGTCCCTTGTCCGTGGACATGAGGATGACGAGGTGGTTTTTCACTTCCCGTTCCTGTAGGAGGGGATGCGCGGAGTTCTCCAAAGTCTCTTTCAGGGAGACAATAACCCTGTTGAGGAGGTGGGCGTAGTCCCGGCCGTTCAGTGCGGCCTGCTGGGCCTTGCGCATCTTGGAAGCCGCGACCATTTGCATGGCCTTGGTGATCTGCGCGGTGTTTTTTACCGACTTGATGCGCCGGCGGATGTCGCGAAGGTTGGCCATGGTTTTTTACAGAGTGTTGAAGGACTTGAATTCCTCAAGGGCTGTCTTGAGTTCCTTCTCGACCTCTTCATCGAACATGCGTTTCTTTCCAACCTTTTCAAGGATAGAGGCTTTGCGCGTTTCGATGAATTCCACAAATTTGCTTTGAGCGGCCTTGACTTTATCCACCGCAATGGGGTCGAAGAGTCCTTTTTGCATGGCCCACAGGATGATAGCCTGCATTTCGACGGCGATCGGATTGTATTGGGACTGTTTGAAAAGTTCCACAATGCGAGCGCCACGATCGAGGGTTGCCTTGGTTTTGGCATCCAAGTCCGAGCCGAACTGCGCAAAGGCGGCGAGTTCACGGTATTGAGCGAGGTCTCCTTTGATTTTTCCAGCAACTTGTTTCATCGCCTTGATTTGAGCGGCGGAACCCACGCGGGACACCGAGAGACCGACCGAAATGGCCGGGCGGATGCCTTGGTAGAAAAGGTCGGTTTCGAGGTAAATCTGACCGTCCGTGATCGAAATAACATTCGTCGGGATGTATGCCGAGACATCGCCCGCTTGTGTTTCGATGATGGGAAGGGCGGTAAGAGAGCCATTACCAGCTTCTTCCGAGAGACGGGCCGAGCGCTCGAGGAGGCGGCTGTGTAGGTAGAAGACATCGCCCGGATAAGCTTCGCGGCCGGATGGGCGCTTGAGCAGAAGGGAAATCTGACGGTAGGCGTTCGCGTGCTTCGTAAGATCGTCGAACACGATCAGAGCATCCATGCCATTGTCCATGAACCATTCACCCATAGCGGCACCGGAGAACGGGGCGATGTAGAGGTCGGCGGCGGTGTCGGAGGCTGTGGCGGCAATGATGATTGTGTATTTGAGGGCGTCGTTTGCCTCCAAAGTGCTCACCACGCGGGCGATATTGGCATTTTTTTGACCAATCGCGACATAGATCGAGTAGAGGGGGCGGAAATTTGGATCTCCGCTTTCTTCCGCTGCGCGGTTGATTTTTGCCTGATTGATGATCGTGTCGATGGCGATGGTCGTTTTGCCGGTGGCACGGTCGCCGATGATGAGTTCGCGCTGGCCGCGGCCTACGGGAATCATGGCATCCACACTCATAATGCCGGTCTGCACGGGTTGGCTGACAGATCGGCGCTTGATAATGCCGGGAGCGATCTTTTCAACAGGGTAGGTGGAGTCGTGCGGGATCGGTCCCTTGCCGTCAATCGGGCGGCCGAGGGCGTCGACGACGCGGCCGAGGAGCCCCTTGCCAACTGGAACGGAGAGAAGTTTGCCAGTGGTTTTGACTTCCGCGCCTTCGCTGATCTGTGTGTAATCGCCAAGAACGATGACGCCGACTTCGGTTTCCTCGAGGTTCAGAGCGATACCTGCGATTCCGCCGGGGAATTCGACCATTTCATTGAGTTTGACGGCGCTGAGACCTTCGACGCGGGCGATACCGTCGCCGATTTCACGGACGGTTCCGACATTCGTTTGGCGGGCGGCGTTGCTTTTGACGGCGCTGATTTTTTCTTCGAGTTCGAGGACGATGTTGCTCATGTGACTATTGGATCAGGATTGTTTAAGTGTTTCGAGACGGGATTGGATGCTGCCATCCCAGACATTGCTGCCGAGTTTCACGCGAAGGCCTCCGATGAGAGACGGGGTGTGGCGGAACTCGGTGGTGATTTTGCCGAATTTACTGGAGAGGTTGGATGAAATTTCGCTGCGCTTTTCAGTCGTGAGTTCCGTGGCGCTCTCGACAATGGCATGGTGGCGGGCTACTTCCATGCGGGTGAGTCGTGTGATGAATTTCAGCATCTGCACAAAATTGCGCGGCTTTCTATCAACGATTTCCGTAGTGATTGTGCGGAGTCGGTTTTCGTCAAGTCGGCCATCCACGATCGACATGTCGAAAAGTTCCTTGGATTGGCGACGGGCTTCTCGGCTGAGTTTCATTGGTAGCGTATCAGGCTGCGAGTTGTTTGGAGGTCTCGCTGGCGAGGCGCTCCTGGTCGGCTTCGGTGAGAACCTTGCCGGCGACCTTGGCTGTCGTATCCACAACGAGGTGAACCATTTCTTTTTTCACGTCAGCGACCATGCGGGCGCGCTCGAGGGCAACGCTCTCGTTAGCCTTGAGGATGATGTTCTCAGCTTCTTTAACGGCTTGCTGGGTGTGTTTTTGAGCGGCGGCGTCGCTCGAGGCGCGTGCTTCTTCAATGATGCGCTGGGCATCCGAGTTTGCTTTGCGAAGAATTTCTTGGCAGCGGATTTCAGACTCGGCGAGTTGCTTCTTGATTTTCTCTGCGTTGGCCTGTCCCTCTTCAATGGTGCGGCGGCGTTGCTCGAAAATGGCAATGATAGGTCCGAAGGCGAATTTCTTGAGGATCGCGTAAACAATCAAAAACAAAATGACTTGCGCGAGAAATTTAGGCCAAGCGATACCGAACTGAGTGAGGAGCTGATCCATTAAAAAAAGGTCTGGTTTGTGGTTTTAAAAATGGTTTTCCGGAACCGCCCGGTTGGCGGGCGGTTCCGGGTGAAACATTAGCGGCCTTGGAAGGCGAGGATGAGAGCGTAAATCGCGATGGCCTCTGCGAGAGCCATGCCGATGATGCTCAGAGTCAGGACTTTTCCGGAAGCATTTGGGTTGCGTCCGACGGCTTCGACGGCTTTTCCGCCGATCATTCCGATGCCGATGGCTGCTGCCGCGCCAGCGATGGCGAGGGTGAAGCTGCCTGTGATTCCTCCGGCTGTAGCAGCCGCTTCTGCGATGAGTTGTGGTATCATTTTATGTTTTCCTGTTGGTTTTTTCTCCATCGCCCGCAGTCTTTGCCACGGTCCCGATGGAAAAAGTGTTTAAAAATTAGTGTCCCTCCTCCTCGTCATGCGAAGTCGAGAGTTGGATGTAAACAGAGCAAAGGAGCATGAACACGGTGGCTTGCAGGAGACCGACCAGAATTTCCAAGAAATAGAACGGAATTGGGATAGTAATTGAAGTGATGTAGGCCATCCATTCGGGCAAGCCAAGACTCTTGCCGAGGGTGATCATGGTCGTCAGGAGGGTTTCACCTGCGAAGACATTGCCGAAAAGTCGCAAAGAGAGCGACACGGGGCGGAAGGCCATGGAGACAACTTCAATCAGCCCCACAAAGAGGAAGATTGGGATCAACGCGATGGCCATGAACCCAGTGAGTCCGCCTTTGACGCCGAAGATGTGGCTCAAGAAACCTTTCACACCCACTTCAGCAATCGACCAGTAGAGCCAGAAAAACATGAAGACCACGGCCATTGCCAGTGTCATGTTCATATCTGCAGTGGTCGGACGCAGAAGAGGTGCGGTGACTTCGAAGCCGTAGTTGCTCGATTGACCCCAGCCAATGGAGCCCACTCCCGGCATGAGCGCGAACCAGTTTGAGACAATGATGAAGATGAATAATGTCGCCAGTAGCGAAAAAACGCGTGCCACCATGTGTCCGCCCACAATGCTCTCGATGAGGTCGTAGAGACCTTGAACGACGGCTTCGAAAAAATTCTGAGTCGGTCCCGGGACGACCGTCATGTTTTTGGTGGCCTGGCGCGCGAACCAAATGATGAAGGCTGCAACGACGGCGCTGACGAATATCGAGTTGGACAGCCACTCAATAAAGGGCTCTCCCTGCGTTGACGGAAAAATCGTCGGTGCGTCGAGTGTGAGTGCGGCTGCTATAGTAGTGGAAAACGGCATGGTTCTTCGAACGAGTCGGATTTCGAATTCCGGACTGTTGCGGTGGATGCCGATCTCTCGGCAGACTGCGTCCCGAATTCAGAGAACGGGATTTCTACCAGACGCTCCCTACGAGGCAACCCAAAAGAGGTGTTCGCGGGTGGTTTTTTTCGATCGCGCAATTTTCCCGTCACGCGTTTGCTCGAGGACACGAAAAGCCTCTGCTGCCGATTGGAAGCGGGCAGGGAGTGGCGGTGAGAGAAAATCGGCAAGGTTGGAGTGGGAGATTTTGCGCAGGCCCGTTTTTTCTCCCCAGGCTTCGAGGTCGGAAAAATTCACATCCGCTGTGATGTCGCAGCGACCCGGCGCTTGATAAATGTCGGCACCGCTGAGGACTTGATGCGCCGCGTAGCCGCGAAGGCTTCCCGCCGGCCGCCGATGATAAAGCATCGGCATGGTGTCGCCGTAGTCGATCGTAAGCATGGAGCCGGATTTCCAGCCCGGGATCCAGGCCTGAAGCCAGTCGCGGTAGGATTCATGCACCTCCACGCGCTGGCCGATGCTGGCCGGATGTTGAAAAATAGTGGACTCCGGGAGTTCGCACGGCATGAGAATTTCCCGCAAGCGCCCGCCTTCCAGTTTGAGGTGAAGCTCCAGCCAGCCCGTCGGCGTCAGCTCGAAAACCCGGCACGGAAAGGCATCCACAAGCTCGTTGGAAAAAATATGGGCCCGCCCGCTCGTGGCCTCCAGCGCGGCAGGAAGAGTCTCGTGCCATGTGACGCGCCGACCTCGCAGGAGTTTTTTCTGTGCCTCGCGGAGCGGGGTGGAAACTTCGACAATGTGGTAGCGAAGGCGGAGGCGTTTCCACCACCCGAGGGAGGTTAGGATGTCGCGGGCGAGTTGCCCACTGCCGGCACCGATTTCAATGACATCGCGGGCGCTGTGTTTTTCAATCCACGAAGCGATTCCCTGCGCCAGCGAGCCGTCGAGCGTGGCCATTGTGGAAAAGTCCCCCCGTCGACCTACAGCTTGGATGCGGGCGGAGTAGTAGCCGAAGGAGGGATTGTAGAGAGCCTCCTGCATGAAGCGATGGAAGGGGATCGAGCCGCCAAGCTCATCCTGGAGCGCGCGCAGGAAGGCCCCCGCCGCGCTCACGGTGTCGTGAGTTTCTCCTCCTCGCCGGAGAGGTTCTGCCATTTCGTTTTGAAATCCGGATCGTAGCGCTGGTCTTGCAGGTCGAGCATGACTTCCCGTTGGCGGATGATTTTTTCGATGCGCGGCTGGATTTCCTGCCACACCTCGCGCAGCAGGCGAAGTGCGCCCGGTTCACGGTCCCAGAGGACGGCGTAGCTTTGAATGAAATCGGCGGCGTAGGCGGGCTCGGCGCGGTCGTGTGGGAACCACAGGTTTTTTGGCGGCTCGGCCGTTTCGAGCAGCATCGGAGCTATGTAGATATTGCGCAGCATGGCTTCGATGTATTTCTCGCGAGCCTCCATCTCACGGCTCTCCAACGAGCAACTCAGCGCCCAGCCGAAAATGAAAGACGGTTCCTTGAAGTCGGAGGGGTAGTCCTGCTCGTAGCGTGAAAAAAATTTCGCCGCCTTGTCGGGAGCCTCCGCCAGAAGGTGCAGCATGGGGATGAAAAAACGGACGCCTTGGTTGTCCATGGGATTGCAGGCGAGGAGATCCTCCAGATCGCCGCAGGCTTCGGTGAAGCGCCCCAGATGCCAGTTCGTCATGGCGCGGCCATAGATCGCCCGCAGGTAGGGACGGGTCGCGTGGTCCTTCCACCAAACTGTGTCGGGTTGGTTTCGGAGTTCCGCTTCGCGGCGGATGATTTCATCGTAGGCGTCGCCGCAGGATTTCCAGTTGCCCGCACTGAATTCCATATCCGCCAACTCGATTCGGGCCGCCGAGCAATCCGGGTTCTTCTCCAGCGCAAGTTTGAGATGGGTGAGCTTTTTCGAAGGCGAACGCAGGCGGAGAGCGGTTCGCACGAGGCCGGCAGCGACTTCGCGCGGCGGGGGAGTAGCCTGCTCGGGACGGCCGTTGCGAAGCACGAGCAGGCTTGTCACGGCTTGAAGCTCCTCAGAAACAGCCTTGGCCGACGGTGTGAAGCGGATGTTGATCTTCGACTCGGCCGAAAAGGCACGCCAGTCCTCCTCCACCCAATCCTCGTTTTGCGGAACAAGAAGCTGATCCGGTGGGGGAGTTTTATCCAGAATGCGGTAGAGCAGATTCTCGATCTTCGCTTGATCGAGTTCCTCCATCAGCTCCGGTGGAGCAATCGGCGCTCCGGTGCGGTCGCAGATGACGACAAGCGTCGGTAAAAACCAGTCCGCTCCGCTGGGCACGGCCTCCTCGAGGTCCAGCCAGTGCAGATGCCAGGTGTTGCGCGGTGTTTTGAGAGCCTGGATCATAGGCTCCAATCCACATCCAGAGTGTTTTTGCGGCCGAAGCGGTCGTTGAAATAAATCTTCTTGTTCGCGGCCCCGTATTCATGGACGAGGCGTGTCACCTTCACATCGAAGCAGCAGTATTTTGCGATATCGAGGATCTTGCCTTCGCGCCACCAGCGAATCGCGTCGAGGCCGTCCGCTGTCTTCCCGACGCCGAGCGTGGCTTGGGCGATGTCTTCGAGTTTGAGCCGATGACCGGCAATGCGCTCGACTTCTTGCAGGAGGTCGAAGGAAACAAGGTTCTCGCGCAGATCGAGGATCGTGTAGGCCATGAGCACATCATAGTCGAAACGCACATGGTTGAAGCCCACGACGAGGTCGGCTCGCTGCAGGCGTTTGATGAGCTGCTCGGCGCGGTCCTCGCCAAAAATCTCGTAGCAGTTGTCCCGGGAACTATATGTCACGCCGAGGGACATCCCCATCTCATGCTTTTTATCCCAGCCCCCGACATCGTTCGCGGTTCGCTGGGTCTCAAGGTCGAAATAAACAATATCCATGGGATGCTGCGGGCCTTGGTCGGATCGGGTTCCGCTGATGGAAAATCAGCGCTGCAGCTTGCTGTCGAGCAGGCTCACGATTTGACGGGTCTTTTCGTCCTCCACCATCCGTTGCTTGATCAGTTTGCAGGCGTGGATGACGGTGCCGTGATCCCGACCGCCGAAGGCATCGCCGATGTCCGTAAGCGGCATGCTGGTGTGCTGCCGGCTGAGATACATGGCATATTGTCGGGCCAATGCGATGTTGGCCGGGCGGCGTTTGCTGCTCATGTCCGCAATGCGCACATCGAAATGCTCGGCCACGCAGCGTTGAATCTGGTCGATGGTGACCGCTTTTTTCGCCTGCTCCTGAAAAATATCCCGCAGAAGATTCTCGATCACATCGCGCGTTATTTCACGATCGCTCAGTGATTTGTAGGAGGCTACGCGCATGAGGGCGCCCTCGAGGCGGCGAACATTGTTGCGAATCTTGTCGGCCAGAAATTCCATGATCCACGGCTCGAGCGAGAGGTTCAGGCTCTCAGCCTTGCTGCGAAGGATCGCAATTCTCGTCTCGGTGTCGGGCGGTTGGATTTCCGCCGTCATGCCCCACTCAAAGCGGGAGACCAAACGCTGCTCGAGTTTTTCAATCTCGCTGGCCGGGCGGTCGCTCGAAAGCACGATCTGCTTGTGGGCGTCATGAAGCGCGTTGAAAGTGTGGAAAAATTCCTCCTGACTCCGCTCCTTGCCGGCGAAGAATTGAATGTCGTCGATCAATAGGACATCCGCCTGACGGTATTTTTTGCGGAATTTCACCAGCGTCCCGTGCTGAATCGCGTCGATGAACTCGTTTGTGAATTGCTCGCTCGACAGGTAAACGATCTTCGAAGCTTTCCCCTTGGCCAAAACATGATGGCCGATGGCGTGCAGGAGGTGGGTTTTACCGAGTCCGCTCACGCCGTAAACGAAGAGCGGATTGTAGGTGATGGCCGGTGAATTCGCTACGGCAAGCGCTGCCGAATGCGCAAATTCATTGTTCGTGCCGACGACAAAAGAATCGAACCGGTTGCGGGGATTCAGCCCCTGCAGTTGGGCTCCAGCGGCCTTGTCCTTGGCAGGCTTCGCCGCCGCGGCGGGCGCGGGACGCGCAGGCATCTCAGGCTCGCCCGCGCTCTGGAGCTGAATCGAAGTCATTCCAGGTGCCTCCTCCAGCACCGCCTCTTTCACAATCGGGAGATAATTGCTCTCGATAAAAAACTGGTGGATCGGATTCGGAACCGAAAGCGTCAGGACATTGTCCGCCATCGAGGCGATCTGGATGCCGGAAAACCAGCGCTCAAATCCATCCGCACTCACGCGCTCCCTGATGCGTTTCGAAATTCGTGTCCAGAGGGTGGAATCTAATGTCATCATCGTTGTCTTATTCGCCACGAGCAAAGTTGGCAATATCAGGTCTGAAGGTTGCAAAAAAGCAGGTCAATCGCAGTGACCCATTATTCCAGGAGTGAAATGGGGTCCGGTTTTCGGTCGCTTTAAGTATTGAGTAAAAAAAACTTGAAACAAAACTTGCCAAGTTGGCCGTGATGCTCGTCCATGACCTTGAATCAGCGCACGCTAGGCTGCCACCAATGGTTTCCAAAGACAGAGTTGAGTTATTCACAAGTTATACACATGCTGGCAGTTGTTGTTTCCGCCAACAGGCCGAGAATAAAAATCCGCCCCACCCCCCTCAAGAAAAATTCGCCTTCCGGGCACGAAAAAAAGTTTCATTTGTTTCAAAGAAAATCTTGACCCGCCCGCCGACGCAGAATTGATCGGACTCGCCAACGGAAGGGGGAGGGGAGTGCTCGGGGTGGGACTCGAACCCACATTCCTTGCGGAACCAGATCCTAAGTCTGGCGCGTCTGCCAATTTCGCCACCCGAGCGGTGCGCAGAGACCGAAGCATCGACGCCCTGGGCCGCGTGATCAAGCCGAAAATCCCCTCGACACGGGCTTCGCGGGCAAATACGAGTCATCGGCAATGGACACACATGGCGAAATCACACTCAGCCGCGATTGCGACGCGGTGCAAATTCCAAGCGGTCATCCCATCGTTCTGCCAGCGGGCATGGAGGTGGTGATCACACAGTCTCTTGGAGGCACATTCACTGTGGCGACACCCGGTGGCTTGGCCCGTATTGATCTGAAGGATGCCGATGCGCTCGGGCTGGATCCTGCCAAGGGTATCGAAAAGGTGAAGGTGGAAGGCAGCAAGCAAGAGGCGGTCTGGAACCAGCTCAAATTGGTTTTCGATCCCGAGATTCCCGTGAATGTCGTCGACCTCGGCCTCATCTATGATTGCGATGTCCGGACTCAAGAAAATGGAACGACATCCGTTCTTGTGAAAATGACCCTCACTGCTCCAGGTTGCGGCATGGGCCCGACGATCGCTGCCGATGCCCGCAGCAAAATCCTCGCCCTTGAAGGAATCGACGAGGCCGATGTCGAGCTCGTCTGGGATCCCGCATGGAACCAGTCCATGATCAGTGAGGCGGGCAAAATGAAGCTCGGAATCCTTTAACCGGCCTCTTTGGCGGGCTGGGGTTACTGCACATTGGCCTCGCCGAAGTATCCGGCGAGGATGGCGTTGGTTTCTTGGGATTCCTGCATCTTCGCAAGTTGGCGATTCAGCGGCATTCTTAGCGGACTGCCAATCGGCATAGCGAAGCCGTAATTCTCGACCTGAAAAATCCGCCCCACAACTCGCAAGGGGAGTCTTGGGTTATTGAAGTCGTAGGCTTGCAGGACGGCGGCATCCGCCACCACCGCGTCCGCCCGCTTCGCAAGCAACTCTCTGACGGCTTCATTGATATCTTTAGCCGGGATCTCGTCGATGCCCGTCCTTTTGATATAAACTTCTCCGGGCGAATCGGCTATCACAGCCACAGTCTTGCGCTGGAGGTCGCGCGGGTTCTCGATCGTGTTTGATAATTTCTCCACCGTCATGGCGCTGGTGATGCTGGATGTGACATAGGCGACGGAGATGATTCCCAGTAAAACCCACAGCAACAGCACCATCCTTCCCAAAACGCCCGGGAATCCCTTGTAAACCGATTTTCCCGTCAAAGCCAAGGTCATGACATAGTAAAACGCCTCCGCAACGCCTTCTTTGTGCCCCTTGGGAAAATCAGGATTGTGTTTTCGTTCAAAGAAAAAAACTGCCGTCGTGAGCATGAGTATGCCGCCCAAAATGATCCAGAAGATTTCCAACTTCGCCAAGTCTTTGATGTCGCTGATCAGACGGGACTCAATTGTTTTCTGGTTGTTCGTGATGAGAATTTGAAGGCCCGAGTGGAAGAAAGGCTGGGAAAACTCCGCGCGGGCGAGGTTGTCCTTATTGATCGGAGCATTTCCGACAAGAATATCGATCGATCCGTCCGCGACGGCGCTCAGGCCTTTTTCCACAGTGTCAAAGCGAATGTAGTCGAAGGCCCAGCCGTTCTCCGCCGCGATTTTTTCCCAGATATCCACCGCTGCTCCAGTTGGAATGCTTCCCGTGTTGATAAACGGAGCTTGCCCAGCGATTCCGACTCGCAAATTTTGCTGGGCTGCGAAAAGGGAGGTCGTGGAGAGAAGGAGTGTCAGTGCGGCGCACAGGGATTTTGACATCACCATTTTCGAATCTTTGAAATCCAAAAAATCGCAACACCCGACGCCACGGCCAGAAAATTGATGACAAAAAATGGCCACATGGCCTCGTCCATCGGCAGGGGCAGCTTCACATTCATCGAGAAAATGCCGATCACCAAATTGGCAAGCATAATGGCTATAGTCCATATGGTGAATTGTTTAATAAGAATGTTAAGATTATGGCTTACGATCGAGGCACGGGCGTCCATCAGACCGGCGATAACCTCCGAGTAAATCTCCGAGCGGCGCAGACACTGCTGGTTCTCGATGATGATGTCCTCAAGAATGCGCGTCTGCTCGTGGTCGAGACCAAGGCGGCTGGAGGCTTTCATTTTGTCGAAGAGCGCGGCGTTTGAGTGGATCGCGTTCAGGATGTAAACGAGGCTTTTTTCCAGCGCGAACATGTTTAGGAGATATCGCGTCTCCATCGAGCTGATGATCCGCCGTTCGAGCGAGTCGGAGAGCATGTTGATGGCCTTCAGGTGGCCTTCAAAATGGCTGATGCTTTGGTAGAGCAGGCGGAGAATCACATCCTGCACGGAGAAAATCCGAAGCGGTGCGCGACCCTCGAAAAGCGGAGCATCGTCGGGCATGACCACCACGATGCGATCCTCGTAAACGAACACACCAGTCGAGGTGAGCTTGAGCAAAAAATTGTCGTCGGCCGAGAAGCTCTTCGGGCGCTTGAAGATGATCGCCGCGTGGTCGGTTTCAAATTCCAAACGCGACAGCTCATCAGGGTCCAGTGAGGAGTGGAGCGTGTGGTAATCGATGTTGTAGAACTCCAGCAAATCGGCCTCGTCCTCTATGGTCGGGCTGTTGAAGACAATGATCTGCGCATCCTGCGGCTCGCAGCGCACGACAGTGCCGGCGTCCTCCGCCACGCGGTAGTAGCTCCGCATGCCACCCGCCTTGGCGATGGGCATCTCCGGCGCCTCGGCGACATCACCCGCTTCGATGGATGCTGAACTCGACATGCCTGCACTCTCGGTCAAATCAATGCCCCGCGTCCATGCGTTTTTTGATCAATTCCAATCACCATCAAACACGCCTTTGCCATGTGCAAACAGCAGGTTATTGTTTCCTGCATGAGCAGGATTCGCTTTCGCATTGTTCCCCCGGTCGACCGTTCCTCCGAGGGCGTTTTCATTTCCGGCAGCAGCGAGGCGCTGGGGTGCTGGGATCCTGCCCATGCGCTGCGACTGACTTGGCAGCCACCTTTCCACACAGGCGAAATCGAGGCGCCAACAGGCTCGCACTTCGAATACAAAATCACACGCGGATCTTGGGAACGCGAGGCGGTGGATGCCCACGGCAATGTGCCCGGCAATTCTTCTCACGAGGTGTGGCTCGACGCCACGCTTCAACACACGGTCGCCGACTGGAAGGATCGCTTCAGCGGCAGGCTCACGCGCGAGGTCATGGGCTCGCGGCTTCTGGCTCAGGACCGCGAACTCCTCATCTGGCTCCCTCCCGCCTACTCGCGCGATTCCGATCACCGCTTCCCGCTTGTCATTCTCCATGACGGCGACGCCATCTTCGATCCAGCCCTCAGCCAGCCCTCAGGCATTGATCTGGCGGCCGACGAGTGGGTCTCCATGCTCTCGCGCCGGGGCATGATGCCGGAGTCGATTGTCGTCGGCGTGCGGCATCCAGAGGGTTTTTCCCCCGAGGACATCACGCTCAGGGACTACGAACTCTCCCCTGAGTTCGGAGGCGAGGGCTATGCCGGATTCATCGCACAAGAACTGGTCGCCCACATGGATCAACACTACCGCACAATAGCCTCGCCCTCATCCCGCATCCTTGGCGGAGTGGGACTCGGCGCGCTCCATGCCTTCCACACGGCACTGCGCCATCCGGGCATCTTCGGAGGCCTCGCCTGCCTCTCCACCTCCTTCGAGGACATCTCGCAATCCCTCCCGACCAACTGCGCCGCTCTGCGCCTGCTCGAAGAAACTCCGACTCTCCCCAAAAACCTCCGCATGCACTTCGACTACGGCGACCAAGAGATCGACGAATGCTACGAAGGCTACCACACCCTCCTCGCCTCCCAGCTCCGCTCCAAAGGCCTCGTCGAAGGTCGCGAATTCCAAATCCAACGCATCCCCGGCGCCGGCCACACCCCCATCTCCTGGCGCGCCCGCCTCGGCAACGCCCTCAGCTTCGCCTCCAGATCCTAAAACCCCACATCCCCGCCGCCGCATTTCGCGAACCAAAAATTTGGACGATCGTCCAAATTTTTGGTTCATCCGCTTTGGGCTCAATGTGAAAAAATCAAATCAGCTGGCATAGCTGAAAGTTTCGGGCTGTGTGTCCGAAAACCATGCAAATTAGGCTGGGTCTGCCTTTCTAGTCCTATTGAAACGAAAAAAAACGCAACTGTGTTGGTTCTAAAAAGCGACCAAAAATTTGGACGATCGTCCAAATTTTTGGTCGTTTGGGTTCAGTGAGGGGGCAAGGTTTTTAGGATTTCGAGGAAGACAGGGCTGAAATCGGTTGGGGATTTTGTGGCCCAAGCGCGGATTTTTTCCAATGGGAAGAAGGCTCCGGTTTCGACTTCCATCGGAGCCGGTTCAAATGGGCCTTCGTGGCGGCCTTGGTAGGCTTGGATGAATTCCCAGCCGTTGGATTCATTCGGCGTGAGGCGGGTGAGGGGAGTCAGGGCAGGGGCTTCGATGCCGAGTTCTTCTTGGAGTTCGCGGCGGGCGGCGGTGATGTAGTCTTCGCCGGAATCGACATGCCCAGCGGCGGAGGAGTCCCATAGGCTGGGGTTGCGGTCTTTCCAGATCGAGCGTTTCTGGAGGTAAAGCTCTCCGGAGGCGTTGAAAAGGAGCATGTGGACGGCGCGGTGCAGCAAGTTATTCACATGAATGACATCCCGGAACTCGGAGCGCAGCACGCGGTCCTGCTCATCCACGACATCGAACCACTCGTTACCATGCTGGGCGGTGGCGGGTGCGGCGGTGAAGGCGAGGGACTCCCATTGGGCGGGGCTGAGTTGCTCGGCGCGAACAGTAGGCGGCATGCCAAGGGCGGTGGTGATTTTTTCCCAGTCGTTTTTGAACTCGGGAAGCAGGTTGCGGAGTTGCTTGCGGCGCTCCGAAAATCCGCGTCTTACGAGGGTTTCAAAAATCGAATCATCGATAGCGCGGACTCTCGCTCTCGGCTTGCGGCGGAGGGTGATGACGGCGGAGTCCACTTTGGGTCTTGGAAAGAAAACGGAGGCCGGGAGTTTGCGTTCGAGTCGGATGTCCCAGCGGCGACCGGTGCAGAGTGTCATGGCGCCGTAATCACTCGTGTCGTGCGCGGCGCCGAGTCGTTGTGCTAACTCGAGTTGGAGCGTGAGAACGAGTGCTGATGCGGGTGAGAGGGCGGATGCGTATTTCGCAATGAGGGGTGTGGAAATGTAGTAGGGCAGGTTGCCGATGATCTTCACCGGGCCGTGACCCCAGAGTTCGCGAAGGTCGAATTCCAAAGCATCGGCGTGGAACACGCGGTTTGTTCCATGCTCGAATTTCGCCTTGAGATGCGAGATGAGGCGGCTGTCTTTTTCGATGAGTGTGAGGCGCGTTTCGGGAGTCACGAGAAACTCCGTGAGCGCGCCAAGCCCGGGACCGATTTCCACGATGTGATCGCCTGGCTGAATATCGAGGAGCGCAACGGTCGAGCGAGCCAGATTCTGGTCGTGGAGAAAGTTCTGACCAAGGCTGCGGGTGGGGTGGGTTTCCAATTCCGCAAGCAATCGCTGGATGTCGCTCAATGTCATGGCACCTTGATAACCTTTTTCCCGTTCATTCACAAAGAGGATGTGAACAACCCTATGGGGAGGGAGTGAGTTTTTCGCAAGTTATTCACAGTTTTTCCCGCTTGAGCAAATGCCGCTGCGGGTGTGATGTATGCGGGCACTCGGCGGGTTCACCGCAATTCATGGCCAGCGGACAAAAAAACACCTCTTATCCTCCCTTTCGCTCGGCGTTGGTGCAGGTGATTCTTGTGCTTGGCGCGATGGCGGCTGTGTTTTTGGCCGGGGGTGCGAGGCAGGGGGCGACTGGTATTTTTTTCGTTTGTGCGGGATTGGCGATGATTGTCTTTGCGCCGAACCGGGTTGTGCCGCTGCGGTATTGGCTTCTCTGTGCCGGAATCCTTGGCGCATCGAGCTTGAGCCTGCTGCCCCAGACTTGGTTTCCAACGCCGGAGTGGAGGCAGGCATTGCTGGGCTACCAGGCTTTTCCATCGCTGCCATGGATCACTTTGGCGCCGCGTGAGACGATTTACTGGCTGGTCCTTCTTGCTGGCGCGCTGGTGACGGGGTTGTTTTCGCTGGGGCATCCTGTGCGGTCGGGTGTGAAGCTGTATGTGGCGCTCTTGGGATTGCTGGCCTGCGCGGGCTATGCGGCACTGGCCATCTACGCGAAGACGACCGGCTGGGAGTATCCCTTTTTCGACAAGCGCGGATGGTCGCCACCGGAGTTTGGTTTTTTTCCGAATCGAAACCATACGGCGGCCCTGCTTGTGACGGGCAGTGTGCTTGCACTGGGAATCATCCGCGAGGCGTGGTCGATGCGGCGTCCCTTTGTCTTCCTGCTGGCGGTCGGTTCGCTCGGGTTGTGCGTTTACTCGCTGTTGTTTTACTCCATCTCGCGCGGCGGGGTTGTTTTTCTGGTCGTTGGCGTGGTGCTGTGGCTTGTCCTGCTTGGCAGAGCGCACCGCTCGCTACCGCTGCTGGTATCTTCCCTCGCCATTGCCGGCACGCTGGTTTGGATTTTTCTGATATCCGAGGGTGAGGCCCGCAATCGTATTTTGGACTTCTTGGGCATGGAAGAGGCGTCCCAACCCAAGTTCTTCGCGGGTGATCTGCGGTCCAAAATTTTTCTCGATACCTTGCACATTATCCGGGACTACCCGCTCACCGGGACGGGGCTCGGGACATTCGGGTATGTTTTTCCTTTTTACATGCAGGCAAGCATCGACGAGGCGATGCCGATTCATCCAGAGAGCGATTGGCTCATGCTGGCCGCAGAGGCGGGAATTCCGGCGCTTCTTCTGGCTTTGGCACTCTTAGCTTTGCTGATCCGGGATATCTTTCGTTTGCGGGATACGGGTTCCTGGCCGCTGCGCTGGGGTGTCGTTGCCGCAGCCCTGGCGGCGATGTTGCATGGTTTTGTGGATGTCCCGATCCACCGCATCGAACTGGGATGGTGGGTGCTCGTGCTGGCGGGCTTGGCGTTTGGAAATCCGGCACCGACGCAAACTGAGAAGAGCTTCTCCTGGATTCTTCAACGCACTGCCTTCGGCGTATGCGGTGCGGTTCTGCTGGCCGGCGGAGTGATTCTCGTCCGCTCCCAATGGTTTTCTGAACATCCTTTTCCTCCCTACCGTGGCAAAATCGTGGTCGAGCAAATCCGCAAGCTCAACGCGGAGGGGCGCGCCAAAGAGGCGGTCGCCCTTGGGCATGCCGAGCTTGGACTCAGCCCTATGGAGCGTGGGCTTTACAGGGAGCTTGGCTATAGCGAGATCGTCAGCCAAGGCGACCCGAGGGTGGCGGATGCGGCGTTTGCTGCGGAGAGGGCCTTGAATCCTGTTAGCGCCAAGATCCCTTACGACCAAGGAAGGCTTTGGATGCAAGCCGACATCGCACGCACGGCACCGCTTTGGGGTGAGGCCTTGCAAAAGCATCTCCGGATCCAAGAGGGCGGGGGATATGCGAATATTGTCGAATACTACCGCACCCTCCTCTCCCAAGCGCGACCGCATGCTGGGCTTTTTGAATCCCTCGGCCAATATGCGACGCTGTCGCCGGATCTGCAGATCGCATGGACGGCGAGTTCGCCGAATGCGCGGATGGAGGATGTCGCAAAGGATGCTGCTTTTTTGAAAAAGCTCACCCCGGAGCAACGGCGGGAATTTTTGCTCTCCTGGTTTAATCGGGGCGGAAAAGTGGAATTGGAGGAATTTCTGCGTGCGAATACTGATTGGGAGGAGTCGGCTTGGCCGGTTCGTGTGCGGCAGATGGTTTCACGGAAAGAATTCGCCGCTGTCATCGCCGCTGCGGGGAATCGCTACAAAATTGATCTCTCCTTGCCGGAGTTGCCTCCTGAAGTGCTGAAGTCGGAGGAACCTCCGCGCGATCTGGCCCTGCGCGTCGCTTATTTTGCTGCGAAGGGAAACTCTGTGACCGCCCGGCGGGAAGTCGCCGAGTCGGCTCAAGCGAATCAACCGGAGGGCCTGCGTTTGCGTTGCATCCTGGCCCTGCAGGCGGGGGATGCCTCAGGCGCTTGGTCTGCGATGGAAGCCTACCTGCGCGAGACGAAGCGCGGGAGCCTGCCTTAAACGGAGAGCGTTTTCAGGCAACAGGCGTCTCAGGTTCGTCGTCCTCGATTTCCTTGCGGATCGCCTTTGAAATAAACGGCCGCACAAAACCGTAAACGAGGAAGGAAACGAAGAGGACGGCGGGCATCCATTGGTAATTCATCGCCGTGAATGCGAGCAGGAAAATGAGCCCCAAAAACGCTGGGATCGAACGCTGGGTGCGCCAGTTCACGCTTTTGAAGCTCGGATACTTCACATGGCTGAACATCATGAAGGAGAGAAAAATCAACAAGGGTGGCAGCGCGTTTTTCCACGGTCCTATGGTGCGTTCATCCGCTTGCAACCAGAGCATAAAAAGGGTGAGGGAAGCAATGAGGCCTGCGGCGGCGGGTATGGGGAAGCCGTAAAAATCCTTGTCCGGTTTGTCCGCATTGGCGGCGGCGACACAGTTAAATCGCGCCAGACGGAGCGTGCCGCAGAGCAGGAAGAAGAAAGCAATGAGCCAGCCGGTTCGCTGAAAATCTCGGAGAACGATTTGATAAACAAGAAGCGCCGGTGCGATGCCGAAGGAAATGGTGTCGGCGAGCGAGTCAAACTCGCGTCCGAATGGGCTTTCATGTCCACCGAGTCGGGCAAGGCGTCCATCGAGCAGGTCGAAAACACAAGCGCCCAGAATGAACGCGATCGCTTCGTGGTAAAGGGTTCCCGCAGGCTGGCCGTTGGAAACAAGGGTGGCCGCCTCGATGATTCGTAATGTCGCCGCGAAACCGCAAAAGAGGTTCCCTGCCGTCATGAGGTTCGGCAGGAGGTAGATTTTTGGCTCGTTGGGGAATCGCATGGATTTTCTTTAGCAGTGCGGATTCAGTTTTGCGACAGGCGTTTCCCCGCCGCGCACCCGGTCTCCGAGTTTAACCAGCACCTCGGCGCTCATCGGAAGGAAAATTTCGGTGCGCGAGCCGAAGCGGATCATGCCGAAGCGCTCGCCGCGTTTGAGTTTGTCCCCCACAACCGCCCAGGGGCAGATGCGGCGGGCGATGGCTCCCGTGATCTGTTTGACCATGATATTGCCTGCCGGGCCGGAAATGACCCAGGAGCGGCTTTGATTGAGAATCGAGGATTGCGGGTCGCGGGCATCGAGGAAACCGCCGGGCTTGGGTTCCGAGTGCGTGATTTCGCCGGCGATGGGAGTGCGGTTCACATGAACATCGAAAACCGAGAGGAAAATACCGATCCGGCGGACCTTGGTTTTCAGAAACTCTCCCTCTTCCACCTCGTCAATCGTGGTGACAACGCCATCCGCTGCCGACACGGCCGTGTTTTCATCCCCCATAGGCACCCGCTCCGGATCGCGGAAAAAGTAGAGTGTAAAGAGGAGCAACGCGGCAAAAAGGATCGATAGAACTGGGAGCAAGGCCAGCGAAAAAAGCCATCCAGCAGCCAGTGTTCCCAGAATCCATGTGGCTTCCGAAAGTGCGCGGTTCTTCATCCCGAGAAGGCTACCAAGCGGGAGGTTTTTGCCAAGCGCGCACAAGGTGGATCACCATAAATCTTGAATTGGTCGGCCCGGCCATGTTTTAAGGGAGGCTTATGAAACCACTCGCTCTTCTCCTTGTCGTCTCCTCGTTTTTTGTTCTCGGCTGCTCCGGTCCTGGCGGCCCCGCACAGCGCGCCGGTGCTGCTGTCGATAATGCGGTCTACAAAGTTGGCGAAGGCATTTCGACTGTGGGACAGAAAATCGAAGGATCGGCCAAGCCGTGAGACGCATCCTGACAGTGCGGGGAGCCTTTGCCTCCGCGCTGCTCGCGATGGCTGTCTTTCTGTTTTCCTCCTGCGGGAGTCGCGACAAAAACACCCTGGTCGTGGGGATGGATCTCTCGTATCCACCCTTTGAAACGATTGGCCCCTCTGGAAAACCCGAGGGCGTCAGCGTGGACATTGCCGAGGCTCTCGGAAAGTTTCTCGGCAAGCCGGTGCGTATTGAAAACATTCCCTTCACCGGGTTGATTCCGTCCCTCAAGACCGACAAGATCGATTGCATCATTTCGTCGATGACGGATACGCCCGAACGCCGCGCTTCCATCGCTTTTTCCGATCCCTACCTGTCGACCGGCCTTGCGCTTCTTGTGGCGCGTGACAGCCCGATCCAATCCCAGCAGGATCTCGACCAAGCAGGAAAAACGCTCGCCGTTCGCCAAGGCACGACGGGCGAGGTCTGGGCGCGGGCCAATATCAAAAATGCTACCATCCTCTCATTGGAAAAAGAATCGGCCGCCGTTCTGGAAGTGATCCAAGGCCGTGCGGACGCCTTTCTTTACGATCAGATGAGCATCTGGAAAAATGCCCAGGAGCATTCCTCGAAAACGCGCGCTGTGCTCCAGCCTCTTCAGAAGGAAAATTGGGCGGTTGCGCTGCGACATGAAGACACGCTGCTATGCGAGCAAATCAATGCCTTTTTAAAATCCTTTCGCTCCGCTGGTGGATTTGATGCTCTTGGAGACAAGTATCTTAAAGATCAAAAGGCTGCCTTCAAGGAGCAGGGAATCCCGTTTTACTTTTGATTCGCAGGAGCGTCAGGCTCCTTACTGAGATCAGAGGCGTTCGAGGAGCTTTTGGTGGATGCCGTCGAACCCGCCATTGCTGAAGACCACGATGATGTCGCCGGACTTCGCCAGCGGTTTGAGGCGCTCGATGATCGAGTCGGCGGTGGGTTCGTAAAAAGCGGGTTTGCCGGAGGCGGCGATGTCCGAAACGACGCGCTCGGGGTTGAGGCGTTCATTCTCGGGCAGTTGGTCGAGGCGGGCGATTTGTGAAATGAAGACGCCGTCGGCCTCGGTGAAGGCTTTTGGCAGATCGTCTTGGAAGACCGCACGGCGCGTGGTGTTGGAGCGAGGCTCGAAGAGTGCCCACAGGCGAACATGCCCGAATTTTTTACGCAGTCCGGCCAGTGTTTCGCGGATCGCTGTGGGATGGTGTCCGAAATCATCGATAATTGTGATGCCGTTCACTGTTCCCCGCACTTCTTGGCGGCGGCGTATGCCTTGGAATGAGGCCAAGGCCGCGCGGATCTTGTCGGCAGGAATGCCGTAGTAGTGCGCGGCCGAGGCGGCCATCGCCGCATTGCGAATGTTGAAATCCCCGGAGAGGGGGATGAAAAAGCTCTCCCCGAAAAGCTCGAAGCTGGAGCCTTCTGGTTTGTGGACAACTTTGCGGATTTGGTTCCCGCAATTTTCCGAGAAGCCGACCTCCACAACTGGCGCCGGACATTTTTGGGCGGCATCGACGCAGTTTGGATCGTCACCGTTGAGTAGAACCATGCCCTCGGATGGCACAATGTTCAGCATTCGGCGGAAGCTGGTTTTGATTTCGTCGAGGTCGCGGTAGATGTCCGCATGGTCGAACTCGATGTTGTTCACGATGACGAGTTCAGGCAGGTAGTGGACGAATTTCGAACGCTTGTCGAAGAAGGCGGTGTCGTATTCGTCGCCTTCGATGATGAAATACTTCGAGTCCCGCAGACAGGCTCCCTGGCCGAGATTCGATGGAATGCCACCAATCAGGTAGCCGGGTTCGAGGCCTGCCGATTCAAAAATCCACGCCAGAATCGAGGTGGTCGTCGTTTTGCCATGGGTGCCGGTAACGACCAGATTGTGCCGCCCGCGCAGAACGAAATGCCGCAGCGTCTCGGGCATCGAGAGGTAGAGCAACTTGCGGTTCAGAACGGCCTCCACAGCCGCATTGCCGCGCGACATGGCGTTCCCGATCACGATCAAATCCGCAGATGGGATGTCATCCGGTTGGAAGCCTTTTGTGATGGCGACGCCCTTGGACTCCAGAAAAGTGGACATCGGCGGATAGACATTGTCGTCCTGGCCGGTGACTTTGAAGCCCTTGTCTTTCATCGCGGCCGCGACGGATCCCATCGCTGTGCCGCAGATGCCTAAAAAGTGCACATGCTGCGGGGTGTCGTTCATTTTTGAGATGGAGAGTCTGATTTCGAAGAGGGCGTGCGAAAACGCATGAGAAGGACGATTTTTAGAACCATCACTGCGACGCCGCCGAGGATGATCGGCAGCGTCCACCGCTTGGCGCGGGATGGATTAATAAACATCCTTTCTGTAGCGCTTCTCTTTTTTGAGAGCGTCCACATATTCCTTCGCTTGCTCGGCCGTCATGTTGCCATGGCGCTCGGCGATGGTGTGGAGAGCGGCATCGACATCTTTGGCCATGTTCTTGGCATCGCCGCAGACATAGAAATAACCGCCCTTTTGGAGCCAGTCGTAGAGTTCCTCGCCGTGCTCGAGCATGCGGTGCTGAACATAGATTTTTTCGGCCTGGTCGCGTGAGAAGGCCGTGGTGAGTTTCGTCAGAACGCCCGATGCGTGGGCGGCTTCGAACTCGTCTTGGTAGAGGTAGTCGGTGGCGGATTTTTGATCTCCAAAGAAAACCCAGTTCGGTCCCTTGGCTCCTGTGGCCTTGCGCTCCTGCAGAAAGGCGCGGAAGGGAGCAATGCCTGTGCCTGGGCCCACCATGATCACTGGAGCGTCGGGATTTTCAGGCACGCGGAAATGTTTCGCCGTATGCACGAAGACAGGGACAGATCCCGAGTCCACGCGCTCTGCGAGGTAGCTGGAGCAAACGCCCTCGCGGTCGCGCTGGCTGTGCTCGACCTTGTAGCGGACGACAGCAACTGTGAGGTGAACGGATTCGCCAACGGCACGCTGAGAGGAGGCGATGGAGTAGAGGCGGGGCTGGAGCTTGCGAAGGACTTTGACGAATTCCTCGGGAGTGAAGCGGGCGGCTGTGAACTCTTGGAGCACATCCAGAACATCACGACCCCAGAGGAAATTTTCCAACGCAGTCTTTTCCTCGGGGAGGAAAAGGTTGGCGAGAAATGCTCCCGAGCTGTCCTTTTCGGCGACGGCCAAAAGAAGCTGCTTGGAAGGCTCCGTGAGGATGTAGCTTTTCGTGAGGGCCTCACGCATGGAGGCGGGAGCGCCGTCTGCCGTGGTAACCTGCTCTTCGCCGGAAAATCCCAGTTCCTTGAGGACGAGTTCCACGAGAGCGGGGTTGTTCGATGCAAAGACTCCCAGCGAGTCGCCGACTTCATAGGCCAGTCCCGAGCCTTCGAGCGAGATTTCAAAATGGCGTGTATCCTTGTTCGACCCTTCGCCCGTCAGTTTGCGATTTACAGACAGCTTGGCCGGAAAGGGGTTCTTGCGTGAGTAACCGGATTCCGTTGATGACATAGATTATTGATTAAAGGGATGTGGTGCTATTGGTGCAAGTGTGATTCGGTCTTCGTTCAAGCCCCGTGCACTCCTGCGGCGACTTTGAGTCGGAGGCCGTTGAGGCGAATGAAGCCTGTGGCGTCATCCTGGTTGTAGGCCTTGGTGGGATCAGCCTCCATCGTGGCAATGTGCGGGTTGTAGAGACTGAGCGGGCTCTTCACTCCTGCGGCGTGGATGCCGCCTTTGTAAAGTTTCACCCGCACCGTGCCGCTCACATTTTTCTGAGATTCGGTGACGAGGGCTTGAATGGCCTCGCGCTCGGGTGCAAACCAGAAGCCATTGTAAACGAGAGTCGAGTATTTCGGGATCAGCGAGTCGCGCAGGTGCATGACTTCACGGTCCATCGTCAGCGACTCCATCTGGCGGTGCGCAAAGTGCAGGATCGCTCCGCCTGGCGTTTCATAGACGCCACGGCTCTTCATGCCGACGAAGCGGTTCTCCACCATGTCAACGCGTCCAACGCCATGCTTGCCGCCGAGTTTGTTGAGTTTGTTCATCACTCCGAGCGGATTCAGTTTCTCGCCATTCACCGCGACGCAGTTGCCGCGTTCGAACTCGAGTTCCACATACTCCGCCTGGTCTGGAGCATCCTCCGGAAGGACTGAGAGGGTCGTGAAGTAGTCGCGGTTTTTCAGGTCGCCCGCATCATACCAAGGATCCTCCAGAATTCCGGCCTCGTAGCTGATGTGCAGAAGATTTCGATCCATCGAATACGGCTTCTTCGCGCTGGCGGCCACAGGCACCCCGTGGGCCTCGGCGTAAGCGATCATTTCCGAGCGGCCGGGGAATTTCTCGCGGAAGCGGGCGTCGCGCCAAGGTGCGATGACCTCGATCTCGGGTGCGAGAGCTGCGGCAGTGAGTTCAAAACGAACCTGGTCATTTCCTTTGCCGGTCGCTCCGTGAGCCACTGCCATGGCCCCTTCGGCGCGGGCGATCTCGACCATGCGCTTTGCAATGAGCGGACGGGCGATACTGGTTCCCAGAAAATATTGTCCCTCGTAGATGGCACCGGCCTGCAACATCGGGAAAATGAAATCGCGCGCAAACTCCTCCTGAAGGTCGTCCACATAGCACTTCGCGGCTCCGGTTTTGAGGGCCTTCTCCTCGAGTCCATCGAGTTCTTCAGCCTGTCCCACATCAGCGCAGAAGGCGATGATTTCGGCTCCGTAGGTATCTTTGAGCCAATTTAGAATGACCGAGGTGTCCAAACCTCCGGAGTAAGCAACGACGATTTTTTTCATACGGCCGCGGAGTGTGCTCGAAAGAACCCGCTTTCGCAATCCCAGCGAACAGGAAACTTGAGCTCAATACACTTGGGAACAGCAGAGGGGTTGGTTCCGAGCCTGCCGTGGGTTTACAAAATTCCATGCGAGCTTTCTGCTCCTGTTAAGTTACGGACGAAGCCCATGGTTCGAGTCCTGTCATGATGCGTCGTTGAATCGAGGTTTTTGTGGATGATTGGGGCGTCACGAGTTAGTTTAACCGTTGTGAACGCGGATCAAAAAATGCTCTGGATGAGGCAATGGCAGTCGGCTGCCGTTGAGTTGGAAAAGGTGAGGACTAGGGAACTGCGTGAAATGAGTGAAGAATCGTCCGCCAAACTTTTTAACCGCTGTGCCATCCCTGCGGCGGATTTTTGGATCTCGCCAGAACGCGCGGAGTCATCCGGCCTTGTCGAGCAGCAGGCCATCTTCATGAGGTCCCGGTGCCATGCATCCAGCCATTGAGGCAGCGCTTGAGCTCCAGCAATTCCTCGACGAAAAAGGCGAGAAATTTTGCATCATCGGAGGACTTGCTGTTCAGCGATGGGGCGAGGTGCGATTGACGGTCGATGCGGATGCCACCGTTCTGACAGAGTGGTCCAGAGATGAGTTTGTCACGGATTTGCTCCTTGGCTCGCCTTTCCTTCCGCGGCTGCCCGACGCAAGAGACTTTGCCCTGAAAAACAGGGTTTTGCTCCTGAAGAATGCAAAGGGCACCCATGTTGATGTCGCGCTCGGGGCTTTGGAATTTGAGAATCGCTCGGTCATGAGAAGCTCGTTGTGGACGCTTTCGGAAAGTGCGAAACTTCGCACATGTTCTGCCGAGGATTTGTTGGTTCACAAAACTTTTGCCGGACGCACACGCGACTGGACTGACATCGAAGGTATTCTCCAGAGACAGGGACCAAAGCTCGATCTCTGCATTGTGCGCTCGGAACTCACACCGCTCCTCGAGTTGAAGGGCGCTCCGGAGTCCATGGATCGCTTGGCAGCACTCTGCCGTGACAACGACCTTCGCTTTCCGACAATCCCATAATCTGGAGGTTGTCGCGGGGGGGGCGTTGTTCAGGCACCACGGACATTCTGGGCGCGGTCGCCGCAGATCTACATCCGCTCTGGGCAAGCCAACTGCGACAAGAACGGCTTTTCCATCGCTCGGATCAACAGAAGAAAATGGCGGCCGTGGCGGGATTGACTTCGGCCTTTGGCCTTCGCCCTACGGGGCTGCGCTTCGCGCAGTCTGTGCCGCTTCACGGCGCTCGAACTGCGTTCTCATCCCGCGCCCATGGTTTTGAATTCGCTGCGCGAATTTATGGCGGAAGGGGCGGGATTCGAACCCGCGGTAGGTTTCCCTACGTTCGATTTCGAGTCGAGTGCCTTAAACCGGACTCAGCCACCCTTCCGTGAAGCAACCCCAAACGAGTGTTTGCAGGCGCAATCAATTTCTTAAATACGCGTGTGAGGATGGTGTCGCAAGAAAAAAGCCGAAGGGAATGATTGCCGGACTTTCAGATTTGGCCACATATTGAGCGCCTCTTACCTCTAACAAAATGGTCACAAAATTTCTCCACACCCGCTATCGCGTCAGCGATCTCGATAAGACAATCAACTTTTACCGCGATGTTCTCGGACTTGAAGAGGTGAGCCGCAAAAAGAGTCCACGGGGATCTGAGTTGGTTTTTTTGAAGGTGCCGGGCAGCGATGCCATGGTGGAGATCTGCAAATATGATGGCAGCGGTCCTGTGGTCGTGGGACCTGATTTGACGCATCTGGCATTTGGGGTGGCCGATATGGAGGCTTTTGCCAAGCACGCCGCTGCGTTGGGATATCCGCTCAGCGATGGGCCTATGACCACCTCCAGTGGCTCGGTGATTGCTTTTGTGGACGCGCCAGAGGGATACGAGATCGAGTTGATTCAGCCCGCGCCTTGAGGACGGGGTTTAGTTCGTCTCGATCATTTCGAGGAAGCTGATTTTTCCTGCATCCAGTTTCAGGAGCGGCACGGCTTCCACTCGGGCGAGTTCGGGGTCGGTGGTGATTTCTCCTGTGAGGCCAGGAAAATTCATGGTGGAGGCAAGGGCCTCGCGGAGTTTCGCGGGTTCCGTGGTGTTCGCCCTGCGAATGGAATCCGCCAGCACCACCAAGGCGTCGTAGCCCATGGCGGCCGACGCCGAGGGGAAGTTGCCATTTTTGCGCTCATAGACTTCGAGGAAAAGCTGCACGGCATCCGAGGGGCCATCTGGATTGAATCGTCCCGGGAAATAAGTGTTGTTCCCCGATTCGCCGACCATCAGAGGAAATTCGAGGGAATCCCAATTTGCTGTGCCGAGGAATGGCATGGTGAGCCCGAGTTCGCGGGCTTTGCGCAGAATGGGAGCCGCTTGATCGGCGGGCAGGGGAAGGTAAACAACATCGGGATTCTTCTTTTTTATCGTCTGGAGGTGCTTGGTGAAATCCACCGTGCCTGTAGCGAAAGACTCGCCGGCGATGCGGGCGTCGGGCTTTCTTTTGAATTGTTTTCCGAAGGCGAGTGCCAAGGTTTTGGAGAATTCGTCGGCGGGATCATACAATACAAGGGCTCGCTTGGCGCCGAGTGTTGCGGCGAATTTCGCCATCACGCGTCCGGAGTGGAAATCCGTCTGGCAGAGTCGAAAAATAAATGGCTCCTGCGAAGGAATGCCCGGCATGGTGGAGCCGAGAGCTATGAGCGGTATTTGTATTTCATCTGCCGCCATCGCCGCTTCGGCGCTGCCTGCGGAAAGACCGCCGATCAATGCCACGGCCTTGTCTTCCCGCACGAGATCGCGAACAGCTTTTTCAGCGCGCTCGGGTTCCGCCCGCGTGTCGCGCACCACAAGGCGCAGCATGTGGCCGATGACGCCTCCGCCGGCGTTGACCTCCTCGGCACCCATGGTGAGGCCATTCAAAACCTCGTTCGCGCTGCCCTGTCCAAGTCCCTTCAGCGGGAGGAAAACTCCGACATTGATCACCGGTAGCGGCGTGGGCGTTGGGGCGGGAGTGGGCTCGGGGACCGAAGCAGGCTCAGGCGTGGATGTTTTTTTGCATCCCGCGAAAAACAGCATCATCGCACCCAAGAGGGCTATGGAGAAACGGCTCATGCGCTGTCATATAAAAACAAGCCGCCGAGAAGCGCAATACTGCCATTGTGCCGCATCGCGAATCTTGTCGACATGGATTCGGCGCGTTAGCTTGCTCGGCAATGAGGATTATCGTCACCGGGTTGATCGGGCAATACGCGTTCGGAGGGGTTACATGGGATTACATTCAGTATGCGCTGGGCTTTCGCGCTCTGGGGCATGATGTGTGGTATCTCGAGGACACGGGCGCTTGGGCCTATGATCCGGTGAAGATGGAGCCCAGCGCGGATTGTTCGCACAATACCGCCTACCTCGCCCGCGTCATGGAACAATTCGGCATGGGGGATCGTTGGATTTACCGCAATGTCGCTAATGAAAAATATCACGGCGTTGCAAATGCCGCCGAAGCCGAAAAAATCATCGCTTCGGCGGATGTGCTCGCCAATGTCTCCGGCGCCTGCTGGCTTCGCGATGAAACCTCGCGCATCCCCCTCAAGCTCTTCTTGGATGGCGATCCCATGTTTACCCAGATCGGGTTGGCGGCCGATCCCGCTTCCGAATACGCCAAGCGCGTCGCCTCGCACGAGCGGCACTATTCTTTTGGTCTGAATATCGGCAAGCCGGGCTGCGAGGTGCCGACTGCCGGTTTCCACTGGCGTCCCACCGTCCAACCAATCGCGCTCGAGTATTGGAAGGAATCCAACGCTGATGACTCAAAAAACCACATCGCCAGCGGAGCCTGGACCACGGTCATGAACTGGGCCAGCTATGCGCCGAAAGATTACAATGGTCAAAAATACGGGCAGAAGGACATCGAGTTCGAGCGCTTCCTCGACCTGCCTGGCATGACCAAGGAAAAATTCGTTCTCGCGATGGGGCAGGGGGTCGGCAGCAAACGCCCGACTGAGATGCTCGAGTCCAAAGGCTGGCACATCATCGAGCCGGACACCCACCTGCCCGACTACACCACCTACCGCAATTTTTTGTCCTCCTCGAAAGGCGAGTGGAGCATCGCCAAAAATGGCTATGTGCGCTCGCGAAGCGGTTGGTTCAGCTGCCGCAGCGCCTGTTACCTGGCCGCTGGAAAGCCGGTCGTCGTTCAGGACACGGGCTGGAGCGATTACCTGCCATCAGGCGAAGGGGCCATTGCCTTCAATACACCTCAGGAGGCTGCCAGCGCCCTTGATAAAATCTCTGCAAATTACTCACAGCACTCCGAAGCCGCCCGCGCCTATGCGGAAAAACATTTCGATGCCGCCAAGGTCTGTGCCGAACTCCTCGAATGAAAAAAAACCTCTCCAATAGCGCCCTCATCATCGTCGGTCACGGGTCCACAGTGAATCCCGACTCAAGCGCACCCTCGCTTGTTCACGCCCGCACCATACGGGAACGCGGCATGTTTGCCGAAGTGGCGGTTTGTTTCTGGAAGGAGGAACCCACTTTTCGCGAAGTCCTGCGCATGGTGGACAGCGACGAGGTTTTCGTCGTGCCGAATTTCATCAGTGAGGGCTATTTCACCCAAACCGTCATTCCCCGGGAACTCGAACTCTCGGGAAAAACCACAAGCGTCGGAGGACGCGTCATTCACTATTGCGAACCCGCAGGCAACCACGAGGCCATGACCGGTCTTCTCATGAAACAGGCCCGGATGGTTGCTCCCGGCGTGCCGACGAAGGAGACAAGCCTCTTCATTGTGGGACACGGAACCGGGCTCAACGAAAATTCCGCCGTGGCGGCCAAGCTCCAGGTTCAAAAAATTTCCGAAACCGGCGAATACGCCGAAGTCCTCTCCGCCTACATGGAAGAGCCGCCCCTCATTTCCGAATGGGACAAACTCGCCTCCCAGCCAAATGTCGTCGTCGTTCCGTTTTTTATCTCGGATGGTCTCCACAGCTACCAAGACATTCCCGTTCTTCTCGGCATCGCCGAGGATATCGGACCGGCGGCGAGCCAGAGTCAGGTTTTTAGAAACAACCCGTATCACCTGCGTGGTAGAAATCTTTTTTACAGCGGAGCCATCGGCACGGATCCAGGTTTTGCGGATGTCATACTCGATCAGGTTGACGCCTTTGCCGAGTAACGGAATTTTCGACGCATATTTTAGTAGCGCAGTGGAAAAGTTGTGCCATTTTGTGCGCGCCTCAAAACCACTATGATTACACAATTCGCCGTCTATTTCATCTTCGGAATCGTCCTGCTTTCAGCAATTGTCATGGGATTCATCTTGTTGAATTTCTTTGGCACTTGGTTGCGTGCCAAACTTGCCGATGCGCCAGTTTCCTTTGCCAAGCTCATCGGAATGCGCCTGCGCCGAGTGCCCATGGGGCTCGTCGTGGACAGTCGCATCACCGCAGTCAAAGCAGGCATCAATATCGACACCGACCCGCTTGAAGCCCACTACCTCGCCGGTGGAAATGTCTCCCATGTCGTTCTCGCGCTCATCGCCGCCGACAAAGCCGCGCTGCAACTCGATTTCAACCGCGCCTGCGCCATCGACCTCGCCATTAAAGGCACCAGCAAAACAGTCCTCGAAGCCGTCCGCACCAGCATCAACCCGAAAGTCATCGACTGCCCGAATCCCGCCACCGGCAAAGTCACCATCGACGCCGTGGCCCGCGACGGAATCGGAGTCAAAGTCCGTGCCCGCGTGACCGTTCGCTCCAATCTGAACCGCTTCGTCGGCGGTGCCACAGAGGATACCATCATCGCCCGTGTCGGCGAAGGCATCATCACCTCCATCGGTTCCGCCGTTTCTTATAAAGATGTCTTGGAAAACCCCGACCGCATCTCGAAGACCGTCCTCGCCAAGGGGCTCGACACCGGCACCGCCTTCGAAATCCTTTCCGTAGACATCGCGGATGTCGACATCGGCGACAATATCGGTGCCAAGCTGCAAGCCGAACAGGCCGAGGCCGACAAGGTTGTCGCACAGGCCAAAGCGGAAATGCGCCGTGCCGCAGCCGTCGCCACCGAGCAGGAAATGAAAGCCCGCACGCAAGAAATGCAGGCCAAGGTCGTCGAAGCCGAGGCCCAAGTTCCAGAGGCCATCTCCGCCGCCTTCCGAAATGGAAACCTCGGAGTCATGGACTACATGCGGTTGAAAAATATCCAGTCCGACACCGCCATGCGTGACTCCATAGCCACGCCGCCTGCATCCACGCCGGCCTGATTCCGCCATGGAACAACTCGTTCTGCTCCTCATTATTGGAGCGATCAGCCTCATCAACTGGCTCATCGAGCAGTCCGGCAAACGCCGTGAGCAGCGCCGCTTCGAGCAAGAGCGCGCCCGCAGGCAGGAAGCGGAGCCCAACCCCTACTTCGAACCCGCTCCATCGCCCGCTCCCGTTCAGGAACTTCCTGAACCCGCTCCCCAGCAGGAGATGCGCAAGTTCCTCGAGGCCTTCGGAATTCCCCTGCCCGAGGAGCCTCCGGCCCCAGTAACCCTTCAAGAAGTAGAAGCCCCGGCGCCGCAAAAAATACCGGAACCCGTGCAACCCATTCCGCGTCCCAAGCGCAAAGTCACCCCGACCAAACCGCACCAACCGGTCGCCATCATCAAATCCCCGGCAACCCTTCGCCAAGCCATCATCTGGCGCGAAATCCTCGGCCCACCGCGATCCTTGCAGTCGTATTGAGGGCCCGTCCATGCAGGGTAGGGGCAGCGCGCCGCTGCTGACCCATTCTTGCGGCAGCGCGCTCTTGCATGCAGGGTAGGGGCGGCGCGCCGTCGCTGACCCATTTGTGGGGCGGAGCCGCCATTGTATCCAGAAAAACGCCACTGGCGCGGCTGAAGAATGGGTCAAGCCAACCGAAGCCACGGGCGTGGCGGAGGAAGCACATCGCAGATGGCCCAAGGGGCGCAGCGAGTAGGGTGCTCGCAAGGCAAAGGTCGACCCTCCAATTGTCTCGCGCTGTCGCACGGTTCGTGAATCCGGGAGGGGCATCGTCTCGCATGCCCCAAGCTTCAGCCGCGCAGCGGCGTTCGAGAGGAGCATGGTCGTCTCGACCGTGCAGGCCCAGGTAGTGAATCGCTCATCAGTGGAACTTTTGCACTCCTTCACGCGTCTTGGAGTGCCCCTCATTTGCTCACAAAAATATTTTAAAAATAATTCTCCACCCCCAGCGGATGTCCGACCGAGGTTGATAGGGTCTCCCTCGAAATGATCACCAAAATCCTATCCGCCTTCCAAGCAGCCACGCGCTGCTTCCGCCCGCAGACTCAATTCCCAAGCCGCTTTGCGCGGCAGAGCGAGTTTTTGTTTTGAGCTATGGAGACCGATGCCTACGGAAAACCGATTCGGGATCGCGAATTACTGCGCTGCATCAAAAAGCTCGCACCCGCCACCAGTTACTCGCGACAGCGCTGCCGCCGCTTTCATCCTTCATCCTTCGCTACCCCGCCTCCCTGTTGCAGAAGAGGCGACATCTGAGCCTCTATTTTTCAAACACAAACCCACAAATCCAAAGTATGAAAATAAAAACCATCCTCCTCGCAACCGTCATCACCCTGCCGATCCTTTGCTCGAGCATCTTCGCTCAGGAATGCGACGACGAGGGCGTCTTCCTCGGCCAGCTCAGCGCTAACCCCTACATCGCCGACTCCACGGCGAATAAATTCGGTGCGTTTGGCAGTCCCTTCAGCCCGACGAGTATCAACAACCCTTACAGCCAATATGGGAGCGCGTATTCAGCCACCAGCGTCTCAAATCCCTATGCCACCGAAGCCTCAAAGATTATCGCCGCCGACGGGCAGTATCTCGGCAAACTCAGCGCCAATCCCTACGATGCGGATTCTGTTTCGAACCCCTACGGCAAATACGGCAGTCCCTACAGCCCCACGAGTATCAACAACCCCTACAGCCAATATGGGAGCCCCTATTCGCCGATCAGTCCGAACAACCCCTATTCCACGCAGGCTCCGATTCTGTGCGGGGATGAAGAATGAAATAGCGCCTTTCAAATTGCGCTGCGTCGCCAAAAAAGCTGACATGCTACTGATGTTCATCGTTTCCTTCCAACCGGCCTCTATTCTTATCTGATGGGTTTCACCTACCGCAAATCCGTGAACCTCGGGCTGTTCCGAGTGAATCTGAGCAAGTCTGGTTTGGGCTATTCTGTCGGTGGTCGCGGATTCCGAGTTGGCACAACGGCTCGTGGGAAAAAATATTGCCTCGCCCGCCCCCTACGGGTCTCGCCCGTTGGGCTGCTCTTCGAGCAGGCTACCGAGCGGCCGCCCAGCCGCCTGGTTCATCCTTCAGCATCCTTGGGACGGGAGTTGGCTATCGCAAATCTGGTGCTGGTTGCCTCGTTCTACTCGCCAGCATACCCGCCTCACTCACCATCTGTCGGTGGCTCTTCCCTGCTTGAATCAACCTAGATGCAACTTGAGATTCCATCAGCGGACGAATTGACGGCCCAAGCCTTACGGTTTAGGAAAAAAGGCAGATATGCCGCCCATCCTGTCGAAGTCGCTCTACGATATCACTGTGCCCAAGCCGAAAAATCCGGCGCGGAAAGCCACGGTGGCCTCGATTTGAATCGGCCGAAATCCACTACCGAGCAGGCGCTCAAGGGCTACGACTTTCTGAAATCCCAGAGCTCCCGCAAAGCATCCCTGAGCTGAGTCGCCTCGGCGTGGTGGATCGCGCCGCCCTCTCGGGCTTGCGCCTCCATATTTCAACCCTCAAAAAAGTTCCCGTTTTGGGAACTTTTTTCTTGCTACTTACACCTAACGCCTCGATCTTGAAATGAAAGTCATCGCACGCAAGACACTTCGAGATTTTTATGAAAAGCACGCCACCGCCAAAGGCCCGCTTGAAGCCTGGTTCCATGAAGCCGAAGCAGCAAATTGGCGCGGGCCGCAAGACATCAAAAAACACTACCAAAGCGCCGACATACTTCCCGGGAATCGCATTATCTTCGACATTAAAGGCAAAACCTTCCGTCTCATTGTTAAAATCCACTACAACAGGAGCATCGTCTTCATCCGTTTTGTCGGAACCCACGCGCAGTATGACAAAATCGATGCCACAACCATCTGAAGTTATGAAACCAAAAATTCTTAAAACCGAAGCTGAATACAACGCCGCCTTGGCCAAGGTGGAGTCGCTTATGGATGCCAATCCCGGTTCCAAACAAGAAGAGGAACTTGAGCTCTGGTCGTTGCTGGTCGAGCGCTACGAGCAGGAGCATCATCCCATCGATTTTCCAGACCCCATCGAAGCCATCCGCTTCCGCATGGAGCAAGAGGGTCTGCGACAAAAAGACCTCGCAAAATACTTCCCCGGGAAAAACCGCGTCTCAGAAGTCCTTAATCACAAACGCCCACTCAGCCTCGGCATGATCCGATCGCTTCACAACGGCCTGGGAATCCCAGCCCATGTTCTCCTGCAGGAATGCACCGCCTGAATCTCTTCCTCCTCACATTTGCTCCTGTGTCTTGCAAAAATTCCTACTTTAAACAACCCAACCAACAACCTTAATGTCATCCCATGTGGACCACGCAAACCCTGAGCGAATCCCGCTCGAAGCATGTGTTGAAACGCTCCGTGGACGCCTTGAAGCAGTTGGCCGCATTCAAGGCGGTGATACCTATTACCAAGAAGAACTCCGCATATTCAACGAAGTCGCCAAAGAGCAAGGTTGGTTCCTCCCTTCCGCTCCAACAGAGCTGAGCCTCCCGCCTTCGGACGAAGGCAACGAACACCTAGTTTGGTTTCGTGAAGCGCACGGAACATTTCTCAAGGCGACATGGCCGGGCTTTTTCGGCCTGCGTGTGGTCTATCGTTCAGACGAAGAATCAAAGGCCTCGCCCATTGACTATCTGGAGCGATGGCTGCTTCACAACGCATTCTTCGCCGATCAGGTCCGTTTCCTCGGCTTCGGCCCCATCCGCGCGCAGATCTCGGGGCTTTCCGCAGCATGAAAAAGACATCCTCGACCACTAAAAAGGCAGCACCCTCTCACCAGAGAGATTTCGAAGAAATCGTTGACCTGATCGAGTAAGCTCGTTTGCAGTCAGTTAAAGCGGTTAATACCACCCTGATTGATCTTTACTGGAACGTTGGCAAATACATCTCGTCTAAAATTCAAAGCGAAGGCTGGGGCAAAGGCACCGTGTTATCGCTCGCCGCATTTATTCAGAAAAGGCAACCCGGTATCAGGGGTTTTTCCCCTCAGAACATCTGGAGGATGCGCCAATTTTTTGAGACCTACCGTTGCCAACCAATTCTCTCACAGCTGTTTAGAGAATTACCTTGGTCCTCCAATCTTCATATCCTCAGCCGCTCAAAGCGGCCAGAGGAGCGCGAGTTTTATCTTAAGATGGCCAGCCGCAACCACTGGCAAGTCCGCGAAGTCGCCCGCCAGATGGACGCCGGACTTTTCGAGCGCAGCCTTCTCCACCCGCCAAAATTCTCAACCGTGTTGAGAGAATTGCACCCGCAGGCAGCAGATTTTTTCAAAGACATCTACTCGCTTGAATTTCTCGGTCTTCCTGCCGAACACGACGAAGCCGACCTCCACCGCAGCCTGCTGCGGAACCTGGGCCGCTTCATCACCGAGTTGGGCCGCGATTTCTGCTTCATCGGTTCCGAGCATCCACTCCAGGTCGGCGGACAAGATTTTGCCCTCGATCTGCTCTTTTTTCATTGCGGCCTGAATTGCCTCATCGCCGTCGAACTCAAAGTCCGCGCATTCCGACCAGAAGACCTCGGCAAGCTCAACTTCTACCTCGAAGCCCTCGACCGGGATCACCGCAAACCCCATGAAAACCCTTCCATCGGTTTACTCCTCTGCGCCTCCAAGGATGAAGAAGTCGTCGAGTATGCGCTCAGTCGGACCCTCTCCCCGACCCTGATCGCAGAGTATCAGACCATGCTCCCGGATAAAGCCCTCCTTCGCGTCAAACTCCACGAGTTTTACCAACTCTGCACCCCGCCAGCAGATATGGCTGCGCTGCCCTTATCGTTAAAATCGAAGCGGAAAACACCAAGGAAAAAGGCATGATGGATCCATTCAACATCCACCGCGACCCCATCGAGACTGCTCTGGATCAGCCGAGCTGCCAATTTTCCACTTCATCCTTCATCCTTTCAGACCTGCCTCGGCTTCGTCGCGAAAAACAAAAACGCCGACGCCAAACGTGGCTTCCGAATTTTGATTTTCGCCCGGGAAAAGAAAAAACAAAATGGTCTCACGCTACCGTTCACCTACCTCGGCCAAGCCAACCACATTACACACGAAGGTGAGCGCCCGGTCAAAATGGTTAGGCATCTCGACCACCCCATGCCTGCCGAGATGTTCGAAAGCTGCCGCATGGGCGGGTGAGGATTTTTAAGATGAATACGTCACAAAATCTCGCAAACTCTCAGTGTGGCTGGGCCAGCAGCCTGAGATTTTTCAGCGCTGCGAGCGTGGATGAAATCGTCAATTCCCTCACAGCATCCGTAGACACATCGACCCCGCAGCAGATCCAGGCTTGGAAGCGGTGCGTGCCACCATTGCAGAAAGAGTGTGGCGATTTTTCAAAAGCAAATAGTTCCGCGACTAATTATGGAGCGGTTCTGGAGTATTATTTGCCTGACAGTTTGAAGCGGGCGGATGCGATCCTTTTACTTTCCGGATCAGTCCTTGTCATTGAACTCAAAGGTGATGGTAACCAAGATGAGGAATATCTCGAGCAGGTCGCGGATTATGCCCGGCGGCTATATTGGTATCACCAATTATGTGGAGAAGGCGGAACGAGGGTTCACACGCTCGTGGTATCCTATGGGTTTCGAGGGGCTTCCAAAGAAAGCGATTGGATTACACTGATCAATATTGATGAACTTAAATCGGCCGTGGCGAAATTTGATAATCCCGAAAATTCACAACCGATCCCGGTCGAAAAATTCATCCGTCCAGATCTTTGCCAACCTTCTCCCTCCCTGGTCCGTGCGGTGCGGGAATATTATGCCAAAAACGCCCTCCCACGCATTAAGCGCATCGACGAAATCACCGCACTGGCCCTCTCGCAAGTGGTCACTGAAATTCATCGAACACACTCACAGAAGCGCCGCAAGCTCATATTGGTCAGCGGAGTGCCGAGAGCCGGAAAAACCTTCGTAGGCTTGCAAATCGCGCACGAGCCATTTTTGGATGACCTTGCCGAACCCATGCCCAATGGCGAAAAACCAACTGCACCCGCCGTTTTTTTATCCGGCAACGGGCCCTTGGTCCAAGTGTTGCAATATGAAATGCAACGCGCAGGTGGAGGCGGAAGGGTCTTCGTCAAGCACGTGCACGAGTTCGTAAAACGATACTCAAAAAAGCATTTAGGACCACCACCTCACCATGTTCTGATTTTTGACGAAGCACAGCGGGCATGGGATGCCGCAAGGGTTAGCGAGAAGCATAAAACTCCGAAAGCACCTTCCGAACCGGAGTCTTTTATTCAATTTGCGAACCGCGTTCCTGGTTGCTGCGTGGTGATGGGATTGATCGGCGACGGGCAGCAAATTAACACCGGAGAAGAGGGAGGGATGGAACTATGGGCTAACCCAAGTTTCGCAAGACTCTCAAAAAAATAGCGCCAATTTCGCGATTAGAGGTTTTGATAAACTGTTCATTATCAACGATCTTGTTTTTTTTACTTTCATTTGTAGTGCCTAAAAATATCACATTTTTTGACTCGGCATTTTTTCTTTGTTATTTGTTGCGCGCATGTATTTTAGGACAAAATCTATCAAAGGTTCACAGCTCGTTCAACTCGTTCATTCCTATCGCAATAGCGATGGCTTGCCTCGCCAGCGCGTCATCGCTTCCCTCGGCGACGCCAAACTCCCAGAGGCCGAAAAATCCCCCATCGCCAGCGCGGTCGAGCGCCGTATCCATGGCGAAGGCGATTTCTTTGACTCCTCTCTCTCCCCGGAAGCAACCGCCTGGGTCGATCGCATCGTTCAGCTCGCAGGCCGCTCTCAAGCCGCCAGACCCGTTCCCCAAGCCACTGTGGATGGCGTTATTCTCGATTCCATCGAGACCACCGATGTCGTGGAACTCGGACCCGAACTCCTCGCCCTCAAAGCCTGGGAGGAGTTGCGTTTTACCCCGATGCTCGAGGCCCTGGGCATGAACTCCAGCGCCATTGCCACAGCCCAGCTCATAGTTTCCAACCGCCTCATCGAGCCCCTGAGCGAATGGGCTTTGATCGATTGGTCCTACCGCACCGCTATCCCCGAAATCCTCGACATCCGCATTACCAAAAGCGCCAAGGACCGCCTCTATCGCACCAGCGACGATCTCATGGCCCACCGCAAGGATATCGAGGCCACGCTGCGCCAGCGCCAGCGCGATCTTTTCTCCCTCAGACGCAGCGTCATTCTCTATGATGTCACCAACAGCCATTTCGAGGGCTTCTGCGCGTCCAACCCCAAGGCCAAGCACGGAAAAAACAAGCAACACCGCAATGACTGCCGCCAGATCGCTGTCGGCATCGCCTTTGACGAATACGGATTTCCACTCGCCCACGAGACCTTCGAAGGCAATATGGCCGACACCAAGACACTGCCTCTCATCCTCGATCGCCTCGCCCGCCATGAGGATGGTCTCAAGCCCGTGGTCATCCTCGACGCCGGATTCGTCTCGCACGCGAACCTCGCCCTGCTCAAGGAGCGTGGCTATTCCTACATCGTCAACATCACACGCGGCAGCCGCTCCAAGTATGCCGACTCCTTTGAACCCGAATCCGGCGATTGAAAAAAGTCGTTTCGTGCGGGAAGGCAGGCGAACAGTGGTGGTGTGAACAAAACCGACACCGCTCACGCCGCACAAAACGATACTTTCAATTTCAACCCGCTTTTTGGTTCTGACGAGCTGAAATTGCAGACGACGCCGAAGGCGGTGACGCCATTTGCCGGGATGGCATCGTTTTTTGCGTGGCTGGGAG
>JBIJAV010000009.1:0-105989 GCA_044345595.1 Terrimicrobiaceae bacterium
CAGTAGATGCCCCGCTTGCAGGTTCAGCCTCGCGGCCTCTTCCCGGACATCTCTTTCGGTCGTGAACCGTCTAATTCGACCGGTGGGACTTTCACCCACGTGGCTGCCGGCTTCCCCGGCGCACGCCTGAAGGCCTGCATTTTCAGTAGGAATGCGAGTGTCTAAAAACACATCCCGCCCGGCTACCTTGAAGACCGTTGCTGTTTTTCTGAGCTGGTTTGAGCCGCGTATTCTCAAGGGAATCGCCCGTCTGGCCCGGGAAAAGAATTGGGTGCTGCTTTTGGATAACGCCCAGGTCTACAAATGGTCGGCGATCCCGAGCAAGTTGGATGGTTTGATCTGTCTGGTGGGCCCCGAGCGGAAGCCTGTGGAATTCCTGCGGCAAATGAATGTGCCGACTGTGGTGCTGGGTTACGCGGATGAGGGGCTGATGGGCGACAAGCCGCGCGTGCTACAGGATGATCTGGCTTGCGGCCGCTTGGCGGCAGAGCACCTTCTCTCCCTCGGGTTTGAAAATTTTCTCACGATCGGCAAAAAGAACCGCACCTTTTTCCGGGAGCGCATCAAGGGCTTTACCGAGGCGCTCGGCAAACGGGCAAAAGTGATACAGCATGCATGGATCGGGGAATCCCTCGCCCACGCCAGCCTGCGTGGACCGATCGAGGAGGCTATGAAAAAGGTGCCGAAGCCCATGGCCATTTTCTCCCCTTCGGATGTGACCTGCGTGCATGTGATGCAATGCGCTCAAAATCTGGGTCTGCGCGTGCCCGAGGAGGCCGCCATTCTCAGCGCCAATAATGACGAGTTGATCTGCGATTTTGCTCCAGTCCCGCTTTCCAGCATTCGCCTGAACTTCACGCAATGGGGATTCGAGGCCGCTGTGCTATTGGACAAATTGATGAATGGCCGCGCCCCGTCGCAGCCGGTTCCAGCGATCCCTCCCGGAAGTGTCGTGAGCCGCCAGAGCACGAACATCCTGCTTGTGCCCGACGAGCAGGTCGCTCAGGCCATGCAATACATCTGGAAAAACCTCTCGCGTCCCTTGCCTATTCAAGAAATCGCAGACCATGTCGGCGTCTCGCACCCGACGCTCGGCCGCCTCTTCCGCAAGCATCTCCGGCGATCTGTCAGCGAGGAGATCACACTCGCCCGACTGGATAAGGCCAAACAAATGCTCACCTTTCAAAAAATGCCGATCCATGACATCGCGACAGCCTGCGGATTCAATACGCCGAACTACTTCAACAATGTCTTCCACAAGGCTACGGGAGTCACACCCCGCAAATTCCGGGTTACTGCCGACCCCGCCACCGCAATCTCCAGACCGGATTTTGTGTCTCTCTCGCCTTCCATGGCGGAAAAGAAATAAAATCCGCCATCGGGCCATCGCCGCGCAGAAAGGCAAACCAATGATGTTTTGCTCGCAGAGGCGGGACGCCGTGTCGTTATTGAGCAGCACACCGAGTCGAACGCGACGAACGCCTATTTTCATCGAATTTTCCGGAATTCCAACTTGCAGAAAATCCGTTTTTCAGTAAATCGTGAAATATGACAGCTACGCTTCAGATGGGTTCCAGAGGAACATTGACACTCCCCAAAAAAATACGCGAAAAATTTGGACTTTCTGGAGACAGCATCGTTTCAGTAGAGGACACCGAGGAAGGAATCCTCATTAGACCCGCAACTGTTTTCCCCATGGAGATTTATTCAGAGGAACGGATCGCCGAATTCGATGAGCAAAACAATTCTGCTATTGCCGACATCTTTAAAAACCAACCGGCTTAAAAAATGCCGATGAAAATCTTTTTGGATGCGAATATCATTTTCTCCGCATCGCAACTTCAAAGCCCCTCGTGGCAACTCTTGGAATGTCTTTCAAAGAATGCGGCTTTAATCACCCACCCCGCTGTATGGGATGAGGCCAAACGAAATCTCCATCTTAAGCGATCCGCCTGGTCTGCTGGTTTGGATTATTGGCGCAAGCGCATTATTCAATCCACAGCGATAGGACTATGCCCCGATGTGGGGCTTCCATCCAAGGACGCGCCAATCCTCGCCGCGGCAATAGCATCCAAAGCCGATCGCCTTCTTACTGGTGACCTCAAACATTTTGGCCATCTCTACGGCCAAGCTCTTCAAGGAGTCCTCGTCGTTTCGCCCCGATTGCTTTCAGAGGAAATCGTCAGGCTGGGATGGACTGGCGTTGATCAGAACCCCACTTGATCAAATAAAACGCAGGCAATTTTTGTTTCGGGCAACAGAGTCTCCACAACCAAAACCGCGCGGCAGCGCGATTCGAAACTTGGGAGGGTTCATCGTCCTCGCATGACCCATTTTTCAGCCGCAAAGCGGCGTCCACGAACCAATGCCTTTGCCACGCCAGTGTCTTTCACAGTCGAGACGACTGTGCTCCCCTCTTTCGCCCACCGCGCGGCAGCGCAATTCGAAACCCAGGGTAGGGACTGCCAGGCCCTTGGCGTCCCAAACTTCAGCTGCGAAGCGGCGTTTCTACTGGATGCAATGGCGGCGTTGCCGCGCAAATGGGTCAGCGACGGCGCGCCGACCCTACCCTGGATACGCGGCAGCGCGCTTCGTGACAAAATCATTTGAAGGGATCCGCCTACGCGCTTCGCGGCTACGGCGTGACACTGGGGTCATCGTCCTCGCATGACCCATTTTTCAGCCGCCCTCCGGCTCGGAGACCTACGGGTCAGAGAGAAGCGGCGTCCGAAGGGAGCATGACCGTCTCGGGCGTGCAGGCGGCAAGCGTTGTTCGGTCGGTTTTGGCGGGAAGGTGTCTGGCTGTCATTCCACGCCTTCCGTGTTTGATATTTGGGCCATGCCGGCGGATGGCCCTCCCATTGGTCTGCAACCGCGAAGCCGCGTGAGTTTGTGCAAGAGGTATTACTTTCCAGCGAGTGCTTGATCAGACTCTGCTTTGATTTCGGCGGCGGTGAGAGGGGCTTCGAAGATTTTCACCTCGTCCATGAGACCGCCGAAGGCGGGGCATTCAGAGTGCCGCCAGCCGCCAATGGTGGCGTGGTTGCCGATGACCAATGCCGTGTCGGCCAACTTGACGGGTGCGACGAAGGGCTTGCTGGCCACTTCCTCGCCATTCAGGTAGAGGCGGATGTTGGCGCCATCGACCACACCGGCGACATGCACCCACGCATTGGGGGCCACGCTGTTCGCGGCAGAAGCCACTCCGACAAAGGCTCCGCTATTGTCCACTGCTTTGAAGACGGCCTTGCCATACGAGCAGAACAAGATCCAGCCACCTTTGGGAGTTGGGCTATCCTCGGCGCAGGAGAGAATGTTTGCGTTACTGTTGATGTTCTTTAATTTCACCCAAGCCGAGACGGTCAAGCCATTCGCGAGGTTGAATTTTCCGGGTGCTGCCACATTGAGGAATCCCTGTTGTTTGGATTCGAGCAACAAGGCACCGCCCTTGATTCCATCTCCAGTTTCAGGCGTGAAATCGGGCAGGATTTCGCCGGTTTTTCTGTCGGGCTTGCCTGTCAGATCGGGAACTTTGGCATTGTGAACGCCGGTTTGATCCAGAAGGAGACCGTCGTTGATGGCATCCATCGTCCAATAGGCGGAGGGTTCCGGTGCTGCTTGGGCTTGGCCTATGGGGTTGGCGGCAATGAGGAGAGTCGCCGCGAGGGCGAGGTAGGATGTGGTTGGTTTTTTCATGTTATGGATTCTGTGGTTGGTTTTTTAGTAGGCTTCGATTTCCCAGATGCGGGTGGTTTTGATTCCCTCACGCAGACGGGAAATATTGATCCGGATCCTGGTGACTTCGGTCGGCTCAAAGGTGAGCTCGATCGGGTTGGTGGTGGCAGCCTTCACTGAGGCAAGGCTGCGCCACTCGGATTTTGAGTCATTGCCCGTGGCGACCACGACTTCGCAGTCGGCTATGGCATCGCTGTAAATCACCACGCGGCCGATTTTCTGCGGCTTGGGCCAGAAGAGTTCGACCCAGTCCGCGCCTTCGAAGGGCTTGGCTTTCCAGCCGCGTCCATCGCGCACACCATCGACCATCCAGACGGGAGTTGGTTGGTATAGCCCCTGCGAGGAAGAGCGGATCATCACGCCAGAATCTTCAAAGGCGAGGTTACCGGGTTGTTTGAGAGCGGCATTGCCTTCGTCGATTTTTTTCTGAACCGAGGCGAGCGTTTCGGATTTCGCCAAGGCGGCATCGGTGACATAGACATGCGTGCCATAGACATCGAATCGATCGGTAAATGCGCCATCGGCACCTACCTTCACGGTGCGGTCCTCACCGAGCACGATGAGTTCGCGACCCGCGAGCGCGGGCACCTTGATGACCACCTCCTGCGCCTTGGTCGAGGCATTAGTGGCAAAGAGGGCTTTTTGCCCGTTGGCCGTGCGCAGCGCGGCGCGCACCATCGACTTCTCAGGTGCAGTAATTTCCACGCCACCCTCCACCGGCGCGAGCACATAGCTTTTCAGCGCGTTAAGCTCCCGGGCGAGGTAGGCATTGCCAAGAACCGAGTCGATCGTGTTGGGGGCAACCCAGTTCCAGTCCCACCAGACCACGCCGCGCGCTCCGGCAGCCACAGCCTGCCAGACCATGTTACGGGATTCGGCGAAGGTCGGCGCCCGCTCACCTTTGCCGCCGAAATCCTGGGTGTCGTGCGCCTGAGGCACCACCCAAGCGGTCTGACCGGGACGAATGCAGGAAGCCGCCTCGGCGACGAAAGTGCCGACTCGATCCATGGATGAGGAAACACCTCCCTTTTTAAAGAAGGGATAGGGATCCGGCGCAGTGATATCACCGCCTTGCACGAACTGGCGAATGGCTTGGAAGGTATTGTTCACCACGATGGTCGGATGCCAGGGATCCTCCTCGGAGATCAAAGCCCGGAGTTGCTCGACAGATTCGGGCAACACGCGGTGGTATTCGGGTTCATCCGCGAGATACCATGCGAGCAGTGCCGGGTGGTCCTTGAGAGCCCGCACCCGCTGGCGGACCAACTCCGCCTCCTTCTCCTTGAGCGGTGCGACCGTGAGTTGCTCGGGGCGCTGGTCGTTGACCGTAGGATAAATCACCGCATAGCCGCCGGCGGCCGCGATCTTATCGAGGTTCTCACGCAGCTTCTCCACAGTCTGCCACGGACCCCAGTATTGCCAGGTCACATTGCAGGCGTTTTCCTTCAACGCCGAAGCGGGAATGCTGAACCAGCCCACTGGCAAAAACGGCTCACCGTTACGCAGCATGATGCCATTTTCACCAATCCGCCATTCGACGCCACTCGGCGCAGGAGCGAGTTTGCGGATGACGCGATCCAGCGAGCTGGTTTCCTTGCCCGTCGCATCGCGCAGGGTTGCCTTCAAGCGATAGCGACCCTCGGCGAGTTCCGGAATTGGCAATTTGAATTCCACATTCGCAGAAACATTCGCGACCTTGGTTTCCACCAGCGGCTTGGCGGCAGGATCTTCTGGCGAGAACGAAATCTCGACGCTGGAGCCTTCGAGTTCCTTGGCACTGAAGGCAATTCCGAGCGAACCCGAGATTTGCGAGACTTTCTGTGTGGCATAAATCGCGCTCTGATACGCCGGCTCACGCAGTGTGAGCGAGATGGGTTTGAATTCCAGATTCACTCCAAATGTGCGACGGCTGAAAACAGATTTCGCGTCCCGACGGTCGGTGACCTCGACCTCGAATTCCTGCGGTCCATTGGCCGGCAAAGGCAAAGCGATCTCGTAGGCCTTCGACTGACCGGCATCCAGCATATCCGAGGAGGGTTTTCCTTCGGTGACTTTATCGCCCTGGCGCAAGCGAGGTGTCAGCGTGATGGCGCGGATTTTTCCCGTGAGGTTTTTGACGCTCACCTTGCCTTTGACCCATGTCGCATCATTTTCCCGCACCACGCTCAAGCCGGCAGGCGGCGGCACTTCCCAACGCAGGGCGTCGAAGTTCGCGCCCGGCAGGGGGAGGGCGGCGAAAAGGCTTGGCTGATGCAGCGAACCGCCCATGGGAACAAATGTCGAAAGCTGCTCACTACCACCCGCGCGCCGCACCCGGGCCACATTGATTCCCCAATCGCCCGCAGACGGCTTGCCAAGCTCCATGTCGGCCAGCGGAACGGCCATTTCGACGATCCACTCCCCTTCCCCCAAGGCGGTGCCCACTTGGACAGGAGCGTTCCAAGAGGCTTCGCGCACGGTTCCTGACTGGCGACCTGCCGCATCGGCCACCACGCCCTTGGAGTTCACCTGGAACTGGTAGTAATCCGTGCGCTGCGAGCCCGGTGCCACAAAGAACTCCACCCCATCGTCATGGTAGAGATCATAGCTGTCACGCTTGGTCACCTTTGTCTTGAGCTTGTCGAGGTTCGGCTCCGTGGCGCGGATGGCGACATAGAGGAAGCGATCGTCATAGGCCACGGCAAATCGCGTAGGCGTCTCGGCAGGTTTGCCGGTTCCGAGTTCTGTGAACCCCTCCTGCCACTTCGCCTCCTTCCAAACAGAATCGTCGAGTTTTCCATCCAGCGCCGGAGGTTGCTCAATACGCTGAGCGGAGACGGGTGCTGGTTGCGTGGCGTGAAGCGTGAAGCTCGCAGCGATCTGTGTGAGGGCGGCGAGGATGGCGAGGCGGCGTTTTTTCATGGAGCTTTTATAAGATGTTTTAGCAATTATACTTCGGTGATTTAAATTAAAATCATGAGCCGCAAAGCGGCATGGGTGGATGAAAAATTGGTAGAATCATGGATGGCAGAATCATTTTTGAGTGTTCGCGCGGCAGCGCTTAGCGTGCCAATGGGAGGGTCATTCTCCGGCATGACCCATTTTTCAGCCGCAAAGCGGCGTTTCAGCGTAGCATATTCACTCATCGGTGAGGGTGTGGATCGGGTGGTTTTTGGGCGCGGTGGTGTCCGGGAGTGGTTCGGCGGATTCCGTGGAGAAATTTGGGCCATGCGGGACGATGGCCCTCCCGGTGTTTGGCTCGGCGGAGGAGGTAAATGGTGCCGCCGAGGAGGAGGATCACGCCGGTGAGGTAGGTTTCGGGTTCGGGGACGGCTATGATTTCGGTGCCGCCGCCGGTGAAGCCCCGTTCAAACCCGCTGCCAATCAAGGTGGTGCCAGAGTCGCTATAGAAGCTGATGTTGGCAAGATTGTTAGTAAGGGTGGCATTGTTGGTGAAGACGAGGTTGCTGGGGGTTTGGTAATTATTAACTTGATCCCCGTATCGGGTGGTTCCGCTCCAGTTCCAGATGGACAGGGTGGCCCCAGGTGCCCAAGAAGCGATGCTGCCGAAGCGGAGGGTGCCGACGAAGCCTGAGAAGTCGATGGTCGAATTGGCACTGAGGGTAAGGGCGCCGACGGTTTCATCGAAGTTTCCATTCACAGCCAGTCTGCCGCCATTACGGAGGGTAATGTTTGCGTTGTCGTTGACGGAATTGGCGACTGCGACGAGGAGGGAGCCGCCGTTGACATCGATGCTTGAGGTGTTGGCGAGGGCACCTGTGGCGGCGACTCGGAGGGTGCCGCTGGTGACGGTGGTTGTGCCGTTGTAGGTATTGGCATTTGAAAGCGTGACCGTGCCGCTGCCAGTTTTGTTTACGCCGTTGGTTCCGGCGAGGGTGGCGCTGACGGTGCCATTTTGCAGGTCGTAGTTTCCGCCGTTGTTGGTGAGTGTGCCGTTGGAGAGCGTGCCGCCGGTGAGGCTGCCGAAGGTGTTCGTGAAGCTCTTGCCGCCCATGTCGAGCGTGCCACCGGAGATGCTGAGCGTGCTGGTGCCGAGTGTGCCTGTGCCGGAGAGAAGGAGTGTGCCGCCTGCGACGGTGGTCGCGCCGCTGTAGGTATTGTTGCCGCTGAGCGTAAGAGTGCCCAATCCGTCTTTGATGATGCCGGCTGTCGTGGCATTTCCATTGGTGATCGCCACGCTGATCGTCAGATCCGCTCCGCTGCCGGTGGTAATGGTGCGGTTGTCGCTTCCAGCTGTGCTGCTCAACTGGATAGTGCTATTGCCGAAAGTTCCAAGATTGCTGGCTATAAATGAGGCGCTGGAGCCGGTTGTGGTGATATTGCCATCCAAGATAAGACGGCTTCCTGCATTCCCGGAATTAACTCCCTTGTTCAAACCCAGTGTGCTTCCATTGAGGGTTAGCCCGCCACTTCCCACGGTGAGCGTTGTTGCATTGGGTTGATTTCCTCCAAGGACAAAGCTGTCTTCGGAGGTGCCAATAGTTGTTCCGTTCATCGCAGTGAGGCTCAGGCTATTGAAACTGATTCTTGTGCCGGAGAATGCCGCGAAGCGGGCATCGCCACTGCTTCCATCGACAACACCCGCTCCCGTGACAGTCCAGTTTGATGTGGTTCCAGTGTTGAACTGACCGTCTCTGACCGTGAGGCTGCCTATGGTTTCCGTAATGTTGGATTGAATTGTTCCAGTAGTGCTATTCCAAGTGGACCCGTTGAAAACGCTCTGCGAGCCGTTGAGGGTGATAGACGCCGTGTTGGCGATTTGCTCGTTCTTGGATGTGCCATAGAGGAGCTTGGACGAGCCATTAAGAACCAGATCGCCTCCGACCGCAACGACCCCGGAGGTTTTATCCAGCGTGAGCGTGCCGTTACTTACCGTCGTGGTGCCATTGTAGGTATTAGCGGATGCGCCGGAAAGCGTGAGGGTATTGGTGCCGAGCTTGGCTAGGTTGCCGGTGCCGGAGATCGTATTGGAAAGGGTGATGGCATCGCTGCGGTTGATCACCAGCGTGCCGTTGTTCGTGATGGCGCTGCTGGAGGAGAGCGAACCCGTGGTGCTACCCGCGCCGATTTGGAGCGTGCCGGCGTTGATGGTTGTGGCACCGGTGTAGATGTTTGTTCCATTGAGCGTCAGTGTTCCCGCGCCCGACTTTGTGAGGCCACCGGTTGTTGCGGCGGCGTTTCCGGAAATGGTCAGGGAGACTGTGGAATTGGCAACACTGATGCCGCTGGTCGTGCCGGCCGTGAGAGTGAAGTCGCGATTGGTGCTGTTGTTGGAAGAACCGGTGTATTCCAAGGTGCCGCCGCCGAGGACGAGGTTGCCTGCGGCGTTGGTCGAGTTGCCGAGGGCGCCTGAGACTCCGCCGTTGGTGATTGCGGCAATGCTCAGAGTGCCGGCGTTGATGGTTGTTGAACCTGTATAGGTGTTATTACCTGAGAGCGTGAGCGTGCCCAGGCCGTCTTTGATGATGCCGCCGGTCGTGGCATTTCCATTGGTGATCGCCACGCTGATCGTCAGATCCGCTCCGCTGCCGGTGGTAATGGTGCGGGTGACACTTCCAGCCGTGCTGCTCAACTGGATATCGCTGAGACCGATGGTTCCACCATTATTGCTAGCAATGAATGAGGCGCTGGAGCCGATTGTGGTGATATTGCCATCCAAGATGAGGCGACTGCCAAGATGTGAAGTGCTGGGAGTTCCTTTATTTAAACCCAGTGTGCTGCCATTGAGGGTGAGCCCGCCACTTCCCACGGAAAGCGTCGTTACAGCTGTCGTGCTGCCTCCTCCCATGACAAAGCTGTCGGGGTCTGTAATGATCGTTGTTCCAGTCATCGCTGTGAGGCTCAAGCTATTGAAACTGATACTTGAGCCGGAGAATCCCAAGAAGCGAGTGTCGCCAGTGCTGCCGTCGAAAACACCCGTTCCCGTGACGGTCCAATTTGATCCGGTTCCGGTATTGAACTGGCCGTCTCTGGCCGTGAGGCTGGCTATGGTTTCCGTAACGCCAATTGCCCCACTGTTTGTATTAAAAGATGACCCGTTAAAAACGCTTTGCGTGCCGTTGATGGTGACAGAAGCCGTGTTGGCGATTTGCTCGTTCTTGGATGTGCCGTAGAGGAGCTTGGATGAGCCATTGAGAACCAGATCGCCGCCGACCGCAACGACCCCGGAGGTTTTATCCAGCGTGAGGTTGCCGGCGCTCACCGTCGTGGTGCCATTGTAGGTATTAGCGGATGCGCCGGAAAGCGTGAGGGTATTGGCGCCGAGCTTGGTGAGGTTGCCGGTGCCAGAGATCGTATTGGAAAGGGTGGTGGCATCGCTGCGGTTGATCGCCAGCGTGCCGTTGTTGGTGATGGCGCTACTGGATGAGATCGAGCCTGCGGTGCTGCCTGCGCCGATTTGGAGTGTGCCGGCACTGATAATTGTGTCGCCGGTGTAGGCATTCGCACCCGAGAGGATGAGTGTGCCAGCGCCTCCCTTCGTGATATTGCCCGAGCCGCCGATGGTTCCCGAGACGGTTATGGTGCTATTGGCATTATTCAGTGTGCTGGTGGTTGCGGCAGTCAGTGTGATGTTGTTTGAAATACTCTGAGCGGTGCTTCCCGTGTAATTCAGCGTGCCGCCACCGAGGGTTATTGTTCCACCTGCTGTGCTGTTGCCAAGGGCTGCCGTTGCTGCGGTGGAATTATAGCTGAATGTGCCTCCGTTCACCGTTAAGCCACCTGAGTAACCTTGATTCGCTGAATTAATCGTCGAGAAATCCAGCGTGCCGTTACCGGTTTTGACCAGCGCGAGTTTGCCGCGGTTTGCACCCATATCGCTGGAATCACGGAAATAAAAATTACTCGTGCTATTGCTGGTGACTCCATCCGCAAGATTGAATGTAATGGTTCCGAGGGAGGAGCTCGAAGAACCTTCATTCTGGACGACTGAAGCAGTAGACCCAAAGAGCGTAAGACCGGTTACTGTTTGATTTGTGCCATTAAGCAAAAGACGCGCAGTGGCGGTTGCGTTGAATGTGAGCGCACCATTGCCGAGGGCATTATTGGCTCCCATGGTGAGGTTGCCTGCAACCGAATTTGTGAGCGTCGTTCCTCCAGTGTAAGTGTTGTTGCCGGAGAGGGTGAGATCGCCGGCGCCGCTTTTCAAGAGGCCACCTGTGCCGGAGATCGTATTGGAAAGGGTGATGGCATCGCTTCGGTTGATCGCCAGAGTGCCGTTGTTCGTGATGGCGCTACTGGATGAGATCGAGCCTGTGGTGCTGCCTGCGCCAATTTGGAGCGTGCCGGCGTTGATGGTTGTAGCACCGGTGTAGGTGTTTGTTCCATTGAGCGTCAGTGTTCCCGCGCCCGACTTTGTGAGGCCACCGGTTGTTGCGGCGGCGTTTCCGGAAATGGTCAGGGAGACTGTGGAATTGGCAACACTGATGCCGCTGGTCGTGCCGGCCGTGAGAGTGAAGTCGCGATTGGTGCTGTTGTTGGAAGAACCGGTGTATTCCAAGGTGCCACCGCCGAGGACGAGGTTGCCTGCGGTGTTGGTTGAGTTGCCGAGGGCACCCGCGACTCCGCCGTTGGTGATTGCAGCGATGCTCAGTGTGCCTGCATTGATCGTCGTGGCACCAGTGTAGGTGTTGGTGTTTGAGAGTGTCAGTGCTCCTGCGCCGCTTTTGACGAGGCCGCCGGTGCCAGAAAGAACGCCGCTAAGAATGGCATCTGTAGCCGCGCTGCCGTTTGCCACTTCAACTGTGCGGTTCAGGCTGCCAAGCGCGATGGCGTTCTGCACGGTGACGGTTGAGTCGGATCGGCTCGAAGAGAGTTTGAAAACATAGTTGCCATCGCCAGTGCCGCCGGCATCGGTCAAGAAGCTGTTGCTGCCCCAAGTGAGGCTCGATCCAGGACCAAAATTCACCGAGCGATTGGCGCCAAAAGCACTCACTCCGGAGCTGCCCCAGAAGCGGATCTGGCCGGAGTTCGCTGTATTTCCGATTGTATTACTCAAGTCGCCCGCAGTGCCTCCGTTGAGGTCGGCGCCGACTTCCAAAACAGCGCCGCTGGAGACCCAGACGCCGCCTAACGCGACGCCAAAGCCAGTAGTCCAATTCTGCGCGGCCGTGGGCCGGAAGATGCCGCCTTCGATGTAGAGGCTGTCGGAGCTGGATGTCTTGTTAGAGGTGCCGGTCCACACCGTCAATCCGCTGCCGCCGAACATCAGCGAGGCACCATTGCTCGCAGCCGTGCTCAGGCCATAGGTGAATGTGCCGGTCGAGTAGTTGTGGAACCAGGCGGCAGCGGCTCCCTCCAGCCTGCCGGTGCCGGTGATGCTCACATCGTTCGGCCCAGTGATCAGAATGCCGCGACCGTTCCCGTTCGGGGCAAGATTATTAGCCCCCATATCCAAAGTGACCGCCCCAGCCGTGGAATCCAGTGTGATCGTCGAATAGTCGAGATTTGCCGTGCGAGTAAGTGTGCCGGCACTCGTGAGGCGGTAGTTTGCGGTGTTGCTGGAAAGGGTCGCGTTGAGCGTTGTGCCGGTCGAGAGCCGCCCGATGGTCCCGCTGGTGGCGCCCGAAAGCGTGGCGAAGCCGTAGCCGCTCGAGTCGCGCACGACCAGGTTGGCGCGGTTGCTGTTGCCCATGAGCACTTCATTGGTGCGGGCTGTTCCAGTTCCCAAAGCTCCAACCGTGATTGAGTTTGACGCGCTGCTCGAGAGGTCAATCAGGTTGATGTTTTGAACATTCGCAGCAGTGGTGTTCATCACGAAATTCGACACGCTCAGCGCGATGCCCGAGCCGCCGTTGCTGTCGAGCCTGAGGGTATTCGCCGTGCCAAGATTCGCGCCCATGTTTAGGGTGCTGATCGTCTCGGAGGTGCTGCCGCTGGATTTGCCTTTAAGCGTGAGCGTGCCCATGTCGAGCGTGACCGCGCCCGTGCTGAGAGGGTCGGCTGTATTGGAAAGCCCACTGTAATCGAGCACAAGCGGACCGCCTCTGATCGTGGTATTGCCGGTGTAGGTGTTGTTGCCGGAGAGGACGAGTGTGCCGGCGCCCCGCGAGATGAGACCCGCGTTGCCAACCACCGTGCTGGCGATGGTCAAAGTGCCTGTGGGATCGTAATTGTTGATTGTGGAGTTGGTGCCGGCGAGCGTGATGGTGCCATTGGCGATCGAGAAATTTCCACCCACGGGGCTGTAGGTGATGGTGTTTGCAAAAACCGTTCCGCTGACAGATGCGGACCCACTGGTCGCATTGAATGTGGCGTTGGACGAGTTGCCGGGAGACGCCCAGGGGGTGGAGGGGACGGTGACGCCGGTCCAATTGGTGTCCGTGGTATTCCAAGTGGCACCGTCCGCGCCCGTCCAAGTGCCGTTCTGCGCGGAGGCGGTGGCGGCGAGTGCGAGCAGCGCGGCAATGGCCAGTGATCGAGCGGCAGGCAGCCAGTTGGCGCCGACACCGGAAGCAACGAACTGGGGTTTCGATTTCATGGTTGTGGGGACTTTTTGTTTGATCAGCGGAAGGAAATATTTTGGGCGATCACAAGACTCGACAGCCGATCAATAAAAAATTCCAATAAAAATTTTGCAATTTGTTTACATTAAAGAACGCCAAACAAGATGGCGTAGCTGCGTGGCTTGGGAGATTTTCGGAGAAACACTGACTTATGGCGGAGGCCTTAATACTGGGACATGCGCGAGGGGAATGCATATGAGTCATGGGTGAGATGTGGGAGAAACTTGGAAGAGGAAAATGAAAGTGTCAATTAATTTTTTTGTTTTTTTTGTTTTTTAAAAATCGTTGTTTAGAGCTACTTCCCCAACCTTCTCCGAGTCATGGTTTTTTGACTCGGTGAGGCTCGGGGCAAAAAATCAGATGAATCCGGAAAAGAGGACTTTTGGAGCGGCAAGGTTGTCGGGCCACGGCAGCACGGTGGGGATGCCGGGATAGATGTCGAAGAAGTTGTCGGCCAGCGGTTGTTCTCCATCGAGGTCGAGGCAGACGCGCCAGGCGAAGGTGTCGCTGGTGAAGACGGCCTTGCCGCCTTTGCAGGTGACACTTACCTTGGCTTTGGGCCATTTCATTTCGCGGAAGAGCGGCAGGATGAGGCAATCGCGCGCGATCTCGCCCTCATCGTTAGCGAGCACCGCAAAGGCGACATGCGTCTTGATGCCGAGCTTGTCCAACTGAGCGGCGGGGAACTCAGCGATCACGGTGCTTGCGTTGGCGGGGAGCGTGACGGCTTTGCGTTCGTCGAGCGGGTATTTTCCGCTCAATGCCATGAGGCCGAAGCGCAGAGTGGCCTTGGTTTCCTCGCCATCGTTGATGCCGTAAATCTTCACGCTCTTTTCCTCGCGGGTCACCACGACGGTCACCGGAGCGAAGACGCGGCGCACCGGCCAGAAGGCGGGATTGCGGCGTTGTTTCCAATCCACAATCGTCCAACTGCGCGTGCAGGGCCACATGTCGTTGAACATCCAGAAGACGGCCGCCGAGCTGTCGAACATGCGGCGGCGGAAATTTTTGATGTATTCCGAGAGGCCGACGCCCTGCAGCACGCCGCCCCAATAGACATAGTCTTCGAGAGACATGCTGACGATCGATTTGCCGAGCCATTGTTCGAACATGAGGTCGGGCGCATAGGCGGGGATGTTGTCCCACGATGTCACCGCGTTGTCGTGAAGTTCCCAGGGGAATGCGCCGATCTTGCCCGGCGTATCGCCAAAGCATTCGCGGGTCGCCAAAAGATTGTTCGGCCCGAGAATGCCGCCTTCGTTCGGGAAGCGGCAAATCATGTCGCGGTATTTGCGGAAGTCGTTGTCGCGAAAACCAAGGCCCCACGGGTGCTGGTCGCCGAGGTGATCGGCGGTCGGCGATTCTCCATCAGGTGAAAATGGCGAGCTCGGTTGATAATACCGGCCCGGATCCTCTTCCTTCATCAGTCGCGGGAGCACAAGATGGTAGAGCGCGTAGTCGGGAAAGGCCACGCCCGTCTGGTAGTCCCACTCCCAGTTTCCCTGCTCGATCTCATTGTTGCCACACCACGCGACGAGGCTCGGGTGATGCGCCAGTCGCCGCACCTGATGCCTCGCCTCCTGCGTGACATCGGCGAGGAATGCCTCGTCAGTCGTGGGATACTTGCCGCAGGCAAAGATGAAATCCTGCCAGACCATGATGCCCTTCTCGTCGCAGAGGTCGTAGAAGTCGTCGCTTTCGTAGACACCGCCGCCCCACACGCGCAGGAAATTGCAATTCGCCTCCAAGGCCCGATCGATGAGAACAGCATGACGCCGGCGATCAATGCGGCTGAGGATGAGGTCCGCCGGAACATAGTTGCCGCCCTTGCAGAAGATCGGCTTGCCATTGATTTCGATGATGAAATAGCGCCCGCGCTCGGGATGTTTTTCCTGATTCACCCGCACATGGCGGAAACCAATCTTGCGGGTCAGGCTTCCCTCGGTTTTGCCACCGACCACGAGCTCGACCGTGGCTTCGCTGCGGTTTTGTTTTCCATGCCCGACAGGCCACCAGAGTTTGGGATTGGCCACCGGAAGCACGGCTTCGAGTTTGTTCATGCCCGGATGAAGCAGCACCGGCACACGCAAGGGGGCATTGGATTTTCCAAGTCTGAGCAGCAACTCGCCGCGCGTTGGCTTGTCGCTCAAGTTCTCCGCAAAGACTCGTGCCGTGACGCTTCCCTGGCTCAGATCGGCGGAAAGGTCGGGGATCAATACCGCGTTCTCCCAGCGGATGCCCGAGCAGACTTCCAAACGCACGCCGCCCGGGATGCCGACATTGACGAGGCGCGGCGACCAATCCCACCCGAACTCGCTCTGGGTTTTGCGCAGCCAGTTTGATTTCGTCTGGCGGTGATTGAGGCGCAGTCCATAGCCTTCAGACGAGCGCGTCATCGCGTGGTAAATGCCGCTCTCTATCTCGACCACGAGTTCGTTTTCACCATTTCGCAGCGCGGCGGTCGCCTCGACGCGGCACGGATGGAAGGCATTCGCATGCGTGCCGATCTGCACGCCGTTGAGGTAAATTTTGGCCGCCAGATCCAGCGTTTCAAAAAACAGCCACGCACGCTCCCCCCTGCGCAAAGGAGGCAACTTGAATATCCGGCGGTAATACCAAACCGTTTCCTCTACCCATCGGCAGGCGAGCACATTTGTGCCAATGCCCGGATCGGGAATCACGCCGTGTTCCAGCAGCGTCTCATGCACGCTGCCCGGCACGGAGGCGCTCCACGCGCGGCTCCAGTTGACATCGCCAGCCAGCACCCGCTTGGGACGCTCCCCGCGTTCGCCGTCGTTCCATCGAAGTTGCCAGGTGCCGTTGAGGTCGATTGTTTGATTCATGAAATGTTGTGTGAGTCAGGCGGTGATGGTGGCTTGTGGTGTCGACCTTCAATCCTTTTGAAGGGCAAAGCCAAGCGACATTCGCGCCTCCATACTGATCGGAGTGAATACAATGCGACGAAGCATTTTATCCTCCGGAGCGCATTCTGGGTCGATTTCGTGCAATTCGATGGTGAAGTTGCCGGGCTGTTTGCTCTTGAGGATCATTCCCTCCGTGCCGCCGATGCGCACGCCATCGCCCTCCGCCTCGCAGGTCAGGTAAGTGGTGAACACTTCCTGGAGCGTGCCGGGGGCTTTGGAAAACTCGAAGTCGTCGGCGATTTCCAAATCACCATCGGCTCTGAGCGTGAGCTTGCGCTCGAAGCGGGTGAGCGTGGGCTCGGGATAGGCATGGCTCAGGTCGATGCGCAGTGCTTTAGATCCATCGGCCGCCGCGTGATCGACGGCAAGGCTGGCGCGATACTGCGAACCCTCCTGCTGGAGGTGACCGTTGATGATCGGCACGGGGTGACCTTGCGAACCACAGAGAATATTGTCATAGCGGTTCGGGCCAAAGACCTCGGCCGTGTAGGTCGGTCTACCAAGATCAGTGATCCAGGCTCGGCCGTCCCGGTAATAAACGAAACTGCCCAGGTCGTTGTGATTGTGCGAAGCCGCATTGTGGAGCGCGGTGGCGGCGAGCTGCACCCGGGAGCCGTCCGCAAGCGTGGTGACCACCTTGGCAAATCCCAGCGAGGGAAGATGCGCGTCGGCAATCGGACTCGGCTCGCGCTTGGCCGATTCGAGCCATGCCGGAGAATCCACCGCAAGCAGCAGATCGTGCCAGTTCTGCAGCTCTGGCCGTCCATCGAGCCCTTTTTCGCAGAAATCAAACAACTGCGGCAAGGGCAGGAATGCGTTGACCATGAGAGCCGACGAGGTGCTCATGAAGCCGCTGCCGGAATCGGAGAAAAGGCAGGAATCCTTTCCTTCCAACCAGACCGCCACCGGGTAGCGGGCGATGCGTTGCGCAAGCTCCGAGTCCATCAGATTCAACAGCCCTCCGCTCACCTCGCGCAGCACGACGGCCGCCTCGAGGAAATGGCCGAAGCCGTAATTCCAATACAGCGGTCCCTCGGCACAGCCGCCATCCTCACTGAATCCCGTCATGCCAAATTCCATCATGTGCGTGCAGAGCACGAGCAGGGACGCCAGCGGTCGTGGCTCCTTCATGCGGTGGAGCGCCGTCTGGATCACATTGGAAAAGCAGACATGGTTCCAGTTGTTGCGTCGGCACATCCAAATCGGCAGGTTGCGCCAATCGAGAGCGGCGGCCAGGGAACGCTCCTCGATGCGTTGACCAACTCGCCGGACCACCTGCGGGTCGAGGCGATCGCCGACCGCGAGCAACAACTCGGAGAGCATCGCACCACAGCGCGTTGCGGTCAGATCCGCCGCATGCAGCTTCGCGCTTTCCTGCGGCATCCAAAACTCAAAGTCGCAGAAGGCCCAGAGGGTTTCTTCCAATCGAGCTGCGTCCGCCGATGGATGATCAAGCCAGAGCGCGAGAGCCTCATCCTGAATGCGGGCAAGGGTATTGTTGATGATCGCTCCGTCACGCCATTTTCCGGTGCGGTGGTATTCGCGGATGACACTCCAGTCGAGCCGCTCGATCGGATGTGCCTGTGGAGTGGAGGCATAGCCATAGGCATATCCCGCTCCCTGCCCAGCAAGCCGCTCCGCCAAGCGCTCAAAAAGTCCGTTCTCGCGCGCAAGTGCGGTGGCCTTGGTGCGCTTGGAGGCATCGGTCAGGCTCGGCCATGGCGAAGGCGCGGCGGTCTTGCGCAGCGCCTCCTCGAGTTGAAGGGCCGGTTCAAAATGATCGAGGGCTTTGCAAAGTGATGTCATATGCGGATTGGATATTTTTTCAGATCAGGCGTTTTTGGTGAACTCTATCAGCTGGATGATGAGGCAGATGGCCAGAAGGAGGCTCTGCAGGCCACTGCGGTGTTGATGCGCCGAATCGCTCTTGTAGTCGTCGCCGAGTTCTGGCCTGCGAGCGTGACACGCACCTCCGAGTCGGGATTGGCTCGACCGCGCAAGGGTATCGACTGGTCCCGTTGAAGGACCATGTGATTCTGATATAGGGATTGTATTTCAATCATGGGCAAAAAAGCTCTTCAGGCCTTGATTCTTTTGAAGGGCAAAGCCAAGCGATACGCGTCCCGACAAAGCGAGCATACTTAAATGATGCGCCAGAATATTTTGTGCCCGGTCATTGTCGCAAGGCCGCCATGCCGTGTCACAAGTGCCAACAGCATCGTGCCCTCGCGAGCAGAAGCGAATTGACGATAAAGTGGCCGGAGGCATGACGAACCAATTAAAACAAACCCCGCAAGTTTCACAATTTTTTTTGTTTATTTTGTTTTTATCAAAGAGGCGATTGGCACACATGATTCGATGAATCTGCCGCGTTCGAGCGCACAGGCGTTAGGTATAATCCGTTTCTTTAAAAAAACATTTTATTGCTATATTGTTTACCTTGAGAAACACTATTCTCATGTCTGAAGCCGCCAAAGCGATCGTCGGGGAGTGGTTGGAACAGTTTTCGTTGCCTGAACTGGTGATCCGGGATGCCGAGCATCCCGACATCTCGAAGTTATCAGAAATCATTGCTGTGGTTGGACCTAGGCGTTCAGGAAAGACCTTTTTCTTTTTCCAACTGATTCGCGAGCTGACCGAAAAACAAGGCATCCCGAGGGATCGAATTTTGTTTGTGGATTTTGAAGATTACCGGATGTCGTATTTGGGAGAGGATCCTGCCGGTGAGTTACTTTCGGCCTTTGAGCAACTGACAGGACATGGGCCAGAGTATCTTTTTTTGGATGAGGTGCAGCAGTTGCCGAATTGGAGCCGTGTGATCCGCACGCTTCACAATCGGCGGGCCTTTAAAATCCTGATCAGCGGCAGCAACTCGGAGTTGCTGAGTCGCGAAGTTTCCACCGAGTTGCGCGGTCGCTGTTTTGAGGTGGCGATGTTTCCGTTTTCCTTTTCGGAATTTCTACGCTTCAGAGAGATCGAGGTGAACCCAAGCATGATCCACACATCCGCCAAGGGTCGTATTCTCGGGGCCTTCGAGGACTACCTGAGCAGAGGCGGATTTCCCGGCGTGGTGGCATGTGATTCCGCGATGGAGCGGCGGCGAATGCTGCAAGGATATTACCAGACGACCTATTACAAGGACATCCTGGAGCGCTATGATATTCGGGCCAAGGAGACGCTCTCCGCAATGATGCGCCATGCGGTGGATCAGGCCGGCGAGATGTTTTCCATCTCGGCTTTCACAAAAACACTCACGCAGCGCGGCATCGAGTGCAGCAAGCGCACGGTCGCGAATTACCTGACTTATCTGGAGGAGGCGTTCTTTGTGATCCTGACGGAAAAGTTCGCCTACTCGCAGCGCCAACGGACGGCGAATCAAGTGAAGTGCTATCTCTTCGACACAGGCTTCAAACAACTGGCGGTGAATTTTTCGCCCAACAAAGGCAAGTTGCTTGAGAACCTTGTCGCAATCGAACTGAGACGGCGGGGGAAGGAGTTTTTTTACTTTCGAGGCCGGGGAGAGTGCGACTTCATCGTCATGAACGGCGAGCGACCGGAATCAGCAATTCAAGTGTGTTGGGAAATCCACGAAAGGAACCGCCAAAGAGAAACGGGAGGCTTGCGAGAGGCGCTGAAAGAATTGAATTTGAGCGAGGGGTTGATTCTGAGCCATGAGGGTAGCAATGAGGTGGATGGAATCCCGCAGGCACCCGTGTGGCGCTGGCTGTTGGGATTTGAGTGAAGAAGTGATTGATACCGGAGTGCAAAGACTCGCACGGAGAAGACAGAAAAATCATTTTTTTGTAGTTCCATGTCGCTCGATACGGCTCGTCCCATTTTGGCGCGCGCCGAATGCGGCAGAGCGCTTGCATGCAGTTCCTTCATGGGGCTATAAGATTCCCCGTAGCAGGCACCCCGCTTGCGAAACGGAATGGGAAAGATCAAATCCGCAGCGATCAGCAAACTGCTCGATTTCCAATTGCCCGGGCAGCGGCCCGCCACCAAGGAAATCGGGGCCCATGTGCGCGCATTGATCAAGAACGGCACATTGCCTGCCGGGGCGAGCATTCCGTCGACCAAGGCGTTGGCTGCGGCATGGAGCGTTTTTCCCAATACCGTCAAGCTCGCCCTCGATCCACTCGTCAAAGAGGGGTTGCTGGACCGGCGGCAAAATCGCGGCACATGTGTCTTGGATGGCCATCGGAAAATCCGGCGGCTGGGCATCTACGAAAATTTTGGTTCCATACCGACCTCCGACCGTGACTTCCTCGTCTCGATTCAGATTGAGCTGGCACGGGTTCTTGAAAAGCAAGATGCGGAACTCAAAATCTGGATAGAAAACAAGAAGTCGCCAAAATCTTTACCTGAAAATCTGATCGAAGCATGCGGCAAGCGGGAAATCGATGGCGTCGTGGCCAGCCATCCCAGCAAGGAAATCCTCAAGGCGATGAAGAGCCTTCCCGTGCCGTTCGCCGCGCTCACCTCCTACCGCGATTGCCCGGCGCGCGTGGAATTCCGCTATGCCGACTTTGTGGAAACCGCCGTGTGCCGTCTGGCCGAACGCGGGCCCCGGCGTGTGGGAGTGATCTCCAATATCATACCCGAACCCGCCACCGAAACTTCCAGTCGGCAGGATGTTTCCCATTTCTACGAAATCTTTGCCGAGACGGCCGCATCCTTGGGCCTAGAAACACGCCCGGAATGGGTCATCCACCCCGCGTCGACCAAGCCGAATCTCGAAATCGAGCGCTTCGGCTACGAGGCGACGAAAACACTATGGAAACGGCAGGATCTCCCAGACGGCCTCTTTATCTACCCCCACACAGCGGTTCGCGGCAGCCTGACGGCCCTGCTTGAACTCGGCGTAAAAATTCCCGAGGAACTCCAACTCGTCGCCCACGGCAACATCGAAACCCCGATCCTGACCCCCTACCCCGTCGATTGGATCACCTCCAGCAGCCATGAAATTGTGCAATCCATGGTCAAACAAATCCAAACCGTCCTCGACGGCACCCCGGCAAAACCCATCCGGTTAACACACCGCCCAGCTTGGTAAGACAAGGCGCAGGTTTAAGAGCAACCCGGGCCGAAACTCGAAGCGGCGTTTCGTAACCCAGGGTAGGGACTGCCAGGCCCTTGGCGTCCCAATCTTCAGCTGCGAAGCGGCGTCCGAGGGGAGCATGACCGTCTCGGTCGTGCAGGTGTTTTTCGCACATCGTTGAGGTGGCGGAGCGAGTGTCTTTCACGGTCGAGACGACCGTGCTCCCCTCTTTTGCGCGGCAATGCGCTTCGTATCTTGGGAGGGTTCATCGTCCTCGCATGCCCCAAACTTCAGCCGCGTCGCGGCGTGAGGACATCGATGAGGTGGCGGCGCGCGGCTTGATGGGAGCGAAGCGGCGTGATGGCAGAGCTGTCCCGTCTTGGGTCAAGCCAACCGAAGCCCCGGGCAGGGCGGAGGAAGCACATCGGAGATGGCCCGCAGGGCGCAGCGAGCAGGGGCGCGAGCAAGGCAAAAGTTGACCAAGGGATTGCGTGCGGCGTCACCTGAGGAATCAACCTCCCACCATGAAACGCTACGGCTCCATGATCCGGCTCCGCCCGGAAAAATACGAGGAATACAAACGGCTGCACGCCGCCGCTTGGCCAGAGATCCTTGATTCGCAACTACTCGATCTACCACAAGGACGGCTTTCTGTTTTCCTACTTCGAGTATGTCGGAAACAACTTCGATGCCGACATGGCGCTGATAGCGGCCGACCCGCGCATGCAAGAATGGTGGGCCACCTGCAAGCCCTGCCAGAAACCGCTCGAATCGCGCCAACAAGGCGAGTGGTGGGCCGACATGGAAGAACTCTTCCATCACGACTAATACCCAAGCTTCATAGTGCCGGAATACCCAATTTTAAATTGGGCTCAATTGGCGAAAAAGGCTTTTCAGAGAAAGCCTGCGTCGGGCCTTCGGAAATCGACAAAATTGTGAAGGCGTTACCTTGCTCGCGCGACAGAGTGATTTTGATCTCGCCTTAAACATTTTGACCGAGTGCGCAGAACTGCAAAGAATTCACCTCAACAACACGCGCAATTTTCCATGACCAAACTCCTTTCCAAATTCACCGTCGGCGACACAATTATCCGCTTCGACGCACCCGCCGAAGGCAAGGGCGCGCCGCAGCTTTCGCTTCATCCCAAGTCGCTCGCTCCGGTGAAACACCGCGAGTTTCTACCGCCAGATGTCGAGATCGTAGGCCTGCCGGCCATGTGGCAACCGAGGCGTGCGTGGGCACTGGACTCCCTCGTGCAGCTCAAGTGCATGGAGGACATCTACGGCGGATCTTTTTCCCAAGGACGCACGATGCGCTCGGGGCACTCGACGGGGGTTCTCGAATTCGTCAGCCAGAAGGTTCAGAAGAAAAACGGCGGCACCAGCGTCATCACCACGCTTCAGCATCCCTCGGGCTTGCGCTGCGAACATCAACTTTCTTGGCAGGGGAATGTGCCGGTTTTTTCCAGCCGCGTGAGTGTGCGCAACGCCGGCAAGAAACCGGTGACCCTCGAAATGCTCAGCAGTTTTTCGCTCGGTGGCATGACGCCTTACGCCCATGACGACGCGCCGAATCGATTGCTTGTGCATCGCTATCGTTCGACCTGGAGTGCCGAAGGCCGCCTCGACACGCAAGGCATCGAGGATCTGCAACTCGAGCGTTCTTGGATCGGTCACGGCATCGCCTGCGAACGCTTTGGCCAGGTCGGCTCGATGCCGGTGCGGGGATTTTTCCCCTTCGTCGCGCTCGAGGATCGCGAGGCCGGTGTTCTCTGGGGTGCGCAACTCGCCTGTCCCGGCTCGTGGCAGATGGAGGTGTTCCGCAAGGATGATTTCGTCGCGCTATCGGGTGGTCAGGCCGACCGCGAGTTCGGGCATTGGTTCAAAACATTGAATGCGGGCGAAACCTACGAGACGCCCGTCGCGACGATCGGCTGCATCAAGGGCAATATTGATCAACTCGCGCAGCGACTCAGTTCCGCACAGGAAGGCCCGCTGGCGAATTTGCCCAAGATCGAAAACGAACTGCCCATCGTCGTGAACGAGTGGTGCACCAGCTGGGGCAATCCCTCTGAGGAAAATCTGCTGGCGCTGGCCCAACGGATCAAAGGGACGCCTGCCAAATACCTGGTGATTGATGCGGGCTGGTATCAGGCGGAAGGGACGAGCTGGTCCTCGGGGCATGGCGATTGGGAGGTGAGCAACCGCCTTTTTCCCGATGGTCTCGCCGCAGCCGCCCAAGCCATCCGCGAGTGCGGATTGATTCCCGGGCTTTGGTTCGAGATGGAGACGCTGGGAATTCACTCCGCCCGTGGAGCCAATGAAGACGCGCTGCTGCATCGCGATGGACGGGTGCTGGATGCAGGCCGGCGTTTCTGGGATTTTCGCGATCCGCACACGTTCGATTATCTGACCAAGAAGGTGATCGACCTTTTGCGCGACAACGGCTTCGGCTACCTCAAGGTGGATTACAACGAGACCATCGGTTTCGGTGTCGATGGGGCCGAGTCGCCCGGCGAGGGACTGCGGCAGCATCTGGAGGGTGTCCAGAAATTCTTCCGCAAGATGCGCGAGGAGATTCCCGATCTCGTCATCGAGAATTGCTCGTCCGGCGGCCATCGTCTCGAACCTTCGATGATGTGCCTTTGTGCAATGGGATCATTTTCCGATGCGCACGAGACCCTCGAGATCCCGATCATCGCCGCCAACCTCCAGCGCCTCATCCTGCCACGCCAGTCCCAGATTTGGGCCGTGCTGCGCAAGAACGACACCGCACAGCGCCTCGCCTACTCGCTTGCTGCCACCTTCCTCGGCCGCATGTGCCTTTCCGGCGAGGTCCATGACCTCTCAGCTGCACAATGGAAGCTCAGCGTTTCCGCCATGGAACTCTACCGCCGCGTCTATCCGATCATCCGCGATGGTCACTCCACCTTCCACGGCGAGACAGGCAAAAGCTGGCGCCACCCGCAAGGCTGGCAAGCCGTGCTGCGCATTTCGAAGAATGGCAAACGCGCCCTGCTCGTCGCCCACACCTTTGGCAAAAATTTTCCAAAGTCCGTGCAAATCCCGTTCGCCGACAGCGGATGGAAAATCGATGAGGCCTGGCCCGAAAAACAAGGCCTGTCGGCAACCCTCAAAGGCAAATCCCTGCAACTCAACCTCACCGGGGAGTTCCGCGCCTGCGTCGTCAGCCTGCGACGGGGCTGATTGATTGCGGATTTGGGATTGCGGCGAAGTGCGTATCCGCCTACGCGCTTCGCAACTTCGGCGTGATGCAGTGTCGGATTGAAGAAAAAATTGAATTTTTACATTGAAGATAGTAAGTTTGTTTAATGAGTTTCGCACAGGTTCTTGAAGAGTTGCCGCGCTTCAGTGTGGCCGAGCGGCAAGAGTTGTTGAGGAATGTTTTGGAGCTGGAAGAGGATGGGCTTTCGGAGCCCGAATTGGCGCTGGTGGAGCAGCGGCTTGCAGCCTACCAAGCGGATTCTTCAAGGGCTGTCCCAGCGGACATCATGGCAGAGAGGGTTCGCAAGAGATTTTCTTCGTGAATTGGAAAGTTGTCGTTTTGCCCGAATTTTACTCCGATTTGGAGGAGGCTGCGGACTGGTATGAGCATAAACTGGAAGGACTCGGAGCGAGATTTGCAGGCAAGGTTCTAGACGTCTGGGCGGATTTGGCAGTCAATCCTTTGCTAAATTCTAAAAAACTACCTCGACGAAATATCCGTTGGCGATACCCGGACAAATTTCCCTACAAAGTCGTCTACTGTGTGGAGGAGGAAACAAAAACTGTCGTGGTCATAGCATTGCTTCACGCTGCAAGACATGCGGAGATTCTTCGTAAGCGGATTCGAGGTATCTGAAACCAAGGAACCGTCCACCGCCTGCGCCAAGGTGATGACGCAAGTCGCACGTGACGGGAGAGCGTCACGCGAGAACCTCTAAAAGGCGCTTTCAGGGAATCGCAGTCTTGCTACGCTTCGGCCTACGGCCTACGCTCCGCAAGACAGCGAAAATAACCCGAAACACGAACAAATCCTCTCATAACAATTGGATCAAACTTCGGGGGCACTCCACGGCAACATCGAAACCCCGATCCTAACCCCCTACCCCGTAGATTGGATCACCTCCAGCAGCCATGAGATTGTGCAATCCATGGTCAAACAAATCCAAACCGTCCTCGACGGCCAGCCGGCAAAACCCATCCGACTGACATACCGCTCAGCTTGGTAAGACAAGGCGCAGGTTTAAGAGCAACCTGGGTCGAAACTCGAAGCGGCGTTTCGTAACCCAGGGTAGGGACTGCCAGGCCCTTGGCGTCCCAATCTTCAGCTGCGAAGCGGCGTCCGAGGGGAGCATGACCGTCTCGGTCGTGCAGGCGGCAGGCGTGGCTTGGGCTGTTTTGGCGGGGAGGTTTCTGGCTGTCATTCCAAACCTTCCGTGTTTGATATTTGGGCCATGCCGGAGGATAGCCCTCCCATTGATCTGCAGCCGCGTAGCGGCGTTTCTTCTGGATGCAATGGCGGCGTCGGCGCAACTTTTCGCCCGGATCTTCCGCAGAAACGGCTCCGCTCGAAACCCCATTCGCGCATTGCCCTGGCGAGCTAAAGTCTATCTCCCGAGCAAAGCAAACAGGGAATTGCAGGCATGGACGAGTGGTGTTGAATCAGATGCCCAGAATTCCTGAAAACCGGGCAAAGGGAAGCACTCTGGCCCGATGTTCCGCAAATTCCACATCCGACTCTCCCAAGTGGACTTGATAGAATTTCGGAATACTGGTCCTTTGTGCAAAGTAAGAAATCTGGCGACTCAAACCGCGCTCTCCCAACTTGCACTCCACAGCAAAGACTGGCTTGCGATTTTTTAGCACCACGAAATCGACTTCGCGACCGACAGAGTCGCGAATGAAACGCAACTCCATGACATCACCAGCTGTATCTTCCAAGTGGTGGCAGTATTTCAGCAAATTCGAGGCCACCAGGTTTTCAAAGCGTGCAGCCTCGTCCGCACAAACCGACCAGTCCCAAAGATAAAGTTTGCGCTCCTTTTTGAATGCACGGAGTTTCGGCAGGCCGAATGGAGAAATCCTAAAGCAAAAGTAAAGATTCTCCAAAATTCGGATCCAGCGATCTGCCGTCTCGAATGAGACATCCAAATCCTCGCGCAGATTGTTAACCGAGAGCGGTGACCCCACACGATCGGGCAACATCTGTGCCAGCAATTCAATCTGTCCGACTTCGCGAACCTGCTCGAGGGAAAGCAAATCCTCCCTCACGACCCGGCTCAAATGCTCTCTTTGCCAGCGTTTCCAGTGGCGCTCGCCCGCCGCCAGAAAGGGTTCTGGAAAACCGCCGAATTTCAGCAACTGCTCAAGTGCCGCCGCTCCAGCCCCCGCGCCCAACTCCGAGTAAGAAAACGGATGCAGTCTGTGGTAATGATACCGCCCCTGAAGAGAATCCCCGCCCTTGCGGTAGTGATCCAACCGCGCCGATCCCGTTACCAAAAACTTCCGGTTCGACTTGTTTGTGTCGTAAAATCCCTTCACCAGGTTTCTCCACCCTTTGTATTTGTGGATTTCATCCAAAACAACGACATCGCCTCCCGTCGGCAGGCCGCCGCCCAGCAACATCTTGCGCGCGCCGGGGTGGTCCCAATTTACATAACAAGGATCAGACTCCTTCCCACTCGCCAAAAACGATAAGGCCAATGTCGTCTTGCCAACTTGTCGCGGACCTCCAACAAAGACCATCTTCTCGGCAAGGTCAGATGCCACATCACTCCTAATCGCTCGGTTCATACGATGATTTTAGATCATATCGAAAAATTTACATATATTTTTTCCGATACAGGTTAATTTTTACATATCGTTGAGACCTCTACAAGCGGCATCGTTCGCTTACCGTTGAGGTTGCGGCGCCAGTGTCTTTCACGGTCGAGACGACCGTGCTCCCCTCTTTTGCGCGGCGGCGCAGACTTAAAGTTCGGCCGCGAAGGATTCGAGGTCGGTGCTGATGATGGCAGCACGGTGGAGGTGCGTGAGTTTTTTGGAGTCGGTGATCGACTCGATTTCCTCACGCAGGCCCTCTGGGACACGATCGAAGCGGATTAGCAAGGCCTCGAGAATGTCTTGTTGTTTAGCAGCAACCTGACCGCGATGGATTCCTTGCTGCATACCCTGCTGCATTCCCTCTTCGTGAAGTTGTTCGGCGAGTGTCATGGCGGATTCCTTGAGTTTTGTGGCTTGAATCTCAGTCAATTTATGGCGGAAGGTTTCTTTGTCAATGTCGGCGGCGTTGAGGATGTAGAGCAGGAGCGCCCGGAAGAGGTCGTCCGGCAACAACGACAGGCGCGCCTCGTCCCAGACTTCCGGCCCGAGCAGGAGCCGAAGCTGACTGGCTTTGAGCGTGCGAAGGACCATGATGCCCGCGTTCGTGCCTTGGATTTGATCGAAGGGCATTTCCGCAAGCTGGATGAGGCGGAAGGCGAAGTCGGGGATGAAGTCGCGAAAGCCCTCGGGGTTTTCGGCGGGCAGGTCGAGGAGGCTGGCGAATTGTGTGGGGATTTCCCATACCGTGGCGTTCTGCGCGAGCACGACGGGCAGGATGATTGGCAATTTGAGCGCGCCGGGATTCTTGGCGAGAAACTCACGCCAGATTTCGAGCATGTAGCGAAGCAGGCGCAGCGCGATCCATGGGTCTTTGTTGTGCTGATGCTCGAAGAGGATGTAGAAGAACGCTGCGCAGCCATCAATCGGCGCGCTGAAGAGGAGGTCGCTCTCGGCTTTTGACATACCGGAGTCAACGAAACTGCCCGGCAGGTGCTTGAGCTTCGACCACTCGACACGAGATGCCACAGCAGGTGGCAAATGCTGCCGCAGGAAGGCTGCGGCGTTGGCCGGGATGCGGAAACCGGCCTGGAAGAGCTTATCGTGAGGTTGGTGGATCGTGGCCTTGCGAAGCGGTATGGCAGCAGGATTCGGTAAAGAGAGGAATGGAATCAACGGGAGGAATGTGACGATTTTGGCAAATGCGGCGCCAGTGTCTTTCACGGTCGAGACGACCGTGCTCCCCTCTTTCGTGCGGCGACGAGCGGCTTGAGGGGAGCGAGGCGGCGTGGTGGCTGAGCTTTCCAGTCTTGGGTCAAGCCGGAGGTCGACCCTCCAATTGGTTGCGCGCTGCCGCGCGGGTTTTTTGTGATTTGTTTGTTTGATGCGTTGACCTTATCTATTCACAAGCAAAGCCATCATGAATACCCGCCCGCCCAGCTTGAGGAATGTCGCCGAACTCGCGGGGGTCTCCCCCGCCACGGCCTCGATGGCGTTGCGTGGCTTGGCCCGCGTTCCTGCCTCGACCAGAGAGGTTGTCGAGCGCGCGGCGGCGGAGTTGGGCTACATTCGTGATCCGGAGATCGGGCATGTTTTGGCGAGGTCGCGGCGCAAGGCAATCATCCCCCGCGAGACCATTGTGTTTCTGTCCGAGATTCCGATTGGCACGAAACCGGATGCCCGTGCGCCGTGGCTTTTCGACATGCGGCGCAAGGCGGCTGCGGCGGCGCATTTACTCGGATGCGAACTCGAGACCATTGTGATTCCCCTGGAACCCGCTGCCACGCGCGAGTTGGGGAAAAAACTTTGGATGCGCGGCATCCGCGGCATCCTCGTTGGTCCAATGACTCTTGCCGACGAGGCCCGCATCGATATGGATTGGGGGAAATTTTCCGCCATCGAGATTGGAACCACTCTCCGGAATCCGCGTTTGCACCGGGTGGAACGGCTCTTTTTCGAGGATTGTTCTGAACTCTTCGAGCTTCTGAGGGCCAAGGGCCGCCGCCGCATCGGCCTCGCGCTCAATACCCGCCGCCGCTACTTCATGCGCAACATCCCCGAAGCGGCCCTTCTCCTCCACCTTCGACGAGATACCGCTTCGCAGTATGTGGAGCCCTTGCCACCGGACAATTGGAACCGCGCGGGGTTTCTCGAGTGGATCGAGAAGGAAAAACCCGAATGCATCGTGGTCTATGAAGACGAACCCGTCCGCTGGCTGAAATCGGCACCGAAGAGTCTGCGCACGAAAATTGGCACAGCCTACCTGAGTGCTTCAAAGCCTGATCAAACAGGCCTTGTCGCGGATGTGAGCACTATGATCCGCGAATGCATCGGCATGATCCACTGGATGATCCAAACCGGAGAACGCGGCATCCCCGCCCGCTGCCGTTCGCACGGCTTCCGCAACCTCCTGCAAAAGGGAAAGTCGGGTTGAAAGGAGTTTTTATCCGCTGGGCGGTGGGCGGTGATCGTTGAGGTTGCGGCGCCAGTGTCTTTCACGGTCGAGACGACCGTGCTCCCCTTTTTTGTGCGGCAGCGCGATTCGCGACAAAATCATTTGAAGGGATCCGCCTACGCGCTTCGCGGCTACGGCGTGACACTGGGTTCATCGTCCTCGCATGACCCATTTTTCAGCCGCCCTCCGGCTCGGAGACCTACGGGTCGGAGAGTAGCGGCGTCCGAGGGGAGCATGACCGTCTCGGGCGTGCAGGCGGCAGGCGTGGCTTGGGCTGTTTTGGCGGGGAGGTGTCTGGCTGTCATTCCACACCTTCCGTGTTTGATATTTGGGCCATGCCGGAGGATGGCCCTCCCATTTTTCAGCCGCCAAGCGGTGAGCGGTGATCGTTGAGGTTGCGGGGCGAGTGTCTTTCACGGTCGAGACGACCGTGCTCCCCTCCTGTATTAGAGCGGGTCAGGGTTGGGTGGGGGCGGGGTTTGAGCTTTCGAGGATGGCGCGGAGGTTGCCTGTAATGCGGCCGTCGTAGAGGGCTTTGCCGATGATGGCTCCGTAGAGGCCGGGCATGGTGTTCAGGCGGCGCAGGTCGTTGGCGCAGGAGACGCCGCCACTGGCGACGAGGTTGCAAGTGAGGATGGAGAGCATTTTTTCCAGCTCGGCGAAATTGGGGCCCTCGAGCATGCCGTCGGTGGCGATGTCGGTGTAGATGATTGTTCCCGCGCCGGCTTGTTGTGCGGCGAGGGCGAGGTCGGTGGCCGAGGTGCCTGTGGTTTCGGTCCATCCCTTCACAGCGACCTTGCCTCCATGGGCGTCGATGCCGACGGCGATGCGTTCGCCACCGAATCGCGAGCAGAAGTCCGCGATGGTTTCTGGGGATTGGCAGGCCTTGGTGCCGAGGATGACACGGCTCACGCCGGCATCGAAGGCGGCTTGGATTTTTTCGACACTGCGCATACCGCCGCCGAGTTCGCAGGGGACTTTCACGGCGGCGCAGATTTTGGCAACGGCATCGAGATTCTGCGGTTCGCCGGTGAAGGCGGCATCGAGATCGACGATGTGGAGCCAGTCGGCGCCGGAGTCTTCCCACTTTTTGGCGAAGGCCACGGGGTCGGAGGAATAAACGGTTTTCTCGGTAGCGAGTCCGCGCTTGAGGCGCACGACTTCACCACCCATGAGGTCAATCGCGGGCAGAAGGATCATAGTGTCGAAAGAAAATTGCGAAGCAGAGCGAGTCCGGCGGACTGGCTTTTTTCAGGATGGAATTGAACGGCGTGCAGTGCGCCCGAGGATACTCCGGCGGCGAATGAAACACCGTAGTCACTCCACGCACTCACCAACGAGGAGTCGGCGGGCACGGGATAGTAGGAATGCACGAAATACATGGAAACATCGCCGGAGAGTCCGTTGTAGAGGGGTCCGGAGGTTTTCGAGAGCGTGTTCCAACCCATATGCGGAACCTTGAGGGCGGCATCGGAAAATCGCACGACGCGTCCTTTGAGCACACCAAGGCCCTCGACGCCGGGGGATTCCTCGCTGGATTCAAAGAGAAGCTGGTAGCCGAGGCAGATGCCGAGGTAGGGACGACCGGAGAGCGCCCATTCGCGGACGGGATCCCACAAGCCAGTGGCGCGAAGGTTTTCCGCGCAATGCGCAAAGGCACCCACGCCGGGGACGACTATGGCATCCAACGAGTCAAGGCCCGTGGGCCCGGTGACAAGACTGGGTGTGGATCCCGCAGCTTCGATGGCCTTGCACACGCTGCGAAGGTTGCCGCTTCCGTAATCGATGACGCCAAGTTTTTTCCCGCTCACAGAACACCCTTCGTGCTCGGGATGCCTTGGACGCGGGAATCCACCGCTGTCGCTTGATCCAGCGCGCGGGCGAGGGATTTGAAAACCCCTTCCGCCATGTGGTGGGCGTCGCGACCGGCGAGAATGTCCACATGCAGGTTCATGCCGGCGTGCACGGAGATCGCACGCAGAAACTCCTCGACCAACTGGAACTCGAAATTGCCACCGATGGCCGAAACACGCTCGGGGGCGTTGTAGGCCAGAAACGGACGACCGCTCAGATCCACCACCGCGCGGACGAGGGCTTCATCCATGGGAACATAGAAAAACCCATACCTGCGAATGCCGGCCTTGTCGCCGAGCGCCTGCGTGATCGCCTGTCCGAGTGCGATGCCCGTGTCTTCAACCGTGTGATGGAAGTCCACTTCGATATCGCCCTTGGCGGTGACATCCAGATCCATGAGCCCGTGTTTTGAAAACAGGGTGAGCATGTGGTCGAAAAAAGCGATCCCGGTGGAGATGCGGGAGATACCCGAGCCATCGAGGTTGATGGAAAGTTGAATCGAGGTCTCCGAAGTCGTGCGGTGGATGGTTGCTTCGCGTGGCATGGGGAGAAGTCAAACAGATGCGGCGGGCTTTGTGAAGGCCGCGCAAAAAAGGAAAACGAACCTTCCTTGACCTGCGCGCGCCAAATGAAACAGGGTCATGGGGTGAAGACCTTATTTTCTATTTTATGCGCTGTGCTTTCGACGGCGCTGGTTTCAACCGCCCAGAACCAGACTCCGCAAGACGCCTCGGCTCCGTTTTTGCAGCGCGAGACGCTGACCGGCGAGTGGTTTGGGCAGGGCTCCGCAATGTCGGATCGCGGCGTGGAATTTTTTGCCAACTACACGGCGGAGGTCTGGGGAAACACGGCAGGAGGGCTTCGCACGGGATCGGTTTACACCGGGTTGCTGGATTTCGGGTCCGACCTGGACTTGGAAAAGCTTGTTGGCTGGCACGGGGCGAGAGCCAGCACGACATGGCTCTGGCTGAGCGGAAAGGACGCGAGCCAGGATTTGGTCGGCAACTTTCTGACGATTTCAAACATCGCCGGTTTCGACACGCTGCGGTGCGCGGAGCTTTGGCTGGAGCAGGATTTTCTGGACGAACAGCTCTCCCTGCGTGTCGGCCAGATCACAGCCGACTCGGAATTCCTTGTCTCCGATTACGGCGGTCTTTTTATCAATGCCGAATTCGGCTGGACAGCACTGGTGGGTTCCAACATGCCGAACGGCGGCGCAGCCTTTCCAGTCGGCGCGCCCGGGCTGCGACTCGCCTACTCGCCGAATGATTCCTTCACTTTCCTCTCGGGAGCCTACCAGGGAAATGTCTTTGCGCAGGATGTGAACCGCCACGGATTCCGCTGGAGGTTGGACGCGCAAAATGGGTTCACCTGGATGAACGAGGCGCAATTTTACTGGGGCAAGGCGGATGAATGTCGGTTGCTGCCGGGTTTCTTGAAGCTGGGGGCTTGGCTTCAGAGCGGTCAATATGCGGACGCGCTGGCTGACTCCACCTCGTCCGGCAACTCGGGATATTATCTGGCGCTCGACCAAATGCTGTTCCGCGAGAATGGGGAGGCAGACCCCAAGAGCGACGAGGGGCTTGGTTTTTTCGGCCGCACCGGCTTCACCCCGCCCGACAGGAATGTGGTCGATTTCTTCTTTGATATGGGATTCACCTACAAAGGCCTGATACCCGGTCGGAGCGAAGATTCTTTCGGTCTGGCGTATGGCTTTGCCGCGCTGAGCCCCGATGCGCGCGCGGATATCGGAGCGGCGGGCGGAGACGGCGCGGTGTCCGAGATGGTTCTGGAAGCCACCTACCAATGTGTGCTCGCCCCGTGGTGCATTTTGCAGCCGGACGCCCAGCTCATTGTGAATCCGGGCGGGGACAACTCGGCGCCGAATGCCTTCGTGATCGGCGCACGGTTGGCTATTATTTTTTAAGAAAGATGATTCGCAATGTGCTTCTCGACTGGTCCGGCACGCTGGCGGACGATCTCGGCGCCGTGCTTGAGGCGACGAACCTGATCTTTGCCGAGTATGGGAGGGACGCGCTCACGCTGGAGGAATTCCGCGAGCATTTCCGCCTGCCGTTTTCGGGATTCTACGCGGATCTGCTGCCCGACGCCACGGCCGAGGGCTTGGAGGCGCTTTACGAGCGGTTTTTCCTGGGCTTGAACGACCGGATCGAACTCCTGCCGGGAGCGCTGGATTTTTTAAAATTCTGCCACGCTACGGGCCGACGGACTTTTTTACTCAGCACGATCAAGACCTCGCATTTCAAAATCCAAGCCGGGAGGCTCGGGGTGGAGAAATATTTCGAGGTCGCCTACACGGAGATCATGGACAAGCGGGAGAAGATTCGCGAAATCCTCGACATCCACTCACTGGATCCGAAGGAGACGATGTTCGTCGGCGACATGGTGCATGATATCGAAACCGCCCGCCATGGCGGCGTGCTCGATGTGGCCGTGCTCTCGGGTTTCGACCGCATTGAAAAACTCATCCCGGCAAAGCCGACGATCATCGCCCGCGACATTGCGGCCGTGCAGCAGTTACTATGAGCGAGATCATTATCGATTCGTTGCGGGTCAAAACCTGGATCGGCGTGCCAGATGCAGAGCGGAGCGATGCCCAGGAGGTCGAAATCGATCTCTGCATCCGACCGGCGAGAAATTTTGCCGAGATGAAGGACGACATCACCCTCACGGTGGACTACGCCGCCGTTTGCCAGCGCGTCTCGGAACTCGCCGCAGAGCGGCCGAGACGGCTTATTGAATCCCTCGCCCGGGAAATAGGCGAGGTGGTTTTGAGCGAATTTGAGGCCGCCTCGGTGGAGGTGGAAATCCGAAAGTTCATCCTTCCGGAGACGCGGCATGTCGCTGTGCGCTGGTCGTGTTCGAAAGAGATTTCGAAACCGTCAAAACAATCTTCAGCCGATTCGAGCCGAACCCACGATCCATTCACTGCCGCTTAAAATCGCGGTTCCCGCGACATTCACCGCGCCGCCCAAGACCATTTCTCCTTCGACCACCGCCGAGCCGCCGACCGATGCCCGGCCACGAATGAGCGCGTGGCCACGCACTTCGGCATCGCCGCAAACGGTGGCCTTGTTTTGAACCCGGGCCGCGCCGGAGATGTGGGCGTTGCCGAAGATTTTTGTTCGGCCGGTGACGACGGCCATTTGAGAAACGCAGGCGCAATCGCCCACTTTGGCCTCACCCATCACGCAGGCGCTGCCACGCACCTGACCGTAGTCCCCCACCCACGCGCGACCCGCGACCGAGACTTGCTTGCCGTCGATTTTTGCGAGGCCGGTGATCTGGGCATTCCCGGATATGCGCGACTGACCCGCCACCAGCGCCTGGCCGGAGATCATGGCGTTTCCGCAGACCACGGCTTGATCCGTGACCCGCGCATCCCCGGAGACCTGGGCTTTGCCATAAACCTTGGCATCCGCATGCACCCAGCACAGACCGGCGTGCGAGAGGTTCTCCTCGCTTTCGATCCAACCGCCGAGGCACCCTGATTGGATGAGCTCGTCGAAGTCCGAGCGGATATCCTTCAAGGCGCGGATGCGGCGGAGTTTGACGCCTTTGAAGGTGATACTTTCGTTGGTGAGAAGATATTTCAATTGGCTCATTCCCTCGAGCGACTTACTTTCTGGAAAAACATTACGATCAACTTGATGGACGGGCTTTTCTGGATGGGCGGTGCAAAACGATCCTCTGCGTGACGCCGGCATTTTTTTGACTTTCCAAGCGTTGCTCCTCGAAGTAGCGCGTCAGGAGCGAGGCGGCTGCGGCGGCATCAAGCTTGACCGTATCATATTTTAGTTGAATGCGTTCCGAAAACTTTTCGGATTCAACATAAACCTTCCCCTCCTTCAACAACTCGGCCAGAACGCTGGTTAAATACGCATTCCCCGCTCCCAAAAGGACTTGGTATCTTGAAATCACATCTTGCAATGTGTGTTCCTCCTCAGCCAATTCGGTGTGGTTTGCTTCGATCTTGCGCGTGAGAACCGGTATGGATCGCAAGTTCAACTCATTTGCCGAAGCGGCGGCGGGTTTGACGGGAGCGGCAGCCGAGGAAGCGGAAGCAAAGAGCCTTTGCGTGTGGGGAATCGGCGTGCGGACCGAACGCTTTCTTAGGGAGACATGCTGCGACAGCCTGCTGATAAGTGTTTTCCCAGAAAATGGTTTTGCGATATAGTCCGAGATGCCCAAACGCAGAACCTCCTCCACGATGTCGCGACCGGTCTCGGATGTCATGACGATGAACCGGGTGTCGGCAAAACCCAGTTCGGCTTTCCATTTTTTGAGAAACTCGATGCCATTCATTGCCGGCATCCTCAGGTCGAGCATGACCAAATCCGGCATTTCGCGCAGGCAGCAATCCAACCCCGCCACGCCATCGCTGGCCAAATGGAGTTCAACCTCGTAGGATTCCAACTCCCGGGCCACCAGGCTTTGAACCAACTGACTGTCATCAATGCAGAGCAGTTTTGGTGTCGAATTCATTGATAATGCGGAAGATCAACCACGAGTATGACTGCCAGCAACAAATACCAACGCGGACGATGGATGCCAGAATATTTTATTTCTATTTGGCATTGAGTATTTTAGACGCCGCCTCGAGCGGGGAGACTGCTGAAAAATCAGCATAAAGTTGGAGGAGACCCTGCTGGTCCTTGGCTGTGCGCATGAGTTTTGGTGACACACTGCCAACCAACCAATCGCTGGCACGGAGGAGGCGTCCGCTCGGATAGGGGCCACGGAGGAGCTCGAGTTCCGCGCGGGCAATGTCGAGCGGCTGCGAGGGAAGGAAGGCGTTAATGAGGAGATCCGTGACACGGTCGCTGCCGATGAGGGCGACGGGTTTGGAGAGTTCGGCGGCGCGGAGGTTCCAATGCCGACGCCAGTAGGGATGATCGAGATTTTCGAGGCAGGCGCGGAATCCCTTCGCTCCAGAATTCCTCATGGATTTCCGCAGGGTATCGAATCCTGTGGCGACAGCCGCGAGAGCGCCCAAGCGGCGGTGCGGATGGTTGGAGGGGCGGATGCCGGAGAGCTTCCACATTTTCCGATCCAGCACGATCCGGGACATCGCATCTCGAATAGTCCACCACTCGTCCCACAGGGGCTTGAGATAACGGCGCGTCACCTCATCAGCATCATCAAAGGAGCGGGGCTCCAAAAACCCCGCGAGGCCGAAGAGAAGGGCTTCGCCGGAGACACCTCCCGCGCGGCGCAGGCCGGCGCGCTGGGCGGCGAGGAGAAATGGTATCGCGTTGTTCTTGTAGCCGAGGCCGGCGGCAATCGCATGGAACATGGCGGCATCGGCTCCATGCAATGCGACGGCGCGGGCATGGGCGGCGTGCTTGTTGCGAAGCCGAAATTCCGCCGCCTCGGAAATCATTCGCGAGGCTTCATCCAACCCCACATGCTCGGCAGGCTTGATTTCATGCGGGTCGGCGGGGGCATCCACCGCCAGGCGCGCTTGGGGGACGGCGCGGTGCTCAAGGGTTCGAGCGAACGCCTGCTCGCGCGAGCCCTCGATAAAAAAATGCAAGATGACGCCGGAGAACGAGGCATTGAGGGCATGGCCGTGCCGCTCCCAATCGCGGGCCTCGCGGTCTACCTCGATATCGCCGGTCTTTTCCCCGGATTTTTCAAATTGGATGACCGCGCCCTTGAAGTCGGGTCCTGCCTCGCGGTTCCACTCGCCGAAATGCAGAATCTCGAACGCCTCGCCATCCGTCGTTTGCCACTTCGTGCCGTATTCGCCATTGAAGAGGCGGGCCTGGATTTCGATCTCCCCCTGGCGGACGACGCCCTCGCGCAGGCGCGAGGACTCGCGGGCGGACTCGTAGCGGGAACCGTCGGGCAGTGTCACAGGTCGGGATAGGGCAGGTTGGGAATTTCGGCCGGGATTTTTGGAAGGCTCGGAGCAGGCTTGACCAGGGAGGAATCCTGAGCTGCGCCATTCTCCGATGGAATGCGCGAATCCGGCATGGTGGGGGCGGGCTCGACGGGAGCTTGAGGTGTCTCCCCCGCGACCGCGACCCGCCGCATGGCGGCGGTGGTCTCCAAGTCCAGGCGGCGGCGCACCGCAGGATCGGTGGTGAAGGTCAGCGCGCTTTGGAAAGAATGCACGGACGCCGAGGCGTTGCGGGCGTCGAACTGCGCCGCGCCGAGGGCCTCGAGGAACATTCCGTTGCCGGTTTCGCGGGCCGCCTCATAAAGCGGGAGGACGGCGTCGAGAATGTTGCCATTGGCATTGAGTGTGATGCTACGGAAGCGGCGCCAAGGGTTGGGTGGACGATTCCTCGGATCGTAAAATTGATTCCAAACCGCATACGGGCGGTAGAGTGGATCTCCAATGACCACGCCCATCCAGGAGAGGGCGCGCATCGACATGTAGACGCTCTCAGCCAGAGTCAGTCCGCTCATCAACCGGTCCTGAAAAACATCAAGATTCGCCGTGAGCGAGAGGTAGGGCTCATAAACATTGCCCAGCGTGGCTGCCGCGCCGCGTGCAATGAGCGGACCACACCAGTTGCTCGTCGTGCTGCGAAGCGTGCTGGCACTGTAGGAATGCAGGTGGACCGCGATCGCGCCTGGCTTGAATTGAAAATCCTGCCGCGCAAAGGGCCCCGTTGCATCTCCCGCATACCAACCGAAATAAACAGCCGCATCGGTCACGGGGAAGTCATCTCCAAGCGTTGAGGGCAGGTTGTCAAAAATCGTTGGCACACCGCGCTGGCGGAGGATTTCCACCAGATGACGCATCCAGTTATCGCCCTCCGTGTAGCCGCCGCTGGTGATGTCCCTGCCATCGATGTAGGCCCAACCCCAGAGGCCGTCCTTTTCAGCCATGATCGAGTCGTCAATCATGGCCCGCACCATGGATCCGGTAGGCGCGTCGAGGCGCGCCGGGAGGAGCATTCCGGGAAAAACCGAGTCATCCAGAATCTGCGTGAAGCGGCCGAAGTAGGGATTCTCCACGACACTGGCGGGCGTCCAGTCCCTCAAGCCCAGCGCGGCAATCTCGCTATCCACCGACGCGTCGTTGCGCGAGGAGATCGCCGGCGGAATGTTACGCGTATCCGCAGGGGGAGGAATCGAGCGGTCTGCCGCGATTTTGAGCGGCATGCCGCGCATGATCGCAACGAAGCGGATCGATGTCTCAACAACCGCCTTTTTGTTACTTGGGAGGCGCATGGTTTTCCACCAGCCGTTGGATTCCATTTTCTCGCGAAGCGGGGCGGCGATGGTGCGTTCGAAGTCGGCGCGGGTGATTTCCTCCGAGGCCGGGCAAGCGAGGCCCAGAACCTGCGCGGGTGGTATGCTCCTTCTTTCGGCATAGTAGCGCGCAAGCTCGGCGGACTCCGGGTCGCTCGAGTTGAAGAGAACCAGAGTGGCCGCAGAGAGGCTGTCGCCCGCCGCAGCGTTAGCAAGCGCGAGGCAGAGCAGCGAGGCCAGTGGGAGGATGCGTTTAGAAATCGAGGCGAAGACCATCGTAGGCGAGTCGAACATCCGTCGGAAGGCCGGCCTCGGTCTCCGCGTGACCGAGTTCGTGGCACATGTGGATGAAATAAGTTTGGCGGGCACGAATGCGGCGGGCGGCTTCCAGAGCGCCTTGGACGGTGAAATGCGTTTGGTGCGAGTGGTGCCTGAGCGCGTCGATGACGAGCACTTCGACATCCCTCGCCGCTTCTTCGGCCGCAGGCGGCACCTCGGCGCAATCGGTGTAGTAGGCAAACAGGCGGCGGCCGTTTTTTTCAAAGACAAAGCCATTTGTGGTCATGCGACCGTGGGGCAACTCGACGGGCACGATGTCGAGCCCTCCGAGCGAGAAGGGGCCATCCACCACGCGAGGCTCGGGTCGGATGTAGTTCGGGAACCTGGCCGAACCGTCAAAGGCGTATTGGAAGACGCGGGCAAGGCTTTCGAGGGTCGGCGCAGACGCGAGGATCGGCATGTTTTTGTTTTCCAACTCGCAGAAGCGCCGCAGGTCGTCGAATCCCAGGATATGGTCGACATGGGCGTGGGTGTAGAGCACCGCATCGACGCGGGTGATCTCCTCCCGCAGACACTGGGTGCGGAAATCCGGCGTGGTGTCCACGATGAAGGAAAAGCCGGGCGTCTGGACATGGATGGATGTGCGCAGGCGCTTGTCGCGTGGATCGCGGGATTTGCACACGGCGCAACCGCAGCCGATCACTGGAATCCCGTGCGAGGTCCCTGTTCCTAAAAATGTGATTTGCATCTCTTGCATCGCTTGGAATTCCAAGCGGAGGGTGGCATAGTCGTCGAATGTCCGCAACGCTGGCATCTCTTCGCATCCGCAATCTGGCCCTCGTGGAGGATCTCCTCTGGGAGCCGCCTTCCGGCTTTGTCGCAATCACCGGCGAGACCGGCGCTGGAAAATCCATCATCCTCGGCGCGGTGAAACTGCTGCTCGGCGAGCGTGCGGAGAAGTCCCTCGTCCGCTCGGGTGCGGATGCCTGCGCGGTGGAGGGGCTTTTTCAAATCCCCGGAGACTCGCGTGTGCATGGCGTGCTCGAGGAGGGAGGCGCGGAAGCCTGCGAGGATGGCGCCTTGGTGATCAAACGCACGGTCTCGACGGCCGGAGCGGGCAAGCAATTCGTCAACGGCTCGCCGTGCACGCTAGCGCTTCTGCGGCAACTCGGGGATTTGCTGGTCGACCTGCACGGCCCGCATGACCACCAGAGCCTTTTTTCCAGAGACCAGCAGATGTTGGTTCTTGACTCCTTTGCTGGAGCGGAGGCGCTGCGGACCGAGTATGGCGCTCGCCGCCGCGAGTGGATGCAACTCACAGCGGAAAAGAAACGCCTCACGGAAAATGCCGAGGCCCTCGCAAGGGAGCTTGATCTTTTGACCCACCAGGTTGTGGAAATCGACGAAGCCTCGCTGCAAGCCGGCGAGGAGGATCAACTCCTCGCACGCCAGCGCACGGGCGCGAACGCACACCGCCTGTGCTCGATTTGCGCCGACCTCACCAGCCTGCTCTCGGAGTCAGAGGATTCGCTGACATCGCGCTGGGGGGATGTGTCGCGTTTGATGCGGGAACTGCAGCGGTTGGATGCCCAGGCTGAACCGATGGTCGGCGCGGCGGCGGGCATTTTTGAATCCCTGCAAGATCTGGCGAGGGATGTCGACCGCTATGCGTCCGCGCTGGATGAGGATCCCAAGACACTGGAGGCTACAGAGGCGCGGCTCGACACGGTCCAGAATCTGAAGCGCAAATACGGGTCGACTGTTGAAGCAGTCATCGCCTTTGGCGCGGAGGCCTCGGCGAAACTCGCGCAGTTGAAAAACCGCGAAGAGCGGGGCGCGGGCTTGGACGATGAAATTTCAGCGGCACGGAAATCCCTCGACTCGACAGCCAAGCAGCTCGGGCAGGCCCGCCGCAAAGCGGCTCCCAAGCTTGCGGATCTCGTTAAAACGCATCTGGCCGATCTGGGATTTGCGAAGGCGGGATTTTCGATTGTTTTCGAAGAGCTAGAGGAGGCCTCTCCGCTGGGAATCGAGCAGGTGGATTTTCTTTTCGCTCCGAATCCCGGCGAGCCCGAGCGGCCGCTCCGCGCGATCGCCTCCAGCGGCGAGATTTCGCGTGTCATGCTCGCTCTGAAAACCTCGCTGGCTGCGCAGGACAGCGTGCCTGTGCTCATCTTCGACGAAATCGATGCCAATGTCGGCGGCGAGATCGGGGCGAAGGTTGGGGCCAAAATGAAGGAGCTCGCCGACTCGCATCAGGTCTTCTGCATCACACACCTGCCCCAAGTCGCAGCGGCGGCGGCGGCACAATTCATGGTCTCCAAGGACACCACAGGCGAGCGCACGCGCACGAGTCTGATATCAACCGCCGGCGCCGAGCGCATCAGCGAAATCGCCCGCATGCTGGGCGGACAGGCGGAATCCGCCCGCAAGCACGCCAAGGCCCTCCTTTCCGGAAAATAGTCCTTTTGCGAAAAGCGGGTTGGCGGTTACTTTGCCTTCTTCAATCGTCTTGTGCATCAACCAAACGCCAAATCAAACACATCCGCTCCCGTTCAAAGCGACGAGGATTTGAAGGCGGAGCTGCGCCAACTCCGGCAGTGGAAGTTGCGCACGGAGGGCGCGATGCAATCGGCGACGCAAATCCTGCGCGAGTGGGACACCGTTGCGGACGAGAGCGTCTACTCGGGAGCAATGGAGAGGATTTTGGGCATTTTCCCGCACGAGATTGCGGGCCAATTTGAAATTTGGATGCTGCTCATCCATCCCGACGACCGCATGGCCTACCGCCGGGAAATCGAGCGCGTTCTTACGGAGGGCGGTCCATTTCAAGTGGAATACCGGGCACGCAAGAAAAGTGGGCATTACACCGTTCTGCTCGAACAAGGCTACTTCATCGCCGCATCGGAGGCGGGCAGCACAGCGCTTTGCTCGGTGATTTCGGATGTGACGGAATTGCGAGAGATGGAAGCCCGCCTGAGCCGCTCGCAGCGCGCCGAGGCCTTCAGCAAGCTCACCGGCGGCGTGGCGCATGATTTCAACAACATGCTCTCCGTGGTGATCGGCTACTCGCAAATTCTCATGGACGAAATGCCGGAAGAGAGCGAGCTCACGGGGTTTGTCGGGGAAATCGAAAAAGCTGCCCTCAGGGCCTCCTCGCTCACCAACCAGCTCTTGGCCTTCAGCAAACCGCCAGCCATCCGGCGTGGTTCCATCAATGTCGGCGAGCTTTTGAACGATGTTGTGAAGATGTTGAACCGTCTTCTTGGTGAGCAAATCGAACTGCTCATCGAACTCGAAAAAGGCCTCCCTGCCGTGCAGGCCGACCGCAGCCAGGTCGAGCAGGTTTTCATCAACCTCGCCGTGGCGGCCCGCGAGGCGATGAGTCAAGGCGGCCAGCTGAAAATCCAAGTCACCAAGGAGAACATCCAAGAGGCCCGCATGGTTGGTCAAAAGTCTCTTCCTCCGGGCAGCTATGCCCGCGTGTCGCTGACTTTCACGCCGCGATCAGGCCGCAGTGTTTCCAAGACCCTCGAAAAAAACCGCAACATCGCCACTGCGGCATCAGTCCTCGAAGAGAACGAAGGCCTGCTCGAGATTCCGTCACTCCCGGCAAGCGCGCAGAGCCGCCTGGACATTTTTCTTCCCGGCGTGCGGGAATCCCAGCCTCGCGTCGGCGCCCAAACAACGGAGCGCGCCGCCTCCCCGGCGACCATCCTGCTTGTCGAGGACGACTCGGCGATCCGCCATTTCGCCCGCACCGTTCTACAGCGCCTCGGGCACCGGGTTATCGAAGCGGAAGATGGCGCCATGGCTCTATCCTATTTTGAGGACAGTGAAAAATTCGCGCCTGACCTGGTTTTCACCGACATGGTCATGCCTCGCATGGGCGGGCTTCAATTGGCCCGGAAGATCGAAAAGAAGCGGCCGGGCACTGTTTTTCTGCTGACCTCGGGCTACCCGGACCAGCAGGAAATCGCCAAGGAAAACGAATCCGACTTCGCGTTTTTGAGAAAGCCGTTTTCCGTGGGCGACCTGATCTCGAAGGTCGGCAGCCTGCTCGAGGGCCGTGGTTCTCAGCAGTAAACGAGCAACTGGCGCAGGAGCGTCGAGGAGCTGTTGTAGTTCCGGATTTTTAAAATGGTGTTTTCGTCGAGATGGTAGCCCTCGGCGACGAGAAGAACGCCTGTGGGACTATAGATGCCGGAGGCGAGCTGCATGCCGACATCCAACTCGTCCACCATCACTTCGCGAACCAGACGCGGCAGCGGTGTGGCCTGCGCGCACTTGAGGAAAAGCCTGGCGGCATCTGGATCGAACGCCGTTCCGGATTGCTCGAGAATGCGGTCCACCGCCTGCTCCTGGGGAAGTCCACAGGTGACGAAATACACAACCACGGCAAGGCAGCGGGCGGTCCAAGGAATCATCTCCCCGGCGAGGCCATCGGGGAATCCTGTGCCGTCGAAGCGCTCGTGGTGGGCGCGAATGGTCTCGCCCACCGGCTTCAGCAAATCCACAAAGGATGCCAGAGTCTGGCCATGGATCGTGTGGTTTTGAAAAACGGTCTTCAGCTCCGGCGACATGTCCTCCGAGTTATTTTGGACGGCAGACATGAACCCGTGCGGCACGGCGGTGAGGCCGATGTCGTAGAGTCTGGCGCTCACATCGAGCACATGTTTTTGCTCCTCGTTGAAGTAGTGGGTCTGCGCCATGAGCTGGCAGATGCCCGTGGCGGCCTTGGCCTGCTCACCGAGGAGGGGATTGAATGTCGTGAGAATGCGCTGGCAGAGCTCCAGCGAGCGGCTGAAATTGGTTTTGAGGGCCTCGTGCGAGAGGTCGATTTCCTTTTTACCCGCCTCAAGTTCCTTGAGTTGGCGCTCGAGTTGAAGGTTTGCTGCGGAGAGGCGGTCGTTGAGTTCTTGCGTTGTTTTTTCGAGAACCCGGTTGGACTCGATGAGATCGTAACGCTGCACGGCATTGTGCAAAGTGGCGATCATCTCGGCGGAAATCCACGGCTTGGTGACGAAGCGGAAAATCTCGCCGTTGTTCACCGCCGAGGTCACGACATCCAATGATTTGATGCCAGTGATGAGAATGCGCGACGCCGAGGGCTGGATACGCGCGATACGGCTCAGAAGCTCGGATCCCATCATATCCGGCATATTGTGGTCGGCGATGACGACGGCGAATTTGCGGTCCACCGCGAGATGGAGCGCCTCCTCGCCGCTGGTGGTGGTCATGGATTGATAGCCCGCCCGTGTCACGAGATCCTCAAGAACCTTGAGAATGATCGGGTCGTCATCGATGGAGAGGATGGAGTAGGAGGATTTGTTCATGGGACGGGAGAGTTGTCAGGTGTTGAGATTGTGCAGCGGGAAAACCATCATGACTTCAGAAGTATGCGGTTCCGACCCCCTGCAGAATAGCAGACGCCCGCCGGCTTCGCCAACGAGAACCTCGGCGGCGGCCATGGAAAGATCCGAATCATTCTCGCGGGCGTGGAAGTCGTCAATTTCGACAGTGGAAAGGGCGACACAAGGCAAGCGGAAGCAAACGCCAACGGAGTCGCCCGCAGGCGCGGCTTTTACAAAATCCGCTTTCGCCAAATCCTCCGGGCTCAAAACCGCCATGGGAATGTCGATTTTCCCCTCGGGATAGAGCCCTCTCAAGCAGAAGGCCAGCGTGAGGAGAGCGACACGGAAGGCGTATTCTGAGATGTAAAGGTGAAGGCCCGTCTCGGGAGATTTCACAGTGATGCTGGCTGTTTTGGGAAAAATAATGCGCAAGAGATCGATCTGGCCGGCGACGAGGGCTTGAGCCTCATGGTATGCCTGCTCGCGCTCGGCGGCATTCAGATAGACTTGGGTAATGCGACCGAGGACTTCCTTGATGCGTTCGACCCCGACTTGAATCTCTTGAACGCTTTCCGCCAGAGGATGCGAGGCATCGAGGATATCACGGCAGCCTTCAAGATTGAAATAGATGCCGGTCAGGATGTTGTTGACCTCATGAATCAGTCCGGGCGCCAGCGAGGCATTGATCTCATGCGAAGCACGGCGTTGGATTTTCTTTTCAAGGGAATCCGCCGCATCGCTGCTGGAGGCGGTTTGGTCAAGGAGAGCGCTCATTGTTGTGGCAGAGGTGGCGCGAGACTTGAGAATGCCTCATGGGCAACAAATCCGGCATAAAGTCGCGGGCTTTGAAGGATGATCTGGTTCCCGCTGCCCTGTTCACGCTGTTTGCCTTTGGGAATCTTATCGCTGATGTAGCGCATTTGGAGACCTGATTCTGAAAAGCTTGTGGCCATATCGGCAATATCCGGTTCGGCGGAATCCAAAATTCCGTCAGCCATCCACAGAATATCCATGGTTTTCACATCCACAATCTTCGACCTCACGCCGATCGCGATCGGACGATAGGGACGGAAGAGCGTAAAATCCGTAAAGAGAACGGCATCGACTCCATATTTCTGGCGCAGCATAGCCATAACGGATGACGGAATAATCTCAGAAGAGGAAATTGCCTCACGGTTGATAAGGGAGGCCATGTCGGTGCGACTGACTTGAACGATTTCATATTTAACGACCTTCGACAACTCGGCGCGGAAAATGCCATCCATATCGCGCTGGGTCTGGTCAATCGGACGCGTGGAGTAGATGGGGAGGACGGCGAGACGGCGCATTCCAGCAGGCCAGCGAATGCCTGCGTTTGCAGAGAGATCCTGCGGAGGGAGTGACATAGTCGGCTGGGAAATCTGCTGAATTCGACTGGAGCGGGCGGGTTTGTCACTGACCGACCGCGAGGTCGATTGAGTGCAGGCCACGAGAGAAAATGCAGCCAAAAGACAAAGGATTCGGGATGTCATGTCGTGATGCATAGCAATTTTCATGCCTTCAACAAACAGGCCTGAACTCTCGCCGGGTTTCGATGACTGCAACGGCCAGAGAAATCGAACTTTCGACTTGCCGACTCGGGCTTTCGCTTTATTTTTTAGCTACCTTGTTCAAATCTCCGTATGGCACGGGAGTTGCTGAGCATATTGAACTTCATATGCGCCCCATCCAATCAAACGACCGAAAATCCGCGTTTTCTGCCGTGTTTCAGCGCGGTCTTTATCTCACGACCTTGGCCTTGGTCTGCAGCGTGGCATCGTTGAGCCTAAGCTCCTGCGCCTCGACTCCCAAGAAGAAGCCTGCCACTCAGACCTCCGTCCTTCCTCAGAAGCTTCCGAAGCCCGCACCGATGCGTGTCGCACAAGATACCAATTCGCGCCGCAAGCCGCCTCTTTTGCCCAAAACCATCGTGAACATCCCCGATAGCGGCGTCGATGCCGAACTGGCAAAAGAAATGGATTCCGTCAGCGAATCCAAGGTCGTGGACAGCACGACGCCAAAGTTCATCAACAATGAACAGACGCAGGATTTTTTCCAAGGCGCAGGAGATGGTCCTGCTGGAGAGACCGTTCTTGGATCGTTCTTTGACACCGTTTTCCGGCCCGCAAATGCGGCCAACCAACCCGTTAGCAGCACCTCTTACAAAGTCGAATAACCATGCGCCGCCTTACCGGATTTTCCGCTCTTTTCCTCGCAGCCGCAGCCCATGCGGAAATTGCCGCCCCCCCGCCAATCACTCCTGAAGCCGCGCCGCAGAGCGCAACGGCGCCAGCCTTAATGGAGAGCCACGCCGCGCCGCCCCTGCAGAATACTCTCACTCCTACCGCCAGTCCATCCACCATGGCTGTGCCGATCGAGTTCGACGCATTGGAAGTCGAGCTTGAGGAGAATCCCGCATACGCTCCGAGCCTGCTGGCCAGCGGAGCCAGTGTGGAAGCGATTGAGCAAGAGATGCAGCAGGCGATTGAGAATGGCGACCCGGCGCAAGCGGAAAAATTATTCAACCAAATCCTACGCCTCGCCGCTCCAGATAAACAAAAGCGCAACGCCCTTCTGCTCATGGGCCGCAATTTGGAAGAGAAACAAAAGCAACCCGCCAAGGCCGCCGTTGTTTACGAGCAGTTCGTCAACCTTTTCCCAAGCGACTCAGAGGCTCCGGACACGCTACTGCGCCTTGGTCGGATTTACCGCGAGAATGGCGCTTATGCCAGCGCGCTGAACAAATTTTACAGCGTCCTATATTCAGCACTCCAGGTGAAAACCGGCGAGGAATACACCGACTCCTCACTGCGGGCAAAAATGGAGATCGCCCACACCCACTTTGCCGCAGGCGACTACAAAGCAGCAGCCGAACTTTACTCGCGGCTCAAGCTCGTGAAAATGACCCAAGCCGAAGCCAGTGAAGTCGCCTTCCGCTCCGCTTATATCTCCTACCTCTCCGGCCAATTCACAAACTCCCTCACCGGCGCCGAAGGTTTCCTCGCCACCTACCCCACCAGTCCTCTCGCCCCGGAGGCACAGTATCTTCGCGTGCAATCCCTCCGCGCCCTTGGCCGCAAAGAGGAAGCCATGAAGGAAACCATCAAGCTCCTCCAAGCCGGCCGCGAATTCGGCAAGAAAAAACCAGCCGTCTGGGCTTACTGGCAGCGCAAAACCGGAAATGACATAGCCAACGAACTCTACGAAACCGGCGACACACTCGGCGCCCTCTCGGTTTATCAAAAACTCGCCGAACTCAATGACGCCCCGAACTGGCGCGGCCCCACCGTTTATCAGATCGGCCTCTGTTTCGAACGCCTTCGCCACCATGCCCGCGCCCGCGAAGCCTACCGCTACATCATCGACAAAATCCCAGTCAATGCCCCCGCTGCCGAAGGCGACGCCATGGTCGGCATGAACCTCTCCACACTCCGCGACATGGCCCAATGGCGCCTCGACAACCTCGACTGGCTCGAAAAAACCGAACGCGACATCTACCCGCTCCTCGACAAGGAAACCCCGGCCAGCGACCTCCAACCCGCCTTCCTGAGAACCGAAAAACCCGCCGCCACACCTCCCTCCCCGTCTCAATCCACCCAGCAAGCCGCCAACCAAATCGCCCCGCCCAGCGCAGTGGCGCGGTGAGTTTTCCCATGGCACAGCATTTGCTGAACGACAAATTAATCTTATGAATCCTCTCCTCGCCATCACTGCCGCCAAACTGGGTAGCAATATTCTGGGTAGTATCGCCGGAAACTCGGGAAACTCAGCCGAGAAGGCTCCGAGCGCGGCGGAAATGAAGAAGGCCGCATTTGCACAGGTTCTGGCCAAGGCCACGAATACGCCGGAATACAAAAACATGCAGCGCCTCAGCGCCGAGGGGATCGGCAGCCGCTCGGATGTCGAAATGACCCTCCAGCAGATGTCTCAGAAGATTTTGCAATCCCCTGAAATCGCCAAAGCGCTGGAAGGAAGCTCCGAGCCATTCGATCTGAAATTCCTGCCCGATGGCAATGTGGCCCTCAAGAAGGCCGATGGAACCGAGAGGATTTTTAAATTGGACGGAAACCTCAAGGAGACCGCGCAAAAAGCTGTTTCGATTATCGAGAGCGCAAAGATCGCTTATCCGAGCGGACTGGCCTCTTCGAAGGAACCAGGCGGCTCCATGCATATTGTGCCAGGCGCCAAGGCCACACTTCAGGCTTGAGGCTGATTTTTCCCGCTTTTTCAAAGGTCGTATGCGCGGATGCGCGCTCCTCCGGCAAGACCCGCGCGGTAGCGCGTGAATCCTTGGAGGGTCGACCTTTGCCTTGCGAGCACCCTGCTCGCTGCGCCCTTTGGGCCATCTGCGATGTGCTTCCTCCGCCACGCCCGCGACTTCGGTTGGCTTGACCCAAACATCCCCAAGGAAGAAGCCAAGCCACTCGCGGACACCATCCCGCAAAAAAACCGACTCGGCAAGTTTTGCCGTTTTCAAAAATCGGCGATGGCATCTTCTGCCACGCCTGACGCTTGAGTTTTGCGGAGACGCCTTTCAAGCTGCGAAAAAGGGTTGCGCCCTTGACCACCTCCTCGCCCAATGACCTCGACTTGGATTTCGATACCCCTCCGGAAGCTGGCACAGGTTCTGCTAATCATTCAGTCATGGAAATGGTGGCCTCTCTCTTCAGCAGCGATAATTACACCGCTGTGAAAAAAATGATGGATGTTTCGGCTCTTCGCCACGCATCGATCGCAAGCAACCTCGCCAATGTTTCGACCCCAGGCTACAAGCGTGTGGATCTGAGCAGATCCTTTGAGGACGAGCTTCGGGCGAGCATCAAATCCCGCAATGCCGATCAGATTTCAGAGGCCAGACCGCGCACAGAAGTCGATACACTCACCCCATCGACCCGAGCCGACGGCAACAATGTGCAGATCGACAGCGAGCTGCTTGGACTCACAAAAAACACCATGAATTTCAATGTCTTGACGGACTTCGCCAGCGGCTCCTTGAAGCAACTCCGCCATGCCATTACCGGTCGCCCGGCCTGATTTTTTAAAGCAAACCCAGTAAGAAACCGCTTATTATGAATGTCATTTCCGCCAGCAGCATCACCGGCAGCGCTCTCGACGCTGAAAAAATGCGTGTCGATATCGTTTCGCAGAACATCGCAAACGCCAATACGACCAAGGGCATCGACGGCAAACCCTATCAACGCCGTATCGTGGCATTCGAGTCCCTTCTCGACGCAGCCGCCGGCCCGAATATGCAGGGCGTTCGCGTTTCGGAAATCAAGCGTGATGAGAACCCGGGCGAGATCATTAACAATCCCCAGCACCCCCACGCTGACAAAGACGGCAATGTCGCCATGCCGAATGTAAATATCCCTTTTGAAATGGTGGACATGGTTACTGCAACTCGTTCCTACGAAGCCAACCTCGCCGTCGTGCGCAATGCGCGCCAGATGGCCACACAAGCCCTTTCCATCGGCCGCTAATAATTTAGAAAACCTTAAATATGAACATCTCTGCCATCCCCTCCAACATTCCTACTATGACAGCCCCGCTTACCATGCGGAATTTCCAGCCCGAACTCGAGCGAGCCAACTCGCTGAAGGAAGCTGGTTTATCCGCAGGAGGAACACAAGTCGCTGGCCCAGACCCCTTCGGCAACATGATGAAAAAATTCGTCACCGATGTGGACGACAAAATGAAAACATCTTCTGCTGAGAAAAATAAAGTCCTCACCGGCGAAGCCACGAATCTTCACCAAGCCATGATCGCTGGCCAAGAGTCCAGCGTTGCCTTCACTCTCATGGTGGAACTTCGCAACAAGCTCGTGGAAAGCTACCAGGAACTCATGCGCGCTCAAGTCTGAGCACCTTGGCACTAAAAAACTCCTCGTTGTCTCGATAGGATGAAACAAGCACTCCAGCAGATCACCAAAATTTGGAGCGAACTGAGCCCAACCCATCGCGTCATCGTCTCCGCCGCAGGCGTGGCGGTGGTTCTGGGCATCGTAGCCATGCTCTACTGGGCCCAGCGACCTGATATGAAGCTCCTCTACGGCAAACTTGGCGAAAAAGAAGCCGCCGAGGTTGTCAAGGAACTCGAAGCCCAGAGCATCCCATTCCAAATCGGCGGAGGAGGAAGCTCGATCTATGTGGACGCTAAGGATGTTTACCGCGTTCGAATGAACCTGGCAGCGAAAGGCTTGCCTACCGCAGATGGCGTTGGATTTGAAATATTTGACCGCAGCAATTTCGGAATTAGCGACTTCGTTCAGCGCACGAACTACACCCGGGCGCTCCAAGGTGAATTGAGCCGCACGGTGGCACAAATGCAGGGCGTCAAGTCCGCACGCGTGATGGTTGTGCTCCCTGAGAGCCGGCTTTTGGTGCGCACCACCGATTCTCGCCCGACAGCATCGGTGTTTGTGGATACCGGAAGCGCCCAACTCGACAAGGCGGCAGTCAATTCCATTCGTTCGCTGGTGGCCAGTTCGGTCGAAGGCCTCAAAGTCGACGATGTTGCCGTGATCGACAACGCGGGCAATGTCCTTTCCGAGGATTTGAAATCAGATCCCCAACTCGGCAATGCAGCCAGCATCGTGAAATACAAGCAGCAGACTGAGGAATATCTTGCCTCCAAGGTCGAGACCATGCTCGCGAAGGTTCTCGGACCGGGAAATTCCGTTGTTCGTGTTTCTGCTACCATCAATACGGAAGCCGCCACCATGACCCAGGAGAGGTTCGATCCGGAAGGTCAGGTGCCGCGTCAGGAAGTGACAATCGAAGACAGCAGCTCAACGAACGAAACCAATGCGGAACCAGCCCAAGGCGCGGGAGTCGCGGCAAATACTGCCGCACAGCCTGCCCAGCCGAACAATTCAGGGCCCACGAAGTCCAGCAATACCGCCCGCTCGTCCAAAACCCAGAGCTACGAGATCAATAAAACACTCACGAACACGGTTAAAAACCCAGGCGAAATCACCCGTATCAGTGCCGCTGTCTTTCTGGCGGAGAAATCCTCCGAGACCGGTGAACTCACGCCGAGGACACCAGAGCAGATCAACGAGCTGCGCAGCATGGTGATCAATGCATTGGGCATCGAAGTTCCCAAGAACGAAAATCCAGCCTCGTTTGTATCTATAAAGGAGGTCGCCTTCCCATCCACCGTGACCGCCGGTTCGCCTCTCACAGACCAAGTGGGCGGCTATGTCGAAATGATCCGCCCGATCGCCGCCTTGGCCATCGCCGGCATCGTCTTCGCCATTTTCTTCTTCATGCTCCGCCGCGCGAAGCCTGAGGAGATTTCCTTTGAACTTGTGAACGAAGAAACCAACACACCGCAACCAGCGGGCGCACTGCCGGACATCGGTGGCGCTGAAGACCCCGCATCATTCCTACCGGCCGCCAAAAACCTCAAGGTCTCGCCGGAACTTCTCAACTCACTCATCCGCCAAAAACCGGAAAATGTGGGAGCCACCCTCCGCGAGTGGCTCATCGACAAAAACAACTCCTAAGCCATGCCTACCGCTGAATTTGAAACGATGTCCAAACCGCAGAAACTCGCTGCGTTTTTCATCATAGTCGGCCCGGATTTGGCGCCCGAGCTGATGAAGCAACTCCGCGACCCGGAGATCGAAGCCGTGGCGCGCGAAATGGCCACGATGGATGTCGTAGATTTCAAGTTGCAGGAGAAAATCCTCGACGAATTTTGTGGCCTGATCGGTGATGGTCTTTCCACGGCCCTCGGAGGCATGGGTTTTGCTCAGCGCGCCCTCGAGGCGGCCCGGGGCCCTCAAGCCGCTTCCAGCATCCTTCTGCGTGCCCTTCCAGCCAGCAACTCGATCGATGCCGTCCGCGAACTCAGCCAGATGGATACGCGGCAGATTTTTAATATCATCAAAAACGAGCAACCGCAGACCGTCGCGTTCATCCTTTCCTACCTTGATGGTCGCCAGGTCTCACAGATCATCCCTCTCTTTTCGCCAGAAGCCCGCGAGGAAATCGTCGAGCGTTTGGGGACGATGGATTCCATCTCCAGCGAACTGATCAATAAGGTTCTCCGCAGTCTCGGCAAGCACCTCTCCAGCGGTTCGCAGCAATACAGCATGCACAAACGCGGCGGTGCACAGGCAGCTGCGCAGCTCCTCAAGTCTCTCGACAAGGAACTCAGCAAAAACCTTCTCGGACGCATCGAAGAGCGCAACTCAGAACTCGGTGAGGCTATTCGCAAACGGCTCTTCAATTTCGAAGACATCAGCACCCTCACACAGCGCGATGTGCAGCGCCTACTGCGCGATGTGGAAACACAAGAACTCGCCGTGGCGATGAAGAACGCCTCCGACGCCGTCAAACGCGTGTTCTTCGGTGCCATGTCGAAACGCGCTTCAGAGTCACTCAAGGAAGAAATCGAAATCCAGGGCCCCGTCCGCAATAAGGATGTTGAGGCAGCCCAGGACCGCATCATCGCCCAGATCATGCAACTCTCCGAGGCTGGAGAGATTGATATCTCCCAGGAGGACTCCAGTGAATCCGCAGGCTAGAGCGATCGACTTCACCGCCGCACCGGTGGCCATCACAATCGTGCAGGAAATTCTTGCCGCTGTGGAGGAGCCTGTGGACACGCGTGTGAGCCTTGAAGAGCACGAAGCCGCCTGCCAAGAGGCCTACAACCGGGGATTCCAAGAAGCCACCGATGCGCTCACAAACCAGATCGCCGAGCAGCGTGCGGAAGTCGCCCAGCTACAGGATGCCGTTTTCAAAAATCTGGCAGCACAATCGGAGACCCTAGCCCATGAGGTTTCCCAGATTTTGCCGGATCTCATTCTCGAGATCACCCACCGGGTGCTGGCGGGCTTCAAGCCGGATGCAGAAACCATTCGCAACACCATTTCCGAAACCCTCGCCGAAGTAGCCCCCGGCTCGACTGATGTGGAAATTCGTCTCCATCCCCAAGACCTTGCTTTGGTTCAGGGAGTCGATGCCGAGCTGGAGCAGAAATACCCCGGTATCAAATTGACCGCTGACCCTGAACTCACGCCTGGCGACTGTGTGGCGAAGAGCCGATTTGGCATGATTGATGCCCGCGTTCTTACGAAGCTTCAAAATATAGCTCGCTCACTCAAATGAACCAAGGATCGCCCATTCTGCCCGCGCTGATGCAAAACCTGCGCGGCCGCATTGAATCCACCACTCCACTGGTGAGAATGGGCGAGGTCGTGCAGGTGACGGGCCTCGTGATCGAGTCAGTGGGGCCGAATGTTTCCCTTGGCGACATCTGCGAAATCCGTTCACCGCGCCTCAACGGCCTCCAAGCCGAAGTGGTCGGCTTCCGCGACCACCGCGTTCTCCTCATGCCACTGGGCGAAATGCAGGAAATCCACGCCGGCTGCGAAGTCGCTGCCACGGGCCGAGCCGCAGGCATCAATGTGAGCGATGCCCTCGTAGGCCGCATCATTGATGGCATCGGACGCCCGATCGACGGCAAAGGCCCGCTCCCAGGCGGCACACTCCGCCCGCTGCATTGCCAACCGCCCAACCCCCTCACCCGCCAGCGTATTCTCAAGCCGTTTCAAACCGGCGTGAAATCCCTCGACCTCTTCACCCCTGTGGGCCGTGGCCAGCGTCTTGGCATTTTCGCAGGCTCAGGAGTCGGCAAATCCACCCTCCTCGGCATGATCGCCCGTGGAGCAGAGTCGGATATCAATGTCATCGCCCTCATCGGCGAGCGTGGACGCGAACTACGCGAGTTCATAGAAAAAGATCTCGGTCCGGAGGGTATGGCGCGCTCGATCATCGTCGTCTCGACCTCCGACCAACCGGCCCTCATCCGCCGCCGCGCCGCGCACATCGCCACAGCCATCGCCGAGCATTTCCGCGACGAAGGCAAAAAAGTCCTCTTCATGATGGACTCCGTGACCCGCTACGCCATGGCCCAGCGCGAAATCGGTCTGGCCGTGGGAGAACCCCCCACCAGCCGTGGCTACACGCCTTCTGTTTTCTCGGTCCTGCCCCGCCTGCTTGAGCGCACGGGCAATGCCGAACAAGGTTCGATCACAGCCCTCTACACTGTGCTTGTGGATGGCGACGACATGAACGAACCGATCGCCGACGCAGTTCGAGGTATTTTGGATGGCCATGTGGTTCTCAGCCGTGCCTTGGCTACTGCAAACCATTTCCCAGCAGTAGATGTTTTGGAAAGCGTCAGCCGTGTGACCCTCGAAATCTGCTCGAAGGAGGAACTGCAATCCATCGGCACAGCACGCGACCTCCTCGCTGCCTACCGCAAAAACGAGGATGTCATCACCATCGGCGCCTACACGAAGGGCAGCAACGCCCATGTGGACCTCGCCATCGAGAAAACCCCGCTCCTTCGCAACCTCCTTCGCCAACCCATCGAAGACAAATGGACGAGGGATAAAAGCTTCACCGAACTCGCAAAAATCGTCGCATGACCCGGAAAAAATACAGTCTCCAGACCGTGCTCGACCTCCGCGAAAAGGCCAAAGACAAAGCCTCGGAAATCTTTGCCGCCGCCGTGCGCGACCGCGACCTCGCTGCAGCACGTGTCGCTGAAGCCACCGCCCGCTTGGAAGAACTCACCCGCATGATCAGCGGCGAGCGTTTCCCCGCCTGGGTGCGCGAACAAGGCTGGAACGCCCTCAACGCCCAACGCGACCTACTACGCACACTCCAAAACCGTCTTGCGCAAGAGGAGCAAAAAGTCGACGCCAAACGCGAACTCCTCATCGCCGCCGACCGCGACCACCAACTCGTGCTCAAACTCCGCGAAAAATGGCTCGCCAACATCCAACTCGAAGCCGCCCGCGCCGAGGAAAAACAACTCGAAGATTTCGTCACCGCAACCCGCTTTCTCCAAACCGCCATCCCATAAATGAACGCCAACACACCCACACTCAATCCGTTCTCCGAAGCCGACCAGAAGCCCTCCTCCAGCTGGGGTCTGATCCTCCTCGCCGTGATCCTCGGCACAGCCACCGCCGCAGGCGTCCTGCTGCTCAAGTGGCCATCCGTGACCACCCTGCCTCCGGAGCCTCCAGCCACGCGGACAAAAATCAAATCCCAATCCAGAGACTGGGATTTTTACACCGCCGAAATCGACAACCTTATTCAGGAACTCCAGAAAGAACGCACCGGCTATGAGGTGAAAACCAAAGACCTTGGAGCCGTAGAAATGCGCATCGCCGCCGAGAAACAGGAACTCCTCCGCCTGCGCGAGGAACTCCTCCGCCTGCGCGGCGAGATTGAGAAAATGCGCGACAACCTTACCACCCAGACCACCGAGCTCCTGAGCACCGAGAAATCCAATATCCGCAACCTGGCCCGCAGCTACGCGATTATGAAACCCGCCGAAGCCGTCGCCATTCTCTCCGAAATGTCCGACGCCAACATCGTCAAACTCCTCGCCACCATGAAAGCCGATATCGTCGCCAAAATCCTCGGCGAAATGGCAAAGACCAAGGACCCCGCCGCTCCAGCCGACTCCAAAACCACCCTCGCCAACCGCGCAGCCACCATCAGCGACCAACTCCGCCTCTTCAAAAACGAGACCACCCAGGCAACCCAATGACCTCCCCGCTTCCAACCTCACAAACCAAGCCCGGCACTTCGCCGGAACGCAGCTTGGACGGACAGGGACTCTTTCAATTTCAGAATCCCGCAAACGGCGCGCAACTCGCTCCCTTCGAGAGCCTCATTCCAAAGGATGATCCAAGTGAGCAACGCGAAAAGGAGTTGGAGGAAGCCGAAGCGGCAAAAAAACGCAGAAAGGCCCAAGATGCTGCAATGATTACGGCTCAAACCCAGCAACAAAACCCGCTGGATACCAAGCCTCAAGCCGATGCGGAAATCTCCAACCAGCCAACGCAGCAAACCGAGCAACCCCATTCCGAATCCCTCACTCCAGCTACCCAAAGTCTAAAGCAAAAAGAAAATCAGGACAACGCCGAGCAGGAAATCGAAGCCGAAATTTCCTCGGAAAAAAAGGAAGCCGATTCCACCTATTCGAACATTCTTGATAAAGGCAAAAATACTGCCGATGGCATGGAAAATGCTGGGATGGATGATGAGATGATCTCATTGAAAACAGTCGATGAAATGCAAGGTGGCCAGATTCCCGGAATGGGAAGAGAGTCATCCATCACCTCGGTGAGTCGACTCGCCTCCGTTGCAGCATTGGATCGCTCGGCCGTAACATCCATCTCAGGTGACACTGCGGATTCCAATTTCTCCCAACTCACATCCGGCAACCCGTCCCTGCCGACTCCTTCCGAGACGCGCTCACAATCAACCAGTCCAACGGCAAAGGCGACGTCCCTTCTCAAATCTCTTCCTATCGAATTGGAAAAATTCAAGCAGTCTGGGCAATCCCAAATCCAACTCGACCTCCCTGTCGGCGAAAACGAATCGGTTCGCATACGACTCAATATCCGCGCCGGAGAAATCCGCTCGACCTTCATTACCGAGTCGCCCGAACTCCGCGAGGCCCTTCAGAAAGCTTGGCCTGAATTCACGGCAACCCACCGCTCCCCGACCCTACAATTTGGCGAGTCGAATTTCCAAGACGGTCTCTCCCGTCAAAATGATGCTGCATTTGATCAAGGCAGGAGACGCCAATATCAACAAGATGCGGACTTCCAAACAACTGGCATCAAGCCTTTCACTGTCAAACCCCAACAACAAAACCCCTCAAATACCACCCGACAGGGACAGGTAAACCTCTGGGCATAATTTTTATGGCTATTTCATCCGTAACCAGTCCAAATCCAGCCACCAAGGATCCGATCACCGGACTTGCTATGAACAAGACAGCAGGCAAGCAAATGCTCGGCGCGGATGATTTTATGAAGCTGCTCACCACGCAGCTCACTTCCCAAGACCCCATGAATCCTATGAAGGATACGGAGTTCATTTCGCAAATGGCGAATTTCACTTCTCTGGAGCAGATGCGGACTCTTTCCAAATCCTTTGAATCATTCACAACTGATCAAAAGCTCGCATCGGCTCCTTCCTATCTTGGCCGACAAGTCACAATCACCGATGCAACTGGTGACACCACAGGAATCGTCGAAGCAATCAAGCTCAAAGATGGCAAGCCGGCTATCGTTATCAATGGAAAGACTTACGAGACCAAACTGATAACAGGTATTTCGACTCCGCCACCACCAGCAGTTCCGGAATCTCCAGCTTCCAACACCCCGACGCCAGTCGCGACACAACTGTGATCTTATTGCCGTAAACCAATAAACTAAATAATATTATGGCTCTCTTAAACTCATTTAATAGCGGCGTATCTGCCGTCAAAACCTTTAGTAAAAGCCTCGAAGTCATCGGCGACAACATCGCCAATGTAAACACAACGGGCTTCAAAGGTTCCCGTGTGACCAATCAAGATAGTTTCAGCGAAACTCTGAACCGTTCTGCCCCTGCAAATGGCGATATTCCTGGAGCAAACACGATGCAAATCGGTCAAGGAACGAGTGTTGCAAGTGTTAGCCAACGCTTTACGCAGGGAGTTCTCAGCACAACCGGTGGACCGGCGGATTTAGGAATTTCGGGCAAGGGATTTTTCAAAGTTCAAGATCCTGAAACTCAGAATTTTTACTACACGAGAGCTGGGGATTTCCGCCTTGATGACGACGGGAACCTACTGACCAACAATGGAATGAATGTTATTATGGATAAAGGCAAGGTTGTAATTCCCCCAACCGATCCAGCAAACGCGGCCAATCCCCTTCAGTCGTATAAAATCGATAAAAATGGCCAAATTGCCGCTTATTATGCGAATGGAACAGGCTCCACGCCGATCGGCCAAATTCTCCTGACCTCCTTTGCAAATCCCAATGCCTTGGAGCGGATTTCGGGCAACCTTCTCACGAACCCAGGAGGTGAAACTGGCGAAGCGGGAGCAGCAGGAGCTACTCCAGCAACCGCTGACAATGCCACGCTCTTCGGTGACATCATCCAAGGCACACTGGAACTATCCAATGTGGACTTGACCCAACAATTCTCCGACCTCATCGTTGCCCAGCGTGCTTTCCAAGCAGGATCCCGTGTGATTACCGTCTCCGATTCCGTGATGGAGGAAATCGTGAACTTGAAGCGATAAGAGTCTCAATTTAAAAAACAAAACAAACAATATGCCAGCCAACGAAGCAGATACAGCCAACCAAAACTTTGCAGCCCCGAAGAAATCCGGGAATCCCTTGATGCCCGTCATAGCCGTCGTGATCCTTGTGCCGGCTTTGGTTTACGGCGTCATGGATTTTGTAATCCTGCCCAAGCTCAAGGCGGCTGCGGGCACCGCGAAGCCTGCGGGCGACCACGCCGCGAAGACTCCGAAAACGGTTTCAGCCCTTGGAGAGCATACCGCCGAGTTTGGCGGACTCGTTGTGAACCTCTCCGGAAGCGGAAGCTCCCGCTACCTGCGGACCAACTTCAAAGTGGCGAGCGCGGATGCCAAGATCGGCGACATCATGAAGGAAAACGAATCCCCGCTGCGCGATGCGGCGATTACGATTCTTTCCTCCCAATCACCTTCCGCGCTGGACAATCCTAATGGTCGTGAGGCCGTGCGCAAACAACTGATTGCCAAATTCAACAGTCTCCTCGGTGCCGAGGTGATCGACCAAATTTATTTCTCCGAATTCGTGATTCAATAACAGCGCGGTCCACCGCGCTTATCCACCCTAATACCTGATATGGCCGGAACTCTTAACCAATCCGATATCGACAGACTCGTTGCTGAAGCGGCGCAGTCTTCCGCTCCATCGATTTACCGCTTCGACGGATCGCGCTTTCCGACTACCAATCAGGTCCAAGCCAAGGCTTTCGACTTCCGAACACCGATTCACTTGGCGGAGGCGGAGATTCGTCGCATTCGCACGATTCATACCGGTTTTATTTCAACGATTTCCGCGCGTTTCTCCTCGCTATTGCGCGCGGACATGAGCCTAAAACTGGCTAAGCTCACCACCATGCCCTATGGAAAGTTTGCCGAGTCGATGAAGAATCCGACCCACATTTCCCTCTTCAAGGTTGATCAGCTTCCCGGCATTGGGATTCTGGAAATTCATCCCCGACTGGCTATTAGCATGACAAACCGCATGCTGGGCGGCCGTGGTAGCACTTCGGATGAGGAACGCTACCTCACCGAAATTGAAATCGCTCTCCTGGAGGAAATCGTGGATATCATTGTGAATGAATGGTGCCGCCAATGGAAAGACGAGCGCCAATACAGCGGACGCCAAATCGGCCACGAAAACAATCCTCGGTTCCTTCAAGCCTGCTCAAATGATACTGTCATGCTCGCCCTCACGATCGAGGCGCTGGCAGGCGACAGCGTGGAACTCATTCAAATCGGCGTGCCCTACAACATGCTTGAGCCGATCGCAAAAAACATGCACAGCCGCCGCTCACGCGATTTGCAGGTTCAGCCCGACATCAAGCCCCAGCAGTGGCGTAGTTCCTACAACCAGATTTCCGTGCCACTCATCGCCGACTGGGAAGTGCCCGGCGTGAATGTGAGCGATGTCCTCCGCCTTCGAGTCGGAGATGTGCTGGAAATGCCAAAAACTACACTCAACAACACCCGCGTCCGTATCGCCAATGCCCCCCGCTTCAGTGCACAAGCGGGCTGCGAAAACGGCCATGTCGCCATCCAAATCACTTCCGAAATCCAACCTGCCCAAAAACAATGAGCACCATCAACGACGCCAAAAACCTCTCCGTCATCCTCGATGTCAAAGTCGATCTCACCGTCCGCATCGGCTCCTGCATGCTGCCCATGAGGGATGTCGTAGAACTCGGAGAAGGCACCGTGCTTCAACTCGACCAACTTGCCAGCGAACCGGTCGGCCTTTATGTGAACGACAAGCTCATCGCCCGCGGTGAAGTCGTGGTGGTAGACGAGAACTTCGGCATCAAAATTACCCAGATCGTCGGAGACGCGGCATGAGGAACTTTGCGTGGAGGCTCGCCCTCGTGGCGGTCCTCTCATGCCTCCATACATCGTTGCTGCAAGCCACGGAGGAGCTGGCGAACGGGTCAGGGAATCAGAATGCGCCATCGCCTGAAGCAACACCCGCCATCACAATCAATGGAGCAAGCGACAATTCCACAAAAACCTCGGAATCAGCTCCTGCACCAACTCCTTCGGCTGTAAACAAACCCGCCTCCCCCACCGCGCCGGGAATGGATGAATTCGGCCGCCTGCTGGGTTATGTTACCCTCTTGGCCGCACTCGCGGGAGCAGCGATCTATTTAATCAAGTTTGGCATCCCACTGCACCGCAACCGCTCCAAGGAGGAACGCAAACTGCAGGTCTTGGAAATGCGCCCACTTGGCAACCGCCAGTTTCTTGTTGTGGTCGGATATGAAGAAACCCGTATGCTTCTGGGAGTCACGCCTGGAAAAATCGATTATCTCTGCCCGTTGGACTCGCCCGGGGCGGCAGACCGCGATTTCAGCCGCATGATGGAAAGTGCGGAAAAAAAAGGCCAGACGATATGATGTTTTTGAAATCCCAACTTTTAGCCGCCTTGTTTTTGATCAGCTCGCTGGTAGTGCTCACTGCTCCTGCGCACGCACAGACTCAAGCACCTGGCCCAACGCCGTTCCCGCCATTGCTCACTTCACCAACGGCTCCAGCCGCACCCCGCGCGCCGACGGCTCCGACTGCACCCCAGCCGCCTCAGGTTTCCGCTCCAGGCACGCCTTTGATCAACCTCCAGGTAGGAAACGGCAATGACCGGCAAAACCTGAGCACGGCAATCCAAATTGTGATCGTGATGACGCTGCTCACGCTGGCGCCATCGCTCATCATGCTCATGACCAGCTTCACACGCATCGTGATCGTTCTGGGTTTTGTCCGCACAGCGCTCGGAGTTCCCAGCGCCCCGGCGAATCAGCTTCTCATTGGCCTCGCAATGTTTATCACTTTTTTCATTATGGCGCCTGTCTGGCAACAGATCCAAGATCAGGCCATCAATCCCTACATGAGTGAGCAGATAAGCTCAAATGAGGCGATGGACCGCGCCGTCGAGCCGATCCGGAATTTCATGCTCCGCCAAACCCGACCCGGCGAAGTCGATTTCTTCCTCGACCTCGCAGGCATGGGCCGCACCGACCTCAAGGACCTTCCCATGCGCGTGGTGCTTCCTGCGTTTGTCATCAGCGAACTCCGAACCGCATTCCAGATGGGATTTCTAATTTTTATTCCCTTCCTGGTCATTGACTTCCTTGTTGCATCAACCCTTATGTCCATGGGCATGATGATGATGCCACCTACGATGGTGGCGCTTCCCTTGAAGCTTCTGCTCTTCGTCCTCGTGGATGGTTGGCAACTCGTGGTTCGTTCTCTGGTTCAAAGTTTTGCCTCATGAATCAAGAGACTGCCATCGAAATGCTCCGTTCACTCATCACGGTGTCTCTGCTCGTGACGACTCCGATCATCTTAGCAGCGGTCATCGTGGGCGTGGTCATCAGCCTTTTTCAAGCCGTTACCAGCATTCAAGAACCTACGCTGAGCTTCGCTCCGAAGCTGATCGCCGTCGGTGCAATCATCATCATTGGAGCCCCTTGGATGCTTCGCCAACTGATGCAGTTCACGGTTTTTTTCATCAATAAAATCCCGGAAATGACGAGATGATCACGATCCACATCGAGGACATCTACCCCGGATTGCTGATTTTTCTCAGAGCCAGCGGACTTTTTCTTATCCTGCCGGTTTTTTCAGGGAGCATGATTCCTTCGACGGTGCGTATAGCCATGGCGGCAATACTTGCCTACTTGCTTGCCCCGATTTTCGGTGATTTCGGAGGAGTGCCTGGACATTGGTTCATTGTGGTGATGCAAGTCATCCATGAAGTCCTTACCGGTCTCCTCATGGGATTTGCGGTGCGATTCCTGCTCTACGCTTTGGAAATGGCGGGTGAAATCATAGCTGTGCAGATTGGACTCTCGATGAGCACGAACATCGACCCCATCACACGCACCTCGGCGACTCCGCCGAACACGATGCTTTTTTCCCTCGGAACCGTGCTCTTTCTGGTGACCGGTGCTTATCAATTCTGCCTTCTGGCCTTCGCGCGGAGCTTCGAAGTTTTTCCCCCAAGCGCGATTTTTGCGCCCCAATCGTTTGACACGGTGCTTGCCGCGAGCGGACGAATCTTTCTCCTCGCCGTTCAAATTTCCGCGCCACTTCTGGCGATCAGCTTTCTTGTAAACATGGCTTTCTCGGTCCTCGGTCGCGCCGCGCCGAGCTTGAATGTCTTCATGCTCAGCTTCCCTGTTCAAATTCTCGCCGGGCTCACAGTGTTTTCCATGACGCTCGGGCTCACCATTCAATACATCCTCCGCGATATGCAGCACCTGCCGGAGTTGATGCTTCATTTTCTGAGGTAAGACTGCGATGGCGAACGAAAACGACAACGCAACAGAGAAACCGACAGAGAAAAAGCTGTCGGAGGCCCATAACAAAGGGCAATTCGCTCAGGCTCCTGAGATTCAGGTCGTATTTGGTCTGGTCGCGGCCTACTTCGTTTTTCTGTTCACGCTGGACAGCCAATCCCGCTACATGACCGAGATGGTGGCCAGCATCCTCGGCAACCTCGAAAAATACCAGATCATCAGCGATGTCATCCCAGAATGGACCGGCATGGCCTTCCTGACCATGTTCGGACTGCTGGCTCCGATGTTCCTGGCCACAACGGTCGCCAGCATCCTTGCCGGTGGACTCCAAACCCATTTCAAAGCCACTCCTGAAGTGGTGGGCTTCAAGTTTGAAAAGCTCAACCCTGTAACAGGATTCCAGCGCGTATTCAGCAAGCAGGGGCTCGTCAAACTCTTCGTGGAATCGGGAAAGTGTCTCGTCGTAGGCGTCCTCATCTACGGCAGCGTCAAACAAATTCTCGCCGACCCGATCTTCTTCACGCCAGTTCCCGTTTTCCGCATCGGGAGCTTCATCTACGACTCCACGCTCTCCCTTTTCTTCCGACTCGCCCTCGCCATGGGCGGACTCGCCCTCCTCCACTACATCTTCCAACTTAAAAAAACCGAAAAGGATCTCATGATGACCAAGCAGGAGATCAAGGACGAGAATCGCCAAGCTATGGGCGACCCAAATGTCAAGATGGCCCAGCGCGCCATGGCCCGCAGACTGATGCAAAAACAGATGCTTGCCGATGTGCCGAATGCCGATGTGATCGTCACAAATCCCACACACTACGCGGTAGCCCTGAAATACGAACGCGGCGTGGATTCCGCCCCCGTCGTTCTGGCAAAGGGCCAAAACATATTTGCCCAGCGCATCAAGGCCATTGGATCGAAACACGAAGTCCCCACAGTGGAAAACAAACCGATTGCCCGTGCACTTTACAAATTCGGTCAGGTCGGCAAACCCATTCCAGCCCAACTTTACCAAGCCATCGCCGAAATTCTTGGTTACGTTTACCGCACACACCGCTACTACTTCTACCAACTCAAATCCCGCCGTCTGAAATCCTGATCCGTCCGCCACATGGCCACCGCAAACGCCCAAACCTCAAGATTCAAGTGGAGCGACCTGCTCAAACAGACAGACCTGATCTTCACTCTCGGTCTCTTCGGCATCATTCTCCTGCTGGTCGTCCCCGTTCCAACTTGGGCACTTGATTTTTTACTGTCCGTAAACATCGGCATCTCCCTGCTGATCCTGCTTGTGATCATCTATGTGAAGGATCCGCCCGAGTTCTCGGCCTTCCCCACCATTCTGCTCGCCATCACCCTGATGCGACTGGCCCTGAACATCGCCTCGACGCGACTCATCCTGCTCGACGGCTTCGCCGGAAATGTCATTGAAGCCTTCGGCCATGTCCTCATCCAAGGAAACTACATCGTCGGCGCTGTCGTTTTCATCATTCTCGTCATCATCAATTTCGTCGTCATCACCAAGGGTGCGGGCCGCATCGCCGAGGTCGCGGCGCGATTCACCCTCGACGCCATGCCGGGTAAACAAATGGCGATCGACGCCGAACTCAACGCCGGCATCATCGACGAACTCACCGCCACCTCCCGCCGCCTCAAGGTCCAAAAAGAAGCCGACTTCTATGGCGCGATGGACGGTGCAAGCAAATTCGTGCGAGGCGATGCCGTGGCCGGCATCCTCATCACTTTCATCAACGTCATCGGCGGATTCGGCATCGGCATGCTCCAAAAGGGCATGCCCATCGACCAAGCCCTCCAAAAATACACGCTCCTTTCCATCGGTGACGGTCTTGTTTCCCAAGTCCCCGCGCTGGTCGTCTCCGTTGCCGCCGGCTTGCTCGTGACCCGTGCCCAAGGTGATAACAGTATGGGAGCACAGATCGGCAAACAACTAGGTGCCTACCCCCGCGCAGTCGGCATCGCAGCCGCCCTCATCGCAGCCCTCGCATTGGCCCCAGGCATGCCCGCCGCTCCGTTCCTGATCCTCGGCGGCATTACCGGCTTCGTGGCCTACATGCTGAAGAAACAATCCCAAAACCCTCTCGCAGCCGGAGCCAAAGGCAACGCCCTCGCGCTCCCCGCACCAGGCGGAGGAAACGCCAACCCAGGCGGGCAACAAGGCGCGGCAGGCACGCCGGGAGCCCAAACCAATGCCGGTCCGGAAGACCTCCACAAACTCATCGAAGCCGAAGTCCTCTCCATCGAAGTCGGCTACGGACTGCTCCGTCTTGCCGATAAAACCCAAGGCGGCGAGCTGCTGGACCGCATCACTGGCGTCCGCAAAGGCTTCGCACGCGACAATGGCATGGTCATCCCGCCAATCGCCATTCGCGACAGCTTGGAACTCGAGCCAAACGAATACAACTTCCTCCTCCGGGGAAAATCCTTTGCCCGCGCCTCAGTGATCCCCAACCGCTGGCTTGCCATGAATGTCTCCGGCAGCATGGTCACCCTCAAAGGCGTCCCCACACGCGAACCCGTCTTCGGCATTGAAGCCGTCTGGATCGCAGAAGAAGAAAAACGCACCGCCGAAATCAATGGCTACAGCGTCGTGGATGCCACATCTGTGATGATCACCCACCTCGCGGAAACCCTCAAACAAGTCTCCCACCTCATCCTCACGCGCCAAGAAGTCCAATCCCTCATCGACCGCGTCAAAGAGTCCAACCCCGCCCTCATCGCCGAACTCCTCCCAGACCTCGTCAATCTCGGCATCATCCAGCGCGTCCTGCAAAACCTCCTCCGCGAGGGCGTGCCGATCAAAAATCTGCCGCTCATTCTGGAGACGCTCGCCGACTATGCACCGGTCACAAAAAACCCGGACGAACTCTCCGAGCAGGTCCGCCGCCGCCTCGGCACCTACTTCATCAGCCAATACGAATCCGAGCCCGGCCTCATCAAGTGCATCACCATCGATCCTCGCCTGGAGCAAACCTTGATGACCCGCATCCAGCGCTCCCATTTCGAAACCACCCTCGCGCTCGATCCGAACACCGCCCAATACCTCCTCCGCGAACTCACCATCCGGTCAAACTCCCTCGCCGAGCAAGGCCTCTCCCCCATCACCATACTCACCGCCGAACTCCGCCTCGCGTTCAAACGCTTCTTCGAGCCCTCACTCCCGAAGCTCGTCGTGCTTTCCTATCAGGAACTCCCCTCCCAAACGGAAATTCAAAATACGGGCATCATCGTTCCCCCGCCCGCCGAACGAATGCCCGCCGCAGCTTGATTCCGATCGGCAGATTTTTCCGCCCAAATCCAAAAAATACACAAAAATCCGTTAAATTCGGTAATTTCTGACCTGTTTTTAACAAAATATCCCTCCCATTTTAAGATTTTAGTTTTTGGCGCAAAAACTGCTACGCTTAGAGAGATTTTTCGTATCCACCGGCCCACATGCAATATTTCACGCTCATCGGAGGCTTCACCGGCTTCGTTCTCACCTTCCTGGTGAGCCTTGTTGCGGGCAAAAATCTGGAGGATACCGTGTTCAATGCCACCATCGGCTGCGTGATCACCGCATTGCTGTTCAGGCTTTTCCGCCTCGCCATCGAATACTGCGCCAAGCAAGTTGTGGCCGAAAAAGCCCGCCTCCGGGATCTTGAACAAGCCACCCCGGCCGAGCCTGCGCCACCACCGGAAAGCACACCTGAAACGCCTGTCCAACCGGCCGCCTGACCATGCAGCAACTCGCCGAACCCATCATGTCTCCTCCCCGGCCCGATGCTCAGAAATACACGGCGGCTTGGCGTGCCTACGGCGGCGTCTCCCAAGCCACAGAGGAGGAAGTCCTCAAAAACCACATGCCACTCGTGCGATCCGTGGTAGACCGCATGCGCGCCAGCCTCCCCGCACATCTCGATGTTGATGACCTTTACTCGGTCGGCCTACTCGGCCTCATCCAAGCCCAGCGCCGCTTCGACCCGACCCATGGCGTGACCTTCGCCGCCTACGCGGCCATGCGAGTGCGAGGTGCCGTGCTCGATGAACTCCGCCGCGTCGACTGGATGTCCCGCACACTCCGCGTCAAAGCCAAAAAGCTCACCGATGTCATCTCCGCCTTCGAGCAAAACGCCGGCCGCCCTGCCACTGAAGCCGAAATCGCCGACGAACTCGGTATCTCCAGCGAGGAATACTCAATCCTACTCGATGAAGTTCGCCCGCTCAGCTATGTGGAACTCGACGCGCTCGCAGGAGACGACGAAGACTCAAGCCTGCACGAAGTCATCGCTGACGAGAACCAGCCGAATGCCCGCGACATCGCTCTGAAACAGGAACTCATCAAGCTCGTCGTAGAGCGCCTTCAGATGCTTCCCGATATGCAGAGGAAAATTCTCGCCATGTATTACTTTGAAAACCTCCGCCTCGCAGAGATAGCCAAGGTTTTCGGCGTCACAGAATCCCGTATCTGCCAAATCCACACTCAGGCCGTGCTCGGCCTCAAGGCTTACATCCGCAAAGCCATGGAACGCTGATTTTCTCTCCAATCCCACACTCTCAATAAACAAAACAAACATCCATCACCCATGATTCTCATCCTCGGTTATATTATCGTTCTCGGTTCGACACTCGGCGGCTTTATGATGGCCGGTGGCAAACTCGGCCTCCTTTTCCCAATTTCGGAATATGTGATCATCATCGGCATTTCGATCGGCCTCATGGTTATCGCCAGCCCGGTCTCGTTGCTGAAAAATATCGTCAAAAAAATCAAGATCGCCTTCCGCAACCAGGCCGTCCCAACATCCGACTACACCGATCTCCTAAAACTCCTCTATGAACTCTTCAGCAAAGCCCGCCGTGGCGGCTTGATCGCGATTGAAGACGATGTCATGTCTCCCAAGGAGAGCCCTATCCTCTCGAAATACCCTTCGTTCATCAACGACCACGAGCGCCTGGAGTTTCTGACTAACAGCTTGAAGCCAGTCATCGACGGCCGCCTCAAGCCCGAGCAACTTGGCGGCCTCCTCCACGCCGACTTCGAAGCCAAGGAAGAAGACGCCGTTCAACCGATCCACATCCTCAACCTCGTCGGAGACTCCCTGCCGGGTATCGGTATCGTGGCCGCCGTTATGGGCATCATCAACACCATGGCTGCGATCGCCATGGGCCCCGAAAAAGTCGGCCAGAAGGTCGCCGCAGCGCTCGTCGGAACCTTCCTCGGCGTGCTCGGAGCCTACGGGTTCATCAACCCCCTCGCCGCCCGCATCAAGCTCAACAATGTTTACGAACTCCAATACTACGCCGTCATCATGAAAGGCGTTCTCGGCTTCACCGGCGGCATGGCCCCGATCATGGCCATCGAAGCCGCACGGCGCGCCATCGACCCCGCCTTCCAACCCACAGCGGAAGCCGTCGAGGAAATGGTCAAAAATGTCGGCACCTCCGGCAACTAATATTCATGGCCAAGAAAAAACACGAACACCACGGCGGAGCGTGGAAAGTCGCCTACGCGGACTTTGTCACCTCCATGATGGCCCTCTTTCTGGTCTTGTGGATTGCCAACTTCAAGCCAGAGATCCTGATTTACACATCGCTCTACTTCAAGGATCCCACCAATAAAAGCTGGCCGACCACCTGGGGCGTCATGGAGAAGGAAATCAAGGCCACGCGCAAGGATGCCTCGCTCAACGACCAAACCCATGTCGAAAACCAAGGCTTCCTGCGCGCCATCGCGAGGGATTTCAATCGCCTCCTCAATGTCAACGACGAGGACAAAAAGCCCATCGAGATCACAATCACCGACGACGGGCTGAAAATGGAAATTTACAACCGCACGAAAAAGCCCCTCTTCAAAGACAACACCACAGAGTTCACCGAGTGGGGCAACTTCGTCTTCCAAAACCTCGCTTGGCTCATCCAACGCTACAATTTCCAGGTTTACCTCGAAGGCCACACGCCCAAGGGACTCGATCTCGGCCCCAATAAAAACTACACGCCGTGGGAACTCAGCACCGACCGGGCCAATGCCGCTCGCCGTCTCATGGAGTTCTACGCCATGACGCCGGAAAAAATGAAACGCATCGCCGGCTGCGGGGACTCCCAACCGCTTCCGAATGTCCCGCCCGACTCCGAGGACAACCAGCGCATCACCGTGAGCCTCTCGCTCACGCAATCCGCTCCCCAACCAACTCCTGCCCCTGGCCCTGGAGCCGCTCCAGCAACTCCCAATCCCACTGCCCGATGAAGGATTTTCTCCAAGGCCGTCCACTCGCCGGAGGCGCATCCAACCGCCGAGCCGATTCGCCCGTCGCGGCAAATCCCCTACCTCCCATCAATACGCCGCACATCCATCCGGATACCATCGACCTCTCGGACATCGCGCTCGACGGCCAAGCACTTCCGGAGTCGATCACAGCCCAAGGTTCCTCAGAGCCTCAGGTTGAACTCGTCCCCGATAACGAGGGACGCATCGGCCACATCGTCCTCACATGCACCTGCGGGGAAAAAATCACCCTGCAGTGCCATTACTGATCCCGTGCAGCCCAGGGGGGGCGCGGCGACCTTCCATTGACATGGCAAGATGTCTTCTGCGAAGCCGAGTAAAAATGGCCTTGCTGAGCGCTTTGACCCTCGCCTTTGGCAGCGCTTCCCTACGGGCTGAGAATGCCACCACATCCCGCGAGCAGGTTGTTTCCCTCCTCCAACAATCCGCCGCAACCGCCAGCGGCCTCGCACGCGCCGCGCGTGACCTCCCCGATTCCGAGCGCCTGCGCACCACCAAAGCCGCTCTTTCCATCATTCTTCTCACCAAGTTCGACCGGCTCCTCCCCAACCTGCCCCCGGCAAGCCTCGACCAACTCGCCGACATTTTTCTGGCGGAAAATCCCGACCCCACCGAACAGGCCTCAGCCGCAGCCAAATTGCCGCCAGCCGACCAAGTCGTATTCAATGGTGCCCAACTCACTGGCGGCAACTTCCGCAACATCGACACACTCATAGGCCTCGGCGGCCGCCCCATCGCTCTCGACCGCGAGCTTCCCGCCTGGATCGTTCCCCTCGAACCCGCCCGCGCGCAGGCTCTCGACTCGTCACGCAATGTGGGCTGGTCTTCGCAAAAATTCGCCGAACTCCAAAGTCTCTTCACCCGCATCTACGCCGCAGATGTAGGTGAGCACCTGGTTACAGACGGCATTTTTCTCCGTCCCTACGCCGGTCGCATGGACGATCTCTACCACCACCTCGTTCAAAAAGGCGGACGCAACGGACAACTCGACTACTTCGCCCTCCTCGACAGCCTCCCTCCGCGCCAATACAGCCCGATTTCAGGCACAGTCGCGAAAAAGTCCGTGCCTCCCCTTCGCGTCAACCTGAGCAATGTCCTCTCAGGGGGAAGCTTCATAGCGGTGCAAAATTTCAAAGCGGAAAATCCTCGCGCCAATTTGCCGAACCGATTCCAGAAATTTGCCGTGCGCATCCTCCCCTACCTCTCGGAACAACTCAGAAAGACGGCTCCTGGTTCGGACCTCAAAATTTCAGGCGACCTCATGCTGCGTGCCATGAGCGATCCCCGCCGCTTCTCGCCAGGCAAGGTTCCGCCTCTCTTCGTTGATCCCAGCCGCTTCCTGGGCCAATGGGACGATCCCCGCTTCATTCGCGTAAGCAAAAAGAAAAAGACATCGAACGCCGCGCTCTTCGCTGAAATCCAGAAAGTTGATTTCGATACGCCACTGCCCGAGATGTCATTCGAGCCTGCAGGAAACGCCCTCCTCGCAAAGCCGCAAGCAGAATCCACTCCAGACACCGATCTCCTCAAGGATCTCGGCCTTCCTCCACAGGTCGAAGAAACAGCGAAATACGAACCGCCGGAAGCTCCCGCGCCTGTCCTGCCTCCCTCACGCATCCAAGAACCAGAAGCCCCCTCACAGAGGCCGCTCATCACCAAGCCCGAACCTCCCCCGCTCGACGCCCAGCCCTTGGAATTCCCGCCCGTTTTCGATTTCGTGCAGGCACCGACTCCTGAACCCATCGAGGTCGAGACCCCTCCCACACCGGCTCCCGCTGTCGCTGAACAACCCGCTGCCCAGCCTCCGACCGCAACACCACAGCCCCCGAAGCCTTCGGCCATCGCTATCATTCCTCCGCAGGAGCCACCCGCCCCACCCAAGCCGGAACAGCCTGCCGCGCCAGTGCCAGCGCCACCAAAAGAACCACAGGTGGCAAAAGCAATTCCTGTCAATCCGCCGGAGAATGACTACCAACGCGAACCGGGCTCTTTGACCAGCCCCTACCAAGTCGCCGTCCTGACGCCCACCGCAAATGAAGCCATCGATTACTGGAAAAAAATCGCGGCGAGTGACATCGCACTTGCCGACAACCTCTCCTCGACGCGGCGCGCGGATTGCGTCATCCGCTGGCTCGGCGAGGCGGTGAAACCCTTCGAACCGCTTCTCACCCAGACGCCCGAAAGCCCAGAGGCGCAAGCTGTGGAGCCTCTCATCGTGCAAGCCCGGGACGAGATCGTCGCCCTGCTCAAGGATCGGGAAAACCTGCAGACCTCACTCTCGCAAGAACTGAAAAACCGTCAAAGCGCCAGGCAAGCTCTCGAAAAAGAAATCGAAACCACCCGTCGAGACGAACTCTCACGCCGCACGGGAACAGGCGCTTGAAACTTCAGCGCTGACCGATTTTCGGCAGAGAAACCCTCGGTGCCTGGACCATGATTTTTTGCGTCACATCCGCCGCACCGCTCGCATCTGGGTTCTTGTGACGCTTGATATAGTCGTCAAATACAGCCACAGCCTCCGAGCGCTCCATGAAATTGACGCCGGGCCCCAATTCCAAACGGAGGTTGTAATCACGAAAATCAACCCGCACCTTGCCACGCGTAAGCACTTGAATGACGACTCCAAGAACATGGGCGTTCGATTGACCCAACTTCAAGAGGAACTCGTCGATGACCACTTCCAGTGCGATTTCCCGGACTTCAGAAGACTGCTGAGTGCCATCCTGAATAAAGGAACGGGTTTCAGTGATCGGGATTTCAATGGCTGATCTCAAGAGGGGCGCTTTCATTGAACCGAAGTTTAATTGTCCACATGTCGGACTTCAATTTCATTTTCTGAAAAATCACCACCCTCTTGCTTCCAGGCTATCCAGATACAACGCATAGGGGTTTTTGAAAGGTATCGACTCGGAGCGACCGGACTTGGCCTCGCGGAAACTTTGAGGCTCGTCGATCTGCGTGACCTCAAACCAATTCAAATAGTCCGCAATTTTTTGCGACCTCTCGACGAGTTGCAAGCGCGTCTCCTCCAGTTCCCGGATTTTCTCCGTAACACGGGCTTGGGGCCGCCTCGCAAGCTCCGTCGCGATGTTTCGATACTCCTCCAATACAGGCTGAAAAAGGGGGTGCGACCGGAACTCGAGATTGAAAATCCGAACCGCGAATTCCCTCATCAAGAATGCACCACCTTGCGCCTTGGCCGCTTCGGGCAAATCTTGGCCACCTTTCACCGATTTCAAAACATCGGCCAATTCACGCTCACTTTGCTCCACCGTAAGCGATGCCATGCGCGGCGGCATCGAACTTCGCGCAATATTAAGCGTCCAAAGTTTGGACAGGGCACTGCGCGAACCGAGTGAAGGAAATGCCGCGAGGACCGGCTCAACCCCGCCCCGGGAGAAGGAGGGGTTCGCTAACAGCGCAGCGAAGCCTTTCTTCGATTCCTGCGCTTTTCTTAATACCAGAAAAAGAGAGACCGCTTGCGCGCGGTAGAGGACAACCGAGGCGGCATCCAGGATTTCAGGCTTCTGGCGAAAAAACGCCTCCAACTCCGGTGGACGCCCGCTCTGAATGAGCGCGGAATAAACCCCGTCGGGCGTGCCATCCCTCGAGCGGCGCAACTCCTCCACAAGCCCCTCGATGAACCAGCGGGGCGGCATGTCAAAGGCCTTGCCGGCGCGGGCGACCTCCTCGCCGTGCATGGCATGAAGCGCCAAGGCCGAAAACAGCCCTGCTTTAAAAGCCCCGCTATCCATAGCACCCTCGTCGTAGAGATCGACCTGCACTTTCATGCCAGCCTCCGTTTCGAAAAGAAGCGGCACCACGGGCGCGCCGCCTTTGGGCATGACGGCGCGGGTTTTATCATTGAGAACGATTGGCGCTGCAGACCCCGCCTTGGTTTCATGAATCTTCTCCCACGCGCCCAACGCACCTTCCGCCGCGCGGAGCATTTTGTTACGAAGATCACGGTCCTGCGAATACGCGATGAAGACCCCGCTGCGACTGGAGGATCCCGCTGCAAGCGGAGCTGCGTATGCGCCCGTCGCAACGGCGACCAGACAGGCCAAGCACAGGATCAGGACTCGCCTTTTCCAGGCCATCTCACAACGAGGCTTTTCGGAGTCACCGAAGCGGAGTTGGCAGTATCCAGGGAATCCACAATGGCACCCAGCGAGTCGAAACACGGCTGCCAAATACCCAAGATAAAAGGCACAACAGGAGCAGGCACAGGCAACCTGCCCAGCGTGGCGCCCGTCCTGCGAACCTTCAAATCCCCGTCCTGCGTGTAGGGTTGCAACTGCAGCGAGAAGTAGAGCGGATAACCTTCGAGGGATTGCTCCATCACGAAGTCAAGATTCCCCTCGCCCAGCTTCACGAAACAACGCTTGAACTCCGTATGAATGCCCAAGGGGCCGGCCACCGGGACGAGCTTCACATTTTCCAAAAGAAATCGGTTGATCGACTCCTCGCTCCCCATCCAAGCCCCGCCCGGCGTTGTCGAAGCTTTACGGAAAAAAGAAGCCAACCCAGCCGAAGCGGCGGTATCCTTTTCCACAGGTGGACGAATCACCTCGGGCGCTTGGGAGACGAGGTAAATTCCAAAAACCAACCCCGCAAGAACCGCCCAAAAGAGGAGATTGAAAAACAGGCTTACCCATGTCCCGATTGGTGCAGTCGATTTTCGAGGCAATGGTTTTTTAACGCTCCGCGCGCTGGAAAGAGCAGGCGCGGAGGCCCCGGGGGCTTTTTGAGTTGATGCGGCAGGAGATCCTGGGACGGATTGCGGTAGCCGTTGCCCACATTCCAGACAGAAGACGCGTGTGTCGTCGTTCTCGGTATTGCAGGCGGTGCAAATTTTCATGCCTTGGGAGTGGATGAGGGCGCAGGAGCGGCTGCGGGCGCAGCGGGTTTCGATTCGGTTTTGGCCGATCCACCATCCCCGCTGTCCTTCTTGGCGGCCTGTTTGTAGCCCTCGCTTCGGTAGTCTGTGATGTAGAATCCGGATCCCTTGAAGATGAGTCCCGCGCCGGTTCCCAAAAGGCGGCGCACCTTGCCATGTCCCCATGTCTCCATAAGGCATGAGGCCTCCGGACAGGTTTCAAACGCCTTGTCCTTCATGGACTGGAAGGCCTCAAAGGTTTTCCCGCACTTTTCGCACTCGTAATCGTAGTTTGGCATACGCAACAAAGTTAACAACCGTTCGTTCCCAGCGCAATATCGCCGCATTCAGCGTTCGATCGTCTTCGACTGGTTTTTACGCCGCCTCTGCGCATCCGCCAGAAACTCGGCTTGCGCGTCGAAAGCTACATTCCCCCCGGCCCGCTCTCGAAAACGATAGGTGCCGTCGGGCTGCATGACCTGCGCCTTCACATTGTCGCGCCAGAACCAATCCAAAATCTCCTGCACATGTTGCTTCATTCCTGGCGCCGTAACGGGAAAAATCGTTTCCACACGGCGGAAAAGGTTTCTTGGCATCCAGTCCGAGCTGCCGAGCAGAATGCGGTTCTCCCCGCCATTCACGAAATGGAAGATCCGGCTGTGCTCAAGAAAGCGACCGACCAGGCTGCGGACTTCAATGTTTTCGCTCACTCCGGGAATGCCAACCTTGATGGCACACATTCCCCGCACAAGGAGCCGAATGGGAACGCCTGCCGCAGAGGCCCGGTAGAGCCCTTCAATGATGCCCTCCTCCACAAGCGAGTTGACCTTCGCATAAATCCCACAAGGCCTCCCCGCCCACGCATGGCCGATCTCGTTTTCTATGAGCTCCTGAAAGCCCTCGTAAAGTGACCAAGGCGCAACCAGAAGCTCCTTCATAGCCGGGAAACGCGACACGCCGGTGAGGCAATTGAAGGTCTCCGCCAGTTCGCTCGTCAGCTCCTCGCGGCAGGTGAGCAGGCTCAGGTCGGTGTAAATTTTCGCCGTCGAGGGATGATAATTCCCAGTCCCCATGTGGGCGTAGCGCCGAATACGCTCTCCCTCGCTGCGGATGATCAACATGGCCTTCGCATGGGTCTTGAGACCGGTCACGCCATACACGACATCCACCCCCGCCTCGCGCATCATGCGAGCCCATTGAATATTCGCGGCCTCGTCGAAGCGTGCCTTCAATTCGATGACGGCAGTGACCTGCTTCCCATTCCTCGCCGCCGTGATCAAGGCCTGCACGATCGGCGAGTCCGAGCTGGTGCGGTAGAGCGTTTGCTTGATAGCCAGGACCTGCGGATCCTCCGCCGCCTGCGCCAAAAAATCCACGACCGTTTGAAAGCTGTCATACGGATGATGCAGCAGGATGTCGCCCTTCCGGATGTGGAAAAACAGGTCCGCCTCGGTGTCCAACGAAACCACCGCACAAGGCGTGAAGCGCTTGTAACGCAGGTCGGGACGGTCCAACTGCAGCGCCAGCGGCATAAGACGCGAGAAATTCAGCGGACCATCGATGCGGAATACATCCTCCTGCTCGAGGTTGAAAATCTCCAGCAGGCGCTGCAGGACATGATCGGGACAATCCTCTTTGACCTCCAACCGCACGGCGGCCCCGCGCTTGACCTTGCGGAGCTCCTCCTCGATGGCATGCAGCAGATTGCTGGCCTCCTCCTCGTCCACATAAAGGTTGCTGTTGCGGGTGACACGAAACAGGTGCGTCCCCTTAACCTTCACTCCACGGAAGAGCGACTGCACATGCGCTTGGATGATGTTTCCCAGAAAAACATAATCGTCGCCATCCACCTTCGATGAAAACGGCACCACGCGCGGCAGGATGCGCGGAGCCTGCACGACTGCGATGTCGGTGCTCAAATCCTCCCCCTCAAGCTCGACGATCACATTCAGGCTCTTGTTCAGAAGCTGAGGGAAAGGATGTGCGGGATCCACCGCAAGCGGAGTCAAAACAGGATAAACCGTCTCGCGGAAAAACTTCTCGAAATGCTCCCGCTCGGACTCCGGAACCTCGGGGTAGTTGTGAAAACGGATCTTCTCCCGCTCCAGTGCGGGCGCGATGTGCTCGCGCCAGCAGCGGTATTGGTCATCGACCATTTTTCTGGCACGCACACTGATTCGGGCCAGCGTGTCGGCGGCAGAAAGGCCATCCGGCCCGGTGTCTGTGGAACCGGTCTGTTGCTGCTGCTTGAGACCTGCGACTCGGACTTCAAAAAATTCATCCAAGTTGGAGCTGACGATGCAGAGAAACTTCAAGCGTTCGAGAAGCGGGTTGGACTCGTCAAACGCCTGATCAAGCACGCGCTGATTGAATTCCAACCAGCTCAACTCGCGGTTGATGAAATTGTTTTTGTTCGAAAAATCCGTGATCATAGAGAGACCGCAGTGAACGGCGCGGCTCCGCATTCTCTTCGCAGGATGGCACTATTGCTAATCGCCAAAGCGGACTTTCGCAAGGATAGTATCTCCATGTGACGCCTGCGGTTTGACGCCACCGTCGCCGCTCCTTATGCTCGCTCCCATGAAAGGCAATGGTAGAAGGGTGCTGCTCGGAATGAGCGGCGGTGTGGATTCCAGCGTGGCGGCTGCGCTTTTGCAGCGCGATGGATGGGAGGTGATCGGCGTGACCATGAAAGTCTGGCCGCAGGATTGCATCTCCCGCGCTGAAGACAAATGCTGCGGCCCCTCGGCCATCGCCGATGCGCGGGGCGTCGCCCACAAGCTGGGCATCCCCCACTATGTCGTCGATGAGGCTGACAATTTCGAAAAAATCGTCATCGATTACTTCGCCAGCGAATACAAAAAGGGCCGCACCCCGAATCCCTGCGTGATGTGCAACGAACACCTCAAATTCGGCAACCTCCGCACAAAGGCCCGCTCGCTCGGCGCCGACTTCATCGCCACCGGACACTACGCGATCATTGACCATCACGAGAACCACGCCGTCCTGCGCAAAGGGCGTGACGCCCGCAAGGACCAGTCATATTTCCTCTTCAGCCTTGGTCAGGATCAACTCCAACACGCCCTCACGCCGCTGGGAGGAATGGAAAAACCCGAAATCCGCGAGATCGCACGCGAACTCGGGCTGAAAGTCGCGGACAAGGTGGACAGCCAGGAAATCTGCTTCGTGCCGGGCAATGACTACAAAGCCTTCCTTCGTGGCCACCTCGGCGAGGAGGAATTCCACAAGGGAGGCATCTACGACACAAAGGGCAATTTCATCGCCGACCACGAGGGCATAGAAATGTTTACCATCGGCCAGCGCAAGGGCCTGCCAGGCGGCTCCCCGCGTCCACGCTATGTCATCGACATCGACCCGCAGACCAACCGTGTGATCGTCGGCGACGAGGAGGACCTCGTGCGCGAGGGCTTCGAAGTGGACCGCACAAACTGGCTGCGGGGCGAACCCGCCAGCAGCGAGCGTATCACAGTGAAAATCCGCTACGCGCATCCCGGCACCGAAGCCAGTGTGGATGCCCTCCCAGGCGGCAAGGCCCGCATCCGGCTCGACACCCCGCAGCGCGCCATCACACCCGGCCAGGCAGCTGTCTTTTATGATGGCGATGTCGTCGTCGGCGGCGGATGGATCACTCGCGAACCGGCCCCGGTGGCGGCATGATCCTCTTCGTCGTCACCACGCTCCCCGACGAGTCGGTGGCTTCGAGCATCGTCCGCCAACTTGTCGAAAAACAGGCCGCGGCCTGCGGCACAATCATTCCCGGCGCCCGCTCGATTTATCGCTGGAAGGATGCCATCGAAGATTCCGCCGAAGTGGTGGTCATTTTTAAAATTCCATCCGACCAATCTGCCTCATTCGAGTTCGAACTCCGCGCCTTGCACCCTTACGAAACTCCCGAGATTACTGCATTCGAAGCTGCGAGCGTTTTACAAGCCTACTCCGACTGGGTGGTCGAAAGCTGCCGGAAATCATGAAAAATTCGATTCTGATTTTTGGCGACCAGCTCACCCTTCAAAATACGGCCTTGGAAGCGGGCCGCTGCGGCAAGGATGTCGTTTTGCTGGTGGAGGCGAGGGATTCCGGGCGGGCCCATAAAATCAAGCGCGTCTTTCAATTCACCGCCATGCGCGAGTTCGCCACGCAACTCCGCGAAAACGGCTGGCAGGTGGATTACCGAAAAATGGGCGATGCACCGTGTTTCGAAGATGCCTTGAAAGACCACCTGACGAGCCACCGCCCAGAGTCGCTGCTTGTCATGGAGCCGAACAACTGGTCGCAACAGAAGATCGTGAATTCCATCGCAGCAAGCGGGCTCGCAGTTCAGACCACTCCGACCTGCCAATTCGTAACACCGCGAGAGGAGTTTTTTCGTTTTGCCAAAGGCAAAAAACGACTCCTCATGGAAGCCCACTACCGCCAAGCCCGGCAAAAACTCGGCATCCTCATGCGCGACGATGGAGAGCCCGAGGGTGGGGCCTGGAACTACGATGCCGAGAACAGGAAAACCGTGCGCGATTGGAAGAAGGACGGCGCGCCCAAGCCGCCGGCGGCGATCACCCGCAAGCGAAACCAGAGCCCGGTTGCAGCCGAGGTGGAGCAATGGTTTCCACAAGATCCCGGCCGCGCGGAGGATTGCTGGCTACCGACAACGCGAGACAGCGCACTCGAGGCGCTCCGGGAATTTATCGAGACCCGCCTGCCGCTCTTCGGCGATTACCAGGATCTCATGCTGCAAGACTCGCCCACAATGTTCCACAGCCTGATTGCAGCACCACTCAATCTCGGCCTTCTCCTGCCGATGGAATGCGTCGCCGCAGCCGAGCGGGCCTACAAATCGGGCCACGCCCCGCTCGCAGCTGTCGAGGGTTTCGTGCGGCAGATCATCGGCTGGAGGGAATTCGTGAATGGCGTGTATTGGCTAAAAATGCCGGACTACCTGAAATCCAACGGACTCGGCGCAACGCGCAAGCTGCCCGCTTTTTTCTACAGCGGAGAGACGGACATGAACTGCCTGCGCTGCGTGATACGGGAGGTTAAGGACACCGCCTACAACCACCACATTCAACGGCTCATGATCCTTGGAAATTTCCTCCTCCTCGCCGGGATCAACCCGCAAGAGGCGCATGACTGGTTTTTGGAAATGTATATCGACGCGCACGAGTGGGTCATGGCCGCCAATGTCCTTGGTATGGCCCTCCACGCCGATGGGGGCTTCATGGCCACCAAGCCCTACGCCGGCTCCGCAGCCTACATTTCAAAGATGGGCAACTACTGCTCCGGCTGCAACTTCGACCCCAACAAGAAATCCGGCCCCGGCGCATGCCCCTTCAACCTTCTCTACTGGGATTTCTACGACCGTCACAACGACCGCTTCGCTTCGAATCCGCGCACGAGCATGATGGTGAGCGCCTGGCGCAAACGCCCGGAGTCCGAGCGCGAAACCATACGCCGCGAGGCGGCGAAGTTTCTGGAAGGCCTTTGAGAACTCTGGCTGTGTGACGGAAAATTTGAATTGGCGGGGTTGCCCCTGCCAAACAAGGCGGAGAAGCCTTTACGCATGGCGGAACTATTCGACAAACGCGGCGGTTTCCGGCGGCTGCATTCCTTCACCTTGGCGACGATTGTGCAGGTTGAGACCCTTCGGTTTTGCCGACGGTTTTTGACGCATGACTCGCGTGAGGCGGGGAAGAAGTTTTACGATCCGAAGGGCCGTCAATACGACCAAATGACCCAAGCCGCGCGCAGCGGGCGGCAAAATATCATCGAAGGCTCCGAGCGCTCCGCGACATCAAAAGACACCGAGATGAAACTCACAGATGTCGCGCGGGCGAGCCTGAGCGAACTGCGAGGCGACTATGAGATCTTCATCCTCGACCGGGAGGAACTCCCTTGGTCGGTGCACTCTTCCGAAGCAAAGGCCGTGAATGCCATTTCCATCGACGATGCGCCGTTCTCCGACGACATGGTCAACGAGTCGGCAAAACACGCTCTGGAGCAGCGCAAAAAATATGCCCGCTGGCTCGACTCCCGCGATGCTGTGGTCGTGGCAAACGCCTTGCTACTCATCATCGGACGCGCGCTCAACATGCTGAAAAACCAGATCGAGGCGCAGGGAAAAGCCTTTGAAGAAACCGGAGGCTTCAGCGAACGCCTCATGACCAAACGCCTCGAAGCTCGCGAAAAAAGCAAAGGGCCATCGCCAGAGTGCCCGCAATGCGGCAAGCCCATGCGCGAGCGCCAGTCGGCGAAAGGCCCCTTCTGGGGCTGCTCCACCTACCCCGAGTGCAAAGGCACGCGGCCCGCAGCGGGACCTCATTGACCAAATTGACCTCACTGACGCACCGTCAATGAAGTCAACAAAGTCAGTAAGGTCAACTCACGCCGGCTTCTTCACCGTGCTCTGAATATAAAGCTCGCGCAACTGCTTGAAATCAGCCTCCGCAGGCGACTGAGTCATCATCTCGACGCCTCGGTTGTTTTTCGGAAACGCGATGACATCGCGAATACTATCCTCGCCGGCGATGAGCATGACCAAGCGATCCAAGCCGAGAGCGATGCCACCGTGCGGTGGCGCGCCGAATTTGAAGGCCTTCAGGATATGCCCGAAGAGGAGTTGTTGTTTCTCCTCGTTGACGCCCAGAACGCTGAACATCTTCGACTGGAGGTCAGACTCGTGGATTCGCAGGCTGCCGCCACCGATTTCAACGCCGTTGAGAACGACATCGTAGGCCACAGCGCGGATTTTGCCGTATTCGCCGGACTCGAGGAGGGCGAGATCATCCGCGCAAGGACGGGTGAACGGATGGTGCACGGCGTTCCATTTCTGCTCTTCTTCGCTCCAAGCCAGGAGCGGAAAATCGACGACCCACAGGAAATTAAGGGCGGTTGATCCTTTGAGGGTATCCAGCATTTCGGCAACGCGCAGGCGCACGCGGCCGAGGGTTTCACAGGCGGTTTCCCATTTGTCGGCACCGAACAAAATGAGGTCGCCTTCTTTGATGGCCAAACGCTCGGTGAGAGCGGCCTTTTCGGCCTCGGTAAAGAATTTGACGATCGGAGATTTCCACTCGCCGTTTTCGACTTTGATGAACGCGAGGCCTTTTGCCCCGGCTTGTTTTGCGAGTTCCGTGAGGTTTTCGATTTGGCCTGTGGTGATGCACGCGAGACCAGAAGCATTGATCGCCTTTACGACTCCACCGCCATCGAGCGCACCACGGAAGACCTTGAACTGCGTGTCGCGGAAGATGTCGCCGAGGTCAGTAATTTCCATGCCGAAGCGGGTGTCCGGCTTATCGCTGCCGAAGCGGTCCATCGCCTCCTTGTAGGTCAGGCGCGGGAACGGCGTCGGAATTTCGATGCCTTTGGTCTCGCGGAACACGGAGGAGAGGACTTTTTCCATGAGGCCGAGAATGTCGTCCTGCGTGACGAACGAGGCCTCCACATCGAGCTGGGTGAACTCCGGTTGACGGTCGGCTCGGAGGTCTTCGTCGCGGAAGCAGCGGGCGACTTGGAAATACTTCTCCACACCGGCAACCATGAGGAGTTGCTTATATTGCTGCGGAGCCTGCGGAAGAGCATAGAAGGCTCCGGGAGTGAGGCGGGATGGCACGAGGAAGTCACGGGCGCCTTCGGGTGTGCTCTTGGAAAGAATCGGCGTTTCGATTTCGAGGAAACCCTCGGAGTCCATGACATCGCGCATGGTTTTCACAACGCGGTGACGGAGGCGGAGGTTGCGGCTCATTTGCTCGCGCCGCAAGTCGAGGTAGCGGTAGGTCAGACGGAGGTCCTCGTTAGAAACCTTGTCGTCGAGCTGAAATGGCAGGACCTCGGCGGCGTTCAGGATGTCGAGCGCGGAAGCGACGACTTCAATCGCGCCGGTGGCCAACTTCGCGTTCTCGGTTCCAGCTAAGCGGGGAGCGACTTTGCCAGTGACACGAATGACATCCTCACTGCGCAATTCGTGGGATTTTTTTGAAGCCTCTGCGTGTTCTTCGGGACGAAAAACCACCTGTGTAATCCCCTCGCGGTCGCGGAGGTCGATGAAGATGAGCCCGCCGTGGTCGCGGCGGGAGGCGACCCAGCCGCATAGGGTGACTTCGTGACCGGAGTGTTCGGAGCGGAGGGCGTTGCAATGATGTGTGCGGTAGGACATGGCGGAGTTTTAAGAATTAAGTTTGTAAGTTTTAAGTTTTGGAGCGAGAGCCGAGTGGTGGAGGGATTCCTCGGTGCGGGTGGCGAGGTGTTTGAGTTTTACGAGCGGCCATTCCTGGCCGACGACGATGGCGTGGCGGGCACCGAGGTTTTCGGCTTCTTGGAATTGCTTCCCGATCTTGGCGGCTTTGAGGGGGAAATCGGTGGCAAGGCCGAGTTCTCGGCAGGATTGGACAATGTGGAGGGCCTCGGCGCGGCGGGATTCGTCGGCAATGATGACATAGGCATCGCACGAGGCAGCAAGTGCCGATTGGAGTTGGGCGGCTGCGGCAGGCGTTTCGTCAATGAGGTGGCCAAGCACAACATCGCCCATGCCGAATCCGATGGCGGGCAGGTCTACATGGCCATCGCTGAGGCCTTTGATGAGGCCGTCATAACGGCCACCACCCGCCAAGGCGCGCAGGTTTTTGGATCGGTCGAAGATTTCAAATACAACTCCGGTGTAATAGGCGAGGCCGCGCACAATCGAGAGATCAGGCTGCACAAAACCGGTGAGGCCGCGCGCGGCAAGGGCCTCGAGCACGGGAGCAAAGGCCTCGGGACTGCCACCGGCGATGAAGGCCTTGAGATCGGCAACAGTGAGGCCGGTCGAAGCCAGTTTTGCGTTGAGCTTTTCTTCAGGCTCGCGCTCGAGCTTGTCCGCACAGGCTAGAGCGATGTGGGACGCGGCTTCGTCGCAGCCGCGTGATGTCAAAAAATCCATCCACGCCTTGCGGTCGCTTAGGCGCACCACGAAGTTCTCGGCCGTGAATCCGAACGCCCGCATGAGATCGATCGCCAAGGCAATGGTTTCGGCATCAGCCTGCGGCGAACTCTCGCCAATGATATCGGCGTTGAACTGCAAAAACTCGCGTAGGCGCCCCTTCTGCTGGCGCTCGTGACGGAAGAAATTCGACACGCAAAACCATTTCATCGGCTTGCGGTAGTGCTTCTCGCGTGCGGCGACCATGCGCGCGAGGGTGGGAGTCATTTCCGGCCTCAACGCCACCTCGCGACCACCGCGATCAGTGAACGAATAAAGCTGCTCAAGAATCTCAGCACCCTCCTCGTTCTTCTTGCGGTAGAGGTCTGTGCTTTCGAGCACCGGGCCGTCAAATTCCACAAACCCGTAGCGCTTCGCGACCTCGCGCCAAGTTGCCACGATGTGGTTCCGTCTGGCGCAATCCTCGGGATAAAAATCCCTGAAACCCGGCAAGACCTGAATCACGCGACGAACCTCCCTTGAACCGAAATCCTGAAAATCATCGCGAGAGTCTGCCTGTTTCAACCCCTCCTGCAAAGCCGCAAATCAATTCTCACGGGCAACGGCGGGATTTCCCGCAAGCACAACATCCGGCCCCGCGTCCCTCATTACCACTGCTCCGGCCGCGCAAACCGTATTGCGCCGTAGAGTGACTCCGGGCCCGATAAAGGCGCCCGCAGCGATCCAGCATCCGTCTTCGACGACGATGGGCTTAGTGACGAGATCGAAGGTTTCCTTTTTGAATTTGTGCGACCCCGTGCAAAGAAACGCCCGCTGCGAAATGCATGCATGCGAGCCAATGCGCACTCGGTCGAGGCTCAGAATCATTACCTCCTCGCCGATCCAGACATGATCGCCGATTTCGAGACGCCACGGGAAATTGATGTTTACCTGCGAGCGGATGACCACCCCTCGCCCGATTTTGGCTCCGAATGCTCGCAGAACTGCACAGCGAAGGCTGGAGGGCTGGGGAAACCATGGCTCGAAAAAAATCGTCCGCGCAAACCACCACAGCACTTCCTTCCAAAAAGGAACGCCTCGGGAAAATTCAGGATTCTGGTAACGCGAAAGGTCCACGGAGCATAAATGGGTTCAGGGCCAATCAACACCCTCCCCCGACTGCGGGCGATGACAAAAGCAAAGGCGCTGAAAATTTCCCCTTGACGAAAACCCGAGCCGACGCCAAATACTTCCCCATCTTATCGAGAGTGGCAGAGGGACTGGCCCTATGAAGCCACGGCAACCGCTGAAGTGTGATGTGCAAACATCCCACCCAGGACCAGGTGCCAAATCCAGCTCGGCAGGCGCGAAAGCGACGAACCGGGAAAGATGAGAGGGACATGAGCCAATCCGCAGGTGTCCCGTCACTCGTCCACTCTCGTTGAGGAAAGAAAATTCCGAACATGAGCGAACAACAGACATTCTTTTCGAACCTGAAATGCCGGGAGTGCGGTCGACTGTATCCCAAAGAGGCGATTCACATCTGCGAGTTTGATTTCGGCCCCCTTGAAGCCGCTTACGACTACGACCTCATTGCCAAGCACCTCAACCGCGAGGTCATCGCCTCACGCCCGCAGACTATGTGGCGCTACCGCGAGTTGCTGCCGATCGATGGCGAGCCTACCGTCGGGGCGCAGGTTGGTTTCACCCCGCTTGTCAGGGCCGACCGCCTCGCGAAGCACCTCGGTGTGGAAGAGCTTTATATCAAGAACGACACGGTCAACTACCCCACCCTGTCTTTTAAAGACCGCGTTGTCTCCGTCGCACTCAGCCGCGCCTGCGAGCTGGGCTTCAAAGTGGTCGCCTGCGCCTCCACCGGAAACCTCGCGAACTCAGTGGCCGCCAATGCCGCCGCCGCCGGCCTCACGAGCTATGTCCTCATCCCCGCGAATTTGGAGAAGAGCAAAATCGTCGGCTCGCTTGTTTACGGCACACAGGTCATCGGCATCGAAGGCGCCTACGACCAGGTGAACCGCCTCTGCTCCGAGATCGCCGGCAAATACGGCTGGGGCTTTGTGAATGTGAACCTCCGCCCTTACTACGCCGAGGGATCAAAGAGCATGGGCTTCGAAATCGCCGAGCAACTCGGCTGGAAGCTCCCACGCCACACCGTCATCCCAATGGCCAGCGGCTCGCTCCTCACCAAGATTCACAAGGCCTACAAGGAATTCATCAAAATCGGCGTCCTCGATGAGCAACCCTTCTCCGTCCACGGCGCACAGGCCAGCGGATGCTCCCCGATCTCCGAGGCCAAGAAGAAAAACAGCGATATCGTCAAGCCCGTGTCAAAACCGGACACGATTGTGAAATCCCTCGCCATCGGCACTCCAGCGGACGGCTACTACGCCATCCGCAGCATGAATGAAACAGGCGGCAGTGCCGACGATTGCTCGGATGAGGAGGTGATTCGCGGCATCCGCGACTTCGCCGAATACGCCGGCATTTTTGCCGAAACTGCTGGAGGCGTCACCGTCGCCTGCGCCCGCAAGCTCATCGAAAGTGGAAAAATTCCGCGCAACGAGAGCATCGTCCTCTGCATCACCGGCCACGGCCTCAAAACCCAAGAAGCCATCCACGGCCACTGCGGCGAACCCCGCGTCATCAACCCGAGCCTCCGCGAATTCGAAGCCCTCATCGCCAACGACGAGGCGGTCCTGGAGGGGAGTTTTAAGTCTTAAGTTTGTAAGTTTTAAGACTCACCAACCGACGAGCCAACACCCAAGACAAAAAACTCCACAACCACTCCACTTAAAACTTAATCCTTAAAACTTAAAACTCTTCACCATGCCCATCCAAGTCCGCATCCCAGCCCCCCTCCGCAAGCTCACCAATGAGCAGGAACTCGTCCCCGCCACCGGCGCGAACATCGGCGAAATCCTCACAAACCTCAACGCCATCTACCCCGGTCTCTTCGAGCGCATCTGCGACGAGAACGGCAATGTTCGCCGCTTCGTGAATATCTTCGTCAACGACGAGGACATCCGCTTCCTCGAGGAAAAAGCCACTCCCGTGAAGGAAGGCGACGAGATCAGCATCGTTCCAGCCATCGCCGGAGGTTAGTCCTTCGTTTGACCATGAAAACGGGGCGCTCAGCGTGCTTGGCAGCGTGTCTGGCACTCGCTGCGTTTCCTGTCACCGGACTTCCTGCAAGGCCGGACAAGGCCAACGAACTCTATCTCGAAAGCTGCGCCTCCTGCCATGGCTCCAAATTGGAGGGTGGGCTCGGAGGCAACCTTGCCGATGGCTTGTGGAAGGACGGCGGCACCGATGGAGAGATTACGAGAGTGATCTCTCAAGGCCTGCCGGACCTCGGCATGCCTGCCTTTGAGAAAACCCTCTCCGCCGAGCAGATTCGTTCGCTCGTGGTTTTTCTACGAGAAAAGGAAAAGTCCACCAAAACCGAATCCTCACCACCTCCCCGCCCCAAGGAAGGCGGGGCCGTCAAATCCCTCGAGCACGACTACAAGGTTGAAACCGTCATCGATAGCGGTCTCAAAACGCCTTGGAGCCTTGCTTTTCTGCCCGATGGACGCCGCCTCGTGACCGAACGCCCAGGCGCACTAATGGTCATCGATGCCGATGGAAATCTTCAGTCCGAACCAGTGAAGGGAACTCCTCGTTCGATCGAATTGGGTCAGGGCGGAATGCTGGATGTCGCCGCATCTCCCGACTTCGCGAAGGATGGCTGGATCTACCTGGCTTTTGCGGATCCGCTCGAGGGAGAGAAAATGCGCTCCATGCTCAAGATCGTGCGCGGCCGCATTCGCGATCACACATGGACTGACGAGGAGGTCATTTTCCAATCAGCGCCGGATTTTTACACATCCAACGGTGTGCATTTCGGCACACGAATGGTTTTCGATAGCGGGTATCTCTATTTCATCGTTGGCGAGCGCGGCGGGAAAATGGAAGTGCAAGACATCACCCGCCCGAATGGCAAAATATACCGTGTTTTTCCAGATGGCAGCGTCCCGCAGGACAATCCGTTCGATGCCGACAAAAACACCATTCCCGGGATTTGGAGCTACGGACACCGGAATCCACAGGGCCTTGCCATCGACCCGCGTGACCATGCCATCTACGCTACCGAGCACGGCCCGCGCGGCGGCGACGAGTTCAACCTCATTCGCAAAGGGGCAAACTACGGTTGGCCGGTCATTTCGCACGGCATGAACTATGATGGCAGCCCACTGACAGGGCTTACGGAGAAGGAGGGCATGGAACAACCGCTCCTGCACTGGACGCCTTCGATCGCCGCTTGCGGTCTTACCTGCTACACCGGCGATAAATTTCCCGGCTGGAAATACGACTTCTTCGCCGGCGGCCTGCGCGGCGAGCTTCACCGCATCCGGGTTCAAAATGGAAAAGTCGTCGCCGATGAGATTCTGCTTTCCGGTCTCGGCCGCATCCGCGATGTGCGCACCGGTCCCGATGGTTTCCTTTACATCGTTCTCAACCAACCCGACCGCATCGTTCGGTTGGTGCCGGCAGAGTGAAAATGCTGCGCGGAGCCTTCACTCTCGTGGAGCTGCTCGTTGTCTTGGCCGTAATAGGCATTCTTGCGGCGCTCTCGCTGGGCGGCCTCTCGAAACTTCGAGCCTCCTCCGACCGCTCGAAGGCCATCTCCAACATGCGTCAGATCGGGACAGGCATCACACTTTTCGCCGCTGACAACGATGGCAAACTCCCCGGCCCGCTCTGGCCCGGCCAGATGCCACAATTCGATCCCACACGCAGCGGGCGACTCGTGCGCGAGTTGGCTCCTTATCTCGGCATTCCCACTCCCACCGTGCCAAAAGTCGAAACCCTCTTCGTCCCTCCCGCCTACCGCAAGGCCGTGAGCGCATCGTTTCTGGATTCCGCCAGAACCTATGTAGTGAACATGAGCGTCTCTGATGCCGACCAAATACTCGTCCCATGGGGAAATCTCGCCGCATCCCCATCCAGTCAGCCGCTCAAACTTGCGACCATACCATCACAAGCCTGGGGATTCTCCGACGCCGACGCCCTCCATCCCCGCGTTGTTGGTGCCTCATGGGCGGCAAATACACCTCCGAAGCCCATCCACACCCCCAAGCGCCTGACCTGGTTTTTCAATGGATCCGTCGGGCCGGTGGATGACACTGCGCTTGCAGCGCCTTAGACGCCCCTAAAAAAAGGGTGAAAAATCACTCTTCGGCAGCCATCCTCGGCCATTCTTCAAACCATCACCGAAATGCAAAATCCCGTTTCACGCAAAGGCATCATTCTCGCCGGAGGCTCCGGCACGCGGCTCTATCCCCTCACCATCGCCGTGAGCAAGCAGCTCATGCCCGTGTATGACAAGCCGATGGTTTACTATCCGCTGTCCGTTCTCATGCTGGCAGGCATTCGCGAGATTCTGCTTATTTCCACGCCCGAGGATTTGCCGCTCTTCCAGCGGTTGCTGGGTGATGGCAGCCAGTTCGGGATCTCATTGAGCTACGCCGCCCAACCCCGCCCTGAGGGGCTGGCACAGGCGTTCCACATTGGTGCCGACTTTGTGGGAAACGCCCCCTCCGCCCTCGTGCTGGGTGACAATATTTTCTACGGGCAAAATTTCGTCGAAGCCATCGAGGCGGCCGATGCGCGCCGCGAGGGAGCCACGATCTTCGGCTACCATGTCGCGGAGCCGACCGCCTACGGCGTTGTGGAATTCGCGCCTGATGGACGCGTCCTCTCGATCGAGGAGAAGCCAGCCAAGCCAAAGTCCAACTTCGCCGTGCCGGGCCTTTATTTCTACGACGACCGGGTGGTTGGCCTCGCACGCGACTTGAAACCCTCGGCCCGTGGCGAACTCGAGATCACCGATCTGAACCGCCTCTACCTCGAGGAAGGTAAACTCCAAGTCGAGCAACTCGGCCGCGGAACCGCTTGGCTCGACACCGGCACGCATGAATCCCTCATGGAAGCCGCCGAATTCGTCAGCGTCATCGAGCGCCGCCAAGGCCTGAAAATCGCCTGTCTCGAGGAAATCGCCCTGCGCAACAAATGGATCGACCAGGCGGGACTGGAAGCCCAGATCGCCCGCCTCGGCAAATCGAGCTACGGAGCGTATCTGCGCCGTCTCTTGAAATAACTTCGCCCAACTTGCGATCGCGGAGTTTGAGATTATTGTGAGCCTACAAAATGCTTAAGCCTGCGTTCCATGGCGTGCTGTTGGCTCTTTCTCTTTCAGTCCTCTTGACCGGATGCGAGTCGGTGTCCTCCACCGCACAATTTTATCGCCCCTCCACCGCGCGGGTCTTTACTCCCAAGCCGAAGGATTACGCCGTTCCCATTTTCTCGAAACCGCCCGACCGCCCCTACACCGTTATCGGCAGGCTCTCCTTCACCGCGAAAGCCAGCTACGACTTCATGATCCGAGCCATTCAGTATAACGCACGCCTTCATGGGGGAGATGCCGCCATCATGATGCACGAGGATACCGAGCAACGCCCCTACAACTACTATGTGCCGGGATACACATCGTATGTGCCGGTGACCACCTACAGCTTCGGCACGGCCAACTCGAGGTATTGCGGGCCTGGCGGCCCCGGCCGCCGCACGGAATATGGCACCAGCACATCCACCACCTATCTGCCTGCCTTCAATCCCGGCTACATGGGCGTGGGAATGCTCACCCTGCGCTCGATCGACGCCTCGATCATCCGCTACAAATAACACCTCACAATCTTCGGCTCGCAAATGCCCTGCGGGTCGGCGACGCTGGCAGCAGGGATGCAGAGTTTGATTTCTCATACGGGCGGGTTTCTGCCATTGGCCTCGGCGGGCATGCCGCCAATGTTTTCCTTGCTGGCGTTCATGCTGGTGGGAGTGGTTCTTGCATCATTGGTTTTGCTGAAGCTGCGCCAATCACTCCTTGTCGCCTATTTCCTGTGCGGGCTCGCTATCGCAAATACCGGCCTTCTCGAATCCGTAGCGGGAGCGCAGGCAAGGGAGGCCGTGGCTTCCATGTCGGAGATCGGCGTCATGCTCCTCCTGTTCGTGCTCGGAATGGAGTTCTCCCTCGGCGAGCTGAAACACCTGCGGCGCTTTGCGTTTGTGGGAGGCTCGGCCCAAGTCGGCCTGACGATGCTCGGCGCGGGACTAGTGGCCCGCTTCTACTTTGGACTCGATTGGCCGCTCGTCGCAGTCGTGGCCGTCGCCTGCGCGCTGAGTTCGACGGCCATCAGCGTGAAGCTCTATCACGACATGGGCCTCTCAGCGAGTTCCGGCGCCCGCTTCGCGCTGGGCGTGGCGATTTTTCAGGACATTTTTGTCATCTTGTTTCTTGTGCTCATGCCGGCCCTCTTCGTCCCGGGAGGCGAGGGAAATGCCATGGCTCCCATGCTGGCTTTGACTCTGGGCAAAGGCGTGGCCTTCATCGCGCTGGCGATCATCCTCGCCCGCTACATCATTCCCCGACTTTTGAGCGCCGTGGCCGACACCCGCAGCCGCGAGCTTTTCACCCTCACCGTGGCTGGACTGTGCATCGGCGTAGCCTTCCTGGCCGCGCTCATGGATTTGAGCCTCATCCTGGGAGCCTTTGTTGCAGGTCTTGCTGTGAGCGAGTGCATCTACAAGCACCGCATCCTTTCGGACATCGCGCCGATCAAGGATCTGTTCCTCACGATCTTCTTTGTCTCGGTCGGCCTTGGCATCGATCTCCGCGAGGCCATTTCCTCTTGGCAACTCATTCTGGCGCTTGCCGCCGGAATCATAATCGGCAAAGCCATCTTGATAGGGCTCATCGCCCGCATGACCGGCCTGAGTTGGCGCGCGGCCGTTCTCGCGGGCATAGGCCTCGGCAGCGCGGGGGAATTCTCCCTCGTGCTTCTCACAAAAGTCTCCGATCACACGGCATGGCCGAGTGCGGTGAGCGATCCGCTCATGGCGGCCATGGCTCTCTCGATGGCCATGGTTCCCGTCCTCATGAGGTTCTCCGTGCCCCTTGGCAACTGGCTCCACGCGCACACACCCCGTCTTCCGGGCCGCGCCGCCGCATCCCTGCCTCCCGCCGAACGCGTTCGCGGACTTTCCGACCATGCGATCATTTGCGGATACGGTCCTGTGGGACGCCAACTCTCCTCCGCCCTCGCCGATGAAGGCATTCCCTCGCTTGTCATCGACCTCAACGCGGAAGCCATCCGCGAATTGCACAGCGATGGAAAAGCAGCCCTCTTCGCCGACGCCCGCCAACCCGAGGTCTGGGACCTCTGTTGCGTCGATCAGGCCCGCCTCGTTGCGTTCACCTTTCCCGCCACACCGGAAATCGCCGCAGCCATCCAATTCGCAAGGGAAAAAAACCCCTCCATCACCATCCTCGCCCGCACGAAATTCAGCAACGAAGCCGATAAACTCCGCAACGCCGGAGCCGACTTGGTCATCCTCGACGAAGCCGAGAGCGGCCGCGCTGTCACCCGCGAAGCCCTCGCCTCCTTCAATCTCACACCCAGGTCTTAAAAAAGCCTGTCCCCAAGGCCCTCAGCGGGCGACCAAAATTTTGGTTCGAGCGGTGCACCGCAGCTTGTTTGTGCTTTCAGGAAACGCCAGCGACACGGAATCCAGCGCCTTCAAAATAGGCACGCACCTTGGGAGCATTGTCGCCTTGGAGTTCGATCTCGCGCCCCCGGACTGTGCCTCCGCAACCGCAGGCCTGACGCGCCTTGCGGGCAAAGTCTTCGATTTCGGCATCTGAAATTCGGGCGTCGAAATCCGAAACAACAACAACGGTTTTTCCGCCGCGTTGAGCTTTCTCGCGACGCAGAACGACGCGGCCCATTTTCGTTGGCACAGCGGCAGGCGTCTCGCGCTCGGGTTGCGGCGGCGCATCGGGGAGGCCTTCCATTTGCAGTGCGGCAAAGGGCGATTGGAACGCAGCCTGCTGACCAGAAGTGTCGATGCGCGTTTTTTTCACGGGTCGTCTCTCCTCAGGGCGCGAAGAATGGAGGCAACAAGTAGACGCGACCTGGCTCAAGGGCGTATTTTTTGCCCGGCAGGCCGATCTCGACCTTTGCCGACGCAGACTCGCCAAACAGCCGCAGGAAGCGGTCGAAACTGTAGGTCCGCACATAACGGACCACCTCGGCCCCGGGAGCCTTGCCGAGCGTGCGGGCCTTTTCGTAGGCGTCTTCGATGTAGCCCAACTCGTCCACCAACTTCGCAGCGTAGGCATCCGTGCCACTGAGAATGCGGCCATCGGCGGGACCATTTCGCAGCGCGGCCGCATCCAGTTTGCGCGCGGTGGCGACGATGCCGAGGAATCGCTCATAGCTTTGCATGACGAGCCCCTGCACATACTCCTTTTCCTCTTTGCTCATCTCGCGAGCCCCGTTGAGCATATCCTTGAACTTTCCGCTTTTGAAAACCACCGACTCGAGGCCGATCTTTCCAAAGAGGTCGCGGTAATTGAGCGTTGAAATAATGACGCCGATACTGCCGGTGAAAGTCGTGTCGTTGCACATGATCCAATCCGCTCCGCAAGCGGTGTAATAAGCTCCCGAGGCCCCGATCGAATTGAAGTAGGCGATCACCGGCTTCTCCTCTGGAAAATTCCGCAACGCATCGTAGAGGACATCCGACGCCGTTATCTCACCACCGGGCGAGTCCATCTCAACAATAACCGCCTTCACATGATGATCCGTCGCAGCCTGCTCCAATGCAGCCTTGAAATCCTCCACCATCGAATCCCCCAGACTCCCGCTCATTCCAAAGCCGATGACGCCGTCCAACGGAATGACGGCCACCTTGGAATGCGAATCCGACCCCTCGGAAAGCACCTCCTCATCATACTCTTTCTCGGGCAGAACTTTCACACCTGCCATGGCAGATGCCCCTTTGGTTCCAATCAAAGCCAGCAAAAGCAAATTCACAAACATGCTCGCACAAACCGCCACGAGCAAAAAAGCCACAAGACACCCGGATTTTTTCATCGTCGCGAACCTGACGAAAACTCCTCCGCAAGCCAAGAAAACAATGCGCACGATGGCAAAAAAGACGCTTTTTCGGGTTATTTTCCTCGAATGGTCATTTTTATGACATGAATGGTTGTTTTCGCCGCTTGAACGGTCTTTTTTCCGTGTTTAATTGTATGACAATACAAAAATAAAGGAATTTTAAAATAATTACTAAATAATTTTATAAAAATATTTTATAAATTATATAAATTTTTATGACAGACTACCCGTCGAATTCCATTTCATTTTTTCCTTGCAATCTCCGGGGACATCTGATTTAATTTCTCACCTGATCAATCAAGACAGGACCATCTTTAGATAGCTTTTGTATCTAAAAACAAACCCCTTAGTTTATTTATATAAAGAATATTTCCATAAATAAAAATGCGCCATTTTGTTTCAAATAAACCCAAGCCCTACTTGAAAGATTCAGTTAAGGGAGACTTAAGTAAGCTTCCCTTGCCTCTAAATTCCTTAAAAAAAATTTTGAAGGGTGTGACAATCCTTGCCACAGGGATCTGGTATAATGAAACGCAAATCCAAACCAAGACGCTCGCGTCCAATAACAAATAACAACCAACCAACAACAACACACAATCAAATGAAAAAAGTCCCCGTAGGCCGCAAAATCCGCATCAGTGGAAACTCAAATGAACATAACTACACCATCGGAGGTATTTATACTGTCACGCATATTGATGATAGCGATGGAACCTTGAAGGCGGAGGATGCCAACGGCGTGACTGGAAATTGGATACGCTGGAAGGATGTGACCCCGGCCGGCACGGTCGGGTGGGACTTCATTAAAAAAGTGCTTCCTGCGGATGTGATCGAATTTCTCGGCGCCTTTGACGGGATTGAGCAACTGGAACTATCTGGGGATGTAAAAGACGCGATTTTGTTGAGCCTGCCAGATCTCCACGAACGCATCCTCAAGGAAACGGCGAAAATCCAGAGCGCAGCCAAAGGCGAACCGAATGAGCAAGATGTGGGCAATGATGCGGATGACATTTTCGGATAAGCCCTCAAGGCAATCAACTGCAACGCAAACTTCTAAAAACGAGGAGATTTTATGACATCCACAGAAACCAGTGAGCCAAAACAGGCCGTGTCCGTGATCGGACAGGGTAGCCGCCTCTGTGTGGGCGGGCTTGGGTCCCATGCCACCACCATAGCGCGCCAAGTGATCATGGAACTCGGCGCGGAGGCCACATCCTTTCGTGCTGGGGCGGATGCCCTTGTGCTGCCTGATAACGCCTCTCCAAGTGAAAAAGCCGAAGCTCTCGGGCAGGGGTATGCGGTTTTCACTCTCTCCGAACTCACGCGCCTCGCTCGCGGAGCCGAAGAGGAGCGTTCAGCAATCGAAGCGGGGGATAAAACTCTACGCATTTTGGATATGGAAATCCCATACGGACCTGAAAACTCCGCTCAAGACGCAAGTCGATTCAAACATCTCTGCCTCGACCGCCTTTTTCTGACCACGGCACGCAAGGCTGCACTTGCCGTTCGCCATGGCATCCCTTGTATGCTCGAGGGCGAAACGGCCACGGCCAAAACAACCGCCATCCTCTGGTTAGCAATGATGGCTCGTCAAAATGCGATCCGCGTGAACCTGAGCGGGCACACCGACACAGGCGAACTGGTCGGGCGCTTCATCCCCTCGACCCAGTCGGGAGAAAACCGCCCCGCGTGGGAATTCTCCGAAGGCTACATTCCACGCGCCCTGCGCAACGGCTGGTGGGTGATCCTTGACGAAGTGAACCTCGCCGAACCCCAAGTGCTCGAGCGCTTGAATCCTGTCTTGGAACTGCCTCCAACACTCGTCCTGACCGAGCACGATGGACGCCGCTTCGGCGGCGGAGGCGATGTGCCGATCTCGGAAAATTTCCGCCTCTTCGGAACCATGAACCCCTCGGAATACGCAGGACGCGCCACGCTCTCGCCAGCCTTCCGTGACCGCTGGGGCATCTGGGGACACATCGGTAAGCCGTCGGAACCAGAACTGCTTGATATGCTCCGCTGTCTGGTGACAGGAGAAAGCCCCGCCTTTGTGTGGGAGGGCGTGCGCTGGATACCCCCGCGCTCGGAGCCGATCTATCCAGCGCTCGCGGATTTCCCCGATTTGGAAATGACCCTCAAATCCATCTCTTCGTTCCACGCCCGCATTTCAGGGGCGGCAGGTGACAACGAGGCTCCAGCGAGCATCGGTCGTGTGCGCCGCGAGCGCTATGTATTCACCCGCCGCACACTGCTCAATGCGATGCGCCTCATCCATGAAAACGCCAAGGGCGCATCCCGCCTGCGGGGAGTCACAGCGCGTGTCATGGCGGAGATTTACATCCAACGCCTCGCCGACCCAGCCGACCGCGCTGCCGCTCTGGCACTACTCAGAGCCACAGGTCTCGCCTGATCCAGCTACCACTTTCACACCCCGCAATTCCGATATATCCATGATTAAATCCCACAACCGCTCGTTTCTTCTCCGCGAACTCCAAGCCCTCGCCTGCCAAGTGACAGGCGAGGAGGTCAGCTTGATCGAAGGGGATGCCGGCGCGTGTTGGAGTTGGAACTGGAGGGACCGCGTCATCACGGTGGACCCCGACTACCTCACGGAAAAATCGGCCGATGTGTGTCGCGCCATCCTGCTTCACGAGAGCGCTCATTGTGCGATCACGCGCATTCACCACCTCTATCCCATAGAACGTTGCCAACTTTATCAGGATCTTCTCAATGTGCTGGAGGATCTCCGCATCGAGTCATGGCTCGCGTCAAAATTCCCCGGCTGCGCCGTATGGATCCACACCGCCAATGAGCTGATTTTTCAATCCTTGGTTGGATCGAGTTGGTCGCCGAACTACCAAGTGCAGTTTCTGCGTGCCATTCTAGAAAAAGCGCACTCGGGCCAAATACGCCGCAGGCGTCGCACCAGTGGTGCGCGAGGCGCTGGAGGAGACGGGCAATGCAGTCTCTACCCAGACGCTCTGCCATCCCGGCATCGCACGGGGACGCGCGGTTGCGAGGGAAACCTTGAACGCCCAGCAACGCATGCTGTTGATTTTCGATGAAAAAATCCGCCCTGTCTGGGAGCGACTTGTTGCCCTCGACGAGTGCGCAGGCCGTTCGCGTATCACAACGCTCGGACCGAAAGAGCGCATCCATGCAGGCGGACCGCGCAACAAAAGCATCGCACGCGCCAGAAAAGCAAAGGATGGCGACGGGGGGCCGGACTCCCCCGAAACCCTGAAAAAGGGATACATGGAGCGCCAAAAATCCCTCTCACGCCTGATTGACCGACTCACAAACGAGTTCATCGAACTCTTCGAAACAAACGCCCGCCAGAAGGTCCTGCTCCACCAGCGCAGCGGAGAATCGATTCATATCCGCACCGCGATGCAGGCCGAGGCGGATCCACGCCTGCATGACAAGGTCTGGTCACGCCGCCTGCGCCACAAACGATTCGACCCGCTTGTGGTTCTCGCACTCGACATCTCAGCCTCAATGCGCGGCGAGAACTTCGATGCCGCATTCGACGGGGTCGTTCTCCTCTCCGAAGTCTGCCTCCGCTCGGGACTGCCGCTGGCCCTCTGGAGTTTCAACAACCACACCAAACAGATTCTGCATCCTCACGGCCAGAGCGACTCTCCATCGCGCCGCCGCAAAATCGATTTCCTCCGCTCCCAGTGCGGCGGGGGAACGAACATGCACCACGCACTGGCCCGCATCCACTCGAGCCCGGAGATCAGCCAGTTTGCAAATCCCGTCGTCTTTGTCATCAGCGACGGGGAACCGAACGACGAGTCCTCCACTATCGCCCAAATCACGAAATTCGAAGCGGAGGACATACCTCTCATCGGCCTCGGGATCGGTCGCGAAACCAAGGAAATGGCCTCTCTCTTCAAAAATGCCGTTGTCGACCTGAATGTGGCGGCCGTCGCGTCCACACTCTGCAACGCCGTTCGGAATGCACTGTATGACCACATCACGCCTGCGGGTCCGCACTCCCATCTTCGTGCCGCCTGAAAATCCATCCACCATGCACCTCAACCTCGCCGAAAAAAATCCATCCCGACTCCTAAGCGCGCTTCAAAACGCACTCGCCGAAAAGCCCAAAACGCTGAACATCGAATTGATCGGCCCCGGCGCGCTTTGCCACGACACCGCCCTCATGTTGCACGAGGAAATCCGCAAGCGTCCGCCTGGAACACGCATCCATGTGCGTGCCCGCACCTGCCTCATGGATGGCGCCATCCTGCTGTGGCTTGCGGCGGACACCAGGTCGATGAGGGACGACACCTGGATTCAGATTTCCGAGTTACCGGACGAAAACCCTTTCTGCGGCAGCGAGCACTACCCGAACTCCATCCGCGTCAGCGAAGAAGCCCCCTCGCAAACAGACTTCCGAACCCTCCTCCGCTACATCGGCGAATATCTCCCCGTGCACGAAATCGCTGGATTCCGCCTCTTCGAACCCGACCTGCGCGAGCTCGGTGTTCTGAACGACGACAAATCACCGGATTTGCTCGCCCGGCTTTTCAATCCCGAACCTCCAGAAGGCGATGATGCCGCTCGCGAAGCGGCCACCACCCGCGCCAAACAGAAAAAATAACCCCTTATCCCATCAAAAAAGACACCGCATTTATGGATCAAAACGCAACCTCGCCCGACCAGACTAGGCAGACTTGGGACTCCCTCGCCTCCACAATCAAAAAGAAGACCGCTGTGAAAAAGACACCTCCGCGCCAGAGCGAGGCGAAAGTCGAATTCACCTGCGACCTGTCATCGATGCCGATGTTTTCATCGCCCTTCAGCACGGCCGCGCCTATTCCCGTCATAGCCACCTACGGGATCGATTCCGCCCACCGTTTCTGCATGAGAAACAGGAATTGGGATTTCCCCCGCATTTTAGTCGATAAGAAAGACCAGATCTGCCGCTCGGACCGCTACCCCGCAAACTCCGGCATCCACTGGCGCGATCTCATCATCGCGGAGGAAAACAAAGTCTTCCTTCACATCGAAGAGTGCGACCTCTCTGTTTACGCACCGGATATAGACACCGCAAAAAATGTCGCCACGAATTTTGCCGACAAATACTCGATGCCGCCGAAAGCAGATGTGGGTTGCTACAATCTCCTCTCCCTGTCGAACGAAGGCATCGACACCGAAAGCGTCCCGCTTCAAGACCGCAACAAGCTGGATGAAGAAAAATTGGACCTCTTCTACGGCGAGGGATTTTCCGAAAAAAACGCCGCCTTTATCGACTTCCTCCAAACCCAGCGATCAGGCCTGACCATTTTCGAAGGCACCCCGGGCACGGGCAAAACCTCCTACATCCGCCACCTCATTGGCAAACTCCACAAAACCCACCGCTTCTACTTCATCCCACCGGCATCCACCGGCGTTCTAACAAATCCCGAATTCATCCGCTTCTGGTCGCGACAAAGCACCAGCTACAACGACCACCGGTTCGTGTGTGTGCTGGAGGATGCCGATGGCGCGCTCATGACGCGCGACTTGGACAACCGCCGCGAGGTGGGAGCGATTCTGAATATCACAGACGGGCTGCTGGCGGACTTTCTGAAACTCCAGGTCATCTGCTCGATCAATTGCTCGCACACCGAGATTGATCCCGCGTTGATCCGTCCCGGCCGCCTTAACACGCATATGGTCTTCGATCGCATGCCCGGCTGGCGCGCCCAACGCATCGCCCAGGAAACCGGGCGCGAACTTCCACTCCAGAAAGACTACTCGCTCGCGGAAATCTTCAACACCCAAGCCACGGTTTTGCTCAACAAGCCCCGCATCGGCTTTGCGGCTTGAAAAAATGAACGCCTCCGATCCGACGACACCTCCCGACATCCTGGCATCCCTCGCCAAGTCGTCCGAGACTGCGGTTCGTCGTGCCGTGGCGGAAAATCCGAACACCCCTGTCGATGTTCTCAACACGCTTTGGAACAAATTTCCCGAAGCCCTGCTCGCGAACCCGATCATTGCATTCTGGGAACTCACCGAACCTGCCGCCCTGGAGAAAAACATTTCACCCGCAGCATGCCTCGCCTCCTACAACCACCTCCGAAAAAAAGACGCTGATCTGGCACCCCAAGTTCACACCCACGAGGCCCTTAAAAAAGCGCTAGAGCATGCTTTCCGGCAGCAGGACACAAGGGTCTTCGCCCACGCACCCTCCGATCCCATCGCCGGGGTGCGCCTCATGTTTGTGAAAATCGCAAAGGACTACTCATCAAGCGCACGCTTTTTTTATGAGAAGGCACCCGAGGCGACTTGGCAGAGCCTTTCCAACGACTCGGATCCTGCCGTCCGACTCAGCTTTGCCGAGTGGCTTCGGGGGGCGGTATCCAACGAAATGGAAAAGCCAATCCCCTCTTTCAACCAGGCCGCGCGTGCCCTGGCCGCCTGCAACGAGGAGGAAGTTTTCCTCCAGCTTGCGAGCTGCCCGCCAATTCCTGCGGATGTCGTGCAGAGGCTTGGTTTGAGCGATTCGCTGGAAATCCGCAGCGCTCTCTCGAGGTGCACAAACACCCCGCCGGAATCCTTGGAATGGCTCTGCAAGGACCCTGATGAAAGCGTGCGTCTCGCCTTCGCCAAAAACTGCCGACTCGCGCACGCACACACGCTGCTGCTGAGTGACCCCTCCCTGGAAGTCCGAAAATCTTTGGCGTCCAACTTCCGCGTCGCCCGCAAAATCCTTTTGCAATTCGACCCGAACGACCATCCCGCCGTCCTGCGAAATATTTTTCTAAACGGTCATGCCGGCGCAGAACTCCGCAGCCGCATTTTCACAAACGCCAACCCGGATCTAAAAAAGGTCATCGCTCATTCCGGATTCCGCCTCACACCAAAATTCTACTTTGCCCACAAAAACCACATTCCCCACGAAGTTCGCTCTCTGCTGACCGAACGCAACGGACTTCACCCGCAGATCGCAGCCCATTTGGCTGTGGATTCAGATCCGGAGATACGGATCAAAATTGCCTACCGCCTGCGCGGGCAATATTGCTGGCGGGACCATGATACGAATCTCGCGCTTCTGGAACTCTTCGCCACCGACCCGGACAAAAACATCCGCGAGTATGTGTGCACAGATTCCAGACTCAGTTTGAAACAAACGGAAGATTTGGCGAGGGATGCTGAGCCTGAGGTTAGAATCAAAGTCCTCGCCCATTTCGTTTCCCGACTGGAGGACTTCCGTAATTGCAATTGTCCCGGCTCCTACGCGGAGCTCTACCACGAAATGCGCCATCTTTTTTTGGAGGCCGCGAAAGACCCATCCGCAACCGTCCGATTGAGACTCTCCTACGCCAAGGAGACGCCGCCAGAGACTCTGGGAATTTTATTTGATGATCCGGATTCCGAGATTCGGATGCATGCCCGTGCACACACCCAGTGGCCGTTCGGCGCTGTGCTGGATTTTGAAAAAGCCCATCCTCGCTTCAAAGGCACGACTCGCCACGGCAACACCACTCCCTCACTTCATGTGCTCCATCAATTCGCCCGCAGCCCCAACCCCTTCCTTCGCCACCTCACGGCCAGATGCTCCCGCACTTGCGCGGCGGACCTTCGGCTTTTAGCGAAGGATTCCCACGCCATCGTCCGCGAAACCGCTCTGGCAGGAATCCAGAAACGCAAAAAGCCAAACGCCTCCGCTAAATGAACCCGCCACTGAACCGCTTTCTGGATGCCCAAGATGACACCTACGACACAGCCTTGGAGGAAATCCGCAATGGTCGCAAAGACTCGCACTGGATGTGGTTTGTTTTCCCCCAGGTTGCCGGACTGGGGCAAAGCTCAATATCGAAACGCTATGCGATCGCGGACTTGCGGGAGGCTGCCGAATACCTTGCCCATCCCGTCCTTGGCGCAAGATTACGGGAGTGCACGGCCGCCGTGGTGGATCGTCAAGAGTCCCACACCGACATCTTTGGCAGCCCCGACAACTTGAAGTTTCGCTCCTGCATGACGCTTTTTGCCACTGCCAGTCCGCGCGACTCGATTTTCCACAGGGCCCTGCGGGAAAAGTGCAACAATCTTCCAGACCCTGCGACCCTTCATATTCTCCATACCAAAAGGCGCCTGTGACACCTCCTGCGACACTCGGTGAGACACACTCCGGAAAACCAAAATGAATCCATTACAACTCGAAAACCTGCTCGGCACTCTCGTTAAAAAACACCTCCTCCAATCCGTCATGATCTGGGGCGCGCCCGGCATCGGAAAATCCCACACCGTCGCTGCCGTCGCACAATCTGCAAAGATCGACCTCATCGACCTCCGCATCAGCCAACTCGCCCCTACCGACCTGCGCGGTCTTCCTGTGGCCGACCATGATGCCCGCACTTCGCGCTGGTATCCGCCGGAATTCCTCCCACGCAGCGGCTCGGGTATTCTTTTCCTCGATGAATTGAACATGGCACCGCCAGCCATCCAAGGCATCGCGCAACAGCTCGTCCTCGACCGCAAGGTCGGCTCCTACACGCTGCCCGAGGGATGGCATGTCTGGGCCGCCGGCAACCGTTCCGAGGATGGTGCCTCTGTTTTCAGCATACCATCCGCCCTGCAGAACCGCTTCATCCATGTCACCGTGGTGCCACATTTTGAGAGCTTCCGCAGCTGGGCACTTCAAAATGGCATCGATGAAAAAATCGTCGCCTTCCTCGCATGGCGCCCCGAGCTTCTGCACAAGCGCGACCCTAAGAATCCCGCATGGCCGTCACCTCGCGCATGGACCGCCGCCAACACGCTCTACCTTGCTGGACTGCCCATGGACCCCGCCATCGGCGATGCACCCGCCGGCGAGTTCCGCGCCTACCTCAAGGTCTATGACACCCTGCCGGACTTCGACTCCATCCTCGCAGGCAAGGCCAAGGACACGCCGTTTCCCGCCGAGCCATCTGCCCGCTATGCGGCGTCGCTGGGCCTCGCCATCCGCGCCAAGTCGGCGGATTCCGTCAAAAACGCGCTCGACTGGATCACCACAAACGCCGACCCCGAGTGGATCCAACTCTTCCTCCACGCCAAACTCGACACCGCCCGTGCCGACAACACCTTTGGCGTCCTCGCCACCCACCTCGCCGCGAACCCGAAAATCAAAAAGTTCCTCGACTCCTACCGCAAGCTCATCGGCAACGCATGAGCTTATCCAGCTCTCATCGAACCCAAGAGCTGCTTAAAACTTAATTCTTAATTCTTAAAACTTGTTGCCTTGGATCTCTCACTCCTCCTCTTCCACCTCCGCAATGTCTCGCCCTTCTTCGCCTCACTGGCCCTCTTTGCCGAGTCCGTGATCACCGAGGAGATCGAGACGGCGGCAACCGATGGACGCCGCCTGCTCTTCAATCCCAAGTTCATGTCCCAACACACGCCGGCCGAACAACTCGGCGTGCTTGTCCATGAACTCCTCCACGCCGCGCTGCGCCATGTGATTCGCCGCCAGGGCGCACACCCCGTGCTTTGGAATATCGCCGCAGACATCGTCGTGAACGGAATCATTTTCCAAACCGAGGGTCTGACCCTTCCCAAGTCCGCCTTGCGTGACGACAAGATCGCCAATTTCACCGTCGAAGAGGTCTATGAGATTCTACGCAGCCGCAACCCGAAGCTCGAAGACTTGGAAATCCATTTCATCGGAAGCGACCTCGTTCCACCCGACAGCAAGGATGCCTCCGCTGTCTTGTCACCCGAACAAATTTCGTCAAACCGCGACCACTGGAATGCCGCCCTCGCGCAGGCCGCCACCATCACCCGCATGGGCTCTGCAACGCACGGAAAACTGCCCGAGAACCTCCAAAGACTTCTCGCAGAGGTGACAGATCCCCCGCTCGACTGGCGCACACTCCTCTGGCGCTACCTCACGCGGACCCCGTGGGATTTCACCTCCTACGACCGCCGCTTCATCGGTGATGAACTCTACCTCGACGGCATGGATGGCGAGAGCGTGAGCGTTGCGCTCTGTATCGATACCAGCGGATCGATCGACGACGAGACGCTCGGCCGCTTTCTCAACGAACTCCGTGGAATCCTCCGCGCCTACCCCAAGGTGGATATCCAACTCTACACCTGCGACGCCAAGCTGCACGGCCCTTGGCCGATTGATACCGAGAGCGAGGGCATCCCCAAGCTCCCCGGTGGCGGCGGCACAGACTTCCGGCCCTTTTTCAAGCACCTCGACAAAACCACCGCACCCGATGCAGCCATCTACCTCACTGACGGCTACGGGGATTTCCCCAGGCAAGCGCCAGAATACCCCACCCTCTGGGTGATCACACCTGGCGGCCTTGAAACAAAGTCCATCCCCTTCGGCGAGGTCGCACGCCTGTTGGATTGAAAGTCCCGCGCTTCCAGCGAATGAATTGGCGCGACTACATGCTGAACAACTCCCACGGTGGAAAAACCTGGCCATCGTTCATAACCCCCGGTGGCCGCGTGCTCTACCGCTCCCCTGACAAATACCCCCAACTCCCCGCCCCCACGCTCCTCCGCATCGACTACCCCTACATCATTCTCGACAACTGGATGCTCCGCTTCTTTCCCCTCACAAATGTCAGGATGGACTGGATCGGCAATAACACGGCCGGCTGGGTCCGCCAGCGAAGAGGCGACCGCAAATACAAAAAGCAAATCCTCCAATTCATCGACGACCTGGAGCGTGTCTCCCGTCACGGAATCTGACTCCACTCACACCCGCAAAACAAGGCCCAGTGAGGCACGGAAGCCACGAGGCTATGACACACACATTGGTTGCAAGCCGCATGGCAACTGATAATGTATTCCCAACATCAGGAATTCCTGTGGCCGCGCAAGGCGGGTCAGGGTGCCTACCGAGGAATTGGAGAAACTCCCACGGTGGCTTGCTTGGAAAACCCAAGCGATGAGCGGGGCGAATGCCCCGAACAACAAAAATCTCCACGGTTCAAACATACACCGCCGCTCCTGATCGATCGGCGGTTTTTTGTTGGTCCCGATTCCTGGTGCGAAACCGAAAGGAGACACACCATGAAACAACTATCGACAGCATCCATCCGCATTCTTGCGGACAATCCAAACCACCATCTCTGGAACAATAACGGCACCTTCTGGTGCCACTACACGCTCCACCTTCCCGATTACACCAAGCGCCGCGTTCGCCAGAGCCTCGGCACCTGCTGTATCGAGCAAGCCCGAAAACTCCGCGACCAACTCCTCCGCCGCGCATTGAAGGGAGGTGCGCTGTGAGCACAAAAACAAAGCCCAAGTCGCCACAGATATCAAAACCCGCGCAAGAGACCCCTCCCGCCACACCCCAAACCGAAGAGGCGCAAACTCCGCAATCCCTCCTCACGCGCCCCCTCGGTTTGGAAGGTTGGGCCCACCTCGAGGCGGTGGTGCTCGCTGCGCTTGCGTCGGGCGATCCGCTGCTACTGATCGGCAGGCATGGCACCGCGAAGAGCTTCCTGCTGGAGCGCCTCGCCGAATCTCTTGATCTGGCGTTCAGGTTCTACAACGCCTCACTCGTGAACTACGACGACTTGGTTGGCATACCGGTTCCAGACGAAACACAGACCTCGCTCCGCTACATATCAACGCCCTCTTCGATCTGGGATGCGGAAGTCGTTTTCATCGACGAAATCAGCCGCGCCAGGCCGGAGCTTCAGAACAAGCTTTTCCCCATCATCCACGAGAGGCGTGTTCAGGGAATTCTACTCGAGAAACTCCGCTACCGCTGGGCGGCGATGAATCCCCCGCCGGATGAGGAAGCCGACGACGCTCCAGCCTACCATGGAGCCGAACCTCTGGATCCCGCTCTCGCCGACCGCTTCGCATTTCTTATCGAGGTGCCCGGGTGGGATGCCCTCACCGATGAAGCCCGCAAGGCTGTTCTGATCGACCAGTTCCGGGGACGCCATGAATTCCCCGTCCCGGTTTCCGATCTGGTTGCAAAAACCCGTCGCATTCTTGAGGTCCTTCACCAGTCGCCTCCCGAAAAGCTCGCCGAGTATCTGATCGCACTGGCTCCACTGGCCGCCAAGGCGGGACACGAACTCTCAACCCGTCGCATCACCACTCTTCTGCGCTCGATCCTTTCCATCCAAGCCGCCCGCACTGCGCTTGCGGAGTTGTCCACACAGCCAAGGCCGGGCTGGGAGGATTCCGCATGGCTGGCCTTCCGGCACGGGCTTCCCGGCATCGCACACGGAGTGAAAACAAACCACGCCGCGCTGCTTGCCGCACACAGGCAGGCTTGGAACCTCTGCGGCCTCAACGCTGCCGACCCTTGGCGCCAGATTCTTTCTGTTCAAGACCCCATCGATCGTCTTGCACTGGCTGCCCGCCTGGGATCGGCGATTGATGCCGTTGACCTGGCAGGTCTCCTCACCTCCGCCTTTGCGGCACAGCCAGACAAAGCCCGCCGGCGCGCGCTCGGTCTCGTGGCCTACCTCGCCCTGCGCGACCACCACGCACTTCCAGCGATCGCGGTGGAAACCCTCGCCACTGAAGCCCGGGATGCCTTGCAACCCGGCTCCCGAAACCTCCAGACCTATGGACCAGCCCTCAACGCCTGCCGAAAGGCGGCCTCCGTGTGCGCGGAACTCGGCGACAGCACGAGGGACAAACACTGCCGGAACCTGATCCAGAGCCTGCTTCCCGACAACCTACGCGGCATCGAACCCTCCGATGTCCGCACCAACTTCAACACCCTGTGGAAAAAATTCGCATTGGAATAAACACCGGCGCGACCACTTGCGACGCTGCAGCAGGAGCGCTTCACAACATGAGTGTGCCCCCACGCACCAGGTTTGAAGCCGTTGTCCGCCCGGTCACGGGCCAATTTGTCGTCTTCCGTATCGATTCACCAAATTTCAAGCTCACAAAGTCACAACTCGCCCGCTCGGTCTTTGCACTGGGATTCTCAGGATTCCCTTCCATCGAAGAGGTCGAAGCGGCCGCACTTTCGATTCCGGCTTTCCTGATTGGCATCAAACTGGATGACTCGCGAAAGGCGTCGTGCCGCCAGGCAACCACCGCAGCGGCCATCGCGGTTCTCTCGAGACGCGTTGGCGAAATCTATGTGCGCTCGAGGCAACCCGACTACTCGGCCAAACATATTTTTTCAGGCCACCAATTCGCCGTGGAGGCGTGGGGGGAAGCATCATGAGTAGAGTAGGGAGACCCGGACGGGGTTAGAGGCGCGAAGGCCAATGACCGCCGGGGTCTCCCCCTCATCGAACCGGACGTGCGGATTGCCCGCATCCGGCTCTCGGAGTGCCGTTCTTCGGTTT
>JBIJAV010000010.1:0-104369 GCA_044345595.1 Terrimicrobiaceae bacterium
TCGCGCCGCTTTTGCCCAAGCCGCCGGGGGAGCGAGAGATTTTGGATGATCTGGCGTGCGGGGGGTGCGCGATTTAGCGCGGGAGCCCAGGCGGCGATTTCAGTTCAATCGCCGGATTCGGGTTCAAGGTTCTGCCGGCCAACACCACCGAACGCCAACTCTCCCTCGAGTCGGCGCGCCCCTACAAAGTCGTGCGCAAGCTCAAAGGCGATGAGGTCTACTATTTCTACGCCTGCCCGGATCAAAGCATCGCCTATATTGGAAACCAGACGGACTACTCGAAATACCGCGAACTCGAGCTCCAGCAGGAAATCGCCAATCAAAACACTGCAGCCTCCGAAAACACCGTGCTCGCTGTTCAGCAGTGGAATGACTGGCGGGTTTGGGGGCCATCCGCCGCATTGCCTCCGCCACGCTTCGGGGGCGGGCGCCGCTAAGAGCGCCTCCAAACTCCGAGCGCAACTCTGGCGGGTGTCGCGTGTTTAAATCCATATGCTCACTCCGCTGCCCTCCCACGAATGGACTCTTGCCGCCGCCGCGCATCTTTTGAATCGCGCCGCGTTTGGCGGTTCGCCTGAGGAAATCCATCGCCTCCATTCGATGGGGCATGCAGCTGCGGTTCGCAGTATCTTGAAGGCAGGCGAGGAGGAGGATCTCTTTCCCGCTCCGGAGTTCGCTCCGATGAAGTTTCAGCGCCCCGGAAACGACTCCATGACGCCCGAAGAGGTCGCGGAGAAGAGAAAAATCATGAACATGCAGGCGAGGGAGCGAACTCAGGAGGCCCGTGCATGGTGGATTCAGCGCATGGCCTCCACGCCCTACCCAGCCCGCGAGAAGTGTGTGCTTTTTTGGCATGGCCATTGGGCGACAAGCATCCAAAAGGTCAACGACCCGTTTCTTGTTTTGCAACAAAATCAAACCCTGCGCGCCCGCGCCTTTGGTCCCTTTGCGCCTTTTGCCAAGGAGATGGCGAAAGACCCCGCGATGATCCGCTACCTGGACCTGAACTCGAGCAAGGCGGGTCATCCGAATGAAAATTTCGCCCGCGAACTCATGGAATTGTTCACCCTCGGCGAGGGGAATTACAGCGAGGAGGATATTCAAGAGGCGGCCCGCGCCTTCACCGGCTACCGCATCAATCCCGAAACCGGCGCTTTTCATTTCGGCCGGAAAAACCACGACGCCGGAGTGAAAAAAATATTCGGCAAAACCGGAGCGTTCGATGGCGATGCGACAGTTGATCTGATTGTGTCCCGACCGCAGTGCGCGGAGTTTCTCTCGGCGAAAATTTGGAATTTCTATGTCGGCGAAAAACCCACTGCTTCACTGAATGAAGTTTTGGCCTCTGAATACCGCGCCTCTGGTCTTCAAACAGGAGACTTTCTCGAAAGAATTTTTCTCAGCCGCGAGTTCTACTCTCCCAAATACCGGCGGCGTCAGATCAAGAGCCCCATCCAGTGGCTCATCCAGACCTGCAAAGTTCTCGAAAGGCCCCTGCCGGATTTCAGGATGGTCCACAACACACTTGAACAACTCGGCCAGACACTCTTCGCTCCGCCAAATGTGAAGGGATGGGATGGCGGCCGAGCTTGGATCAGCTCCTCCACCCTGCTCTTGCGTTACAACCTATCCGGCACGCTCGTGAGGGGAGGGGGTGACGCCGCGCCGGATATCGAAAAAATCCTTCCCGCTGCGGCAACACCGCAGCAGGCGTGCGACCTTCTCGCCTGGCGTCTCTTCCAAGGTCCCATGAACCCCGAGTTGCGCGAAAAGACTTTTCACCATTTGGAGAAAAATGGAAATGCGCCCGCCGCCCGCCGCGATATCGTCCATTTGTTGATGAGCACCCCAGACTTCCAATTGACATGAAACACACCCTCCACACCCGAAGACAATTCCTTCGCACCTCTCTTCTCGGTGGCGCCGTCTCATGGACGATTCCCGCCTTTCTGGAGCGCACATTTTTCACGCTGGATGCCATGGCTGCGGACTCCGCCATTCAGACCGCCACGGGTAAGGACAGCCCGATTCTCATTGTGCTTCAACTTGCGGGAGGCAACGATGGGCTCAACACCCTCGTGCCGCTTGCCGATGATGCCTACTTCCGCGCCCGACCGACCATCGCGATCCCCGGCGGAAAGACCCTGCGATTGAACGACCATTTCGGATTGAACCCCAAACTTGAGGGGCTCAAGTCACTCTACGACGAGGGACACCTTGTGATAGTGCAAGGCGTGGGCTACCCGAATCCGAACCGCTCGCATTTTCGTTCGACAGAGATTTGGCAAACGGCATCCGACAGTAGCGTGACGGAACAGTATGGATGGATGGGCCGTTACTTCGACTCTTGCTGCAAGGGCGAAGACCCGGCCGTCGGCGTGAGTATCGGATCACAGACTCCTCAGGCTTTTTCTGCACCCGAGCCGCGCGGGATATCGTTCTCCCGGCCGGAGCAATTCCGCTTCGACCTCAAAAGCGCATCCGACCGCAATGCGGCGGACGAGTTTTTTCGCTCGGTGAATGATTTCGAGTCCGGGCAAATGGATGGGGGCAGCATTGGAATGCTCGCCGGACACGCGGATGCAAGCGGTGATACGCTGGATTTTCTCCAACGAACCTCACTCGATGCCGTCATGAGCTCCGATAAGGTGGCCGAGATTATCAAACGCACCCGGCCAGGAGCCTCCTATCCGTCGAACAGGCTTGCGGACTCGCTCAACCTAGTCGCCCGGCTCATCGGCGGGGGAATGCCCACGCGGGTTTACTATGTGTCCCAAGGCGGCTACGATACGCACAGCAACCAAGCCGGCGCGCATGAAAGGCTCATGGCGGAACTCGACTCCTCGCTTTCCGCTTTTTGCGCGGATTTGAAGGTTCAAGGCAATTTTGATCGGGTCCTTCTGATGAGCTTCAGCGAATTTGGCCGCCGGGTTCAGGAAAATGCCAGTGGTGGCACAGACCATGGCGCCGCCGCTCCACTTTTCGTTGTTGGCGGAAAAGTGAAGCCAGGCATCTTCGGATCCGCTCCCAGCCTCACGCAACTGCACGATGGCGACATGATTCATGGCGTCGACTTTCGCAGCGTTTACGCGACCGTTTTGTCAAAATGGCTCAAAGCGCCTGTCGAGCCGGTTCTTAAACGAAACTTCCCGCTGCTGCCCTTTGTTTGAGTTGCCGCTCCGAGCGCAGCATTGATGCGGCGGCGTGTTTGCTTTCTACTTGTGGCGATGTCCGCAACGCTGCTCATTGTTGATGACGAAAAAAACACACGCGACGGTCTCCGCAATGCGCTGGACGCCGAGTTCGAGGTTTATGTCGCACCGGATTCCGATGGTGCCCTAGCCACCCTGGAGAGCGTGCCGGTAGATGTCGTGCTCACCGACCTACGGCTCGGCGGGGATGATGGTATGTCGCTCATCGAGCGGATTGTCAAAAAAGCGAACCCGCCGATCTGCATCATGATGACTGCCTACGGTTCGGTGGATACCGCTGTTGAAGCGATGAAGCGCGGAGCTTACGATTTTGTCACGAAGCCGGTGAACATCGACCGGCTCGAAATCCTCATCAAGCGCGCCCTCCGCGAACGCAACACCAGCCGTGAAAACAAGGAACTCCGCTCGAAGGTTCAGAACCAGTTCCGCGTCGATGGCATGATCGGCCGATCACCCGCGATGGTGGAAGTCTTCGACACCATCAAGCAGGTCGCTCCCTCGCGCGCCACTGTGCTCGTGCAAGGCGAGAGCGGCACCGGCAAGGAACTCGCCGCCCATGCCATCCACGAACTCAGTCCCCGCTCGAAGGAGAAATTCGTCGCCGTCCACTGCGCATCGCTCACGCCTGAGTTGCTCGCCAGCGAGCTTTTCGGTCATGAAAAAGGCGCCTTCACCGGAGCCTTCGAGCGCCGCATCGGGCGATTCGAGCAGGCCAAGGGCGGCACACTTTTTCTCGATGAGATCGGCGAGATTGACCTCACCACACAGGTCAAAATCCTCCGCGTCCTCGGCGAAAGAACCTTCGAAAGGGTGGGGGGCGGGGAAACTCTCGCAGCCGATGTGCGCCTCATCGCCGCAACCAACAAGGATCTCTCCAAACTTGTCGCCGAGGGCAAATTCCGCGACGACCTTTTCTTCCGCCTGCATGTGGTTCCCATCACCATGCCGCCCCTCCGCGACCGCAAGGTGGATATCCCTCTTTTGGTGGATGCCTTTTTGCGGGAAACCGCACTCGAAAACGGGAAACCCCATCGCGAACTCTCGCCAGAGGCGATGGAAAAGGTGCTGGAATACGATTGGCCCGGGAATGTCCGCGAATTGCGGACGGCGGTGGAGCACGGCGTCGTCATGGCCTCCGGCCCGCAAATCACACTGCGCGATATGCCGGCGACCCTTCGCTCGCAAAAAATCGCCGCCTCCGATCAAGGCCTGCCATCCACCACTTCCGGCGGATTGAATTTGCGCGACACCGAGACCTCTCTTATCCTCCGCGCGCTTGAGGATTGCCGTCAAAACCGCAGCGAAGCCGCCAAGAAACTCGGCATCAGCCGCCGCACATTGCACCGTCGCCTCAAGGAATTGAATCTCTTCAAACGCCTACTACACACTTAAAAAAATGGCACAATCAGGAAAAAGCCTTCAAGACATGGTCCACTCCCTCGACCAGGGTGGACTCGTTCCAGTCATCCGGGTGGCGATGTTCGGCGCCCTCGTTTTAACCCTCACCCTTCTCTATCTTTTCGTTCAGTTCCGCGGACTCTCAAGCGCCACGGCAATGGATCAGGCTCAAATCGCCCGCCAACTCGCCTTGGGAAATGGATTTTCCACGCAATACATCCGCCCGCTTTCGATTTGGCAGCTTGAGACGGCAGGAAAAAAAATTCCCAAGGACGAGTTCCCCGATGTTTTCCAATCCCCGCTTCATCCGCTCATTAATTCCATACCTCTCAAAATGGTGGAGTCCTCTTGGAAGCTAACACCGACCGATCTGGTCTATGTCGGAGACCGCGTTATCGCAGGCACTTGCATTCTGCTTTTTTTCCTCTCTGTCTGGATTTGGTATCATGTCGCCTGCCGTCTCTTTGACAAATTGATCGCCCTTTTGGGGTGCTCAATCATCATCCTCAGCGACTTGATGTGGCAGTTTTCCTTGTCCGGACTGCCTCAAATGCTCCTGCTTCTACTCCTTTCCAGCGCCGCCTGGCTAACCCTGAAGGCTATGGAAAAACGCGACGAGTTTGTGCCTTCGCTCATGTTCCTTTTCGCTGCCGGGGCGGTTTTTGGGCTCATGGTTCTGGCTCACGGAGCGACATTCTGGATTTTCCTCGGATGGCTGGTCTTCACCCTTTTCTATTTCCATCCACGCGGCATTGCAGGCTTGGTGGCCCTCGCCGCGCTCTTGCTTGTCACGCTTCCCTGGGCTGTCCGGAACTACGCCGTCTGCGGCAATCCCCTCGGCCTTGCAGGTTACGAGCTGGTTGCGCCCGTTAATACCGCCGAAACCGTCTACCTGCGCTCGCTGAACGAGCCTCCTCCGCTTTCGGGAATCCACCCCTTCAATCGCCTGAAAAATGCCGTCTTTGCCCAGTCGGATAAAATTTTCCCATTTCTCGGAATGAACATCGTGGCTGTGGCGTTTTTCATCTCGCTGCTCCACCGCTTCAAATCCCCGGCGACCTCCGCCTTCCGCCTGTGCGTGGTTCTAATGTGGCTCGGCGCCTTTGTTGGAATGGGCCTCTGCGGCGTCGAGGGGGTTGTTTCCTCAAACCAATTCCATGTTTTGTTCATCCCGCTTTTTGTCTTCTACGGACTGGCATTCCTGATCGTGCTCTGGAACCGGCTTGAAATCGGGATTCCAGCGATGCGCAGTGTTTTTCTGGGGGGTGTCGTTTTTCTTTGTGCCCTGCCAATGATGGCGACTCTTTTCGCAGGAAAAGACATGGCCATTCAATGGCCGCCCTATGTGCCGCCTTTTATCGCCGTCCTGGGTGAATGGTATGGCAAGGATGAAGCCATCGCGACCGATATGCCCTGGGCGACCGCATGGTATGCCCAGCGCAAATCCCTCCTCCTGCCGAAGACCATCAAGGACTTCAACCGCATCAGCGATTTTCGTGTGCTGGGCGCGCCACTCTCAGGACTCTACCTCACGCCCATCACCGGAAACCGCCCGCTCTTCAGCGATATCTACAAAGGCCCCTACACCGATTGGGTTTTCATGATCACCCGCCCGCCAAATGTTCAGGGGTTTTCGTTGCCGGTCTTCACGCCTCTGCCGATCGACGGGGAGTGCATCCTTTTCGCGGATCGAGACCGCTGGTCGCGCCGGGAGTGATATGGAGGCTCTCTCGCTGACGAAAATCGATTGGGAGGAGCGCATGGCTGCGTGGGGGCAGCCTGCCTACCGCGCCGCGCAGGTAATGGAGTGGATTTACCAACGCCGTGTCCGCGAGTGGCGCGAAATGTCCAACCTCCCCGCAGCCCTCCGTGAGCGGCTTGAAATCGAATCCCCCGCCGCCCGCCTCGTGAAAATCCGCGAAACCGGCGCGCGCGACACGACTCGGAAATTTCTTTTCCGCCTTGCCGATGGACAACTCATCGAGAGCGTCCTCATTCCCGCTTCCCCGGCTCTTTACGGCGAGGCTTCCGACCGCCGCACGATCTGCATTTCCAGCCAGGTCGGCTGCGCCTACGGCTGCAAATTCTGCGCCAGCGGGCTCGAGGGTTGGAAACGAAACCTTACCGCCGGCGAGATTGTGGATCAATTTCTCCAAGTCGAAGCTGAGAGCGGGGAGAAGATCAACAACATCGTCTTCATGGGCATGGGCGAGCCGATGGCAAACTACGACAATCTCCTTCGTGCCATTGGCATTCTCAACGCGCCTTGGGGCGTGGGTGTCGGTGCCCGCCACATGACGGTTTCGACCTCCGGCCTCGTGCCGCGCATCCGCGATCTCGGCGAGCAGCCACTGCAGGTGCGGCTCGCCATTTCTTTCCATGGGGCGACAGATGATGTCCGCGGCCGCATCATGCCAGTGAACAAAAAATACCCCGTCGAGGAACTCCTCGCCGCCTGCGAGGATTATGTGCGTCTGAAAAAACAACGCCTCACCTTCGAGTTCATTCTCATCCGCGATATCAACGACTCCCCCGAGCAGGCCCTCCTCCTCGCTCGCCAGGCCCGCCGCGTCAATGCCAAGGTGAACCTCATCCCCTACAACACCGTCGATGGGTTGGAATGGGATCGCCCGGACGAAGCCCGCCAGGAGGCGTTTCTCAAAATCCTTCAGCAGGCCGGAACCGAGGCCACCCTTCGGCGCGAGAAGGGGCACGACATCGCCGCAGCCTGCGGACAGCTCCGCCTGCAGGTCGAAAAATCCGTTGCCCAGACCCCTGTCTTGCTTTAGCCGTTTAGTGATGTCCGACGACAACCAATTTCCGAACGAGGAGGCCTGGGACGAATACAAGTGGGAGCGCTTCCTCCAGCAGCAGGATCAGAATACGGAAAAGTATTTTCAGCTGCTTGAGAAATACATGGATCACCCGGACTGCGATGAAATCGTTGCCGAGGAAATGGGCTGGAGCATCTTTGAAGAAGCCGAACAGGCACAGGAACAATTTGAGAACTTTCTAAGCGAGGCGGTCGAATATCTCACCGACGAGGAGGAGCAGGAATACGACGATGAGTTCGAGGAATTCACCCACTCCGCCGTTTACGAGGACACCCTGTGCTTGCACCGCTGGATTAACCGCCTCCTCGACACGCGCGAGGACCTGCGCGAGCACCCCGAGGCTGTCCGATTCGCCACGCGTTCCGCCATCTGCGGAGCCAAGCTGGCAGCGGGTCTTTGCGGTCACGACACCTCGGAGATCGGAATGACGATCGCCTACCTCAAGCGCGCACTCAAGGCGGCAAACGACGCACTCGATGCCATGAACAATCTGCTCGAGTCGGGCCTCATCGACCGTCGCCGCGCCAACCACGCCCGCCGTCTCGTATTCAAAATCCGCGACCGCATCGTGGACAACATGGGCACCTACCGCCTCAAGTGGCGCAACCGCCACGGCAACGCCTGATGTTTGGTAGACTCTCGGATAAACTTCAGGATGTTTTCAAAAACCTCCGCGGCCAAGGCAAGATCAGCGAATCGAATGTCACGGACGCCCTCCGCGAGGTTCGACTCGCGCTGCTCGATGCCGATGTCCACTTCCAGGTCGCGAAGGATTTCATAGCCAAGGTCAAGGAGAAGGCCCTCGGCGAAGCCGTTCTCCGCAGCGTGACGCCCGGCCAGCAGATCGTAAAAATTTTTCACGAGGAACTCTGCTCACTCCTTGGAGGCAACGCCGCCGAGTTTAACCTCGACAAGCCCGCTCGCATCCTCATCGTTGGCCTCAACGGCGCAGGAAAAACCACCTCCTCTGCTAAGCTGGCCCGCCTGTTGAAATCCCAAGGCCGCTCGCCACTTCTCATCGCGTGCGACCTCCATCGCCCCGCCGCCATCGACCAACTCGCCGTCCTCGGCGGCCAAATCGATGTCCCTGTTTTCCGCCCCGAAAAAGGCGAGACCGATGTGCTCAAGGTCGCCAAGCAGGCTCTCGACTGGTGCGCCGCGACAGGCGGCAATGTGCAGATCTTCGATACCGCAGGCCGCCAAGAACTCGACGAACCACTCATTGAGGAACTCAAACAACTCCGCGATTTTCTCCAGCCGCAGGAAATCCTCATCGTCTGCGATGCGGCTACCGGACAGCAGGCCGTAAGCGTCGCCGAGCGCTTCCATGCCGCGCTCGGTCTCACCGGCATCATCCTCACCAAGCTCGACGGCGATGCCCGTGGTGGCGCCGCCCTCTCGCTCCGCTCCGTCACGGGCCAACCGATCAAATTCGCCGGCACGGGAGAAAAGCTCGAGCAGTTCGAGGTCTTCCACCCCGACCGCCTTGCAGGCCGCATCCTTGGCATGGGCGATGTCGTGAGCCTTGTCGAAAAGGCCGCCGAGGCCATCTCTGAAGACGATGCCCGCCGTATGGAGCAGAAACTCCGCACCGCATCGTTCGACCTCACCGATTTCCTTCAGCAATTCAAAATGCTCAAGCGCATGGGCCCCCTCGAAAATATCCTTGGCATGATTCCCGGAATGGATAAGATCAAAGATTCCTCGGTTGATGAAAACCAACTGAAACGGGTCGAGGCGATTATCCTCTCCATGACTCCGCAGGAGCGCACGCGTCCAGATATCCTGAACGCACGCCGCCGCCAGCGGATCGCCCGAGGCAGCGGAGTTTCCGTCAGCGAGGTAAATAATTTGATCCTGCGTTTCAACCAGATGCGCAAGATGATGAAAAATATGGGCGCCATGAAAAAACTCATGGGCCGTGCCGGTGCCGGACTACCCTTCTGAGCCTCCGATAAGCAGCCCGAATACCACAAACGAATTTCCAACAACACAAACACACTATGGCAGTAGCAATCCGACTCCGCCGCGAAGGCGGTAAAAACCACCCGTATTACAGCATCGTCGTTGCCGACCAGCGCAGCCCGCGCGATGGCAAATTTATCGAAATCATCGGTAAATACGATCCCAAGCAAGAGGGTGAAAATTTCAACCTCAAGCTGGACCGCGCAGAATATTGGATCCAGTGCGGCGCCCGCCCGAGCCAGACTGTCGGCAGCATGGTCAACAAGGCCCGCAAAAAAGTCGCGGCCTAAGCAGTCCCGCCATGGAGGAGTTCCTGCGCTACGTCATCGGATCGCTGGTGGAATTTCCCGAGGATGTCGTTCTTAAAAAGACAGAGACGCCCTCGACAGTCAGCTTTCTCGTCGCAGCCAGGGCGTCCGACATTCCGAAAATCATCGGTAAGAGCGGCCACACGATCCGTGCCCTGCGCACGCTGCTCAATGCCTCCGCCGACAAGCGCAACATGACAGCGACACTCGAAATTATCGAACCATGAAATCCCTAGCTACCACACTCCTCGTTGCTTTCGCCCTCGTCGCCATCCAGTCCGGATGCGAGCGCCATCCCGCATCGGAGACCGTTCCCGGTTACGCCGAGAAGATGGAAAAAAAAGAGGCGCAGGCTGAGAAAAAGGCAACCCATAGCGAAAAAGCGGATCCTCAGGCGCCATCCTACTTCCCGCCGAAAAACTGATCTGTTTCCCGCCTGCTCGAGGCCGCTCCCGGACCGCAATGCGGCCAAGTTAGGATTTCATGTCCGCCACCGAAACACTGTCCGCACCATCTCCAGCTCCCCTTGTGATGAACGAGCTGCAAAAGCTCCCCCTCACTGCATTGATCGAGCTATCCGTCGAGGCCGGACTCCGCATCCGAACCGATCTTACCCGGCGGCATCTGGTTGTGGATCAGGTTCGACACAGCCTACATAACGGGGGAACCGTGACCGCCACAGGCCTTCTCGAGCGCGCTCAGGAGGGCTCCAGCCTTCGTTTCACAGCCTACGACCTGCGTCCGGGAGTCGATGATCTTCTCGTCCCCCACGCCCTCATCAAAAAATTCTCCCTCCAGTCTGGCCTCATGCTGCAGGTCAAGGTCCGCCAGCCCCGCGACCGCGAACATGGCCTCGTCGTGGATGAAATTTTATCCATCGAAGACATCCCCGCCAGCGATTGGCAGCCCCCGCTGGAGTTCGACAAACTCACCCCTCTTTTTCCCAATCGCCGCGTCTTCTTGGAAACACCGAGGGATTCCGAACTCGCCGCGCGCGCAGTGGATCTCGTCGCTCCGCTTGGCATGGGCCAGCGAGGTCTCATCGCAGCCCCGCCCCGTGCCGGAAAGACGATTCTTCTCCAGACCCTCGCCCGCAGCATCCGCATCAACCATCCTAAAGCTGCCCTTATCCTGCTCCTCGTCGACGAGCGCCCGGAGGAGGTCACCGACATGCGGCGCTCACTCGATTGCGAAATCTACGCATCTACATTCGATGAGCCCGTCGCTCGCCATGTCCAGATCTGCGAAAGCGTCGCCAACCGCGCCCAGCGCCTCGTCGAACTCGGCCGCGATGTCATCATCCTCCTCGATTCCATCACTCGCATGGCCCGCGCCTACAACAACCTCCAGCCCGGCAAAGGCCGCACCATGAGCGGCGGCGTCGATGCCAAGGCCCTCGCCAAGCCCCGCAAATTCTTCGGAGCCGCCCGCAACACCGAAGAAGGCGGCAGCCTCACCATCCTCGGCACCGCGCTCATCGAAACCAAAAGCCGCATGGACGACCTCATTTTCGAGGAGTTCAAAGGCACCGGCAACATGGAGCTACACCTCGATCGCTCCATCGCCGAAATGCGGATATTCCCAGCCATCCAAATCGTCAAATCCGGCACCCGCCGCGACGAACTTCTCCTCCACCCCGACGAATACGAGCGCATCCTCCTCCTCCGCCGCCAACTCTCCGAACTCCCCGCCGCCGAGGCCATGGAAATCCTCGTCAGCAACCTCCAACACACTCGCTCCAACGCCGAACTCCTCCTGACCGGCCTCCGCGGCGTTTAAGCCCGATCTACATGGCTTCGAAATTCTGTTGATCAGAAATTTTTACAGCCTCTCGCCCCATGATTTCGCACCTTGCGGATGTTCCATTTTTTCGCGATGAGCTGGCTGCTTTGCATGCAGTGGAGTGGAAACATCTTTACGCGGATTGGGATGAGCAGACCGCTGTGGTAGAGTTTTTGACTCACAAAGCTGATGGATCCTTGCCTGCGACGCTTGTTCTGCATGAGGGGATGGAGTTGGTGGGATCGGTGAGTGTGGTTTTCGGTGACTGTCCGGCGCGGCTGGATTTGGATCCATGGCTTGCAAGTCTGTATGTGGTTCCGCAGAGGCGGGGGCGCGGACACAGCTTGGAGCTTGTGCAAACTGCTATCGAGTTCGCGGCTGCTGCGGGAGCAAAGCAGTTGCATGTTTTCACGGAGTCCGCAGAAAAGCTCTTCCAGCGCTGCGGTTTTGAATTCCTGGAGCGCACGATGCTGCAGGATGTGCCAATCAGCGTGTTGTTAAGGACACGGCCTCAGCCTGACCTGCCAACAGGGCGTCATTAATGTGGATGATTCTTCACCGCACTTCGGCGCAGCCAATGGGAGTTTTTCGTCATGCGATAGCCCGCACGAACCATACGATTGAGATTGCACCACAAAGGGTAACAAGAATGAAGATTGGCTATCGGGGAAGCTCGCGCAGTTGGTCCTAGCTACCCGAGAAGCTTGGCGCGAGCGTCTTTCTCGCTCAAGCCGCCAGCGACAAGCATTGAAATAGCTTTCTCGATCACCGCGTCTTTTTCTGTGAGAGCGGCGTCTTTTTCTGTGAGAGCAGCGTCTTTTTCAGCAAGGGCGGCACTTTTTTCAGCAAGAGCGGCATTTGTTTCCGCGACCAGGCGTTCCATGTCCTCGAGGTCTTCGAGGTAGTCGTCCTCGACCTCCATCGTTTCGCGCACATCGGGCTCGCTGATGGCTTTGATCAGGCGGCGGATGACTCCGTGGAATTTCTCTGGGTAATCTTCCTCTCGAATGCTGAGCGTGTGGGCGTCGGCGGGATCTTTCTGGCTTTGGTCGAAGATGCCGAGTAGGGATTCCAGATCATTTTGGCGGCGCTGCTTGAGGTGAGGAATCTGCACGATGATGCTGTCGTGGGTGAGGCTTTCGATGAAGTCCTCTTGGCGTGCAATTTGTTCGCGGCCGGTGGCGTCAAGATACTGACGGACGACTCGGATCACCGGTGATTCGGTATGCTCGAGCGAGTGTCCGAGCAGATAGATGCTCAGGATCGGCATGGCGCGTAGTTCGCCATTGACCATGTAGGAATTCTCTTTTGAAAGGTATTGCCGACCGAGATATTTGCGAAAGCGCATGATGTCGGACGCAAATTTCGCCTTCTGGATTTCAATGATGACGAGCTTTTCTCCCCCTTTGGGCAGTGCAATACGAGCCGAGAAATCGATCCGGAACACCGTGACATTGCGTTGCTCGACATCGGTGCGGTGCTCGGTCGGACGAAACGTCAACTCCACAATCTCCTCACCGATCATCGTCGAGAGAAAAAGCCGCGCAACCCGGTTGTCGTCCAGTAGGTATTTGAACGCTCCGTCGTAAATTGGATTGGCGATGCGCGTTAAGCCCATATAGCTAACTTCGTCTTCAAGACACGGGCAGGTCAAGTCCAAGGACTTTCCAAAGAAAGAGTCGAGAGGTCTCCCGCAGACAAGCAGACCTTATTTGGGATTCTTCAGCTCGCTTGTGGGCGGCACGAGTGGGATGCGGGTATGCGGCGGGGGGTAGTTTTTGAGGGTTTCGAGGACGGCTTGCATGTCCTGTTTCCGGAAGCTGCGGCCATACATTTTATAGAGGGCGTTGACGACCTGGCACACCTCGGCGCCGCTGACAAATTCCTCCTGCTCCCTGCCGATGCGGCGCAGCATGAGGCAGAGGGGGATGGGTTGCGGGCCGTTTTCTTGGTCGATGATTCGCGGATCGCGGAAGTCCGGTTGCAGGTAGTCCACAAGCTCGGGGGACACCATTTTGTATCCGGCCTTCTCATAAGAGGTCAGGCGGATTTCTGTTGCGGCGTGGCTGGGGTTGAAATGCTCCATCTCGCCGACCAGCGTCACAGGGGCATCAATCGGACGGCCTACCGCTGCGAGAGCATCAAGCGCGGTCGAGACTGGCAAGGCGCGGAGCCAGCCGGCGATTCCGCTGCGCCTCCATGCGGGGGCGACAAGATTATGCGACAAGTGGACGATGGCGCCGGGCTCGTTTTCGAGGAGGATGGCCGTGTGGTCCCTCACTGCGACAAACTCGCCGTTGCGGGTGATGAGTTGCATGGCATAAAGCAGGGCGGCTTCGTCGTGCATTTGCGAGGGGTGCCATTTCATTCGCTCGGCAATGACGTCCTCTCGCTCCATTTCGCCTGCCGCAGCGAATTCCTCCCAGAGTGCTCCGAAAGCGGCTTCGAAAAATGGATCGGCTGTTGAGCGGATCGTGTGCAATTCCAGTCCGCTCCAATCGCCATGCAGGCTTTTGGTGTCGCCCGGAGCGAGGTGCTCCGGTCGCATCCATGGCTGGAGGTTCATTACACGGTGAGTGAAGGCACAGAGCCTTCGCTGTGGTGGAATTGGAGTTCGTAGAGGCTGCGGTAGAGGTCGGATTTCGCGAGGAGTTCCTCATGGCGGCCGGTGGCTGCGATGCGGCCGTGGTCCATGACGACGATGCAGTCGGATTTGAGAATCGTCGAGAGGCGGTGCGCGATGGCGACCACGGTGCGGCCCTCGGAGAGGCGTTCCAGCGCGGCCTGGACCATGCGCTCGCTTTCGGAGTCGAGTGCGGATGTGGCCTCGTCGAGGAGAAGGACGGGTGCGTTCTTGAGCAGGGCGCGGGCGATGGCAAGGCGTTGCTGCTGTCCACCGCTCAACATACAGCCCTTGTCGCCGACGACGGTATCGTAGCCGTCTGGTTGGGACATGATGAAGTCGTGCGCGAAGGCGGATTTGGCGGCGGCGATGACCTCGTCCTTGGTCGCATCGAGCCGTCCGTAGCGGATGTTCTCAAAAATCGTGTCGTGGAACAAAAATGTCTCCTGCGTAACCATGCCGACCTGCTCGCGGAGGGAGTGCTGAGCGAGATCGCGCAGGTCAGTGCCGTCGAGACGCACCACGCCGTTTTGGGGATCGTAGAATCGCATGATGAGCGAGAGGATGGTGCTCTTGCCTGCGCCGCTCGCTCCAACCAGTGCGTATTTTTTCCCCTGCTCGATATGCAGGCTCACATTTTGAACGGCGGCCTTATCGGTGCCGTAGTCGAAACTCACATTCTCCAGGTCGATGCGGCCGTTGCAGCGGTCGAGCACCTTCGCGTTGGGCTTGTCCGTAATGCTCGGCTTCATCTCCATGAGGGCAAAAACATTTTCCGCCGAGACCATCGACTTCTGCATGAGCATCGGGATGCGGCTGAGATTTTTTACGGGGTTGTAGAGCATAAAAATCCCGCCGCAGAGGGCTGCGAATTTGATGAAACTGATGTCGTTGTAATAAACATAGATCATGGCCAGAACGACTCCAAAGGCCGCAACGGACTCAATGAGAGGCTGAACGATGTCTGAACTCCGGCGCACGCGCAGGCTGTTGCGGCACTGAGTGTCGCTGGACTTCGCAAATTGAGCAGTCTGATAGCCCTCGCGAGCGAAGCTTTTGATGACCCTCACGCCGGCAAAAGTCTCTTGCAAGATGATCGACATTTGAGACGCCTCTTTTTCCTCCGCCTTGCCCGCCGAACGCACTTTGCGTCCAAAAACAACGACTGGAATAATGCAGAGTGGGAAAAGAACCAGCGTGGTGAGGCTGAATTTCCAATCAATCGCAACCAGCACGCCGACTTGCGTGAGAATAGCAATCGGATCCTTGATAATATCTCCAGAGATCGAGGTGAGTGCGTTTTGCGTGACGCGGGTGTCACTCATCACGCGCGACATGAGCTTGCCGGATTTTTCCCGGTTGAAGAAATCCAGAGACTGCGACATCAGGTGAGAAAAAAGTTGGGTCCGAATGTCTCGAAGGACGCGCAAACTTACCCACGCCAGATAGTAGACATTCAGATAAGAAAAAAGTCCGCGCAAGACCATCACCAGCGGGATGAGCATGCTCATCCAAATGACTCCCTCGATGCCTGGCCCATCGTTTGAAACCGCTCCCGGCATAAGGGCGGATTTGTCCATTTTTACCCCAATCGATTCACCTGCCTTGAGGATGACCAGCGTGAGCGATCCGCTCACGATGCCGGCAAGCACTCCAAAAATGATGCCCATAAAAAACTGTTTGCGGTAGGGCTTCATGTATCCGAGCAAACGCAGATACGGACTCCAAAAGGCCCGCACTAGTTGCGGGAAGGGAAGCTTGGCAGGTTTAGACATGATTATTTTTAAAAACTAACGCAACCGCGTGCAGGTGCGCCACACTGATCATCGGGATGCGAAAAAGGCAGGGCATCGCTGCCCTGCCTTTTCGGGTTGGGATTTTTCCTTGGGATTAACGCAGGAAGGCTTCGTGCAGGCCGCCATCCACCGTTACGATCTGTCCGGTTGTTTTGGACAGTCGGTCGGCGATGAGGAGGAAGTAGGCTTCCGCCTGATCGGCCGGGGTGATCGGCGAGCGGGTGAGTGTGCGGTCGGCGTAGAACTGAGCGAGCTTGGTCGTGAGCGAATCGGTGGCTTCGTCGTCGGTGTAAGCAATGCCGTATTTTGCGAGCGAGCCGATGACGCGGTCGCGCGGGAACATGGCGCTGCCTTGAACGACTGTGGCAGGGGCGACGCCGTTGACGCGCACGAGCGGGGCGAGTTCCATCGCGAGTTCGCGCACGAGGTGGTTCGCGGCGGCCTTCGAGGTGTCATAGGCGACGCTGCCTTTTTTGGCTACGGCGGCATTGGCGCTCGTGGTGAGAACCATCGAGCCGCGCAGGCCTTGGGCTTTGAAATCCTTCGCGGCTTCGTCGGCGACGAGGTAGCTGCCGGTGACATTGATATTGAAGGTGAGCGCCCACTTGTCATCAGGGATGTGGCCAGTCGTGTCGCTCGGCACGAAAATGCCGGCCGTGACAGCAATTGAGTCAAAACCGCCGTAGGCGAGGATGACTTGATTGAGCATGGCGCGGATGCTTTCGCGGTTTGTGACATCCGCCTTAAGGCCGATGGCCGATCCGCAGCCGGAAATGCCTGTGCCCGCAACTCCGATGCCGAGACCGGTTTTGGCGAGGATTTCATCAGCTGTTGATTGTGCTGCTGCTTGGTTGAGATCGACGCAAACGATATGCGCTCCCTCGCGAACGAGGCGCAGGGCGGTTTCGCGGCCGATTCCACTGCCGGCGCCGATGACTATGACAACACGGCCGGCGAGTTCCTTGTCAGCTGGCATGCGGCGGAGTTTGGCCTCTTCAAGGGCCCAGTATTCGATATCGAATGCCTCTTGGGATGGAAGCGAGATATAGCCACCGAGAGCCTCGGCGCCACGCATGACTTCGACTGCGCAGTTGTAGAATTCGGCCGTGACACGGGATTCCGATTTGTCTTTTCCAAATGCCACCATGCCGAGTCCGGCGATGAGAATGACGGTTGGGTTCGGGTCGCGCATGGCGGGAGAATCGGCCCGCTTGCAGGCGTTGTAATACGCGGCGTAGTCAGCGCGGTATTTTTCAAGACCGGCGGCGAGTTGGGTTTTCAGCGAGGCGACGATCTCCTCAACGGGAGTATCCGCCTTTGGTGCAGTGCCGATGTAAAGCGGCTTGATCTTGGTGCGCAGGAAGTGGTCGGGGCAGCTGGTGCCGAGCTCCGCGAGGCGCGGGGCGTCCTTCGAATTCACAAAGCGCAGGATTTTTTCGTCGTCCTGGATTGTGGCGATGAAGCGTTTCTTCTGGCTCACCTGGCCGCGAAGCCATGGGAGCAGGGCGGCGAAGACCTCGCGGCGTTTTTCCTCGGGCAGGGCGGCTTGGACTGCTCCGCCGAAAATAGCAGCCTCGCCACCGCGTTCGGCCTGCTTTTTCTCAATGTGCTCAGCGGCTTTCTCAATCAGCTCCAGTGTGAGTTCGTAGCACTCGCGGCCGGTTTTTCCCCAGTTGATGAGGCCGTGCTGGCCCATGATGAAGCCTTTGGCTTGCGGGTGTTTTTTGCAGGCTTCCTGCATGGCTAGGCCGAGTTCGAAGCCGGGGCGCATCCAAGGAATGTGCACGATCTCGTCGCCGTAGATTTCCTTGGTCACCTCGATGCTCTTCGCGCAGGCGGCGACGGAAATGGCGGCGTTCGGGTGCGTGTGGTCCACATGGGCGTGCGGGATGAAGCTGTGGAGCGGCGTGTCGATCGAGGAGGGGCGGGGATTCAGGTTGAAGGTGCAATGCGAGAACATGCCGACCATTTCGTCTTCGGCGGGCGATTTCAGGCCTTTCTCGGTGCGGGCTGCATACACGCGCTGGAGGTCGAGGAGTTTGGATTGGTAGAGAGATGAGAAGTTCTCCTTCTTCGAGGTGCGCAGATCGCCGCCGGAGCCCTTCACCCACATCACTTCGACCATTTCGCCGGTCAGCGGGTCTTTTTCGGAAATCTTGGACGAGGTGTTGCCTCCGCCGGTGTTGGTGATCCGCTGGTCGGTGCCGAGGCAGTTTGAGCGGTGAATGAGTTCTTCTACGGAATTCGGCGCGACGGGGTCGGCGGGATTCCAGTGCATGGTGACATGTTTCATTGTGGTTGAGGTGGGGTTTGTTGTTGGCATCGGTTTTGTTTTTGTTGGTTTTTTATTGTTTGTCGAATAAAAAATGATCTAAACAAAGAAAAAGCCAATGCTCGCTCTGGAACGCCATCGCAAATTGATCGAATGTCTGAACGCCCGAGGCAGCGTGCGAACCGCCGAGGTCGCCGCCGAACTCGGTGTTACAGAAGAAACCGTGCGCCGTGATTTCGAGCGTCTGGAAACGGATGGTCAACTCGTGCGCACGCACGGCGGGGCCTTGCGATTGGATGTGAGCCGCCGGGAGTTCCCCATGCGTGAGCGCATGGCGCAGAATGCCTCCGCGAAGGCGCGCGTCGCCCGCGCTGCGCTGGCCCGCGTGGCCGAGGGAAGCACAGTTTATTTTGATGCCAGCACAACCGTCCTTCAACTAGCCGCGATTCTTCCCGACAAGCCGCTCACGGTGATCACGAATTCGCTCCAAGCCGCCCTTTCCTTGGCAGAAAAAAATCACATTTCCGTGTGTCTTCTCGGCGGTCGCTTGGCGCAGGCTTCGCTCTCCTGCACTGGCTGGGCGGCTATGCAGGGTCTCGAAATGCACCGCATCGATGCGGCTTTCATTTCTTGCCGTGGACTCGACCCCATTCTCGGTCTGAGCGACGCCACCGAGGAGCAGGCCCAACTCAAAAGGCAGGTTGTTTTAAGGACCCCGGAGGTGGTTCTTTTGGCCGACCACACAAAAGCCGGCTTGTCCTCGAGTTTTTTCTTCGCCAAGAATTCCGATGTGGATTTTTGGATCACTGATTTTCCCCCGCAGGATGATGTGCGCGATGCTGTCATTTCGCAGGGAGTGCGCTTGGAGGTGGCAGAATGAGTGCCGCCCGTAAAACCTTTCTGGCAGTCGATCTGGGTGCTTCAGGTGGGCGTGTGATGGCTGGGCATTTTGATGGATCCCGACTCGAAATCGAGGAAGCTGCTCGATTTCCGAATAGTGGTCTGCAAACGGCCGACGGGTGGCATTGGGATGCCGAGGGGCTATTCAAGGAAATCACACAGGGTCTCGCAGCTGCCTGCGCGCGCTTCGGAGGGGATATCGTCTCCGTGGCGGTTGATACCTGGGGAGTGGATTACGCCTTGATCGGGCCGGATGGCGCGGCTCTCAACGAACCTTGGATGTATCGGGATTCCCGCACGGATGGCATGATTCCTGAAGCTGCCCGCCTTGTCGGCGAAGAAAAAATCTGGAGCCGCACGGGGATTCAGCCGCTGTTTTTTAACACGATCTACCAGCTCATGGCCGAGTCCCGGCTGACGCCACAGGCATTGAGACAAGCTCAGAGCCTGCTTTTCATGCCGGATTACCTGAATTACCGGCTTTGTGGCGTGAAGGCCATCGAGCGGACCATCGCGAGCACATCCGGCCTCCTTCGCGCGGGCACAGCTGAATGGGATGCCGAACTTGCAGAGACCCTTGGAATCCCCACGCAGATCTTAGGAAAGATCACCGAATCGGGCGTCATCCTTGGCGAACTTACTGACGCGCTCGCCGCAGCAACCGGTCTGAGTGGCGTCAAAGTCACCACCTGCGGCAGCCACGACACCGCCTCGGCTGTGGCTGGCGTGCCATCGCGCTCGAACCCGCTCTTTTTGAGCTCCGGCACATGGTCGCTTTTAGGAATCGAGCTCGCCGCGCCGGTCCTCAGCCAAGAAGCATTCGACGCAAAATTTTCCAACGAACAAGGCCTCGAGGGCACCACGCGCTTCCTAACCAATATCGCAGGCATGTGGCTCCTCCAGGAATGCCGCCGCGTCTGGGCCGAACAGGGTCATGCGATAGAATATGGCGAAATGGTCGAGATGGCTCGAAACGCCAACGCCACAGCATTGATTGATCCCGATGCGCCGGAGTTTGGCAAACCCTGCGATATGCCTCAGGCCATTTTGGACTGGATCAAAAAAACGAATCAACCCGCTCCGGCATCCAAGGCCGAAATCATCCGCGTCATCTTGGAGAGCCTCGCCGTCAAATACAGCCTGATGATTCAGAGTTTGAAAAACATGATCCCGGACCTGCCGAACACCCTTCAGGTCGTCGGCGGAGGTTGCCGCAATGCATTGCTCAATCAAATGACCGCCGACGCCACCGGTCTCCGCGTGGAAGCAGGTCCCGTAGAGGCCACGGCTTCAGGCAACATTATCGCCCAGCTCATCGCCACGGGAGAGATCAAATCCCTCGCCGAGGGGCGCGAAATTTTGCGCAATTCCTGCAATCCTCAAATCCACGAGCCTGTTCGCAGCGTAACATGGTCTGAGAAGGCCCAGCGTTTCCTCCAAATCCAATCCGCACTTTCATGACACAAAGCCCCTCCCGCCCCAACGGTCGCACCGTTCAGCTCATGGCTACCTGCCTTTGCGACGCCTTTTTCGACGATGTAGCAAAAGCAACCGTCGAAGTGCTCGAACACGCCGGCTGCGAAGTCGAGTTCCCGGAGAACCAAACCTGCTGCGGCCAGCCAGCCTTCAACTGCGGGGACTGGCCGGCCTCGCGCGAGGTCATGCGCCACACCACGCGCGTCTTCGAGGGGGACAAACCGGTCATTGTGCCATCGGGTTCCTGTGCCGCGATGCTTTTCCACGGCGCCCCGCTCGAATTCGAGAAGGAAAAGGACCTGCCGAATGTCCAAAAACTCGCCAACCGCACTTGGGAGCTTGCCGATTTTCTCGTGAATGGCCTGGGCATAGAAAAATGGCCCGGTCGATTTCCAGCCCGTATCGCCTTTCACCGAGCCTGCCACACGCGCGGCACCGGCAGCGGCGAGGCAGCTCTGAAGCTCCTCCAGTCCATCGACGGTCTCGAGGTCATTCCCTTCGGCGAGGCCGAGCAGTGCTGCGGTTTCGGTGGCACATTCTCTGTAAGCTTTCCGCATGTTTCCTCGTCCATGGGATGTCTGAAACTTGAGCACATGACAGCGGCCAATCCCGACTTTATAGTCTCTGGAGATATGAGCTGCCTCATGCACCTCGGCGGCCTGGCCGATCGCGGCGGGCAGTCGGTAAAAACCCTCCACTTCGTGCAAATCCTCCAAACCGCCCTCCACCGTCATGGCTGAACAAAAAGTCGAACTCTTCGCCCGCCGCCTCGACCGGGGCGTTCAACAAGCCGTCCACAGCAACAGCGCCGCCGGCACAGAGAAGCGTTACACCGTTCTCGGCACGGATTACTCCGCTCCCGACGATCTCCGCCGCCTGGCAGGGCAAATCCGCCAGCATTCGATCGAGCACCTCGATACCTACCTTGAGCAGGCCGAGCAAAGCCTCAAACGCCAAGGTGCCCATGTTCACTACGCCGTCACAGCGGAGGACGCCTGCCGCGCAGTGTCGGATATTCTTCAGAAAGCCGGCGCCAAAAAGGTCGTGAAGTCGAAGAGTATGATCTCGGAGGAGATTCATCTGAACGACCACCTCGGCTCCGTAGGCATCGAGTCCGTCGAGACCGACCTCGGCGAATACATCATTCAGATCGATGGCGACCACCCCAGCCACATCGTCAAGCCGATCATCCACAAAAACCGGCGCGATATCGCGAAGAGCTTCGAGCGCGAAGGCCTCGGCGACTACAACGACGACCCGGAAACAATCACCCGCCGCGCCCGCGTTTTCATGCGGGACAAATACCTGCAAGCGGATGCCGGCATCACCGGTGCCAACTTCGTCTCCGCCGAGACCGGTCGCCTCGTCCTAGTTACCAACGAAGGCAATTCCCGCTTCTGCCTCGCCGCGCCGAAGATCCACATCGCTCTCGTGGGAATCGAAAAAGTCATTCCCTCGGATGCCGAGCTCGCCGTTCTTCTGAACCTTCTCGGCCGCTCCGCCACCGGCCAGCAACTCACCGTCTACACCGAGTTCATCAATGGCCCTGCCCGCACTGACCGACCCTCCGGCCCGCAGGAAATGCATGTGATCTTTGTGGACAACCAGCGCTCGCAGATTCTCGCCTCCGACTGTCGCGAAATCTTGCGCTGCATCCGCTGCGGAGCCTGTTTGAATGTATGTCCCGTTTACCGCCAGGCCTCCGGCCACGCCTACCGCAGCGTTTATCCCGGTCCGGTGGGAGCTGTTCTCTCGCCCCTACTCGCAGGCAAAAATTTCAAACAACTCGCCGATCTGCCCAAGGCCTCCAGCCTCTGCGGCGCCTGCAATGAAGTCTGCCCGGTGGACATCCCGATTCCCGACCTGCTGCTCAAGCTCCGCAACCGAGGCCATGAGGAACACGCCCCGTCGCCCGGCACCCCGCCTATGGGCGCCTTTGCCAAGCTGGCCTCCAGTCCGATGCTCTGGCGCTTCGCGATGAAGAGCAACAAGGTCATGAACCTCGTCCCGCTGGAAAAACTTCCGCTTCCCTACCTGCAACCCTGGCTGAAAACCCGCACGCTCCCCGAGTGGCGCGGCGGTGAGTTCCGCTCCTGGATGAAAGACCGCCGCAAAAAATGAGCACCGCCCGCGAACAAATCTTCTCCAGCGTCCGTGCCGCACTCGCTCCGTTGCCCGAACGCACCGCACGCCCTGTTTTCTCAAAAGATGTTGCCGAGCCTCACTGGCTCGCCGCCGAGGCGGACTCCATCGCCCTCTTCCAGAAACGGGCCGAGGCCACCGGCACAAAATGTTTCACCGATCTGGAATCCTGCGCCGCATGGCTTCGCAGCCAAGGCGTCCGCACTATTTACATTCCCGCCCCGCTGACCCGCCTCGCAGCGCTCTGTTCGGAATTCTCTGAAGTCACTTCCGAATACACACGCGCCCGGGTCAACGAGATAGACGCCGCTTTTACACCCGCCGCCGGAGCCATCGCGGAATCCGGCACCATCATTCTCAGCGACGAATCGACTCCCGACCGCCTCGCCGCCCTTGCCCCATGGCACCACATCGCCTTGGTTAGCCGCGCCGAAATCCACCGCACCATCGCCGACGCCCTCGCGGCAATGCCCGAGGATCCCAACCTCATCTGGGTGACAGGTCCCTCAAAGACAGCTGATGTCGAGGGCATCCTCATCCAAGGCGTCCATGGCCCCGGCGCCCAAGCGTGTCTGATCCTTTAAAAATTCCGACCCGCCGAGTCAGTCGGGCTCTCTGTCTGGCGGCTTTTTCCGTTCTTTTCGCGATTCCCGCCGCCCGCGCGTTCGATCCCGCAGTGGAGCCCACGGCGGAAGACCGCCGCAAGGTGCTCGGGCAGGGATTCGCCGCATCGCTTAAGGAACTCGAAAGCGCACTGACCAGTGCCTACAGCCCTGAAAAAAACGCCTCCTCCGCAAAGAACACAGCCTTTGTTCAATGGATGGACCTCTGGCGCTGGTGCGATCTGCTTTCGAGGGATGTCGCATCCGAGGAGCGCGCTCTCGTGCAGCGCCATTTCCTCCGCCGCAGCGGATCGGCTGAAATCATCCTCTGTCCGCCGGGAGTCGTGCCTCCACCGGATGCCGCACCGCTACGCCCGGACGAGGTCGCCGCATTGACCGCCGCGTCGAATGTGCGCCAGGCCGTTTCCGAAAAGCTTCTCCCGACGGGCGCACCCACTACAGCTGGCCAGCTCGGCGACATTGCCGGGATACCGCTCGCATCCGCGATCATGGCCGATCCTGAGATTCTGCGCTCCTTTCTTTCCACATGGGACTCCCGGGATTTCGCCCCGCTCGTCTTGAAAAATCTCCGCTCTATCCATGAGGCGCATCCCTCGAAATGGCGCGAATATGCCGACCTGGCCATCGCCATTGCCGTGGTGAACGACTCCGCGCTGCCTCCCCACTGGCCCCACCAGCAGGTTCGTCCCGATCTGGTGCCAAAGGACATCCCATCCGCCGCAGAGCAATTCCGCCGTTGGGTGGATGCCAATGAGCGCGGTCGCCTCCTCCTCAACCTGCGCCGCTTCACCGCAGGGCAGCTCACCTTCGTCGTCGATGCCTTCCTGCCACCATCCGAGGCCGCCTGGGCCCAAGAAAAAATTTCGTTCCATGTCGGAGTCTTCGGCCGTGCCTTCAGATCGATCCGCTACCGCGAAGACCGCATCAAACAAGGGCGCTTCTTTTGGACTCAGAGCCCCTACACCTTCGCCGCCATCCAAAAAAACGGCGGCATCTGCATAGACCAGGCCTACTTCGCCGCCTACACCGGCAAGGCGCTCGGCCTCCCCACCGTTCTCTTCAATGGCCAAGGCAGCAACGGTGGCCACGCCTGGTTCGGCTACATGGGCGCTCCGAACAAATGGGAGCTCGATTGCGGCCGCGACCCCGAGCAGAACCTCGTCACTGGCATCGCCTTCGATCCCCGCACATGGGAACCCGTGAGCGACCACGACCTCCGCCAGCTCGCCGCCCGCTTCCGTAGCACCCCCGCATTCCTCGCCTCGACGAACGACCTCGCCATGGCACGCATCTTTTTGAAATCCGGCGACACTGCCCGCGCCGCCGCTGCGCTCGAAAATGCCACACGCACCTGCGCGCAAAATCCTGATGCCTGGATGCGATGGACCGAGTTTCTGGAGACATCCGGCGCGCCCCTCGAGCGCCGCATCCGCGTCCACGAACAGGCCGCAAAAGCCCTCTCCCGCGACCCCGACTCCAAAGTCGTCCATCAAAAAGCCGTCGCCGCCCTGCTGCGCCAGAGCGGAAATTCCGCCCAAGCCACAGCCGCCGAGCAGCGCATCCTCTCGCAAAACCTCGGCAAGCGCGCCGATCTCAGCTGCGAAGCCGCCGCCTCCCGCGTCCGCGAGGCCCTCGCCACCGAAGGCATCGACCAAGCCGCCCTTGTCTTCCACTCCCAACTCCGCACCATCGGTAAAACAGGCGGCGGCAATTTCGTAAAAGAAGTCGGCCTCCCCTTCGTCAGCGCCCTCATAGAAAAAGGCCAAAAATCCCGCGCTCTCCGCACCGTCGAAATCATGCGCCAGCAATTCGCCCCCCAAACCGGCAGCCCCCTCGACCTCGTCCTCAAAGAAATGAGCCGCGAGTGCAAGTGAGTTTAAAAGAGGTTGCACGGCTGTCTCGGTCGTAAAAGGCACTCGTGCGAATCCTTTTCCCAACGCATGTCGCTTTGCTACGATCTTCTCGATGCCCAAGCCTTCCACTGTTTCCAGCCCTGCTGAGTTGCTGGCGTATTGTTTCGAGGTCTGGCCGGATCTTAAGAAGAAGCAGATTCGCACTTGGCTGAAATTTCAGGCGATCACTGTGAATGGGCGTCCGATATCGCAGTTCAACCATCCGCTCGAGCCGGGGGATGTTGTTGCGGTGCGGAATGATCGCTATGCTGCGCCGCGCTCTTTGGTTGGCTCGGGCATTCGTGTGTTTTTTGAGGATGCGGACATCATCGTCATCGACAAGCCGCCGAACCTTCTCAGCATTGCCAGCGAGGCGGAGCAGGAGCGGACGGCCTACCATCAGCTCACCGACCATGTGCGCAGCGGCAACCCGATGGCCCGCGCGCGCGTGTGGATCGTGCACCGTCTGGACAAGGAGACTTCGGGCCTCATGGTTTTTGCCAAGACTCCCGAGTCGAAGGAAATCCTGCAATCCCGCTGGGACGATGCGGAGAAACGCTACGAAGCCGTCGTGGAAGGTCGCCTGCGCGAGGGCTCGGGTATTTTTGAGTCCGACCTGGATGAGACCAACCCCTACAAGGTTTTCAGTGTCGCACGCAGCGAAAACACCCGCCATGCGGTGACCCATTTCCGTGTGTTGGCATCGATTCCAAACCGCTCGCTGGTTGAACTGACCTTGGAAACCGGCCGCCGCCACCAGATCCGCGTGCAACTTGCCGAAGCTGGCTGCCCGATCATCGGGGATCAAAAATACGGAGCGAAGAGCAATCCCGCGAAGCGTCTGGGCCTACACTCGAGCGCGCTGCGGTTTCCGCACCCTGTGACTGGCAAGGACATGGTCTTCACCTGCCCGCTGCCCAAGGAACTCGCGCGCTTGGTTTAGATTAAAAAAGCCGAAAGGTCGCCCGATCCGTTGACTCGCCGATTCCAGAAGCGTAGCCTTTTTTCAGGTGAAAAAAAAACGCCAGAGCATGGAAAGGCTTCTGAGAAAAGTGCCCGGTCTCAGCGAGCACGAAAGAATCCTGTTCGCGCGAAGCCTCGCCGCGACGCCCGACGAAAGATGGGAGATGCACCAAGCCCATCTGCGCTCGCTCGGCTTGTTGACGCGCTCGCAGAGGAAGGCATTCGGTTTCAATTCGCCGGAATGACGGCTGAGAAATCCGCAGATTTGAGTTTCCCGCACAAATCCTAAAGCTTAAAAAGCGCTCATCTGCATGGGTCTATACATTGGTCGAGCCAAATTTTTTGACGATCGTCCAAATTTTTGGTCGTAATTCGAGCGGGTCGGGATGTTGGTTGCGCGTGGTTATTTTTTGAGTTCGATGATTTTTCCGCCGTTGTGATTGGAGATGCGTTTGAGTTCTTTGGTGTCTTCTTCGGAGGCTTCGAAGGTGATGAAGTTGAAGCGGCAGGCGTCGTCGGAGGCGTCTTTCACGGCATCGGCGGCTTTTTTGAAATCGTTCCAAGGGATGCCTTGCGGGTTGAGGGATGATTGGAAGCTGCCGTCGGAGATGAGGAAGACGACATCGGGTTTCATTTTGGCGGCGAGTTCGAGGACGCCGATGACGCCGTTCGGGCTGGAGATGCCCTTGCCGGAGGAGGGGATCATGCCGGATTCCACCCATTCGTTTTCGACCCAGGCGATGGCGGCGTCGCGGTTGGAGTTGGTGGCGGGGACGATTTCCTCGCTGAAGGGTTTGTAGTTTCGCGAGAATTGGATGATTCCGAAGCGGGAGGTGATCGGGAGTTTTTTGATGAGTTCGATGGTTTCGAGTTTGATTTTCGTGAGGGGAACGCCTGCTTTTTCGGCCTTGGTTTTGACGGAGGTCGAGACATCGAACATGAGAAGGACGCGTTGGCCGTCGGATTGGATGCCAAGGAAGCTCATGCCTTTTCCAAATCCACCGCTGCCGGTGGCGGCAGAGCCTGCACCGGCACCCATGGCTTCGCTTGTGCTGAGGGATGAGACTTGGTCGGCGATGATTTGGGACGGGTCCAGTGGCAGCATCTGGTCGAGCGGCAGGTCGGGCACTGCGGGCAGTGAAAAAGCAGTCGGGCGGCTGCTTTGGAGTTTGTCGTTGAAGGTCGGTTTCGGTGCGATGGCATCGAGCGCGGCCATGTTCATTTTGTGTTCCCGTTTTTTTGCGGGGAGGCGGATGTCGCGCTGGACGACGAAATTCGCGGGTGGCGGGAAGATATATTTCGCGACGATAAAAATGCCGGCGACGACCCCGGCGGCGACATGGAGAAGGATGACTCCGAGAAAAATTGTGCCGAGCATGGCCCAGCGGCGTTTCTTGGCTGCGGTGCTTTCGGAGAGAAATGATTCAATGGCGGCCATGTTCACTCCTCCTCTCCGGCATCGGCGAATGTGACGCCGGTGATTTTCGCCTGCGCGCAGGCATTGAGCACCTGAACGATGCGCTCGTGGTTGGCGGCGTCATCCGCATCGATCGTAATGAGAGCCTCGCTTTTGTTGGAGTCGGCGGATTCCTTGAAGCGCTTCAGCGTCGAGAGCAGAGCGGGCATCTCGGCGCTCGCGGGGGAGTCCATCGGTTGGTCATTGAGCACAACCTGCCCGTTCGGTTGGATCTGGATGCGTTGCTCGTCCGGGATTTCAAGGGCCTCCTCCTGGGCGACGGTGCCGGGGAGTCCGATGTTGATGTCGCTCTCCTGTTTGACCGGCTTGGCCGACACCATGAAAAAAACGAGCAGGAGAAAGACCATGTCGATCATGGGTCCCATCTGCATTTCGACGGTCTGGACATCTTTTCGACGGATTTGCATGAGAGGGTGAAAAGGAGGGCGTCAGTCCTGGTAGGTTCCGAAAATGACATTCACGGCACCGGCTTCGCTGGCTATGCGCATAAGTTCCTTGATCTGTTTTCCGGGCGTGTTTTTGTCGGCGCGGACATAGAGGCGGAGGGGAGGGGTGACCTTGAAGCGCTCCTTGAGGTGGGTAGTGAGTTGCTTTTTATCGGCAGGGGTTTGGCCGATGTAGTAGGTGCCGTCCTTGTCGATGCTTATGATGTCGCGGTTTGAAAGATCATCCGGTATCGAGGCGTTTGCGGCGGTGGGGAGCTTGATTTCCACATTCACCTGCTCCTTGGAAATCTTGGTCGTCACCATGAAAAAAATGAGCAGGAGGAATGTCATGTCGATCATCGGCGCGAGTTGAAAACCGATTTCGTCCTCTTGTTTTTTAGCGAGCTTCATGGGGCGTGGCGCGTGGGGTTATTCCGGGGCGTGCGCGTAGTCGGCGGACTCGATTTTGATTTCGCCGCTGAGGAGATCGAGCATGAAGGTGACTCGTTTCTGGATATTCGCCATGTTGATTTGGAGAAGATTCCGGAAATAGAAATACAGGAACATGGCAGGGATGCCGACGAACAGTCCGCCGGCTGTGGTGATCATGGCCTCGCCTATTCCGCCTGCGAGGTCGGCGGGTTCGGATTTACCGGCGGCCAGCATGTCGAAGCTGGCGATCATGCCTGTGACTGTCCCGAGGAGGCCCAGCATCGGGCCGATGGTGGCAAAGACATTGAGGTAGTTCACCCAGAGGTTGAGCTTGGTTTCCTCGTTGGCGAGGGTTTCGCTGGCGGCTTGCTCCATGGAGACCTTGTTGGCGAGGTCGCGTTCGAAGTTCACCTTGAGCAAGGCCGCCGCCATCGTGTTGGCGAAAACATTCGGCTGGGAGTGGCAGAGCGAGTAGGCGGAGGATGCGTCCCGCACCTGCATGAATTGGCCAATCGCTTCGGCCTGGGCATGGGGGAGCATTTTTCTGCTGTTGATCTGTAGGAGGCAATACACAGCCACGGCCGCTGTGCCGATCGAGCAGGCGAGGAGCGGCCACATGAGCGCGCCGCCGGCGTAGAAGGTGTCGAGGAGTGTTTTGTCCTTCGGTTGCTTGGCCGCAGCGGGCTGGGACTGCTTGTCTTCGGCGTGTGCGGGCGGTGCGGCGGAAACCACGGCTATGGCGAGGAGTGCGGATGCGAGGAGTGTTTTGTGGATGTTTTTCATGAGTCTTTCGGCTTCTTCTTTTTTTCTTTGGCGGGCTTTGGCGTTTGCTGCGGGGATGGTGATGGTTCGGCGGTCGGGGGTGCTTGGCTTGGAGCTGTTCCCGCCTGCAGCTCCTTTTTGGCTTCGGTTTCCCAATCCACGGCGAGTTGATCGGGCTTGAGTGAGGCGAGATAAGTCCGCGCCTGCTCGGCTTCCGGCGTTGCCGGATAAAAGGCGAGGATGTCGCGGGAGGTTTCGATGGCCAGTTGGGTCTCGTCGCTGGTGCGATAGATTCCCACGGCTCCCCAGAGGCCTCGGGCGGCTTTCTCGTTGTTTGTGCCAAAGAAAAGTGACGGGTAGAGGTAAAGCTCCAGCGCCCGTCGGTGCAGTTGGTGGCGCTCGTCGATCACGGCGGGGTCGATGTCCCAGCGGGGATTTTCCTTCAGGAAGGCGCGCAGGGATTTTTCCGCAGCTTGGGCCATGAGGTAGTTCGCTTCGATGAGGATTTCGGGGTCCTCTGTTTCAGCAGCGAGTGTTTTGGCCTCTTCGATGGCTTTTGCTGCCTTGCCCGTGGCGGTCATGGCGCGGAGGCGTCCCTCGCGGGCGCGGGCCTTGTCCGATGCCTGCCACGCCTTTTCTTCTATGAGCGTGAACAACTCGAGTGCCCTGTCGGCATTCTTTCGTTCTTTGGTTGCCAGCAGGGCGTTTCCGAGCGCAGAGCCGATGGATGCCGAAGGGGAGCGGGGAAAATCGAGCCAGGGGCGGAAATTTTCCCAATGCTGTTCGAGTGCGGGAATGTCCTGAATCGCTGCGGAGTGGACGACTCTGTCGCGGCTTGTATCGATTGCAAAATCGATCGCTTGAACATCATTTCTCGGCAAGGCGATGGACGGAGCCGCCTGTAGAGCGGATCCCGACTGTGCCGGGATATCGAGTTGCAAGCAGATGAATTTCTCATCCGCTGAAATGATTTTCCCGACGCGGCGGTTGCCCGCTTTCATTTCGAGCACATCCTGCGCGTGGACGATGGATGTCGCGGCGAGAAGGATGAGGAGTGTGCGTTTCATCCTTGTTCGGGTGACTCCTCCGACGGGTTTGTTTTTTCACCGGATTTTGAAGGTAGAGGCCCGCCAAGGGCCTGCAGACGAGCTTGGGCGGTTTTCGATTCCGGAAAATCCTCGAGCTCGGTTTTGGAGAGGAACTCGCTGTAGGTGCGGCGGGCTGCGGTGGAGTCCTGGATTTTTTCAAATGCCTCGCCGCTGCGCGCGTAGGCGCGGGCCACCCATGGTCTCCAGCGGCCGTGCATGAGGTAAACGCGCTGGTAGTAGGGAATGGCGAGTTTGGGATTCTCCTCGGCCATGTGCAGGTCGCCGATGAGGCAAAGTGTCTCGGCCTTGCTCTCGCCGGATGTAGCGTCATTTTTGAGCACCTCTTCGAGAACCCTCCGCGCCTCGGCAAGGCGTCCGCGTTTCTGGAGGAGCTTGGCCTTGGAGAGCATCGTGGGGGCGAAGAGTTGGGTGCCAAGATTTTCGCGTTCGAAGCGGTTAAACCAATCCAGCGCGGCCTTTTCGTTGCCATTCTTCAATTCCAGTTCCCCGAGCGCGGCAAGAATGCGGTCTTTTTGCATTGCGCGGGGGTTCCATCGCAGAGCGTCGCGTAGCATTTCCTCGCCTCGCTTCGTCTGGCCGGACTCCAGCAGGGCATTGCCAAAATCGACGAGCAGAGCGGGATTGGCCTCGCGCACATCGGCCAAGGTCGCCGCCTCGACCAGGAGGGCCTGGAAGCGCTTGGGATCGGATTTTTTCAGCGTCTGCGCTTGGGCGTGTAGAAGACGCATGCGAAGGGTGTCCTTTTTCTCGGTGCCTGCTTCGGCGAGCAGATCGCCGAGGAGTGCGAGGTATTCGGCGGACTCCGCAGGTCCCCTGTAAAGGCGGGTGAGCGAGGGGAAGAGGTCGTCCACCGAGCGGATTTCGGGGTCGTTGCCGTGGTCTCGGATCGCCTGCCAGTAGATTTCGCGGGCTTTTGCGGGTTTCTCTTGCTTTCGGTAATACCAGCCCAGATTCGCAATCGCCTCGGCAACCCGTGGCGAGCGAGGGTGGTTCTTGGCGAAATCCTGCATGAGGTCGCGGTAATTTTCATATTTCTCAAGAAGCTTGAGCGCCTCGGCAGTTCGGAAGACTCCCTCTTCGTAGGGTTTCGTGTCCGTTGCGGGAATCTGCTGAAAGACTTCGATCCCTTCCGGGACGAAGCCCTCGTTCATCAGGGCGTTGCCAAGCAGGACGCGGGCCTCGCTGTTTTCGGGCTCGCCGGGGAATTTTTCGAGGTAGTCGTGGAGTTCATCGACCGCTGTGCCGTATCGTTCGAGCTGTTGAGAGCAATAGGCTTTGCGGAAGACGGCCGAGCCTCGATGCAGGCCCTTGGGATGCTTTTGCAGGTAGGCATCCATCAGTTCGCGGCATTTCTCAAACTGCTTGTCGAACGAGTAGGTCATGCCGAGCCAGTAGGCGCCGCTGTCAGCGAGGCTGTGCTTCGGATATCTCGTCAGGAAGTCTTCGAATGCCTTTGCGGCGTCAGCGTTTTTTTCCGCCTGAAGCAGCGAGAAAGCTTTGAGGAAAGTTGCCCTCGGGGCGGATTCGGAGTTTGGAAAACGCTTGGCGATCTCCTCGAAGGCGCTTGCGGCCTCTTCGTAGCGGATGCTTGATTGCAGGGCCTCGGCTTGCATGAGATAGACCTGCGGCAGGAGAGGTGACTCGGGAAACTTGAGTGTGAAATCCTTCGCGGCCTCGATGGTTTGGGGCCAATCCTCCAAAGCACTCCAGCAGCGGACGACATTGATAGCGGCCTGTTCGGTCAAGTTGTCCGGCGGAAGTTCCTTGAGCATGGCGGACATGCTGAGCGCCGCCTCGCGATGGCGCTTCATTTGAAGATAAGCGACGGCCAGACGAAATCGCAGGGCCGTGTCGAAGTTCTCGATTTTCTGGAAGTTTTCCATCTCGCGTTGGACTTCGTTTACCAGACGCGTGTAGAGGATTTTCTGGTAGGAGTCGTCCGTGGCGCCGACCGCGGCCTGCCGTGTTCGCAATTCCTCCAGGCGCGCCGCTTGGTGCTTGAGCAATCGCTCGCGCGGCCAGACGCGCTGAAGGCAGATGATGGCTTTTCGAAACTCTCCGTTCTCGAGCCAGCGATTCCCCAGTTGCAGTGTGAGGGTTTGAAAGGAGATGAGTTGAGGGATGTCCTGCATGCGGGGAAATTCCTCGTTCACCACCGCCATGGCGGCGTCGTTGTCTCCGAGTTGCAGCAGCGCGTGGAGTTGGTAAATGACCGCACGACCCCGTATTTCCTGGCTGAGTGAGGGTTTCAGGGCCGCGTAGTAATCCGCCGCTTCGCGATATTTTTGTTCCAGAATCCAAGAAGTGCCGACCAGCATGCGGGCCTCGCTGAGTCGCGCCGCAGCAGGATTCTGGCGGATCGTGAGGGGATTTTTTTCAGCTCCCGGCGGGAAGAGAGCGATGAATTTTTCCAACGCGGCACGAGCGGCGGCGTGATCTTGGATTTGAAGGTTGGCAGTTCCCACCCAGAAGGTGAGCTCCTGAACCTGTTGCGGAGAGAGAGGAGGTTTTGCTTCCAGCGCTTCTGTGATGGCGGGAACCGCTTCGGCAAAGCGACTCTGCTGCACAAAGCACATCGCGAGCGGGTAAAGCGACTCTTGCAGCGCTTTTGAGGCATCGGGGGATGTGCTGAATTCGGCTTTGAATTTCAGGTAGGCTTCCAGCGCGTCCTTGTAGTTCTTTTGGTTGAACAATGTCCGCGCCTGCTCGAACAACTCGTTTGCTGTCAGGCCGGCGGTTGCTACCGGAGGCTCCTGTTTTTTCGCGCTCTGCGCCTCAGCCGAATGCGATACGATCCAAAGAGCGGCGGCCATTCTTGCGATCTGAGTGACGAAGCGCGGCATTGTGAAAGTGGGCTTGAAAGCGCGTTTCTAATAACCAGCCGCCCCGGTGTGACCAAAGCGATTCCATGTTACGATTTCGTCGTTTTTATCCGATCTGCTGGGGCAAATTCTCCATGGCAGTCACCTCTTTGCCTGGCGACTTTCGGACTATGAGAACTATCGTTTTTTTCCTTTTGGCGGTTGCGGGTGTGATGGTGTTGTCCGACGCCGTTCTGAGTGCTCTGCGAAAATCCTGAAAATGCGCTCTCTGCTTAAAATCGCGCTGCTCGCGCTCGCGGGATTCTTGGTCTCGTGCACATTCAGCGAATATCCCTTTGGAAAAGTCCTTCCTGACGGCGGGGTGTCCTCGATTCCAAGCGGCTACACGGGGAACGCCTACTTTTGGAATGGCAGTTATTACACCGGCGGACGCTACGAAAGCGGTCGGTTCCACTACATCGACCGGTTTTATAACAGTCGATACATGTTCAATGGGAAATACCTCTATGGAGGAAGCCTGCAATACATCCAAGGAGTGAATGCCTACCCCGACAGGGGCTTCTACTCAAACCAGAGATACTACAACAAGCACCGATACTATCAGCCGTTTCACCGCCATCTTTACCGTTGAGCCCTCCTAACACGGTGGGCCGGCCGTTGGAAGTTTCAGCCTAAAAGTGCGGCGGCATGGGCGCTGGCGATTTTTCGAAATGATTCCGAGATTTGTGCGGCGTTCGAGACATGCCTCCAAAATTTTGCGGCGAGTTCGCGTTCCGGTGTCGCGGCGATCTCCGAGCGGGCCACGGCGAGCGCGTCATCGGAGAGTCCGGGCATCATGTTTTCAGCGCCGGGGCGGTAGGCCATGGGCAACATGTCGTAAACCGGGGCAAGCTGGAGAGGCAGCCGCTCGCAGAGGATGAGGGCCGCATTCCCATAATGCATATCCGTATTCGCAATCAGACGGCCGAAGCGCCACAGCGAGGCTAGCCTGTCTGCATCCCTCCTTTGTAGCCAGCCCCCCGAATGAAGCCGCTCGGCCGCATCGCTCCAAGGAGTGTTCATTTCTCCAAAAAAGGCCGCGTCGTGCGCACTCAGAGAGACAAAGGGAACACGGCCTCCATTTTGCGTGCGGTCAAAGCGTGTGACCTCAAGAAATCGCCTGCCACCAGCATCAATCCAATCGATTTCTGCAGCATGGAAGCCTGCATCGGCCAGGACGGTCGATGCCATCGCCTCGGCCGCGAGCAAATCCGCCCAGCGTTCACCCTCGGGTGTTGAGAGGGGCGGAGAAAATTTCACGATGACGGAATGTGGGCCATCATGTTTTTGGACAGTTGCCGTGAATTTCGGTTGTTCCCCGCCTGCGGATGATCTTGGCAATCCACCCGCCAGAGCCTCTGCGGCGAGACGAGGGTAGTCTTCCTTTCGCGAGTCCACCGAAATCGTCTCATGGTGAAACGACTGAAGCGCCCCTGCGAGGGCCTCTCGTCCGAGGACAAAACCACCCGGAAGGTCACCGCCGAACCTCAAGAGGGATTCGGCAACCGCGCGTTCAGACCAGTTGACGGGATCGTTTCCGACGCCAAGCAAGGTTCCATGCCTTCGTGCGAACGCTCTCCCCAAAAAGCCTTGGGGGCGTAAATCGTCGAGAAACCAAGGGAGGCCGGGAAAAACGGAATCCGAAAATTCGCTGCCGGTCAGCGACTGCCAAGGAAGGCCGGATGTTGATTCCAGCCACCAAGCGGGACCGGCAAGCGAATGCAGAACGCCGATTTCTCTGGGAGCGCCAAGGGGATCGATCAGGTAGAGCGGCCAGAAATGCCCTCGATCGCCAATCGGCGAAGCCAACCCGTAGCGCGTCGTTGGCCCGCACCCGATCCGCACAAGAGACGCGTCCATGCTGCACAATGCCCGTGAAATCGTCGGTTGGCTCACCTTCAAAGCCTCCGCCAAATCTCGAGCCCCAAGCACACCTCGGGAAAGAAACTGCAGGCGAATTTTTGAAACGAGTTCGCTCATGTGAATAGATTAAAATATCTATTCAATAAAGCAAGTCATTCTTTTTATATTAATTGCATGAATTCTTGGCTTGAAATGAATAGATTTCGCAATCTTACGGTTGGCATGGGAGCGCCAATGTCCTCGTTGGCTTCGCTAAAGCACCATGCCGCGGTCAGAGGGCTCAGCAAGGGTAGTGAATCCATTTCTGGGCTGAAAGCCGATAAAAATCCGGCAGAATCTCCAGGGCGGTTCCACCATATCGCCTGCGGCGCAAGCCTCTCACGGAGACACCAAGACACAGAGAAAAGTTCTCGACCGGAACGCCGACGTCCTCGTCGGCAACAGCACCGCAGAGCAAGACAAGTATGGCAACTCGGAGACTCGGCTAAAAAATGCGTCAATACACGGGACTTCTCTGACCCCAAAACTGACACATTTGTGAAAATCAATACAAGAAACCAAAGAGCCAAAGTGGTATACGATTCCCCGAGCCAACAGGCAGATCATCCAAGGCAAGGCAGGCGTTTTCTTTTCCAATAATTTGTTCATGCCCTTTGTTCTTGCCGCCAACTTCCACAGTTAGGCTTCCATCCACAAGAAAATCGGCTTTGTTGCCGGATGCCACATGGTGCGCAGAAGAAACCATTCGGCAGAAAAAGGTCTCCCTCAAAGCCCCTAAATCAGGGTCACTGGTTGCCGCAAGTGCATGGGCAATATTGGGATCCCCGAGGTAAATGCGATCCGGCTTTTCCATAGTTCGCAACGCCTTTCCTGCTTTAGTGATTGCCATTATGAGTCCAGCATCCTGAAGGCATTGCATATAATCCTTGAGGGTCCGGTCGTCACCAATGCCCAGAAGATCTCTGAGTTTATTGAGATCCGGCGTGAAAGGCACATTCGCGGCCAAAGCCGAGAGAAGCCGCTTGATTCGTGCGATGCTATTGCCTGTCATTGCTGGGTAGATCGCCGGCAAGTCGCTTTCGATCACCGCATGAATGCTTTGCTCAAGGGCAATGTGAAACGATTTCTTATCAGCAAATTGAAGAAAAAAAGGGTAGAAACCCCAAGCCAGATACTCGCGAAATTCCGCCAGGACATGCAGCCCCTTGGCCCGCAGATCTTCCGCGATGCGAGGTGCTTCGATTTCGTGACCTCCAATGATCTCGGAGAGACCAATCGGCGAGTTGTCGTGGCCATGGTAAATCGCCAGATATTCCCGGAAGGAAAGGCCTTCGAGGCGATTGATTAAAACCCGCCTGCTCAAGTCGTGGCTTCCTTTCTGTAACTGCAACATGGAACTCCCGGACGCAACCACGCGAAGCGATGGCAGTGTATCGATGAGGCTTTTGAGATCACGCGACCAATTCGGGTTTTTGTGAGCTTCATCCAGACAGAGCAACTCGCCGCCCCCATTGCAAAAATCCGTTGCGATCTCATAGAGTGGCTGTTGAGCCACTACAAAATGGTCAGCAGGCAGATACAGGCATCGCATTGAGGAAGCATAGTCCGGATAGCAATCCACGAGATGCTGAACCAGACAGGTGGTTTTTCCGACACCTCTTTGTCCGGTAATCATCGTGCAACGACTAACGAACGGGTCTCGCTCCATGAGATACCGGCGAAACGGACGATGAGTCTGCCTCACCATTTGACGACTCAATTCAAAAATCTGCGGATTCATTAATTTATGGAACGCATTACATTTTTATTCAGAACAGCACGGAACGCAATCCATTTCTGAGGTGAAAGCCGAGAAAAATGCGGCATAATCTCCACGGCGTTTCTACCACATCGCCTGCGGCGCAGGCCTCTCACGGAGACACAAGACACGGAGAAAACTTCTCGGCCGGAACGCCAACGCCCTCGTCGGCATCAGCACCTCATAGCAATGTCACTGCAGCAACTCGGAAACTCGGCTAAAAAATGCGCCAATACGCGGGACCGACCCTTGGGAAATTATGAACCTTCTGGCTCTGACTTTCTACGACACCCGTTGTCTGATCTCCGCCAGCAAACGACGACCCCGCTCCGGATTCCCTCGATTTTGACGCGATGCAAAGCGGGCTTCCAGTTGGCGCTCCGCAAGGACATGGGTCACAAAATTGTCAAAAAGCCTTTGCACACTCGTGCCGGACGCCTTGGCCGCGCCGAGCAGGGCTTTGTGCCGCGATTCATCGCAACGATAGGGAATGGTTTTCATCGATTTTTTTCTAAATGTTGCAGGGGAGTCACCACTTCGGGCAGGGAAAAATGAAGCTCGCCGCGTTGGAAGTCTCGCAAATTGTGCGTCACCAAATGCTCGACCCCACAGGCCACGGCCAGGTCCATCACATGGTCATCCGAGGCGTCTGGTAGATTCGGTCTCCATAGGAAATAAACTCTCTGCCATCGGGCTGCGGCACAAAAATCGTCGAACAACATCTCCCGCTCCTCACGTGATACCGGAACACCCTCCCACACGCTGTCGCGCGAGATCAATTCCTCGTATTCCAAGTAAAGGGAAGCCCCCAGATACGCTTGATCAATCAAAGCCAGGCAACGATCCAAAACAGCAGCGCTCGCTCCATCCTGCGACCTCAGCGCTGAGACGAAAACATTTGTATCCTGCACAATCTCCACTCGTCAAAAATGACATCACGGATGATATCATGCAATGACCTTTTTTAGCTTTTTTAAACCAAGCTCAAACGCCACGGCGGTTCCACCACATCGCCTGCGGCGCAAGCCTCTCACGGAGACACAAGACACGGAGAAAGTTCTCGACTGGAACGCCGACGTCCTCGTCGGCATCTGCATCTCATAGCGATGACACTGCGGCAACTCTGCCAAACCCAGCGCGTCAAAATGCGAGGCCAATTCTTAAACCTCCCCACCTACGCCTTTGAACTTTTCAACAAAAGCGGCGATTTTCTGGAAAACGCTTTGCTTCATAGTGAGATACTTGGGATTTAGTGGACTCATCTTGGGCAGGATGCTGTTGAGTTCGGTGCCCTTCTCGCTGGCGTATTCCCGCTTCAGCGAGGTGAGGAGATAGCGCTTGGCAGCATCTTCATTGAGGCTTTCTGTTTGGATGAGCGTTTCGGCTTCGCGCTTTTGCTCCGCTTGGGCGTAGGCAAAGAAGGCTTCAATGATGCTCGCTTTGTCCCGGAACAGATCAAGATCAGCTTGGTTGATAAAATCGACCACCAGACTCTCCTTGGCGCGGTTGCCCAGGCTAGCACGGATCACTCGGCGCACATCTTCGATCAAGGCACTCTTGTCTTTGACCTTCTGGTTCTTTTCAAAAATCAGCTCCAGGATGAAATCTAAGTTGATCTCCTGCGATTTGAGCAGGTCGATTTCAAATACCACATCATCCCAATCCACCTTGGACTCCTGCTTTTCCTTGGCACTTTTCTCGCGGCGAAGCCAATCGCGGATGTCGTTGTAGGTGGAGCGGTAATCCTGAACATTGCGCTCCGGTAGAATATCCGTCGCTTTGAGTTTATCGAGATCCTCGTCGCTCAGATAGCGCTGCGCCTTGAACGCTTCGACGGCCTCTGGATCATTGGGATCCACTTTTTGCAGGGCTTTCAGGCTGACGAATTCATCAAAATTCTGGAGCGCGTTTTCAATCTTCAGGTATTCCCCAAAGAGTTTGGTGAATGCCTTTTTATCGGCCTCTTTCTCGATGGCTGCCGGATCGGGGAAACGATCTTTTAGCTCCGCGACGACCTCGACAAAACCTCGCCTCGCTTCACCAGTGGCCACTTCGATGAAGCCTTCCATGTATTCCTTGTAGCTCTTCTCCAGGACAACATTCTTGGTATTGGCATCCCCAAACAAAGTGATCGCATCGATGGTCGCCTGCTCCAGATCGCGGAAGGTGATGATGTTTCCGAAGGTCTTCGTCGCATCAAAGATGCGGTTGGTGCGGGAGTAAGCTTGGATTAAACCGTGATAACGAAGGTTTTTATCGACAAACAAGGTGTTGAGCGTCGGCGCATCGAAGCCGGTGAGAAACATGCCGACCACGATCAACAAGTCCACTTCCTGCCGCTTTACCCGCTGCGCTAGATCCCTGTAGTAGTTTTGGAAGCCATTGCTATCGACACCGAAGTTGGTTTTGAAAAAGGCGTTGTAGTCGGCAATAGCTGCGCTCAGAAACTCCTTGGCGCTGCTGTTCATGGCACAAACCTCGAAGCTTTCGTCAGGAATGGTGCCGATGGCTTCCTGCTCCTCATTGGCGGCGAAGGAAAAAATCGTCGCCACCTTGATCGGCTTCTCGTTGTCTTTTTGGAGCGTTTTGAATGTCTCGTAGTATTGTTTCGCCGCATCCACACTGCTGACGGCGAACATCGCGTTGAAGCCCTTGCCGCCTGCTTGCAGGCGGTGAGTCTTTTGGCGGTAGTTGTTGAGGATGTATTGGCTGATCTCTTTAATGCGATCCGGGTGCAGCAGGGCTTGTCGGTTCTCGGCGGCGTTGAGCTTGTCGGTGTCCTGTTCGCTTTCGACGGCCTTGAAACGCGGGCGCACATCGTTGTAGTCCACCTTGAACTTCAGCACCTTCTCATCGCGGATGGCATCGGTGATGACATAGGAGTGCAACTCGCGGCCGAACACGCTGGCGGTGGTCTCCGCCCCGCTGGCGTTTTCCGGGAAAATGGGCGTGCCAGTGAAACCGAACTGGTAGAACCGCTTAAACTTCTTTTGCAGGTTGGCCTGGGCTTCGCCGAACTGGCTACGGTGGCACTCATCAAAGATGAACACCACCTGCTGGCCGTAAACCGGGAGCGTGGCCTCGGTCTTCATCAGGTTGTTGAGCTTCTGGATGGTGGTGACGATGATCTTGTTGTCGTCTTTCTGAAGGTTGCGCTTGAGGGCGGCGGTGCTGTCCGAGCCGTTCACGCTGTCTGGCGAGAATCGCTGGTATTCCTTCATCGTCTGGTAATCCAGATCCTTGCGATCCACGACGAAAAACACTTTGTCGATGAAGTCCAGTTCCGTGGCCAAGCGTGCCGCTTTGAAGCTGGTCAGCGTCTTGCCGGAGCCGGTAGTGTGCCAGACATAGCCACCGCTTTCCGGCTTGCTCCAGTTTTTCGCCTCATGCGAGCTGACGATCTTTTGCAAGATGCGCTCAGTCGCGGCGATCTGGTAGGGACGCATCACCAGCAGGGTATGGCTCACATCAAAGACCGAATAGTGGAGCACTACCTTGAGCAGGGTGCGCTTCTCGAAAAAGGTCGCGGTGAAGTCCTTCAAATCCTTGATCAAGAAATTGTCCTTCGTTGCCCAATGCATCGTGAAGTCGAAGCTGTTCTTATTGCGCTGGGTGGTATTGGCGAAGTAGCGGGTGTCCGTGCCGTTGGTGATGACGAACAATTGCAGGAATTTGAACAACGAATTCTCGCTATTGAAGCTCTCCTTGCTGTAACGGTGAACCTGGTTGAAGGCCTCCCGAATCGCGACGCCGCGCTTTTTCAGCTCCACTTGCACGAGCGGCAGGCCGTTGATGAGGATGGTCACATCGTAGCGATTGGCCTGGCTGCCGCTTTGCTCAAACTGCCGGATGACTTGGCAGGTGTTTCGCAGCACATTCTTCTTGTCGAGCAGGTAGATGTTCTGAATGTGCCCGTCGTCGAAAACGAAATCGTGGATGTAGTCATCGTGGATCTTGCGGGTTTTTTCCACGATGTGGTCGCTTGGGCGATCGAGGTAGGTCTCGACGAAGCGCGTCCACTCGGTCTCGGTAAACTGGATGTTGTTGAGGGCTTGGAGCTGGGTGCGGGCGTTGGCGAGGAGTTTTGCAGGAGTGTTCAGCTCACGCTCGAAGGTGTAGCCCAGGTTTTCCAGATCTCGAATCAGCTCCCGCTCCAAGGCGTCTTCGCTCTGGTAGCTCTCCGCCAGCTTCATGTCCTTGTCGTAGCGGTCAAGAACGATGAAGCGGTTCGTCTCGGCGATGGTTTTGGTTTCGGTCATGATGATGAAGAGTTTTTAACCACGAAAGGCACTAAAAACACGAAAGTTTTGAAATTTAACAGGAATTGGGCAGGTCATTTCTGATGAATTTTTTTAGAATTCTATATTTTGTCTTTTTCGTGTTTTATGTGTGATTCATCTAAAGTGCCAAGCGGATGATGGTTGCTTTGGGGTAGGCGCCGAAGTTGACGAGCAAGCCAAGTTTAAGTCCTGACGCCTTTAGATAATTGATGACTTGGGCTTTGTGTTCTGGCCCAATCTCTTTGACCGCTTTGAGCTCCACGATGATTTTTCCGTAACAAATCAAATCTGGCTGATAAGTCTGGCTAAGTTTTTCTCCTTTGTAGTTCAGAGGTAGTTCTTTCTGCGCAAAAAATGGAATGCTTTTCAAGCGAAGCTCTTTCTCCAGACATTCTTGATAAACAGCCTCCAGAAATCCACTTCCCATCTCACGATACACCTCAAAAATAGCTCCCTGAATCTGATAACACTCCTCTTTGTAAATAATTTCTTCTGTCATATCTATTTTCTTTGGGTGGTTAAATTTTTAACCACGAAAGGCACGAAAAACACGAAAGGTTTTGGGGGATAAAATACTTCATCTATCTAGTGATTCATTTTGTGCTTTTCGTGCTTTTCGTGGTTCCTTCTTCAGGTTTCGGGAAGCTCAACAGCAGATTACGATAATACTCGTATTGCTTCTGCCGCAGCTCGATCTCACGCGGCAAGCCCTCGCTGATGGAGTGGGTGAGGGTGTCGAACTTGTCGAGGATGGCGACGATGCGGGCTTGCTCGGCGAGTGGTGGGATGGGGATTTTGAGCTCTTTTAGGTTTCCTGCGTTGAGTGCCGGAATCCCATCAAAGGTGCAGAGTGCTTGAATTTCCCGCTGCATATGATGCAGCAGGTGGTAGAAAAATCTGAGGTGAAGCTCCGTTTCGTCTATGATCGTCACGGAATAATTCAGATTACCTCGGAAATATTTTCCTTCCTGCCAAGTGACAGATCCAACTCCGGCTCCTCGCGTAGTTATGCCGATTGGATCTCTGTCGGTGTTCCATTGATCGAGGTAGCCGAGTGGCTCCTTCCCACTGTTGATCACAGGGTAAGGCCCTGGATTGGAAGCGATCACGTCTTTATTCACCGCAGCACCCGTTTTGATCTTCACCACCTCCCCCAATGTCTTCCACTCCACATCCCCATCTTCAAAGCTGAGCAATTGGTCGCGGTAGTGGTTGTATTGTTTTTTTCGGTTGGTCAACTCGGTGGTCAACTCGGTGGTCAACTCGGTGGTCAACTCGGTGAACGCGTCCAGAATGCGGACGATTTCTTTTTGGACTATCGGGGGCGGGATGGGGATTTGGATTTTTTCGAACCCCGACTTGGATAGGCGTGGAATACTAGCTCTGCGAACATGTGAATAAATGAGAGACTGCTTTGTGAGTAGAAAGTGATACAGAAACTTGCTATTAACCTGATCGTTTCTTGCAAAATAATAGACATCGTCAGCCGCCCAAAAACCAGTGGCAGAGTAGCCAATTTCACCGGCTGCGCCTGCACAAATGAGGAAGGTTATATCACCTTGGACATTTGCCTCTTCGTAGTAGCCAAGAGGTTTCATGCTGTTCTGATAAACGGCGTATTTTCCTGTTTCTTGAAGTTGACTCCGAACAAGTCTTTTCCCTCGCCTAGGTTCACCCACCTCCCCCAGCGCCTTCCACTCCACCTCCACCCCATCGAGCAGTTTTTCCATGTAGCTCATTTCACTCATGCTTGCCTCCTTTCTTCCTGCTCTCCTTTTTCGCCTGTTTTTCCAGTGATGAGATGGTTTTCAGGTAGTCCGTTTCAACCTGATCCAGAGTGATGGCTTTGTATCGTTGCAATTCCCGCTTGGCCTTCTCCTGAGCCCGGGTGGTGGAGACCGTGCCGGCATTGTCGAGCAATCGGCGTCCGGTGGATTTCAAGATCGAGTCGAGTTCACGCACATAATCCGCCATGCGCATTTCGCGCTGTTCGATGGCGTTGAGTTCCGCCAGGTCGAAGTAGGCGGAAACGAGATTGTTCAGGACGCGGAGTTCCTGCTCACTGAGGTAGTTTTTGGCGATCATGGCCTCGGCCTGAGTGGGCTGGCTGCCTTTGAAGGTGCTGAGTCCGGCGAAGGGCTTGGTGCCGTCCACGCGGAGGTAGATCACCTCGCTGGCGGTGTGGCCGTGGGCGGCGTAGTGCAGCTTGTTTTGCACCATCTTGAAGAAATTCAGGCTCTCCTCACTGCTGGGATGGTAGTCAGTGGCGGTGGCGTAGAGGTCGAGGACTTGGCGATACATCACTTTCTCGCTGGAGCGGATGTCGCGGATGCGGGCAAGCAGCTCTTTCCAGTAGTGGCCGCCCCCCAGATTCTTCAGGCGCTCGTCATTCAGGGCGAAGCCTTTCTCCAGATACTCCTTGAGAACCGTGGAGGCCCAACGCCGGAACTCGACCCCACGGGGAGAGCGAACGCGGTAACCGACGGCCAGGATCACGTCCAGATTGTAGAGGGTGAGAGTGCGTTTCACCTCGCGAGCGCCCTCCGTTTGAACTGTCAAGGATTCCTTGACAGTTGCCTCTTGGTTCAGTTCTCCATCCTCAAAGATATTGATCAGATGGAGTGAGATGTTTTGTTTTGTGGCCTGAAATAGCTCGGCGATCTGGAGCTGGGTGAGCCACACGGTGCCGTCTTGCAGGCGCAAGTCGATTTGGGTTTTCCCATCTTCGGTGGTGTAGAGGATCAGGTCGCTCATGCTTGGCCTCCTTCCCCCAAAAGTTGGCGGCTATATTCAGCGGTGAGAATTTCCATTTGCTCAATCGCAATACGGTTGAGTTTTTGCAGGCGGAGTGGTTGTGGCATGGCTTCGCTGATGAAGAGGGCGTTTAAATTTTCCAGATTGGCGAGGCAGACGAGTTGGGAGGCGTTGGCCTGGTCCCGGATGTTGCCTTTTTCACTGGGATTCGCATCGCGCCAGTCTTTTGCGGTCATGCCGAAGAGTGCCATGTTCAGGACATCGGCTTCGCTGGCATAGATCAGGCTCATTTGTTTTCCGCTGAGTTCCGGCGGGATCAGGTGGGCGCGTATGGCATCGGTATGGATGCGGTAGTTGATCTTGGTGAGGTTGCGCTTCACATCCCAGCCCAGTTGCTTTTGCTCGGCTTCCTGGAGGCGCTGGAACTCCTTAATCAGGTAAAGCTTGAATTCCACGGACACCCATGAGGCGAACTCGAAGGCGATGTCCCGGTGGGCAAAGGTGCCGCCGTAACGGCCTGCTTTGGAAATCAGACCGACCGCACCCGTGGTTTCGATCCACTTTTTGGGAGAGAGGACGAATGCGTTCTCTCCTGCTTCAAATCTAAACTGGTCGAATTCGACCAGTTTAAAACCCGGGTTGTTGAGCTTTTCCCAGAGTCCCAACAGATCAATGGTGCTGCGACTACGAAGCCAATTTTTGATGATGTCTGCCGGAGCATCGGCGTTCTTGAATTTAGCGATATCCGTGAGCGAGATGAAATCCTCTTGGGCGATTCGTTGCACCCGAACCGTTTCGCTCAAAACTGTGATTTCTGCGTTTTTCTTCACAAGAATACTTTCCATTGGCCGGCGGACATAATGAAGCGGTTCAAGCCGGCTTCGTTTTTGATCCTTCGATTTCCGTGACAATGGCATCAATGTCCGCCCGCAGGCGGTCGATCTTGGCGACGGTGCTTGCCAGTTCCGCATGGAGCGCGGCAATGTCCACGATTTCGCGGTTGTCTTTCGCTTCGATATAGGTGCTAACGGAGAGATTGTAGTCCTTTTCGGCGACGGTGGTATGATCGACGGAGGCGGCGAAATGAGGCACATTTTCCTTGCTGTCAAAGACCTCCATGATCCGCTCGATGTGCTCATCCAGCAGGACATTGTTGTTCGTCTCCTTTTTGAAAAGGGCACTGGCGTCGATGAATTGGGTCTTGGTGTCGGGTTTGTGCTTGGAAAGCACGAGGATGTTGACCGCGATGGTGGTGCCGAAGAAGAGATTGGGCGCGAGGGAGATGACAGTCTCTACATAGTTGTTGTCCACCAGATATTTGCGGATTTTTTGCTCGGCACCGCCCCGGTAAAAAATGCCTGGGAAGCAGACGATGGCGGCGCGCCCTTTCGCGGAAAGGTAGCTGAGCGAGTGGAGGACAAAGGCAAAGTCGGCTTTCGACTTCGGGGCGAGCACACCGGCGGGGGCAAAGCGGTCATCGTTAATGAGCGTCGGGTCATCGCTGCCTATCCAACTCAAGGAATACGGCGGGTTGGAAACGATGGCATCGAAGGGCTTGTCGCTAAGGAAGTGGGGATCGGTGAGGGTGTTGCCGAGCTGGATGTTAAACTTGTCGTAGTTGATGTTGTGCAGGAACATATTCATCCGCGCCAAGTTGTAGGTGGTGTGGTTGATTTCCTGCCCGAAGAAGCCGTCCTCGATGATGTGGGCGTCGAAGTGTTTCTTGGCTTGGAGCAGCAGGGAGCCGGAACCGGCGGCAGGGTCGTAGATCTTGTTGACGCTCGTCTGCTTGTGCATGGCCAGTTGGGCTATGAGACGGGAAACATGCTGTGGAGAGAAGAACTCGCCACCGGATTTACCGGCATTGGCGGCATAGTTGGAGATGAGGAACTCGTAGGCATCTCCAAAGAGGTCGATTTGGCTGCCCTCAAAGTCGCTGAAATCGAGGTCTCCCACGCCGGTGAGCACGGCAGCGAGGCGGAGGTTTTTGTCTTTGACGGTATTTCCCAGGCGATTACTGGTCGTGTCGAAGTCCGCAAACAATCCCTTGATGTCCTGCTCCGAGGGGTAGCCGTTGGCGGAACTCTCGATGGCCGAAAAGATGGCGGCGAGGTCGGTGTTCAGGCTCTCGTTGGTGTTCGCCGTGGCAAGGACCTTGGAAAAAAGCTGGCTCGGGTAGATGAAGTAGCCCTTGGTCTTGATGGCATCGTCCTTGATCTCCGGGGTGATAACGCTGTCGTCCAACTCCGCGTAGTGGATGTCTGGATCACCGGCCTCGATGTAGGCGGCGAAGTTTTCGCTGATGAAGCGGTAGAAGAGGGTCCCGAGGACATACTGCTTGAAGTCCCAGCCATCGACCGAGCCGCGGACGTCGTTGGCGATCTGCCAGATTTGCCGCTGTAGAGCGGCTCGTTGTTGGATGCTTGTCATTGTTTATTCGTTGAAGAAATTTTCAGTCAGCCTCTTTCCATGAGCGGCAGTTGTAAAAGGTGTCATGCATTAACTATTGATAATTAATAATCTGCAATTCGCTTTCAGTATAAAAATCGCTTATTATTGTGCATGGGATTTTCGATTCAGAAAGCATTTTTTGACAAGATTACAGGCTTTTTAGTGTGGGGGTAAGTGGCGGAGCCGCCGCAGTGGTCCGCATTCGCGGCTACGGCGTGACAAGGGAAGGCAAATTTTGGATGATGGATTGTGGGTGGGGCTAATTTTGAAGGATGGTAGGCATGCGTCTCAATTCTTCGCCGACTTGCGCGTTGACTGGTGCTGTGAATCGGGGATGTATCCCATCGCACTCAACGCCGCTTCGCGGCTGAGAAATGGGTCATGCGAGACGATGACCCTCCCGTTGGGCGGCGCGCTGTCGCGCGGTTTTTGTGAAGTGGGGGTGAGGTTCGTTTTCGTCAATCTGAAAACGGATTTTTAAACAGGCTGATAGGATGGAAAAGATTCACAGGAGTGCCTTATGGGATGTTGGACACTACACAAGGCATTGGATGCTGATGAAAGTGTAAACAACTTATTCTCCGTGTCCTTTGACTCGCTCACTCCCGCTCGGCTCGCCCTTCGGGCCAACCTTCGGTTGCTCTATCTCAAAGGCCCCGCCTTTTCGATTGTGGTTAATCCTGCTGAACTCGGTTTCGATGCAAAAAAACCGCCCGCGGTCTTGCGACGCGCGGGCGGTGGGATTTTCTGGAAACCTTATTTGGTTTCTTCGAGGGCGGCCTGGGCGGCTGCGAGGCGTGCCACGGGGACGCGGAACGGTGAGCAGCTGACATAGTTGAGGCCGATCTGGTGGCAGAACTTGACGGAGTCGGGGTCTCCACCGTGTTCGCCGCAGATGCCGAGTTTGATGTCTTTCTTGGTTTTGCGGCCTTTTTCGATGGCGATCTTCATGAGTTCGCCGACGCCGGTTTGGTCGAGGCTGGCGAATGGGTTTTTCTTGAAGACTTCGTTTTCGGTGTAGGCGCCGAGGAAGGCTCCCATGTCGTCGCGGCTGATGCCGAGAGCGGTCTGGGTGAGGTCGTTTGTGCCGAAGCTGAAGAATTGCGCGGTCTGCGCGATTTCGTCAGCGGTGATGGCGCCGCGGGGCACTTCGATCATGGTTCCGACGAGGTAGTCGAACTTGATCTTCTTCTCGGCCATGACTTCCTTGGCGACGCGGTGGACGATTTCGACTTGGAGGTCGAGTTCCTTCTTGAAGCCGACGAGCGGGATCATGACTTCGGGCTTCACTTTGATCTTCTTCTTCGCCACATCGGCAGCGGCTTCGAAGATGGCGCGGGCCTGCATTTCGGTGATCTCTGGATAGGCGATGCCGAGGCGGCATCCGCGGTGGCCGAGCATGGGGTTGGACTCATGCAGGCTGTGAACGCGCTGGATGATGTTTTCCACCTTCATGCCGATGCTGCGGGCGAGGTCCATCTGCTGCTCTTTGGTGTGCGGCAGGAACTCGTGGAGCGGCGGGTCGAGGAGGCGGATGGTGGCCGGGAAACCTTTGAGGGCTTTGAAGATGCCGGTGAAGTCGGCGCGCTGGTAAGGCAGGAGCTTGGCCAAGCCGGCGCGGCGGCTTGCTTCGTCGGTGGCGAGAATCATCTCGCGCATGGCGTCGATGCGGTTTCCCTCGAAGAACATGTGTTCTGTGCGGGTCAGGCCGATACCGGTTGCGCCAAATGCGATGGCATTTTCGGTCTGCTCGGGCGTGTCGGCATTGGTGCGGACATCGAGCTTGGTGACTTTCGAGCACCAATCCATGAGCTGCTTGAAGTTTTTAACCTTCTCGGTTTTGAGAGCGGCTTTGTTGCCTTCGATGAGACCGGTGATGATCTCGGAGGGCGAGGTTTTGAGCTGTCCGGCGTAGACGCTGCCGGCGGTGCCGTCGATCGAAAGGAAGTCGCCTTCCTTGAAGACTTCGCCTTTCACGGTGACCGTGCGGGCGTTGTAGTCGATCTCGAGGGCAGCGGCGCCGCAGATGCAAACCTTGCCCATCTGGCGGGCAACGAGGGCGGCGTGCGAGGAGACGCCGCCTTTTGCGGTGAGGATGCCTTCGGCGGCGATCATGCCACGGAGGTCTTCGGGCGATGTCTCGGTGCGGACGAGGAGGACTTTTTCACCTTTCTCGGCGGCTTCGACAGCGCGCTCGGCGTTCATGTAGATCTTGCCGGAAGCTGCACCTGGGCCAGCGGGAAGGCCGGTGGCGATAACTTTGGCTTTTTTCGCTTCGGCGATGTCGAATACCGGAGCGAGGAGCTGGTCGAGCTGATCCGCAGGGTTGCGGAGGATCGCGGTCTTCCAGTCGATGAGCTTCTCTTTCACCATGTCCATCGAGAACTTGAGCGCGGCCATGGCGGTGCGCTTGCCGTTGCGGGTTTGGAGCATGAACAGTTTGCCTTCCTGCACGGTGAACTCCACGTCCTGCACGTCCTTGTAGTGCTTCTCGAGGATGGCACGGACTTTCATGAGTTCTGCGTAGGATTTTGGCATCGCTTTCTGGAGCTTGCTGACGGGCTCTGGTGTGCGCACGCCGGCGACGACATCTTCACCTTGGGCGTTGATGAGAAACTCGCCGTAGAATTCGTTGGCGCCATTGGCCGGGTTGCGGGTGAATGCCACGCCGGAACCGGATGTTTCGCCGGTATTGCCGAATACCATGGCCTGCACATTGACGGCGGTGCCCCATGCGGCGGGGATGTTGTATTTGCGGCGATAGACGATCGCGCGGTCATTCATCCAAGAACTGAAAACGGCTCCCACGGCGCCTTTGAGCTGATCCCAAGGATTGGCCGGGAATGTTTTTCCAGTGCGGGTTTTGACGAGTTCCTTGAAGAGTTTGACGAGTTCCTTTTGGTCTTCGGCAGTGAGCTCGCTGTCCACAATTTCCGAGTGGTATTTCGCGTGCTTGAATTCGTGGATGACGGTTTCGAATGGCTCGTGGTCTTCGCCTTCGCGCTTTTGCACTCCGAGCACGACATCGCCATACATCTGAACGAAGCGGCGGTAGCAATCCCATGCGAAGCGCTCGTTCTTGGTGGCCGTGGCGAGGGCCTTAACGGTCTCGTCGTTGAGGCCGAGGTTGAGGATCGTATCCATCATGCCGGGCATCGAGTCGCGGGCGCCGGAGCGCACGGCCACGAGGAGAGGGAAGCCCTTGGCATCGCCGAATTTCGTGCCCATGATTTTTTCCATGTTTCGCACGCCGGCTTCCATCTGGGACTGGAGTTCCTTCGGATAGGTCTTTTTGTTGTCGTAGAAATAAGTGCAGACCTCTGTGGTGATCGTGAAGCCGGGAGGCACTGGGAGGCCGATGCGGGTCATCTCGGCGAGGTTTGCTCCTTTGCCGCCGAGGAGGGATTTCATTTTTCCGTCGCCGTCGGCTTTTGCGGCTCCGAATGTGTAGACATATTTGCCCTTTTTGGGGGCTGCGCTGTTAGTGGACTTGGTGGTTTTTGCCATAAAATGGAGCGGAAGGTTTAGCAAATGGTTTCATGCTGTCAACGCGATGCGTGCTGCGAATTTGGAATTTGTGAACATTTTCAAAATTGGCATTTCTTTTAGCTCGGCATTGGATAAAAAGCGCCTTCCCACCATCCCATGAAAACCATCTTTATCGGCACGGACAGCGGCGCAACCACCTCGAAGACCTGCGGGGTTTACGAAGACGGCACGCCGGTCACTTTGAATCTCGCGCAGAGTTCCACAAACGCCCAGCTCGGCACCAAGGCCGTGGTCGATGGATGGATCGAGGGCGTGGAAAAATTTCTCGCGGAAAACAGTCTTGCTTGGGATCAGGTGAAAGGAGTCGGGCTCGCGATTCCCGGTCCTTACCTTGCTTATGGCGTGCTGGACCGCACAGCGAACCTTCCCGCGAGCTTTGAGGGTTGGAATTTTGTTTCTGATTACTCGGCCGCCATCGAAAGCCGCGCCGGCCGAAAAATCCCGCTCGTGGCGGGAAACGACGGCAACTACGGCGGAGTCGCCGAAGCTGCGAAAGTGCGCGGCGACAAAAAAGCTGGCGTTATCATGCTTGCTCCAGGCTCTGGTTTGGGAGGAGCATATATTAGTCCCGAAGGCCTGCCGCTCGAGGGCGACACGCTGGCCGGCATGGAGGCGGGTCACATGCCTTCGCCGCTGCAATTGCTTGGCCTCCCTGTTTTCAAATGCGGCTGCGGTCGCGACTGGGGCTGCGTGGAAGCCTATGCGAGCATTTCTGGATTGGCTCAGTATCTGGAGCATCTCCTACCGAAGCATCCCGACCATGAGTTTCACCGCTCCGACAAGCCGCTGAAGGAAAAAACGCTCTCGCTCCGCACTCTTGCGCAAAAAGGCGACGCCTTGGCGCTCGAGATTTTCGATTTTCAAGCCAAGGCGCTGGGAATCCATGTGGCGAATCTTTCCATGGCGTTGGATGCTGAGTTTGTGGTGATCGGCGGTGGACTCATCGATCCGCATTCGACGACCGAGGAATTCCGCGCCCGATATCTCGGTGGAATCCTCGCTGCCGCCGAACCATGGCTTTTCCCCGTGCAGCGCCGCACCATGAAAATCGTTCCGGCGACCATGGGCGAGCTTTCGCAAGCGGTCGGAGCGGCGCTCGTCGCGCTCTACACATCCCGCAAAAACGCGGCCTGAAGCCATCTAAAAGTCGCCGCGCTTGATTCAGGCGACGCCAAAAGATATACCCTGCCGCCATGAATTCAGAAAAAACCTTCCGCATCGCCGTTTTGGCGGGCGACGGAATCGGACCCGAAGTGATGACCGAGGGGCTGCGCGTCCTTGATGCGGTCTCGAAAAAATTTTCCATCAAGTTTGAATTCGATCACAAGCTGGTCGGCGGAGCCGCCATCGATGGCGGCGGCCGCGCGCTGCCTGCGGAGACGATAGCCGCTTGCGAGGCGGCGGATGCCATTCTTTTCGGATCCGTCGGCGGGCCGAAGTGGGAATCCCTTCCTGCCAACGAACAACCCGAACGCGCGGCTCTCCTGCCGCTGCGCAAACACTTCGGTCTCTTCGCGAATTTGCGTCCGGCCATTTGCCTGCCTGAGTTGACTCACTCCTCGCCGCTGCACCCGCGCCTGGTTGAAGGCGGCTTTGATGTGCTCTGCGTGCGGGAACTCACCGGCGGTCTGTATTTTGGCGAACCCAAATACATCAAAAGCGAGAACGGCGAGGATTTCGCGGTGGATACGATGATTTATTGGGAAAGCGAAATCCGCCGCATTGCGAAGGTCGCCTTCGAAGCCGCCCGCAAGCGTCGCAAGGAGGTCACCTCCATCGACAAGGCGAATGTGCTTCAAAACGGCGTGCTCTGGCGCCGCGTGGTGAACGAGGTGGCGCGGGACTATCCCGATATCACGCTCAAGCACCTGTATGTCGATAACGCCGCCATGCAGCTCATTAAAAATCCCAAGTCCTTCGATGTGATCCTGGCGGAAAATCTTTTCGGCGACATCCTGAGCGACGAAATGGCCATGATCGCCGGATCCCTCGGCATGCTGCCAAGCGCCAGCCTTGGCGAATCCACCGGCGGTTCAAACCGTTTCGGTATGTATGAACCGAGCGGCGGCACGGCACCCGACATCGCTGGCAAGGGAATCGCAAACCCGATTGCCCAAATCCTCTCCGCTGCCATGATGCTCCGGTTTTCGCTCGGTCGCGAGGATGCTGCCGCCGCCATCGAAAAAGCGGTCAGGTCTGTTATTTCCAGTGGCTTGCGGACGGGTGACATCCACACGCCGGAAACCCGCCTGGTCGGCACGGCCGAAATGGGTGCCGCCATTGCTGCCCAAATTTAAAAAAACTAAATCTTGACGCCAGTCTCGATCAAAATGAATCATCCCCTACCAACCAACATTTTGGCGCATCACCTGTCGCCGAAGGCTGTTCCGCCTTCCTCGACCGGCCGCTCCTCCAACTTTTCCATAACATTCGATGTTTGATAATCTTCTGGGACTCTTTTCAAGCGACATAGGCATTGATCTGGGGACCGCCAACACTCTGGTCTTCGTAAAAGACCAAGGTATCGTTCTGCGTGAACCTTCTGTCGTGGCCGTGCAACAGGGCACCAACCGCGTCCTTGCCGTCGGCAATGAAGCCAAGCGAATGCTCGGCCGCACGCCTGGCAACATTGTTGCCATTCGTCCCTTGAAAGACGGCGTGATCGCGGATTTCGAGATCACCGAAGCCATGCTCAGGCACTTCATCAGCAAGGTGCACAACCGCCGCCGCATGGTTCGTCCACGCGTGGTTGTCGCTGTGCCCAGCGGTATTACGGAGGTCGAAAAACGGGCTGTCAAAGACTCCGCCACCCATGCCGGCGCGCGTGAGGTTTATTTGATCGAAGAACCCATGGCTGCGGCCATCGGCGTGGGGCTTCCCGTCCAAGACGCCGCTGGCAACATGATCGTGGATATCGGCGGTGGCACGACTGAGGTCGCTCTCATTTCGCTGTCGGGAATCGTTTTCAGCCGCAGCGTTCGTGTGGCGGGTGACGAGCTGGACGAGGCCATCACGAACTACATGAAGCGCGCCTACAATCTCATGATCGGCGAGCGCACAGCCGAGGAGATCAAGATCAAGATCGGCTCGGCCTACAAATTGGAAAAAGAAGTCGGGCTCGAGGTGAAAGGTCGCGACCTTGTCGCAGGTCTTCCGAAAACCATCTCCATATCCTCACAGGAAATCCGCGAGGCCCTCATGGAGCCTCTCTCCACCATTGTGGACTCCGTTCGCATTACACTCGAGCGCTGCCCTCCCGAGTTGTCCGCCGACCTCGTTGATCGCGGCCTTGTGCTCGCCGGCGGCGGAGCGCTCCTGCGCGGGTTGGACCGCCTGATCGCCGAGGCGACCGGTCTTCCCGTGCATGTCGCTGAAGATCCGCTCAGCGCCGTGGCCGAAGGCACGGGTCGCGCGCTCACGGAGTTGAAATTCCTCAAAGCCGTCTCAGCGGAGCGTCCGCACGGGCGTTGACCGGAATCAAGCGGGTGGAAGTTGAACTTCCTCTTTGTCGATGAACAGACTCAACATGGCACTGGTGGTGGCGGTATTGGCCGTGGCGATTTATTTTTCCACGATCTCACCGGGTGCCATGCAGTCGATGCAGTCGAGCTTCATGTCGTTGCTCTCGCCTTTTCTCCGCACCGGCAGCGCCGTGCAGGAAAATCTCGGATCCGTCGGCCGCCGCCTGCAGACGCTCGATGAGTTGGAGGTCGAAAATAAAAAACTCTCTGTCGAAAACCGCGAACTCCGCGCCGAAAACAATCTCCTGAACGAACTCGAGGCTGAAAACAACCGCCTCCGCATGGCTCTCGATTTCCGCGAGCGCTCGAGCTTCAAACTCATGCCGGCCCGCATTATTTCGAGGGAGTCCTCCACATGGTGGAATACGATTCGGGTCAACCGCGGATTCGAGGACGGCGTCGAAGCCGATATGCCGGTGGTCACCGACCTCGGCGTTGTGGGAAAAACCACCACGGTCTCGAAAAATGAATCCATCGTTGTGCTCATCACCGATGAAACCTGCCGCATCGCGGCCAAGATCGATGGCACGCGCGAGCAGGGCATCATCACCGGCCTGCGCATTCAGGAAAAAGCCGCCGAAGGCCTGTTGCAGATGAATTTTCTCTCCAAGAGCGCGAAGATTTCACCCGCCCAGCAGGTGCTGACCGCAGGCGTCGCGCATGGATCCTTCCCGCCGGGTCTTGTGATTGGACGAGTCAAAGAATTTCGCCTCCGCGCCCTCGACGGCCAGGCGATCGTCGAGCCGGCGGTGAACCTCGCCTCGGTCGAAGATGTTTTTGTGCTGATCGGCAAAAAATGAACAAAACGCTCATCGATCTGGCAGCTTTGTTCGCAGGAGTCGTTCTGGCATTCATCATTCAGGACGCGCTTCCTCCCATGACGGATCTTCATGGCGCCCATGTTTTGCTGGTGCCCATGGTTTTTTGTTTTGCCGCCATGGTAATGCCATTTGCTGCAATGCTAGCGGCGGCGTTTTACACCGGCTTTCTCAGCGACCTCATGTATCTGCATGTCGTCGGTGGAAAGGTTGAAATTCCTCTTGGCTCGTCTATCGTTTTTTTTGTGATTCTCGGGAGCATCGCCAGTGGATTTCAGCCAGCCATGAAGAGCCGCAATGTTGGGCCCTTTGTGGTTTTGAGCGGTGTCGGAACCTCCGCCTACCTGCTCCTTCAATTTTTAACCATTACCTTGCAACGCGGCGGCTTCCTCTGGGAACCCTCCGTGTCATGGCGCATCCTTGCGCCAGGCCTCATGGCCGCGCTCATTGCACCTCTGTTCTACTGGACTCTGTCGCAAATCGACCGCTTAATCCCTGATGGCTCGCGTAAAATGAGACCCATCAATCGATGAAGCGCACCCGGCCGGGATCACGCATTATTTTTCTCGGGTTGCTCATCCTTTTGAGCTTCACGCTCATTTTGTTTCGTTTGTGGAATGTCCAGATCGTGCGCGGCTCGGAATACGCCTCGAAGATCAATACCAACTCGCAAGTGACTGTCCGCCTGCCCGCCGTCCGTGGCGAAATCCTCGACCGGAATGGCATTAAGCTCGTGGAAAACCGTGCCAGCTTTGAAGTGGATTTCTACCTGCCCGACATGGTGCGCGCCTACCGTGAGAGCAAGGGCAGCGTGCCCATCACGACCTACCGTGGCCGCGTGCACAACATGCCGCGAGATCTCAAGGAGGCGGATGTCGTAAAAATCGTCTCCGAGACCGTCATCCCACGCATGGAGGAGCTCGGGGTGGCGAGGGACTACAATGCCAACGCCCTGCAGATCCACTACCGCACGAATCGCGAGGTGCCTTACAACTACCGCCAGGATTTGGATTTCGAAGAGATGGCGATTTTCTCCGAGAAAAACCTCGGCCTCGCCGGCGTGAATGTGAGCGTGAAGCCGGTTCGCTGGTATGTTTACGGGTCCATGGCCTCCCACCTCCTTGGCTATGTCGGCTCCCCGCACGAACTCGACAAACTCCCCGACCTTCGCGACTTCAATTTCTACGAACCCGATGTCGAGGGCAAAACCCAGCTCGAGCTTTTCCTCAACGAGCAACTCAAAGGCAAGGCCGGCGCACGCATCCTGCAGCGAAATGCCAAAGGCATCATCGAGGGGGAGGTCGGCCGCCGCGAACCCGTGCAGGGCAACAACGCCTATCTGACGATTGATGCGAAAATCCAATACATCACCGAGCAGGCCTTGCGCGTCGTCGGTCGAGGCGCCGCCGTGGTCGTCGATCCCCGGAATGGCGATATCCTCGCCATGGCATCCGTCCCCTCGTATGATCCGAATGTGTTCATCCCATCCATTCCCGCCTCGAAGTGGACAGAGATCAACAAGGACGAGACCAATCCCCTCGTGAACCGCGCCATCAGCGCCTACGCGCCCGGTTCGACCTACAAGGTTCCCATCGCGCTCGCGGGAATGCGCGCCGGGCTGGGGGAGAAATCCTTCAGCTGCTACGGCGGCGTTCAATACGGCAACAAATACATGCGCTGCTGGATCGCTGAAAAAAAACGCACACACGGCCAGCTTGGCCTCGAAGACGCGCTCAAGGTTTCCTGCAACGCCTATTTCTACCAATTTGGAAATGCCGCCGGCATCGAGCAGATCGTCGCCATGGGCAATATGCTCGGTCTCGGTCAAAAATCGGGCATCCCAGTCTCGGGCGAATCACCCGGTGTTCTTCCCGGCCCCGAGTGGCTCTCCGCCATCAACCCCCGCGCCCGCTGGTCGAACGGCCTCACCGCCAATACCGCCATCGGCCAGGGCGATGTTCTCGCATCACCCCTCCAGATGGCCATGGTGACTGCGGCCGTTGCGAATGGCGGCACGGTTTACTATCCTCGTCTCGTCGACCGCATTGTTGACCAGAGTGGCAAGACAATCTCTCAGGAACCTTCTCGCATCCGCGCAAACATTGTCACCGATGGAGACATCAGCCAGGATCAGATTAATCATGTCCGCAAAGGCATGTGGGAGGTCGTCAATGAAGGCGGCGGCACGGCGGGGCGGGCAGCGAACCCCAAAATGATCACCGCCGGCAAAACAGGCACCGCCCAGTTCTGGCGCTCGGGAAAAAAAGACAACCATACATGGTTCATTTCCTTCGCTCCCTACGACAATCCCGAATATGTTGTCGTCGTGTTCGTGCAAGGCGCAAAGTCCGGCGGCGGGGTCTCCGCACCCATCGCAGCGAAAATTCTCGAGGGAATCCAAAAATACAAATCCGGCGAGGAGGATGTGCAACTCGCCGCCCTTGAGCCGGCCAAAGGCAATTTCCTCTTCACCGAGAGTGTGAATTTTGACCGCGAGGTCGCCGCATCCACAAAGCTTTTTGATGACGGCGAGACCGCCGAGAGTCCCTCCGCCGCTGCCCAGGAAAACCGGCCGAATGCCTCTCCCAATGTGCGCCAGGAGGCCGATGCCGCCGGCCGGGTCAAAAACAAAACCAAGCCGAAGACCGCCGATTCCGAGGCCCCCGCGCCGAAGCCCGAACCCGCGCCAGCAGCTCCAGTTTCCACCCCCAAACCCAACCCCATCCAGAACATCTTCAATTTCATCGGAGGCAAGCGGGAGAATTCCAGCGGCTCTGACCAAAAGAAAAAACCCGAAAAGCCACCGGCCCGATGAACTCTCTCAACCCATGCTCCCCGGGGAGCACCCAAACTACCAACCACCCATGTTAGAAACCGTGAAAAGACTTTTAGGAATCGGAAAAAAAGCCACCGGCATCAAGCTGGTCATCAGCTGTGAAAAGCTCGAGAAACGCGTCGCGCTTCTCGAGAACAACCGGCTCGAGGAATACACCATCGAACGCGAAACCGACCGCAACATCGTCGGCAGCATTTTTAAAGGCAAGGTCCGCAACATCGAGCCCGGCATCAAAGCCATGTTCGTTGACATCGGATTTGAGAAAAATGCCTTCCTGCAGTTCTGGGACGCCATCCCCGCCGCCCTCGACAGCGGGATTGAAACCATCAATCGCGGCAACGGCAACGCCAAGAAGAAGGCCCCGCGCATCACTCACAAGGATGTGCCAAACATCTACCCCGTGGGCTCGGATGTCCTCGTGCAGGTGAAAAAAGGCCCCATCAGCAACAAAGGGCCCCGCATCACGACCGATATCAGCATGCCCGGTCGCTATCTGGTTCTCATGCCCTTCAACGACCAGTTCGGCATCTCCCGCAAGATCGAGGATCCCAAGGAGCGCGAACGCCTCCGCAAGATTCTGCGTGAACTCGAAGTGCCCGAGGGCATGGGAGTCATCATGCGCACGGTCGGTGCAGGGCAGCGTTCCCGCTACTTCGTGCGCGACTTGAGCATTCTCCTCGAGCAATGGGCGCAGGTTCAAAAAGGCCTCGAGGAAAAACCCGCCCCCGCCTGCCTTTTCGAGGAGCCCGATCTCATCGAGCGCTCGGTGCGCGACTTCCTCACCGACGAGGTCGACGCCGTCATCATCGATGACGCGAAATCCGCCGAGCGCATGCAAAATCTCGTGGGCCAGATTTCCAAGCGCGCCAAGAAATCCATCCAGCACTACACCGGCGTCCAGCCGATCTTCGAGTGCTTCGGCGTGAAGGCCCAGATCGACGCGGCCTTCCACCGCCAAGTCTGGCTGCCCTGCGGCGGCTACATTGTCATCGATGAGACCGAGGCCATGATCGCGGTGGATGTCAACACCGGCCGCAACAAGGGGGCGAAGGACATGGAAAAAACCATCCTCCAGACGAACCTCGAAGCCGCCGAGGAAATCGCCCGCCAACTCCGCCTCCGCAATATCGGCGGATTGATCGTTGCCGACTTCATCGACATGAAGAACCGCAAGGACCAGCAGGCCGTTTACACGCGCATCAAAGAGCGCCTCAAGCGCGACAAGGCCCGCACCCATGTGCTCCCGATCTCCCAACTCGGCCTCATGGAAATGACCCGCCAGCGCGCCAATGAGAGCCTTGCCAGCGCCGTCTTCATCCCGTGCCCGCATTGCAGCGGCAAGGGAGTGATTAAGAGCCCCATGACCATGAGCGTGGAGCTCCAGCGCGCCCTCCACTCCGTCATGCGCAAGCACCAGGAAATCATCCATGAGGTCCGCGTCACTGTGCACCCCGACCTCCTCAACCGACTCCGCACCGACGACGAGGAGCACCTCATCGACATCGAGCGCCGCTACGCCGGACGCCTCATCTTCCGCGCCGACCCAACCTTCCACCAAGAAAAATTCGTCATCGCCGACGCCAAAACCGGCGAGGAACTCAAAGGCTGAGCCCGCTTTTCCACTGCGACGGACAGAACTCCGTCCTAAGCGTTTGCACGAGAGGTGAATTTATAGGCTGAAATTTTATGCGCCAAATCGAATATTGACAAAATATCTGGTTTGGCGCATATTTTTGGATTATGCAGCTGGCTCGTGATTCCAAACAAATCGGCAACATCATCCGCCGCGCCCGGAAAAACCAAGGACTGACACAAAGCCAACTTGGCGACAAGGCGGGCTTGCGCCAAGCCACCGTCTCGCAAATTGAAAGTGGACATCCCTCCGCCCGCATCGACACGCTTCTTCAACTCTTTGCGGCCCTCGATCTGGAACTTTGCGTCACCGAGCGTTCCAAGGATTGGAGCATTACCTGATGCCTCGCCGACCAGTCCATCAGCCCTTGAGGGTTTTTATGAACGGCCAACCGGTGGGTTTTTTTCTAAAAGAGCCGGGCGGTGCGGTCGCCTTTGGATACGAGGAATCCTGGCTCGCGCGGGACAATGCCATCCCAGTGTCGCTTTCGCTTCCTTTGAGGGAGGATGCCTTCAAGGGGCCTGTGGTTGCCGCTTTTTTTGAGAACCTGCTGCCTGATTCCGAGCCACTGAGGCGGCGTGTTTCTGAAAAAGTCGGTGCGGAGGGAATTGATGCCTACAGTCTCCTGTCGCGCATTGGCCGCGATTGCGTGGGAGCTTTGCAATTCCTCCCCGAAGACGAGCAGTTGCTGGCATCCACGGAAATCCAAGGGCATGTGGCATCGGACAGCGAGATCGAGGGTATGTTATTGAATCTCGCGCAGACGCCGCTCGGGCTTGACCGCGAGCGGGACTTCCGGATTTCGATCGCGGGCGCGCAGGAAAAAACAGCCCTCCTCCACCACAATGGCAGGTGGTGGAAACCCTCCGGCAAAACGCCAACCACCCACATCTTTAAAAAGCAAATGGGAACCCTGCCGAACGGGTTGGACCTCTCGAACAGCATCGAAAACGAATTCTATTGCCTGCGTTTGCTCGCGGCCTTCGGTCTGCCTGTGAACCGTGCCGAAATTTCCACCTTTGGAAATACCAAGGCCCTGGTGATCGAACGCTTCGATCGGAGGTGGACACCGGACGGGCGTTTACTGCGTTTGCCCCAGGAGGATTGCTGCCAAGCCCTGTCAGTCCCTCCGTCCAGGAAATACCAGAATGACGGTGGCCCGGGCATTGCCGACATTCTTCGTCTGCTCAAGGCCAGCGACACGCCTGCCGAGGATCAGAAGCGGTTTTTAAAGGCGCAGGTGGTGTTCTTGTTGATTGGCGCCACGGACGGACACGCTAAAAATTTCAGCATTTTCTTGGGGCCGCTCGGCCGATTCCGCCTCACTCCGCTCTACGATATTCTTTCGGCGCAACCGAGCCTCGCTTCGGGTCAAATTCACAAAAAGCAAATGAAGCTCGCGATGTTTGCCGGCACCAATCGCCACTATGTTGTCGATCGCATCTGCGGACGGCATATCGCTCAGACAGTCGAACGAGCGGGACTTCCAAGCGCTCTGGCAAAAGAGGTCATGGAGGAGGTGGCTGCGCAGGCAGTCGCGGCCAAGCAAGAGCTGGAGCAAACTCTGCCTCCCGATTTTCCGGAATTCCTTCATCGCACAATTTGGGAAGGCATCGCAGCCAGGCTCGGGAACTTGCAGGTGTAGGCAACCTCGAAACTCCTATCCTACTGCCCTGGCCCGGTGCGAAAGTCCTTTGCCAGCATTTCCTCCAACGCGGTCATCGCGCCCCGCAACTCCGCGCGCAAAGCCTCTGCGTGAGGGGAGGGGTCGAGTGGCGGAGTAAAAACACCCGCGCAGCGCGTGGCCAGCGGCCGGATTTTTCGGTCATCGCCCAGCATTTCCAGCAACTCCCGCACGCGATCGCTACGCCTCCTGGCTTCTTGGATTTTTTCCATGGCCTGCGCCTCGGTGATTTTGCCCGCTGAAACGGCCAGAAGTTGACGGCAGTCGAAAGCACGGCACCGCTGCGGCCGCTCAGCATAAATCCGGCAGCAATTCCCGTCATGCGCCGGACAGGGTTGTTGAAATTGCAACTCCCCATCGCGCCGCCTCGCCCTCAGACCCTTCGCGGCCAAGGCTCGAAGTGAATCCTCCGGTTGAACGGCCATTCCATGGAAAAGCACCCCGTTGCAGCACATGCCGCAGGCAGAGCAGAGCCGTGCGGCGGATTCGGAAAAAGCGGAGTCGTTCATGAGGTATCAGGCGACCTTACCACGCATCTTTTTCGTTTCCGAGCGGCGGCGTTTCGATTCGACCAGCTTCGCCTTCGTGCCCCGCGAGCGCTTGGCTTTTCGACACCGTTCCCTCGAGGCTTCAGCCAACTGCTCCAGTTTCTTCGCCTCGGCCGCTTCATTGATTTTTTGCAGCAGCCTCCGGCGAGCGGTCTCCCGGTTCATCGCCTGCGAGCGCCAATCCGAAACCGTCACACTCAAGCCCGTCGGAACATGGCGCAAAGTAACAGCTGTCGAAACCTTGTTCACATGCTGCCCGCCAGGCCCGCTCGAGCGTGAGAACATCTCCTCAATATCGGAGTCGCGCAGATTTTTCATTCAGATGACTTCGTTCCTACTCGCAAAATCGTCCTTTGCAGAACTCATTTTGGGAGGGCCATCGTCCCGCATGGCCCAAATATCAAACACGGAAGCCGCAAAGCCACTCCCAGACACCCAGCCGCCAAAACCGCCCGAACAACGCCCTTCGCCTGCACCGGCGTCAATCGCGCCAGATTTTTGAAGCCATGTAGAGCGGCAGGTGTCGTTTAGGGGCGTTCGATTGTTGGCCCGACGGGACTCTGCCGCTAAGCAGGAAGGCGAGGGGAGGCTGGTATTTGGCTTGGAAGGAGGCGAGGCTTTTGGACTGCGTTGCCTGGCCGGATTTGACTTCTACGGGGATCGCACGCCCTTCATGTTCGCAAAGGAATTCCACCTCGGCCCGCCCCTCCCGCCAACACGCCGTGTGCCAACCAAGGGCGTGGAATTCCTGCGCGACGAAATTTTCCGCATGGTAGCCTTTGTAAGAACCATAGTCCTGCCGCAGTATGTTGCCCATTGGCAGGCGGCTGATGGCTCCCAGCAGGCCGGTGTCGAAGAAGAAGAGTTTGAAAAAATTTTCCTTCGAGTGCGCAGCAAAGGGGAGAAAGCCGCTATTGACGATTGGGTGCCGGAGCACGAGGCCCGCAGCCTGCAGCCAATCGATCGCCCCGACGATCCGCTCGTAGCCCCGCAGTCCGGGTATGGCTTCCTTGAAGGTAAACTTTGGCGCGGATCCGCTCTGGTCGCGGCTCAGCTGGGCGGGGATGTTTTGCCAAAGCCGCTCGAGGTGCATGGCGTTTTGCTTGCCGCAGTGCTTGGCCATGTCCGCGAGGTGGCTTGTCGCAAGCCGCTCCTGGATTTTTCGGACCTCCGTGCAGGCGCTCCAGATATCGGCCCGCAAGGATTGAAACACGGCAACCGCCTCGGGCATGCCCCCCACCGCGAGATACATGGTGAATTCCCTCCAAAGCAAACCATGCACGGCCTCGCCAGGAGGGTTCCTTGCAGTGAGACCTTCAAAATACGCCGCCAAGGCGGGATCAGGCCCCGCGAGCAGGAATTCCTCGAAGGTCATCGGAGCCATTTTCAGTTCCTCGACCTTGCCGACCGGATACGACACATCGGCCAAATGCACTCCCAGCAGAGAGCCTGCCGCGCAGATCGCAAGGGATGGCATTTGCTCGGCAAAGTATTTCAGCGAGGTCAACGCACGGGGGCATTCCTGAATCTCATCAAAAACCAAAAGATCCGACGGATCGATGGGATGCCCCTGCACCAAGGCAAGCTCCTGCAAAATGCGGCCCGGCTCCAGCGAGCCCTTGAAGACATCTCCAAACTGGGGATTCTGTTCGAAGTTGATGATGTGGCATCTTGGAAATGCACGCCGTCCGAATTGATCCAACGCATAGGTCTTCCCAACCTGACGAGCCCCCAGAACAAGGAGGGGTTTGCGCTCCGTCCTCGTTCGCCATTGCTCCAAAGAGGATTCACTAATCCGTTTCACGCGCAAAAAATACCAATTTAAATAAAAAGTGGTAGCAAAAAATTACAAAATTAAAATTTATAGATACATCTTGCCACCCAAAGACACAATAGATAAAGGCCAAAAAATGCTTTTGATTCTCAATCGCCAGTAAAAATTATCCTATTCATAATAAGAAGGTAAGCGACTTATGAAGTGCCGCGCCCCGGCAGCCCCCGATTCTTAAAAAGTGACAATACGGGGCCCCTTTTTTGGGAGGGCCATCGTCCCGCATGGCCCAAATATCAAACACGGAAGACTCAAAACCACTCCCAGACACCTCCCCGCCAAAACCGCCCGAACAACGCCCTTCGCCTTCCCCGCCGAGACCGGCACGCCTCCCAGGCCGCCGCTTCGCGCCTGAAAAATCGGGCAACCAAGATGATGCCCCCCGCAAACGCTTCATAGACACTTCCGTCAAAAAGCGATGATACTCGGGGCGATTCATTCTTCATAACCATGCGAGCATTTCTTTTTCTGAGCATGATTCTGTGCCTTCTTTCGCCGTCAGCTGTTCAAGGCGTGCCGGTTTTTTCGGAGGAGAAACTTTTGGGGCACCTCTCGGCTGGTGATCAAGATCAGGCTGAGTCTGAAGTGCTGCAGGCCCTCAAGGATGGAGAGCGCTCACCAAGGGCGATTTTTTGGGCTGCGGTTTTGGCCCGCTCGAGGTTCAACCTGGACGACTCCCTGCCGCTGTTCGCGCAGCTCTTGGCAAGCCAACCGGAATCCCTCGAGGGTCGTGCCTCGGGATTCGTTTTGGGTATCGATACCGCCAAGGACAGACGCACAGAGTTGTTTTACTACAACGCCCTTGTTGCACAGACGACTCTTGAACCAAATTCCATCCCATTAAATTTGCTGGTGGGCATTATGACGCGTGCGATTGCACACGAGGGTGAACAGGAGGGCATCACTTCAGAAACAAGAAAGCGCATCTTGGCAACCGGCGTCAGAAGCTATTCCAAAGTGCTTTCATTGCTTGGCGTCAACGAGGGGCCTTTTTGCGTCCACCAAACCTTGGCCAATCTTTTGGACGAACTGGAAGCTTTCGACCAAGCCGAAACGCACTGCAAAATCACTCTGAAAAAGTGGCGAACGCCCGTAAGTCTTCATAGCTCCGCGTGGACTCTTTACGAGATGTTTCGTCCCGTTGAGGCCCTCTCGCAAATCAACGAAGCGATTGCTCTGGGTGGCGATACGGAAAAATACTATCACCTGAAAGGAAGCCTCCTCAGGACGCTCGACCGTTTGCCTGAGGCCATAGAAGCCTGGAATCATGCCGCAGAGCTATCGGATAAGTCCAAGGCGTATTATTGGGATCAATCATCCAAGGCTTTTCTCCTTCTTGGGAAACCCGCTGAAGCCAAGTTCTACTCCGCAAAAGCACTTGCCGATTACCCCCACGCCGAAGCCTATCAAATTCTGGATGCAAGACTCGCCGCACTGAACGGAGAACCTGACGGGCCGCAGCGGGTTGCTAATGCGGACACCTTTGATTTCAATGGAGATGTCTTGCTGAAAAAGCCAGATGAGAAAAAAGTGGACACCGACTCGCCTCTGTATGCGGCAGCATCAACCGGCGATCTCACCGCCTTGCGCGCGGCTCTTCCGTCCCCCGACATCAACGCTCTGAGTGGAAAATACAAGCAAACCGCCCTGATGGTGGCCGCCCAGTGCGGCTTCACGCACATTATCGACGAACTCCTCAAACATGGAGCGGCATTGGACATTGTCGACCTTAACGGCGACACCGCACTGCACTATGCCTCCCAATTCCGCCAACTTCCCTGCGTGCTGCGACTCTTGGCGGCAGGTGCGAAAACAGACATCCAAGACAAATGGAAGCAGACACCTCTGACCATGGCTGCCGCCAACAAAGACCTCCGCTGCTTCCGTGCGTTGCTGCCCAAGAGCCGTCTGGACCAAGCCACCCCGCATGGAGGCACGGCCCTTCATTACGCCAGCGGATATGGGAATATTGTCATGATCCGCGAACTGATCGCCGCCGGCGCGGATGTGAACTCCACCGCGCGGGGCAATGGAAAAAACCCGCTCATGTCCGCTTGCGACGAGTGGCCGCATCCCTACATCGTTTCTCCCCTCATCAAAGCCGGCGCCTCCATCAACCTCCAGGACGGCGATGGCAAGACAGCTCTGTCCCATGCCGTGGATCCGCTTTTGAACCGCGGTCTGGTAGAAATGCTATTGGAAAACGGCGCCAATCCCACCATCGCCGACAAAAACGGCGTCACTCCGATTCGCGCGGCGCGCTGCCTCGGTTTCGAGGATGTCGCCCGCCTCATGGAATCCGTGGCCGGAGCCGCTGAGCCCTTTGATTTCCCAAAATTTGAACCGCCTGGATCCGATGCCTCGCCAGAGGATCAGCGCGCCGCCGCCTTTGTTCTTCCGATTCTCCTCGCGCAAGGACATCCCCTCGGACGAGTGGGTTCACAGTTGAATGAAAAACACGCCGCCCGAAAGGAGTTGAGACGCATGTTCGGAATTCAAAACAAGGACGAGCTCGCGTCCGAGATCGAAGCCCTCGAAGCATTCCGCCCCTCAAACAACGCCCCTTCCGCTCCCTTGCCAGAGGGCATGACCTTTGAACGCCTCATGGCCATCGCTGACAACGCCGCCGAAAAAACCTTCCAAAAAAGCCATCCCCAAACCCGCGATGAGTCCGCTTGGATTCACGCCCACCTCATCTATCTCTCGGACCTCGGCCTTGCCGCCGGCTACATTCCGGAGGAAAAAGCTGCACTCATTCTCAAAAAATCCACGCAAGCCATCGCCGCAAACTTTTCCAATTGGTCCACCTTCCTCGACAGCTTCCAGATGGGCGCCACACGCCACAACGGTTGGGAAGCCGAGCGCTACGGGAACATCGCAAAATTGCTGGCCGCGAATGGTCCCAAATGGCCCAAGCCGTGAGTGTCATCTTATAAATTACAACAAGCGCCTCGATTTCATCAGCGCTTCCTTAAAGAATGCTTCATGCGTTGCGCCATGCCTCGATCGAACGGGCCAGCGTCTCTGGCGGGTGTCCACCGATTTTGTAGCCTTGGAATCCGACCGGGCCGGAGTATGCGACATCAGTGAGCGCCTGGATAAATTCCGCCAACGGAAAATCCCCTTCTCCGACCGATTCGATGGTTTTGGGGAGGCAGCCGGCGAACTTTGCGTCCTCCGGTGCCGGGCGGCTGCCGTTGAGATCGGCAAGGCACATCCATGGAGCGGCCAGCTTGACCTTGGCGGCGAGTTCGCTGCCATCCACCGCATACCAGTGGTAGCCGCAAAAGGTCACCCGCAGGGCCGGGTCGTTGATTTTCTCCGCCACACGCACGCAATCCTCGATGCGCTCCAGGAGAAACCAGATGTGATGATAGAGCGAAATCGTGACTCCGCGACTCCGCGCCAGATCGACGAGCGGACGCAGCATGGCGATCAGCTCCATATCGCGCGAGGCATCCGAGGCTTGCGCCCCGGCCAACGAGACGGCCAGTTCCAACACCGAGCCTGATGGTAGATGCGCGATGACCTCCTCCACCGAATGCCCTCCTTCCGGCGGTTCCTTGCCAAGCTCAAGCACGGTGTAATAGCCGATCACCGGAAGCCCGCCGTGGCGTGAGGACTCTTCCCAAGTGAGAAACCTCTTCCAGTCCTCCTCCGTCTTGCGGTTTATCGAATGATAGGTGGCGCCGTAGCCGAGGCTCTTAAGCAATGCCGCCTGCGCAACCGGGTCGTCGGCCATCGGTGAATCGCTGAAATAGTTGTCGAAGGCATAAACCGTGTAATGCGTTTTCATGGCTTCACCTCCTCGCTGCGGCCGCTGGCAGCCGACGCATAAAAGGCATCAATGACGCCATGGACCGTCACTTGAGAAGCAGGCGGCGATGCAACCGCGTGGTCATTCAAAATCGCACTCACGAAATCCTGCACTGGGTGGTGCAGGATCGCTCCCCAGTTGGTTATCGGTTCGGACAGCACTTCGCCCTGGAGTTTGTTTCCCTCATCGTAGCGGTGAAGCGTAAGCGCTTCGGGCAAACCGCCAGGCATGAAGGGAAGATCGAGGCCGGCAGTGGTTCCGCGGATTTCGATCCGCGTGTTGGCGGGGCCGTGCTCGATCCGTCGCTCCCACGCAATGCTGATTCCGGAGGAGAGTAAAATCTCGGCGGAGAAACTGCTGTCGATATCCCCTTCTTCCCATCGCCAGTTGTCGGTGCGGGCAAAAATCGCCACAGGATCGAACAATTTCCCCAACAAGAAGCCCATCCAATCCAGATCATAAACACCCCAGTCCATCAGGAGTCCGCCACCGGCGGTGGCTTTCATTTGTTTCCATCGCGGCAGCTCGGTGATGGGTTTCGGCAGCGGCAGAGCATGCACAAAGCGCATCCGCAGTAAGCGGCCGATGCCGCCGCGCGCGATAAGTTCCCGCGCCTTACGAGCCGGCGGCGCAGCGAAAAACCGGCTTGAGCAACTCGCCACCTTCAGATCCGAGCGGACCGCATGCGCGGCGGCGATTTCGCGGGCCTCGGCTTGGTTCAGCATGAAGGGCTTTTCGCACAGCACATGTTTGCCCGCCGCCATCGCCGTAAGCACCATCTCGCGATGCAGAAACGGCGGCGTCGCGATGTAAACCGCCTGCACCGCTGGACTCGCCAGCAGTTCCTGGTAATCGGCGAAAACTTCCGCGCCACCCAATGCCTCCGCTTCTGCACGCGCGGCGTCCATGTTCACATCCGCCACCGCGACAACCCGTGATTGAGTGGATCCGGTGAATGCGGGGCGCATGATGCAGGTGATTTTGCCCGTGCCTATGATGCCGATTCCTATGGATCCGGCCGAATGTTGGTTGCTTCCAGTCACGGCGTGTGAAGCTGACGCGATTGAATGATTTCGGCAATGGACGGGTCGATCAACTTTTTGCATGATTTGATCACGCATGAAGGCGCCCTTTGCATTTCATCATTACGACCACCTGCCGCGCTGCCGGGTCTGGATCGACACGGTCTTCAAAGACAACTTCGCGCTCAATTACGCGCACTCTGGCCAGATCCGCTGGGCGGTGGATGGGGGTGAAACCAGGGTCCTCGCCGCCCCAGTCGCATGGTGGACTTGGCCCGGTCCGAGGTTTGAACACGGTAAGACCGAATCTCCCGGCTGGGATCACTACTATGTGACATTCCGGGGTCCTTGGGTGGATCAACTTCGCCGTTCGGGCTGGATGCCTTCTTCCTCGGCGAAAGCTTACTGTCTCATCGAAAACGCGGAATCTTTCCGCGTCAAAATGGAGCGTCTTCAAGACGCACTCGACCATCATGATCAAGAGCGTGCATGGCTTCTTTTGCAGGAAATGTTCCTTGAAATTAGGCAACAAAAACCGCCGGCTTCTCACGAAGGCCCCTATGAAAAAAAACTACAGAGCCTGATCTCCCGCATTCGCCGCCAACCTGCGCACGATTGGATCGAGGCCGAGGCTGCCCATTCCTGCGGCATCTCGCAGGTTCACTTCCGGCGTCTGTTTCGCGCGGCGGCCGGGCTTCCCTTCCGCCAGTTTTGTCTCAAGGCGGGCATGGACTCCGCGGCCCGCATGCTACGCAAGACAAAGCTGCCCTTGAAGGAAATCGCCGAACGCTGTGGCATTCCGGACATTTACTACTTCAACCGCCTGTTCCGCGCGCACCATGGCATGCCTCCGGGCGCCTATGCCCGCGACGCGCGCATGCTCGGTTTGGGCGAACACTGAACTGAAAGACGGAATGACGGCGGGGCAAGTTCGCCGCCTCTATCCTTTTACGCCCGCGTATGCTCCCCTTACGGGCAGATCAACCCTGGAGCGGCGTGCAGTGCGCATTACCTTGCGAGCTTGCAACAACGGCCTCGATGGAGGCCATGCCGCGAATGCCGTCTTCGATGCCGGGGTAGTCTAGCGAAATAGGATCGGGAGTGGTCCCGTCAATGACGATGGCGAGATGGTCGGCGAAATTGCGTTAGATGTTGGCAAACGCTTCCATCAACTTCCTCCTCGCGAAGGAAGCAGCGGCGGGTATTGGTTAAAGTTTAGATTGGAAAGTCGGCATAGCCCTCTTCATGAACTCATCGAACAACGGCACCGTGAAGGCCATGTCTCCATACGCCGGGCTGTAGATCATTCCTTTCTTGATCAGCTTGGAACGCACAGGACCGATGCTTGACACTCTCACGCCGAGAGCAGCTGCGATATCGCCTGTGCGGTGCGCATCCGGGCCAAGTTCGGCCATTGCTCGGAGGAAATTCTTCTCGCTTGGTGTAAGGCGGTCGAAACGGACCCGGAAAAAATTTTGATCAAGACGCGGCATGACAGCTCCTGTGGCGGCTTGCACCACTTGCATGGTGATCGGGCTGGCGTCAGCAAGATTCCATGTCTGGTAGCCCCATTCTTGAATAAAATACGGATAGCCTTTCGTGAGGCGGTGGATTTCGGCGAGGGCATTCGCCTCGACCACTACACCGTTCGCCAGTGCGGGTTCGCTCACGGCCTTCGCAGAATCCCTCTCTGACAATGCCCCCACATTCGGAAAAGCGAAAAGGCGTTCCGCGTAGGATTTTGATTCTCCAGCGAGACCCGGCAATACGGGCAAGCCTGCCGCCAGCAGGACAAGAGGGAGTTGGCGTTGTTGCATCCGGTGCATTGCCATGATCAAAGCCCCCAGTTCCTTTTGGCTGAAGTATTGAATTTCGTCGATCAAGACCGCGATGGCTGTTCCACGCTCTTGGGCGGCTTCTCCCGCCGCTTCGCAGAGGTTTGGCAAATCCTGCTCGATGTCGCCGCTGTCCGCCGCACCCCGTTCCGGCTCAATGTCCAAGCCAATTTCCACCTCGCCAAGCGAAAGCTTCAACCCCCCCACGAAACTGCGCAACACCCTCAGCCCCCGTTTGACTCGGTCTCCGGCATGCGCTATCCGGTCCAACTCGAAAAACACCGCTTTGAGCTGTGTCGCCAATAGCGGTCCCAGAGCTTTATTTTCATGTGCTTCAATGAAAATGGTGCGATATCCGTCGTCTTTCGCCATGCGCCGGATTTCGTTCAGCAAAACCGTCTTTCCCACTCCTCGTAGGCCGGTTAACAAAAGGCTTTTCTCCGATTTGCCATTGCGGATGCGGCCCAATAGCACGCGTGCTTGTTCCAAGATCGGTTCGCGTCCCACCAGCTCTGGTGGGGGAGAACCGGCTCCCGGCGAAAAAGGATTTTTGATCGGATCCATGTTCTAAGCTGTTATACTTAGTTATAATCAATTTCAAGTATAAGTTGATAAACTCGCTATCATTGATCGCTCACATGTGGAACAGCTGTCTCATTCTGCTGGGAAGTTGGCCGCGCCAGTTGTTTTGATCCGCATTTCCTGTGAGCAGAAAAGACATATTGTGTAGCATAAAATTTTATAAGCCCTTTTCCGCAAATATAAAAAACCGCGTCTTTTTTTCTTAAGCCTGAAGCGGCGTCCAGCGGGTGTTGGCTTGCGAGCTTGCAACAACGGCCTCGATAAAGGCCATGCCGCGAATGCCGTCTTCGATGCCAGGGTAGTCGAGTGAGACAGCATCAGGTGTGGTTCCGTCAATGACGCTGGCGAGGTGGTTGGCGAAATTGCGGTAAATGTTGGCGAAGGCTTCCAAATACCCCTCCGGATGAGCGGGCGGGGTTCTGGTGGCTGCGGCAGCCGCTTTGCCAAGATAGCCCATGCCGGTGCGGAGGATTTCCACGGGCCTGTCGGGCCATTTCAGCAGGAGGGTGTTCGGCTCGCGCTGGTGCCACTCCAATCCACCGATCTCGCCGTAGATGCGGATATTGAGGTTGTTCTCCTCGCCCACGGAAATCTGGGAGGCATGCAGGATTCCCTTGGCGCCGCACTCGAAGCGGAGGAGCACATTGGCGTCGTCGTCGAGGAGGCGTCCCTCGACAAAGGCGGTGATGTCGGCCGCGAGTTCCTTGATGCGGAGGCCGGTGATGTATTCGGCGAGATTTTCGGCATGGGTGCCGATGTCGCCGATGCAGCCGGCGGCGCCGGAGCGCTTGGGATCGGTGCGCCAGGCGGCTTGTTTTTGGCCGGATTCCTCGATGCGCGTGGCCAGCCAGCCTTGCGGATATTCCACAATGACCTTGCGGAGTTTGCCGAGGCGTCCGGAGCGGACGATTTCGCGGGCTTCCTTGACGAGGGGGTAACCGGTGTAGTTGTGCGTGAGCCCGTAGAGCAGTCCTGTGCGAGAAATGATGTCCCTCAACTCAAGCGCCTCCGCGAGATTGAATGTGGCGGGCTTGTCGGAAAGAACCGCGAATCCATGCTCCAGAGCCGATTTGGCAGCGGGGAAATGAACATGATTCGGCGTGACGATGGAGACAAAATCCATTCGCTCGCCGAGCGGCAGCGCGGCTTCGGATTTCATCATCTCCTCAAACGAACCGTAGCAGCGCGAGGCGGGAAGATAGAAGTCGGCACCGGAATCCCGCGAACGCTGCGGGTCGCTGCTGAAGGCTCCGCAGACGAGTTCGATGCGGCCGTCCATGGCGGCGGCGATGCGGTGAATGGCTCCGATAAAGGCTCCACGGCCTCCGCCGACCATTCCCATACGGATTTTGCGTTTGGATGCAGGCGTGTTCATTATGATTTCTTTTCGAAGGCTGCGTCGAAGGCGACTGCGCTGGGTGCGAAATCGAGTTTTTTCACAAATACGGCCGCCTCGGTGGCGCCATGAATGCGATCCATGCGGATATCCTCCCATTCCACGGAGAGAGGGCCGCTGTATCGGATGTCGTTGAGGGCGACGATGACATCCTCGAATCGGATATCACCGCGACCGGGCGAGCGGAAGTCCCATGCGCGGCGCGCATCGCCAAAGTTTGTGTGTCCACCGAAAACGCCGACCGATCCATCGCCGTGACCCCACCAGGCATCTTTGACATGGACATGAAAAATCCTCTCCGCGAATCGGCGAATGAATTGCACATAGTCTACGCCCTGATAGCCGAGGTGCGAGGGATCGTAGTTGAAGCCGAACCGAGGATGGTTCCCCACAGCCGCCAAGGCGCGTTTGGCGGATGCTGTGTCGAACGCGATCTCGGTGGGATGCACCTCGAGCGCAAAATCGACATCTTCCTTGGCGAAGGCATCGAGAATGGGTGTCCAGCGTTTGGAAAAATCTTCAAACCCCTTATCCCAGTATTCCTGCGAGGTCGGCGGGAAGGCGTAAATGGAATGCCAGACTGACGAGCCGGTGAATCCATTCACAACAACGCGGTGAGAATTATTGGGATAGCCGGGTTTGTCATTGAAAAAAGCCCGCGCTGCCTTTGCGGTGAGGATCATCTTGTCCGCAGCCCGCTGGCGAACACCCTCAGGCTGCCCATCGCCCCACACATCCTGCGGCAAGATCGACTTGTGCCGTTCATCGATGAGATCGCAAACGGCTTGGCCGACGAGATGGTTGGAGATGGCAAAACACGTCAGCTGGTTCTCTGTGAGAATTTCCCAAAGGCGCTGGCGGTATGCAGCGGAAGAGGCGGCCGCATCGACATCGAAATGGTCGCCCCAGCAGGCGAGCTCGAGTCCCTCATAGCCCATCTGGCGGGCCATCGGAGCGAGTTTTTCAATAGGCAAATCGGCCCATTGGCCGGTGAACAGGGTGAGGGAGCGTGGCATTGGATTATGTTGCAATTATTGAATGGTGGGGATCAAACAATCTTTCAAGACCAGAGCAGGGGAATGCCTCTAAGCTTTGCTGAGTTGTTCCAGAAAATTCCGGCTTCCCAGCACCGCATCCTCGCCGGCCACCTCCAATGTTGTGTGGCCATTGAAGCCGACTTCCAGGAGCGCGTTGTAGACAGCCTCGATTCCCACCACTCCCGAACCGAGTGCAATCGTCGCCATGCCGCAGCCAAAAATCTTGCCACGCCGGGATTCCATCTCCGCAGGCATGTCTTTCCAATGCACATGCTCGATCTTGCTCCCGAATTTGTGGACATAGGCCACCGGATCACCTCCTCCCAGCCAGAGGTTGCCGGTGTCCAGATTGAGTCCGAGCGCCGGAGAGTCGCACGCATCGAGGATCCGCTCGGTAAGAGCAATGCTATCGGAGATAGGACCATGCGGTTCAAAGAGAACTTTCACGCCCAAATCCTCTGCCAGACGCAACGGTTCGTTCAGTTTTTCCCTCACTAAAAGAATTGCCTCGGCGTCAGTCAGGTTTTTGCCGAATGCGGTCGACGGTTCTCCTTCGGTGGTGATCACATGGCGCACTCCTATGGCGGCGGCGGATTTTACCGCCTTGATAATCTGCGGGGTGCCGTAGCGCCATGGGGCGCTCGGATCCAGCAGGTTGGCATGGGCGCACCAGGCCGATATCTGCAGGCCGTGCTTTGTAAAAAGCCTGGCGATGTCATGCGGGTTCGCATCCAGACTCGCGAGGGCGGTGAAACCGAAATCAACGCCCAGACAGGCTCCATCCGAGTTGTCCGTGACATCGGCATGCGTGAAGCCCCAACGGGCAATTTGCTCGAGTTGGACCTCCAGTGGCCGATACGGGGTATTGGCGGCAAAACAGCCCGTTTTCATGGCAATTATAATTATCCGGCTTGGTTTTTTCTGACAATCGCATCGACCGGCCAGACATCGAGGTCCGAGGCCAGTGGGAAATCCACGCGGTCGCCGGTGAGCGCGGAGACATACAGCGCGAGATTGAGTTCACTCGTCCGCAACTGGTTGCCCGCGCCCAAGTCGGGCTCAGGGCCGCCTTCCATCCAGTCGAAGAGGGCGTTCCAGACGCCGAGCCAGACATCGGATCCATAGGCTGGCAACGTGAATTCCTCGAATCCGTCCTTGGTTTGAAGGATTCCTTTGCCTTCGCTCACAAGCCGGATCGTCCCCTCGCTGCCATTGATCTGCATGCAATAAGAACCGATCGCGCTGCCACCGTCGAGGAGGGCCTTGCACCCATTTTCAAAATGGAAATAGCCCATGCCATGCTCCTCCATCTGGTGGCCGAAAGAGCGCAAATCTCGTGTCCGCGTCTGGCCAAACGCCCATTGCACCGGGCAGTCCGAATTCAGGAAGCGGAATATGTCGAGCCAATGCGCGCCCCACTCGGAAAGATCCCAACCCGCGATTCCCGCGCTCATTAGCTCCGGCTTGCCGATGCGTCCGGCGTCGATCAGGGCCTTGGCATGAATGAAGATCGGCTGATAGCGCCGCATGTGATTGACCACGATTTTCACCCCCGTTTCCTCAATCAATGCGCGAAGTTTTCTGATCTCGGCGGGCGAGTTCAGGAACGGCTTCTCACAAAAGACACCTTTAACCCCGGCCCGGGCGGCGGCCTCGATCATCGGGTAGTGCATTCCGACATAGGTGGCGAGCGCCACGACATCCGGCTTGAGATCGCGCAGCATTTCCGAGTAATCGGTGTAGCCTTGGGCAATACCGAACTTCTCGCCCCAGACGCGGAGGTTTTCGTCGCTGATGTCCACGCCCGCCGTCAAGTTGCCGCGGGTCTGTTTGGCCAGCATCTCGGCATGGATGTAGCCGATTTTGCAGCCGTCCTTGGGGCTGTCTTTTTGGGCCTTGCCCACGCCCACCAGGGCGATGCGATAGGGAGTTTGTTTTTGATTCATGGATCTGAGTTGTTGTTTTGAAAAGAAAGTCAGGAAAGCAGCCAACGAACTGAGTTGGTCCACAATTGCCTCATGGCCGGGCACTCGAAGGCCCGCATGTCGTGGCCATTTGCGAGATAGACGAGTTTTCCCGCTCCCGGCGCGCCGCGCCCACCCTCGGCGGTGAAGACCATTGGGAGGCGCTGCCCCTCGAACTCCGTCCACGCATGGGCTTCTGGCTCGAATCCCGGCTGGATGTGGAGGTTGTAATAAAGCTCGTCGAAGAGCGTGTAATCGCGCACGCCATCCATGACCGCATGAGCCGAGGGAGGCGCGCTCACGCGGTAGTCCGCAATTGGCGAATGATTGGTGCGTCCTTCACCAGTCCACACCCAGTTGATCCCGATAAGCCGCGTGAAAACTTCCGAGTCATCGTAACTGGCGATGGCGCCGTGGTGAAGAAGCACTGGCCGCCCCGAGGCGATGTAGGCACTCAAAGCCGACTCGTGCTTCGGATCGAGCGGGCTGTAACTGCCCGGGCGCGATGCGTTGCTTCCAGAGTAAAACAATCCCATCAGCACCAGCAGGTCGGTTTCCTGCAGGTGGTCAAAAACATCTTTGTCTTCGTAGGTGGCGTAGTCGTAGGAATCGCCCAGCCAGGTTTGAATCTGACGGGCTTGATCGGCGACCGGGTGAAAATCAGGGCCTCCGACATGAAAGGTGATTAGGGATTTTTTCCGTGTAGTCATCGCGGTGAGTGGTATTGATTCATGACCGACTCCGCAAATATCTGCAGTGGTGTTTCATCATCCACTGGTGGTAAGAAAATAACATGACTGCGCCAAGGCCTCCCGTATGGAATTTGTCGATTTCAAGCTGCCCCAAGCTTCAATTCTGCGGCGTTGGCCGCCATGGCGGACTGGAGCCGTCCCATGCCTATCATTATCCGCGCCACTGGTGCCTGCATGCTTACCAATACCACGGCATCCTCGGCATTGACGGCACCCCATACGAAGTGCATCCCGGCACGGTCTCTCTGGTTCAGCCCGGCGTCCGTTTTGAACACCGGTGGCCGGCCCCGGATTGCGTTCACTACTTTGCGATCTTCGGGCTGTCTTCTCGCGGAGCGACATCGCCTGCCGTTCCCGCGTTACTTCGCCTCGGAGTGGGTTTCGATGACTTCAAGTCTTCCTTGGAGCCTGTCGTTTACGGCGCTACAACACGACCGTTGAGAGCCGCAGCCAGGCTTTGGGATTTGCTGTGGACGCTGGCGGAGTTTTCGGAAAACACCTCCGAGGTTGTCAGTCCTCATCCGGCGCTCGTGCGCGCTCATCGCTGGATGCAGGATCACCCGGCGGAATTGATCAACCTACATCAACTCGCCGCCCACTGCGGCGTTTCAGCCAACCATCTGATCCGTCTCTTCAAAAAGGAACATGGCATGGGGCCTGCCGAGTGGCATCGCCTCAACCGCATCCATCGGGCAGAACAACTTCTCCGGCACTCGAGCCTAAGCGTCAAAGCTGTGGCGATTGAAACCGGCTTCACCGATCTCCAGCAGTTCAACAAGCTGGTCAGAAAACATTGTGGCAGCCCGCCAAGGAACCTGCGCTAACCCGCGCGAAAGCGGGAGCGTGGCATAGGTTTACTTTAGATTAGGGAATAAAGAAGCTTCATTGGTTCAGTCGCACAGGCCCTTAAGATAATTCAAGCTGCGCGTGATGCATTCGAAGGGATCGGCGGGGCAGGTGTCTTGCTCGACGATGAACCATTTGCAACCGGCGGCCTCGGCTGCAGTGAGAATTTCCGGGATGTTCAAATTTCCATGGCCAACCTCGGCAAACTGGCGCTCGCCCTTGGCAGTGACGGTGTAGTCTTTCACATGCAGCAGTGGCAGGCGTCCGGCGAGGCAGCGGCATGCTTCGGCAGGATTCCCACCACCAGCCTGGACCCAATGGATATCGAGTTCGGCCTGAAGATGCTCCGGCGAAGTGCGGGCGAAAATGTTATCCAGCACCGTGCGGCCATCGCGTTGGAAATACTCGAGGGCGTGGTTGTGATAACACAGCGTCATGCCAGCACGGCGCAACACGGCACCTGTGGCATCGAGGCCGGCGATCATCTTGTCGACCTGAGCGGCATCCGACATTTCGACGCCAGCGGGATAGGCATAAACCGCATGGGTGATGCCGAGTTCTCCCAACCGATCGACCACCTGCTGCGGTTGATTCAAAATCATTTCCGTCGACTCGTGGCTTGAGCAAATTTGCAAGCCGGCATCGCGCATGATTTTTGCCGCTTCGGCGGGAGGCAGACCCGCGGTTCCCGCCAGCTCCACGGCATCATAGCCGATTTCGCGCACACGCTTCATCGTTGCCGCGAAATCGGTGGGAGTTTTGGTGAAGTTTCTCAGCGTGTAGAGCTGAACGGCGATTTGTTCGGTTTTCATGTTGGGTTCGATCAGTGGTATTTGGCGGTCAGCGTGCGGCCTTGTTTGGCGCTCTGCACGGCAAGGTCAATGATGTGGATGGGGCGGCGCGACCACTCGGGGGTGATGACGAGCTTGGTTCCCTTGGTGAGGTGATCGGCGATGTTTTGATAAAAGCAGTGCCATTCGTCGGGGCGGTGCCTGCCTTCCTCCATGGTGAGTGACTGGCCGTTGCGCGAACGCAATTGGTAACCGCTGTTGTAGCCGTGGAGGTCCGTGATGTAGCTGCCCTCGGTGCCCGTGATTTCGAGTGTGCCGGGCTTTTTATTCGAATCGATGGCGCTGATCGTGAGTTGCATCCAAACACCGTTGCGGAAGCGGATGGTGGCGCTGGCTTCGTCCTCGATGGTGTCTTTTTTCCACACTGTTTTCGGCGCCCAGTAGCCGGACTTGGCGAACCCGCTCACCTCCACCACTTCGGAGTCGATGAGTTGCAGGCTGTATTCCAGCAAGTGCACGCCCCAATCGTAGAGGATGCCGCCGGAAATGCTGCGGCTGCCGCGCCACCAATCGCCGGGTTGCGATCGCTCACCCATGCGCGCCTCGACACGCACGATCTCGCCGATGCGCTTGTTTTTCTTGATGTGATCGATGGCGCTGAGAATGCAACCATCCCAGTGCCGGTTGTGGTAGGTCGAGAGCACCACGCCCGATTTCTTGGCGGCGGCGATCATGGCGTCGCACTCGGCGGTGGTGATGGCCAAGGGCTTTTCGCAAACCACATGGCGACCGGCCTTGAGGCATTGCAGAGCGAGCTTCGCGTGCGTGTTGTGCGGCGTGATGATTGTGACCAAATTCACATCCGAATTGCGGAGCATTTCGGCGACCGTGGAGTAAGTCTGAATGCCGGGAAAATCGGTCTCAGCGACTTTCAACCGTTCGGCATCGACCTCGCAGACGGCCACCGGCGTCATGCCGGCCTTTTCCATTTCCTTGAGGTGACCGCGCCCCATGTTGAAGGCGCCGCCGTAGCCGATGACTCCGACGCGGATATCTGATGCGTTTTTGTATTTTTTCATGATGCTGTGTTTGTTGGAAATCAAAGGGCATTCCCTGCCCAGAGGATGCCGTTGAGGGACATTTGGAAAACCTGGGGATAGGTATCGAACTCGGCGGGGTCGTGTCCGAGCGCCGAGTAGAAAACGCGACCCTTGCCCCAGTGTTTTGTCCACACCACAGGCATCGTGCAGGTGCGTTCCTCGAAGTTATAGTCGGCCTCGGCCAGCACACGGACGCCGGGATCCATGAGCATGTAGTATTGCTCGGACTTGTAGGAAAATTCCGCTGGCAGTCCTTGCATGATCGAATCCCCGGGGCTTTTAACCTTGACCGTGTAATCGCCCACATGGGGATGGCCCACAAAATGCCCGCCTACCATCCATTCATAATCAAGATCGCCACGGAAGGCATCGCCCATGCCGCCATGGATCCCTCCAAGCCCGACTCCTGCACGCACAGCGTCTCGCAGACCTGCGCTTTCCTCCTTGGAAAGTTTTCCGCAGGTCCAGCAGGGCGAGATGACATCGAATGTCTTGAGCCAGTCCGTGTCGGCAAGGCGTTCCAGGCTGGTGATTGTCTCCGTTTGCCAACCGCGCGATAAAAGAGCTGAATTGAATCTATGGACGATTTGTTCAGGCTTGTGGCCGTCCCAACCGCCTTGAAGGAATAGGAGCTTTGGGGAATTCATAATTGTTTGAAGCGTATTTATTGGCTTTGATCACAAATTGCCATGGACAACCTTTTCAAAAACCTGTCTTTTCCGGTCAGATTCTGGCACGAGGAAGGAGGAGCATTTCGTTCGATGACTCCACTGAGTTCACTGGGCTTCATCCCCCGCAAGACCGGTTGGGTGCGCAGCCAATTCGACACAGCAAATTTTTCTCTGATTCTCAATGGTGGTGGCGAGTTTCACCGGAAGGGGCACTGCTGGAAGGTCGAGGCCCCTTGTGTGATCACACAGTTGGAAGGCGATTACTTGGAATACGGCCCCTCCGAGCCCCATGAATTCTGGACCGAGCTATACCTCGTCTATTCCAGCGGGCTCATTCCGAGATTTGTCCAATGCCGATTTATCGACGAATCGCGGCCTGTGTGGCCGATCTCGAATCCCTCCGCGCTCAGGCCGCTCCTTGAGGAGTTGGCGCGATGTCTCGCCACCAAGGAAAAATCCGCACGCATCGACCGCATTGCCGAACGAATCGTTCTCGAAACCCTTCTGCCTCCGCATGTGTCCGCCTCCTCCCTCATATCCAAGGCAATGGTTGCCATCCAAACCAACTGGCAATCGCCACCGAACCTGGAGTCCCTCGCCAGCAAATGCAACATGTCGGTATCCACCTTCCAACGCCGTTGGAACGAGTCCATGGGAATCACTCCAGCGCGCTACGCCCTGGGGTTAAAACTTCAGCAGGCGTGCGGGCTTTTGATTGAAACCAGCGCCTCCATTTCAGAAGTAGCCAACGCCTGTGGATTCGATGACGAATTTTATTTCTCCCGCTGTTTCCGCCGGCAATTCGGCAGCCCCCCGCGCACCTACCGCAAGGAGCACCTCATCCGCAGCGGGAGGGCGGTGTAAACACCCGTCACGCCCTTTTCCATCAACCCGCGTGAAGGCGGGAGCATGGCGATCTTCCATGTTAGCTTGTTGCTTTTTCTACGAGGTCGCCCTCCACAAACTGATGGATCAGGCCGGAAATCAATGACTGGTATGGGATTCCTCTGTTCGCGGCTACCTTTTGAATTCCAACAATATCATGTTCAGACAACCGTATATTGATACGGCGATCTTTCTTGAATGTGTTGTCAGCGGCAGCTTTCAACTGCCTTAAAATCGCCTTGTCGGGCTTCCGGAGTTCTAACGCATTCCGTTCGTATAAGGCTTCAATTTCTTTTTCTTCCTTGCTCAGTTTCATGCGATTTCTCCTTTCTGTATTCTCTGGTCGCTTTCCTGCTCGGTATAATAGTTACGAGCCATATCGTGTCTCCTCGGGTTTCAAACGGCACAATGTGGACATAGTCGTTCACAATCACGAAAAAAATCTGTTGCCCAGGATATTGGGATTGGTCTGGGTGGTCTGTGATTTGCCAGATATCTCCTCGGCCAATGTGAACAATGACCGCCTCAAATGAAATCCCGCGATTCGCCTTGAGAAAATCGTTCTTCTTCGAATCCCAATCAAAGACCATGATGAATGTATGCCGAAAAGGCACACATACTGCAAGGTGTTTTTTTGAACATATCTCCTTTCAGCAGAGACGCCGACGCCTGCGGGTTTGATGACGAATTTTATTTCTCGCGCTGTTTCCGGCGACAATTCGGAAGCCCCCCCCGCGCACCTACCGCAAGGAACACCTCATCCGCAGCGGGAGGGCGCGCTAACGGCACCTAAAGCTTTACGGCCTGTCCGAGTTTTTCGGATTCCGAGCATGTGTCCAGCCGTTCGAAAAGGCCGGGGGCGTCCGTGAGTGCAGGTTCCGTGAGTAGATTGGACGCGGTTGCCAGCAGGAAATCCTGGCTCAGTATGCCCGATCAAGGACCTCGTCACTTCCGAAGACCGAGGCAACGCGCTTCCATTGCGGGCGGATGTCGATGATCGCACACTTATCCATCGCCTCGTCCATGGCGTTGGCGACGACAAGCGATCTTATTCCTTCCGTGAATCCCGCTGCGGGGGCGCGACTTTCGGCCAGAACCTCCGCGAGTTCCTTGGCCATCAGTTCATCACCCCCGGCATGTCCGGAGCCGGCGATTGTCTTGTGGAGGGAAATCGTTTTCTCCCAGCCGATCCGCCCGACTTCCAGTTCGCCGCTGTAGGCGTCAAGGCGCATGGATCCCTCCGTGCCACAAAAATAGAAGCGCCTTTCGGGTAAGCCCGCGTTGCACTGGGTGTGGAATGTCCCCTTGATCCCGGAAGCAAAGTCGAGGATGGCCACCTGATGATCCACGATCGACTTGTCGTCGCTGAAAGGATCTACGCCGTGCGGGTCGGGCCAGGCGCTGTAGGCAGTGGCGCCGTTCGGAGAATTGCCGATCCTTGCAACATGACATGCGTTCTCCGGTTTGAAAAAACTGCGCCCCCCGAAGCTGGCGACACGGGTCGGAAGACTCCCCGTAAGCCACAATGCGAGATCGATGTCATGACAGCACTTTTCCAGAAGATGGGTGCCTGCCAACTCGCGGTGACGCCTCCAATTGCCGTGAATATATCCCCCATGATTGAAATCGAGCGTCTCGTTGAACTCGAAGGAAAGGATCTCCCCGATGCGCCCTTCCTCCAAAAACTTCCGGGCCATGCGGTAAAGAGGGGAATAGCGCAGAACAAGTCCCAGGGCGAAGGTGCGGCCGCTTGCCTTCCATGCTTCGTGCATCTCTTCCGCCTCGTCGAGCGACAGGGAGAGGGGCTTTTCACAGAAGACATTCTTGCCGGCCCTAAATGCAATGATGGTCTGGGCGGAGTGATGACAGTTGAACGATCCGATGAAGACCCAGTCGACATCCTCCCGCGCGCACAGCTCATCCACCGAATCACACACGGCCGCATCGGGGGCCACCTCCCGGCGAAACCGATCCAGAGCGACCTCATCGGGATCGCAGATCGCAGTCACCGTGCTCGAAGGCGACTCCCCGAGGAGGCTCGTGATGACATGTTGAATCCGGGCCCCGCTGCCGATCACGCCGATGCGGGTGGGAGCTGAACTTGTGGAGGATGAAGTGGTGTTGCTCATGGGGGTCAGGCTAGCTCCCCTGCAACCTCTCTTGCCATAGCCGCAGCGATGATTTATTTGTCATTTCCGATGAAATGAATAATCAGATTCTTATCGAGATGCTTCATGAAATCGGGGAGCCGAACGACTACTTCGAGGGTGTCCACCGGCCGCGAGAAATGCTTCCGGACAACATTCTGCTCTTCTCACGAAGCGACGGAGCAAGCCTTTCCTCCGGGATAATACCGCCCGACCTACACCAGCGTTGGGTTCTCATCATTTCCCTGTTTGGTCGCGGCAATGTTAAGATCGACTGCTCGTCCGAATCACTCGGCCCGGCTGAAATCCTGCTCATTCCTCCCCTGCATCTTCATTCCTACGCAAAGGTTGCAAAAAGGCTGAACTGGGTTTTCGTCACCTTCGACTGGCCGCAGCATACGGTTTCCAGCGAGGCCTGGAGGGGAATCCGTCGTCTCGGCCCCGATGCGCGGAGCCTTCTTTCATCTTTCATTCAGGAATGGATCCGACCAGCGCGGGACGGGCTTCTGCTTTCCTCTCGCCTCTATCGGCTGCTGAGGGCGCTTTATCCTGTTCATAATCCCCTGGAGGCCGACCAGCGGGGGAACCTGATTGGGTCTGTTCACTCACTACAGTTGCACCACCCCGGCATCAGGCTTGAGGAACTGGCCCGAAAACTCTCCATGAGTGAAAGCCACCTGCGATCCCGCTTCAGGGAGGAAACGGGATTGAGCATCGGCCGCTATTTGCGTGAAACGCGGCTGCGCCGTGCGGCGAACTGGATCAAAGAGGAAGGACTTAGCGTGAAGTGCGTTTCGGAGCGGGCAGGATATCCGGACATCCATACATTCAGCCGCTCGTTCAGCCGACTTTTCGGCCATCCCCCTTCAACGATGCGGTAAAAGGCCTGTGTCTTTTTTTTGCTTGAAGTGCAGCCCAGTCGTTCACCTCCGCCTCGCCAACCGGAAGCACTCGGCTGGCAAAGGCGGGAATAAGTTCGGATTCCAGCCAACTCCCCAGCTTTGTCCTCTTCTTGCCTTCGGGAAGCAACAAAATGCCTTTCGGACTCTGTCGTTCAGCGCGTGCTAAGGGCAGCTTAAATCCTCACCGCTTGTCCGAGTTTTTCGGATTCGAAGCAGGCATCGAGCGCTTTTTGAATCTCGGCACCACGGGCGAAGTCGGGTTCTCCTTGTTTGCCGGTTTTGATGGCGGTGATGAAGCGCTCGTAGATGTTTAGCGTTTGCGGGGCTTTTAGCGTTGTCCATTTGGCTTTGTGGATGTCTCCTCCCAAGCAGACTTCGAGTTCGTTGTAGGACTTGTCCAAATCGAGACGGAGTGCGCCGCGTGTGCCGTGGACGCGGAGATAAAGGGAATTCGCATGGCCGGTCGCCCAGCGGGTTGTGTGGATGACACCCAGGGCGCCGTTTGCATATTCGACCTGCATGAGAGCGGAATCATTCGCATCCAGCGGGTATTCGCCCATGCGTTTGCCTTTGAGTTTGGTGAAGGTTTTCAAACGGGCCTGAATGCTGCGGATCGGCCCGACCGGGAGTGATGCAAGATCCAGGATGTGGACACCCACATCACCCAGCACGCCTTTGCTGCCGTGTTTACTGGAAAGGCGCCAGAGCCAGGCCGGCGTTGTTTTCCAGTCGCCCCAGATTTGACTTGAGAGCCAACTCTGCAGGTAGCTGGCTTCGACATGGACGATCTCGCCGAGTTCTCCGTCGCTCACGAGTTGTGCCGCCTTTTGAAGCGCTGACGAGTTGCGGTAACTGAAGTTCACCATGTTGATGACGCCCGCTTTCTTGGCCGCGCGGGCCATGCGAAGGGCATCGGCGTGGTTCGTGGCAAGTGGCTTCTCGCAGAGGATGTGTTTGCCTGCGGCAATCGCCTGAAGCGAGAGCGGCGCGTGCAGGCTGTCGGGGGTCACATTCGAAATGGCATCCACTCCACCTTCCGAGAGGAGTTTCGTGAAGTCGGTGAATACTGCCGCCGATCCACCGTGCTTGGCGGCAAACTCTCCCGCCCGCTTGGCATCGACATCGCAGACGGCGGCAAGCTCGACGCCGGGAATTTTCAGAAACTCTGTTGCATGGACATTCGCCATGCCTCCGGTTCCGACGATGCCGATCCGGATGTTTTTACGAGATGGTGATTTCTTTTTCATTAGCGATGGCCTTCGGTTGGGCGTTCGGCGGCTTCAGGGTCGATGGGGAGTGGTTCCAGCGGTGCGGAATTCGGACAGTCATCCGTGATGCAGACGGTTGGCTTGGCCCAGTGGACAGCATTGGAAATGACGCGTTGAACCTGCGGGTGGTGGTAGGTCGGATAGGTTTCGTGCCCTGGGCGGAAATAAAACACGCGTCCATTGCCGCGCTGCCATGTCGCGCCGCTGCGGAAGACCTCTCCGCCGGTGAACCAGGAGATGAAAATCAACTCGTCGGGCGTTGGGATGCCGAAGGGCTCGCCATACATCTCCTCGGCTGGGATTTCAAAATAATCGCCGATGCCTGCTGTGATGGGGTGGTGCGGAGCGATGTTCCAGATGCGTTCCTTGTCGGTCGATTCCCGCCATTTCAGGGAGCAGGTCGTTCCCATGAGAGCTTTGAAGATTTTTGCGTAGTGGCCGGAGTGGAGAACAATGAGCCCCATGCCCTCGAGCACACGCTGGCGCACGCGGGCGACCGCCCCGTCCGAAACCTCGCGATGTGCCATGTGGCCCCACCAGATCAAGACATCCGTCGCCGCCAAAACCTCGGTCGTGAGTCCATGTTCCGGCTGATCGAGCCAGGCGGTGGAAACCGACAAGTTTTTGTCCTGACGAAGAAAGTCGGCAATCGTTTCATGCATGCCGTTCGGGTAGAGGGCAGCAACTCTGGGGTTCTTCTTCTCGTGGCGGAATTCTCCCCAGACGAGTGTTTTGATGGAGGATGACATATGAGTTTTACGATGTTGGGATTTTGCGGTCAGCAGTGGACGATGCCTCGCTGAAGCTTTGATCTATCAACAAAATTCTACTCCAAGACAACGGTTGTGAATTGAAATAAGGCGATAAAAATATAAGAAAACCGATATGAGCAAAACCTCCCTCCGCAAATCCTTCTCCAGCGATCTGCAGAGTGTGGGCAAGCGTCTCGCCGCAGGCCGGCAGCCTTTGATTATTCCGCTGCCCACCGGCCTTCACCGGCGTCGCCATGCTTCGCATTTTCACCACACGCCCGAATTTTTTCTGCAAACAGGAGGCGCCACGGACTTCGTGTGCCCGGGTGGTTCATTCCGGCTCCAGACGGGTGATATCTGCGTGATGCCGGCAGGTGTTCCCCATGCGGAAACGCCCATCGACTTGCGAACGCCCTATGGGGTGGTCGTGCTGATGAATCGTGAGGTGAGTTGTCTGTGCTTGCGGGGCTGGGCCGATGCGGGCAGGAGAATCCAGTCAGGTGACTTTCTGGAATCTCCATTGCCTACAAAGGCCTTTCGCCTTCTTGAGGAGGCCTCGAATCAGCACCTGCTCCCCAAGAGGCTTCAAGCGGGATTTTCCACCGGGCTGGTCAGCGCCTTCCTCGCGTCGGTGCTGGCCGGCTTGAATGCGGATACCGCTCCAGAGAACACCACCTACACGCCGCTGGTGGCAGAGGTGGAAAAAATCATTCGCGTGGAAATATCCCGTCAAGATCTCAGCGTGGGGACACTCGCCTCCAGATTCGGATGCTCGCCGGACCATTTGACCCGTCGATTCCGTGCGGAACGAGGCGTTGCGCTCAATGCCTGGATCATCCGCGAGCGAATCGACCTCGCCTGCAACCTACTCGAGAGGCCCGAACACAATATAGCCGAAGTCGGATGGGCCTGTGGGTTTTCGAGTCCCTCCTATTTCATCAGCGTCTTCACTCGGCAGAAAGGAGTGACTCCTCTGACCTGGCGAAAAAATACGAGGGGCAATTATTGAGGGGGCGATAGTCGACCTTCAGGCAGGTTTTCCACTCTCTTTTGGCTGCCATCGGTTTTTCCTTCTTCAAATCAGTAGCTTGCGGCATGCGAGATTGTTTTTCCACCGCTCCGGAACCGATGCGCCGCTTGCTCCGACCAAGGCGCCGATGACTATTCCCCGGTGGCAGTTGTCGCCGCCCAGATTTGTGTTTGCGATGAGCGCCGCCTCGAGGTTGTTGGAGTATTTCCAAGCGAGGAATAGTGCGGCGGGGAATGCATCCTTCAGGTAGCAAGCGGGGCTGAGGATCGATCCAATCACCTCTTCGTCGGGTCTCTGCGCCCATCCCTCCAGTTTCCTGCGTCCTACCCATCCGTTGCCAAATTTTTCGATGCTTTCGCGCACGCCACTCCCGTGGAGGATGGTGATGAGCATTCTGGTGAGATCGCGCGCGGCCGTTTCCACAAGTTCACCGCGATGGGTCACACGCACATGTTCGCGCACGGCGGCAAGGGCTGCGGATTCGTTGTCGGCATACCATGCGGCAAGAATCGGGACATGGGCCAATCCGCCGATGTGGATGTCATCTCCGCCGCAGTCCTCCGGCTTTTTGCCACGCGCGTATTTTGTGAAGAAGTTCCTGTGGCATTCCTCGATGTAGGTGTCCCGGTGTCGACCGGGCGTGGTCATGAAATCGATGTAGCGCTTGAGGTATTCGGCCCGGTTGTAAACTTGGCCCTCGCGCAGCAGGGCGAGCAACTCGAGTGCGAGCTGCATATTCAGTGTGTTTTCCCCCGCTCGCAGGAACTGGTGGTAATGAATGCCTCTCTGGCCCCAGTAGGCTGCCTGCTCGTGCAGGATTTCTCCTTTCGGATTTGGTGCGCTATAGCTGGAACGCCAGAGAATGCTGTCCGCATGGGGATTCTTCGGCGCGACAAGATCGACCACGCGCCCATAGTCTCGAGCCAAGGCCGATCGGTCGTAATACCAATGCACAGGCATCGCCAGCGCATCCCCGAGGAAGGCCCCCAACAGGCAGTTCCGCACTCTCATCCCATCGACAGGGTTTTCTTGATTCAATTTGCTTCTCCTCTCCATTGCGGCTTTGTCTCGTGGAACTCTCGGTTGGCTGCTCGGTGTCTTTTGGGAGTGATCTCGCAGACTTGAAGGTGATCGAAACAGAATTCCTCCTGCTTCGCCAAACTCCTCTGGAAGCCGCTCTGGGGCTGTTTGAATTTGAGATGCGAACGAAGTCTCGCTGCGATGAGGTGTAGGATTTGGGTAATCATGCCGCCAATACCTTAATCAATACGATTAGACATCCGCTGGGAGACGGGTATTTTTTCTGGGCATTCCCGACGGCCTCTTTCATTCCTCTTTCCGTGTCCCGCTCAACCAACCCCGAAAAGACCTGCGCTTCCTGCGGTCTGAGCATCACCTGGCGGAAAAAGTGGGAATCCTGTTGGAACGAGATTCGTCACTGCTCGGATGCTTGCCGTCGCCGAAAACCGAACTCCACCGCCGAGGCATTCGAGTCCGCGATACTCGCCCGCCTGGCCGCGATGCCCCGCACATCCTCCCTCTGCCCGAGCGAAATCGCACGCACCCATTCCCCGAACAACTGGCGCGAGCACATGGAAGACATCCGCCGTGCCGCACGCCGACTCGTCGCCAAGGACCTCCTTCAAATTACCCAAAACAACCAAGTCGTTGATCCCTCCACCGCCAAAGGGCCCATTCGTTTGCGACTGCCTCGGTAAGAGGTCTGCGCTTCAACAGTCCACTCTGCGTTGGCGGGCGATTGCTGGGGATCGTGCTTTAACTCTGCCCTTGGCTTTGGTCGAGCAGGTCCGGGCGTTTTTTTCGTGTGGCTTCGAGGGCGGTTTCGTGACGCCATTTTTCGATGGCTGCATGGTTGCCGCCGAGCAGGATCTCGGGAACTTTCCAGCCTTTGTATTCGGCGGGGCGGGTGTAGTGGGGGTGGTCGAGGATGCCGGATGAGAAGGAGTCCTGCTGGGCGGATTGGTCGTCGCCGAGGACTCCGGGGATGAGTCGCACAACGGCATCTGTGACGACGAGGGCAGGCAGGACGCCGCTGGTGAGGACATAGTCGCCAATGGAAATTTCGTCATCGATGAGGTGGTCGGCCACGCGCTGGTCGATGCCTTCGTAGTGGCCACATAGGAAAATGAGGTCGCTCTCTTTTGCGAGCTCGCGGGCTATGGGGTCGGAAAACTTTCGTCCCTGCGGTGTGAGGAGGATCACTTTGGATGCGGGCGAGCGGATTTCGGAGAGCGCGAGGTCGATGGGTTCAATCTTCATGACCATGCCGGGGCCACCGCCGTAGGGGGCGTCATCCACCGTGCGGTGGCGGTCGTTGGTCCATTTGCGGAGGTCTACTGCTTCAAGTGTGGCGAGATTTTTTTCCTGTGCCCGCTTGAGAATGCTCTCCGAAAAAACGCTTCGGCAGACATCGGGGAAGATGGTGAGGATTTGAATTTTCACAGGTGGTCAGGAAGATTGCGTGTCGGATTTCTCTGCAAAATGCTTTAATCCCCTCCAGTGCCCAAGCCCAAATCCAGCAAAAAGCCGCGCCGTGTTGCAAAGCCGCTCGTCAAAAAGCGCCATGTCCTGCTGGTCTCGCTGTTGAAGATCGGGATCGTGACTGCCCTGCTTTGGTCGATTGTGGGTGCGGGCTACTATGGCTGGGCGCATTTGTTCGATCTCACGGAGATTCACGAAATGGATGAGCGCTCGGTGATCTACGACCACGAGGGAAAATACTATTCCCGCCTTGCCGGAGAAAACCGTGTGGTTGTCCCGTTCGACAAGGTCTCGAATGATTTCTACAACGCGCTCATCAGCCGCGAGGACACGAGATTTTACAAACACCACGGCATCGATCCCATCGGCATCGCCCGCGCCGTGGTGCGCAACCTCTTCCTCGGCGGCTTCCGCGAGGGCGCCAGCACGATCACACAGCAGCTTGCCAGAAATAGCTTTCCTCTCGGCGGAAAAAACCTCCACCGCAAACTCATCGAGGCCGCGCTGGCCTTCCGCATCGAGACCGAACTCACGAAGGAGGAAATTCTCAAGGCCTATGTGAACCGCATTTACTTCGGCTCCGGCACCTATGGCATCGAAGCGGCAAGCCAGACCTACTTTGGGAAACCGGCGTCAAAACTCAATCTCCCCGAGTCGGCGACCCTCGCCGGTCTCATTCGCAGCCCCAACCGCTTTTCACCCCTCAACAATCCAGAAGGCTCCCTGCGCGAGCGCAACACCGTGCTTGGCCGCATGCGCGACCTTGGGTTCATCACCGCCCTTCAATACGACGAGGCCTCGGCCAGCCCTCTCCTCGCCATGCCGCGCATCAAAACCTCGCCGGAGGACAACTGGGCGATGGATGCCATACTTCGCGAGTTGGAACTCGTGCTGGAGCCGGGACAGATGAACGAGGGCGGGCTGAAAATTTACACCACGATCGACGGCCCTCTCCAAGCCGCTGCCGAGCAGGCCGTGCGCGACCGGTTGCAGGCTGTCGAGGCCCAGCCCGGCTACCCGCACAAGCCGATGAGCGAATTCGCAGGCGCTGTTCTGGATGGTGAAAAATCTGCGCCTTATCTGCAAGCGGCTGCCATTGCACTGGACAACAAAAGCGGCGGCATTCGGGCGATCGTCGGAGGGCGCGACTACGAGAACAGCAAGTTCCACCGTGCGCTTTTTGGCAAACGCCAGGCCGGTTCCGTCATCAAACCCTTCGTTTATGCCTGCGCCTTCGAGTCCGGCATCGCGCCGAACGAGCCTGTTTCCGACGACCGCATCCAGCCGGGAGAAATACCTCGAAAATTCGGGTCCTACGATCCTTCAAACTCGGATGGCTCCTATCGAGGACTCCAGCCTGCTGGCGAAGGATTGATCGACTCCCGCAATACCATGACGGTGCGTCTTGGGATGCGCTCGGGGCTGGATCGCATCGCCAATATGGTCGTGAAGGCCGGCATCGCGGTGGATCCCCCGCGTTATCCCGCCATCTGCCTTGGGGCGTTCGAGACCAACCTCAAGGACATCACCTCCGCCTACACGGTGTTCGCCACCGGCGGGTTTAAACTTCAGCCCTATCTGATCGACCGTGTCTTTGACGCGCGGGGAAATGCCCTCTACAAATCCACGCGAGGGCGCATCCCGGTCATCAACCCTGCAGCCGCCCGCACGACGACCTCGTTGCTGGAGGATGTCGTAACGCGTGGCACCGCTGCCCGCGCGAGGGAGTTTGGCCTTACTGGAAAAGGTGGTGGAAAAACCGGAACAACCAACAACTACCTCGATGCGTGGTTCGTCGGATTCGATCCCTCGCTCACCTGCGGAGTCTGGGTTGGCTTCGACAAGCCTCGCCCGATCAAGCCCGGCGGCTACGGCGGCGCACTAGCCCTGCCGATCTGGGTGGATATCATCGAGGCTGCGAAGCGCTGAGGACTAGCGCCGCATTGGACCAAATCACGCCACTTCAGCGCGGCGGATCGCCACTTCAGCGGCGAGACTCAGGCTCCCATGGCGCTCGGCGAGGCGCTCGAGTTTGTCTCGGATCTCGGGGGCAAGTAGCAGAGTCGTTCTGACATGTGCTCGCGGTTTTCGTCCAGCTCCTGGGCGGTATCCTCCTCGCATCGACTCGAGAGTCTTGCTGGCCGCTTGGCGAACAGCCTGAATTTGCTGTGCCGTTGTATTGGAACGGAGGGTGGAGAGGTTGTCCTCGATTTGTTGCTCGTAAGGGCTCAAGGAAACGCCAAGGGATTTTTTCACATTGTATTTCATGGGTGATGAATTTTTTGGAGTTTGCGGGATGGGAAAGCCGTGATCATGCACAAATCTGTTCCTCGGAATTCGCACGGCACGGCATGAGCATAGCCGTTTATGTCAACGGCAAGCACGATTTGCCCCGGATGCACCGAGTCGGGAATAATGTCCAAAAGACCGCCTGCTTCAATCGCTTCCAGAATCATTTCCCAAGTCAGTCCACGGTCCTTCAGGCTTTGTTTATTCGGATCGCCTGGCAGGATGCGTATTTGAAAAAGTTAGCACTTTTTCAAAGGTCTGCAAGCCCTCTATATGAAGAAATAAGTGAAAAAAACGGAGAAAATTACATAATTGGCAGGCTTGGGGCAATTCCTCTTGGTTAGAAATCATGATGCGCAGGGAAAACACATGAGCCCTTTCTGCTCGGATTTCCTTGAGCCACGAATTTCCGAATGAACACGAATGAATGGTGAATCCCAGATTCACGAAGCGAGCTGCTACGCGAAAGAGGGGCGCGCGGTCGTCCCAACCGTGAAAGACATTCGCGCCGCCACCTCATTGATTCCCAAACCACGGCTTGTGCCTGCACGGCCGAGATGGCCACGCTCCACTGAGACGCCGCTTCGCGGCTGAAGTTTGGGTCAAGCCGGAGGTCGACCCTCCCAAGGATTGGCGCTGCCGCGCCGGTCTGTAGCGGCTGTCTATGACTGCCGAATCGGAGGACCTTGATTCCCTTTCGCTCTATTTTACTGCTTTGTCCAATTTCTCCGCCTATTGCAGGCGGACATTGAACTCGAGCTTCCAGCTTTCGCCCGAGGCTGGGTGGAGGAAGTGGAGTTCAAGGTTGCCGAGTTCGGTAACGCGGGCTTCGAGGCGGACGGGGATTTCTTCGCCCGGTTGGTGTCCGGCTGGTGGAGGGATTTCAATTTGAAGTCGGGCGGACTCTTCCAGTTCTGCGGCATCGGGCAGCATTTGGCCTGCTTGATCGCCGGCGCGGACTTCGGATTGGAAGAAGCGGAACTCCGAGGCTTCGCCGGTGTAGAGGAAAAATTCCTGCCCTGAGATTTCGAGGCGGCTGCCCTCTTCCATTCCCTGAGGTGCGACGCAGAGCGCTTTCGTGGCAGGACGGCGGCCTGGCACGGCCATGGCGGAGGATTCCATGCCGATGTAGTAGGAACGCGCCGTGCCGGACTTGATGCGGAGCCCCTCGCCGGTGGCACGCAGTCGCGCATACGCGGCAGCTCCGAGGGCCACGGCATGGTCGGGGCGGGAGCCTTCGAGTTCGCGGATCGGAGTGCCTGCCCATTGGCTCAGTTGTTCGAGCACACGCTGGCGGAGTGCGGCAGCGTTGAAGACGCCTCCATTGAAGAGAACGGCATCGGGCAGGAGGAGAGGTGAGCGGTCGAGGCGCTCGCTTCCTCCAATGGCTTCGATGAGTTGGGTCGAGGACGCGGCATTAGCCTTCGCGCGGGAGAGAAAGCGGGCGAGGTGTTTGGAAATGGCGGCATCCGCTGCATAGGGCAGGCCGGATTCCCTAAGACCTCCTGCGCGTCGCAGGATCGGCATTTCGTTGTTTCCAACGATGGGGAAAAAGCCATCGACGGCGATTTGTTGAACATCATCCCGCGTGAGGACTGCGCTGATGGTGGATGCAATGAGTCTGCTTCCGCGCGATGGGATCGAGAGGGGCGTCTCTTGGAGCGAGGGATTCGAAAGCAGGGCTTCCTTGGCGGCGCGCACCGCTTGAATGAGGGCCAGGAATTGCCACTCGTCGAGGTTGGTCCCCGCTGCGATGAGTTTCTCCGAGACGGTGTGGGCCAGCGCGAGATCCATGTTGTCGCCACCGAGCAAGAGATGCTCGCCTACGGCAATGCGCTCCAGCGCGAGGTTGCCGTCTTTTCCTGTTACAACGATGAGGCTGAAATCCGCTGTTCCACCGCCGACATCGCAGACGAGCAGGAGATCGCCGGATTTCACCTGTTTACGCCATTCGGTGCCTTGGTTTTCGAGCCAGGCATAAAAGGCCGCCTGGGGTTCCTCGAGGAGCGTGACCTCACTCAGACCAGCTTGTGTCGCGGCTTCGAGCGTCAGTGCACGGGCGACTTCGTCGAAAGACGCCGGAACAGTGATCACCGCATGTTCAAGTGTGGCGGCGGGATTTACCGCGCGGATGTTGGAGAGCAGGTGGGAGAGGAGCTCGCGCGAGACTTCGAGTGGCGGGAGTTTTTTCTCAACCGTTGTGCTGCTCCAGGGAAGGATCGGGCCTCGCCGGTCGGCATGCGGGTGGCAGAGCCAGCTTTTTGCGGAGGCGATCAAGCGGTCGGGTTGCAGGGCTCCGCGGTCGCGCGCGAAGGTGCCGAGGAACGAATGGGTTTCTGATTGTTGCCACGGGAGCTGCGGGCCGCCCTTGGGAAACTCGCCTGCAGCGGGAATATAGAGCGCTGAAGGGAGCAGCGGGCGCTCCCCAATTCCGCTGGCGTTGATCACCTGCGTCATCGGCAGGATTTCCGGCAGTCCGGCATCCGTCGCTCTCGCAATGGCGCAGTTGCTCGTGCCAAGATCGATTCCGAAGTAGTCGCTCATTTTTGATGGATCAATTTCCACTCACTTCGACTTCCGCAGGAGCCAAGACCGGCCAGGGGCGTTTCTCCGTCGTGCCGGTGACGCGAGGGAGTTTCACGCTTTGTGCGATCCAGCCCGGATGCAGAAGTTTTCCTTTGTAAGGGGGATTTTCAGGAATAGATCCGAGAAGTCGGAATGCCGGGGCATCGTAGCCCGATTCGAGTGTGAGAGCGGTTCCCTCGGGGGAGCTTTGCAGGGGGTTGATCTCAAAATATTCGTCGAGGACTTTGCGGCAGCCGGCGTGGACGACGCGCGCTGCGGAGCCGATTTGCGCATCGGATGCGGCAGCTATGTCCTCTTTGGCGAAATCCACCAAGCGGCCGTGCTCCTGCAGAAGCGCGAGGAAGGCGACTATTTCCGCCTCTGCGCGTGGAGGCGGCGTTGCGGGCTTCGCCGGGGCGGCGGACTCGGTTTTTTGCTTGGGCTGTGGCCGGATGGCGAGAAACACGAGAACCATGCCAATCGCAGCAGATACCGTCTGCGCGGCGAGTGTGAGATTTTGTTCAGGAAAATAAACTGCGGCGGCGTTAAGGCCGAGAAGGACGGCACCGCAGGCAATAAGGCTGTTTTTCATACGGGGCGGGATAGTGCGAGATGCCGCATTTCTTGGCAATGGAGATTCGACCCCATGCATGCGGGCTTTTGCGTTTGATTTTTCGGCGGCCGTGGAGAATGATGACACCGTTCAGCACCCGTAGCTCAATTGGATAGAGTGACGGTCTCCGAAGCCGTAGGTTGTGGGTTCGACCCCCGCCGGGTGCAAAATTTTCCAAAAGGTCATTTTGGTGTTGCGCTCAGATTCCGATTCATTACTCTGCACAACCTGTCTTTTCCAAAAGCGACTGAACCAAACAAGCCGATGGAAGCGACGAAAAACCCACAAACCCTTTTGCCAGGGTAGCTCAGAGGTAGAGCAGGGGACTCATAAGCCCTTGGTCGGGAGTTCAATTCTCCCCCCTGGCACCAACACATTTTATGGCCAATACAAAATCAGCAGAAAAAAGCGCCCGCCAAAGCGAGAAGCGTCACGCCCGCAATGCCGCCGTCATCACCGCGATCAAATCGCGTCAAAAGAAACTTCGTTCCACCATCTCCAGCGGCGACGCCGCTGCAGCCAAGGTGCAATTTGACGACCTCTCCTCCGCTTTGGACAAGGCAGCCAAGCGCGGTATCATCCACCGCAATGTGGCCAATCGCCGCAAAAGCCGCCTGAATAAAGCGGTCATCGCAGCGAAAGCCGCGAAGTAAAAAACGATTTCCCCCTCCTTCGAACGGCGCGATCCGCAAAACGGACGCGCCGTTCGATATTTTTTTGCCGTGTCGGCTCACGGCGAATTTGTTTGATTCAGGCATGGCACCGAAACGGCAGCGTCCCGCAAAAAATGCGCGCCAGTCTCTTTACTCCACCTTGACGGGTGTGGAGGTCGGCTATGTCCCCAAGCGTTGGGTGAAATTTCCGACCGGCATTCTTCTGCTCCTGCCCTGTGTTGTTCTGACCCTGTCATTTTACGAAGCTTTTCTGAAAAGCGCGGCTCATGGCGGATTTTTGCTGAGCGAGGAGGTCAGCGGTTTCGCAATCGGCGGCTTGGTCGGCCTGCTCTGGTTTTTTTCCTGCACCCCGCTGCGACTGCTCTATGTGATGGGACACGAACTCACCCACGCCCTTTGGGTTTGGATCCACGGCGGCCGTGTGCATGATTTTCACGTGCGGGAGGACGGGGGGCATGTGGTGACGGACCGAACAAACACGCTGATCATCCTCGCGCCGTATTTTTTCCCCTTCTACACGCTCTGCTGGGTCGCGGCGTATGGCTTTGCACTCTTCTGTTTCGGCCTCGAGGGATTCCCCGGCCTGCTGTATTTCGGCCTTGGTTTTACATGGTTCCTCCACCTCGCCTACACGGTTTGGATGATTCAAAAAGGCCAGCCCGACCTCGAATACGGCGGCGCCTTTTTTTCCCTCACTGTCATCTACCTCGCAAACCTCTCCTTCATCTCGGCAATCCTTGTCATCGCCTCTCCGAGTGTAACCTGGAAAAACTTCGCCGCAGACCTGCTCCGCAACGCCACAGAGGTCTCTGCGATTATCGTTCGTGCCATCGAACTCCTAACCCAAGCCCTCTCGCGCCTCACCTAAAAAGCGCCCCCCTCTCCTCTCCGGCAAGCACTCAACGCGAACCAAAATTTTGGACGATCGTTCAAAAAATTGGTTCGCAAAGGAAAAAAAACCTTACCAAAAAGCTTCAAAACTTTTTATAAATAACTTTTATTAATTTATTTATTAAATACCAAAAATTTAGACGATCGTCCAAATGTTTGGTTCGGCTGAAAATGTGAAATTTGTGAAACGCGGTTTTCGAAGCGGCGGTTTTGCGGGAGGGGAGTCAGGATGTTTTTACGAAGCGACTGCCGGGGAGTTGGCGGACGAGTTTTTTCATTTCGAGCGCGAGCAGGGTTGAGGAGACGGTGTGGCTTGGGAGGGTGCTGCGCTCGATGATGGTGTCGATGTGGGCTTCGTCGTCGCCGATGGCTGAGTGGACTTGAGCCTCGTTGCCGGTGAGTTCGGGCGCGCGAGCCGGGGTGAGTTGGGGTTTCTCGGCGAAGAGGATTCCCATGTCGTCGAGAATGTCGGCGGCGGAGGTGATGAGTTTCGCTCCTTGCTGGATGAGGCGGTTTGAGCCGATGGCGTTCGGGTTGTCGATGCGGCCCGGAACGGCGTAGATCGAGCGTCCTTGCTCTCCGGCCTGGTTGGCGCTGATGAGTGCGCCGCTGCTCGCGCCCGCCTCCACCACAAGAACGCCGAAAGAGCATCCGCTGATGATGCGGTTGCGCATGGGGAATGTCTGGCGGTCGGCTTTGACGCGCATGGAGAACTCTGTGATGACCGCGCCGGAGGTGGCGATTTTTTCGGCGAGTTCCTTGTTTTCGGGCGGGTAGAATTCCAGGAGTCCGCTGCCGAGCACGCCGATTGTGCGTCCTTTTGCCGCGAGGGCGGCTTGATGGGCGAGGGTATCCACTCCACGGGCGAGGCCGCTGACCACAGTCACTCCGGCATACGCGAGTTGGTAGGAGAGTTTTTTTGTGGAATCCGCCGCATAGTGCGTCGGCTTGCGGGTTCCAATGACACCGATGGCATGCCGGTCGCGCTCCAGAATTCCACCCATCATGTAAAGCACCGTCGGGGGATCATGAATCTCGCGCAGAAGGGCGGGGTAATCCGGCGAGGCAAGGGTCACGACTTTTGCGCCGTGTTCTTTCACAAGGGCGAGCTCGCCGGAGAGGTCCACATGGCTTTCCCAATCGGTGAGGGCTTTTGCCGCCTCGGGGCCTATGCCCGATACCGCTTGCAAACGCGCGACCGGAGCCGCGAGCACAGCCGTGGGCGATCCCAAGGCCTCCAGAAGACGCCGCACCCGCACCGGACCGATCCGCGGCACCATGTTCAACGCGATGTAGGCTTCCGATTCGGTCATTGGCGGGGGAGTAAAGACCCGGCTCCGCGCATACCCAAGAAAAAACCCACAATCAGGAAATAAAGATGCAAGTTTATTGCAAAAAGATATTGGCAAAGTTGGCCGGATTGTTTATTGCAAGTTTTATGCATCTGTGATCGGCGGATGCCCTACAATCATGAAAATAAATTCCTCTGAATCGACGCCTTTAACTCCACAAAAGCTACCCGTCACCGTGCTCTCTGGCTTTCTGGGAGCGGGAAAGACGACGCTGCTCAATCATGTTTTGAACAACCGCGAGGGACTGCGCGTGGCGGTGATCGTGAATGACATGAGTGAGGTGAATATTGATGCAGAGCTTGTTCGCGGGGGCGGGGCTGAGCTCAGCCGCACGGAGGAAAAGCTCGTCGAAATGAGCAACGGCTGCATCTGCTGCACGCTGCGCGATGATTTGTTGAAAGAGGTGGGCCGCCTCGCGAAGGAAGGGCGCTTCGACTACCTCTTGATCGAGTCCACCGGGATTTCCGAGCCGCTCCCTGTGGCGCAAACCTTCACCTTTGCCGACCAGAACGGGACCGGACTTCAAGACATCACGCGCCTCGATACCATGGTCACGGTTGTGGACGCCGCCAATTTTCTCGAGCACTACGAGGGGGGTGATTCCTTGAAGGAAAAAAACCTCGCTCTTGGCGAAGAGGACGAGCGCACGATCTCGGACCTTTTTGTGGATCAGGTCGAATTCGCGGATGTGATTCTTGTCAACAAAACCGATCTCGTTCCCGCAGCCGAACTCGAGGAGCTTCGCGCCATCCTGCACCATTTGAATCCGGTCGCCGAAATCATCGAGTCGCAGCGTGGGCGCGTGCCGTTGGAGCGCATTCTCAACACCCGCCGATTCGACATGGAGAAGGCCCAAGCCTCGGCGGGTTGGCTCCGGGAGTTGAACAACGAGCACACGCCGGAGACCGAGGAATACGGAATCGGCAGCTTTGTGTTCCGCGCCCGGCGGCCATTTCATCCGAAACGCTTCTGGGACTTCATCCACACCGAGCGCCCCGGGCTTCTTCGCTCGAAAGGCTACTTCTGGCTCGCCAGTCGCAACAACATGATCGGCCTCTGGTCGCAGGCTGGAGGCAGTGCCGAATACCGCCCCGCAGGCTTCTGGTGGGCCGCCGCGCCGAAATCCCAATGGCCCGATGACGACGACACTTGGCGCTCGATCATGAAGGATTGGCAGGAATCCTACGGGGACCGGCGGCAGATGCTCGTTTACATCGGCCAAGATCTCGAAAAGGAAAACCTCCTCGCCGAGCTGGAAGGCTGCCTGCTCAATGACCGCGAACTCGCCATGGGCGAGGAGAGGTGGGCCAAGTTCCGCGACCCGTTTCCAGAGTGGGTTGTTCAGCCAACAGACCACCAACACGAACATTGAACCAACGAATATGATGAACACAAATCGCACACCAGTCACCGTCCTCACGGGATTCCTCGGAGCCGGAAAAACCACGCTCCTCAACCACATTCTCACCGCGAACCACGGCAAACGAATTGCCGTGATCGAAAACGAATTCGGTGAGATCGGCATCGACCACGAGCTTGTCATCGATGCCGAGGAGGAGATTTTCGAAATGAACAACGGCTGCATCTGCTGCACCGTGCGCGGGGACTTGATTCGTATCCTCGGCCGTCTTGGAAAGATGCGGGACAAGTTCGACCACATCCTCATTGAAACCACCGGCCTCGCCGACCCCGGCCCTGTCGTTCAGACCTTCTTCGTCGATCCCGAAGTGGGTGAAAAATTCCATGTCAACGCGGTGGTCACGCTCGTGGATGCCAAGCACATCTGGCAGCACCTCGACGACTCCGACGAAGCCAAGGAGCAAGTCGCCTTTGCCGATGTCATCATCCTCAACAAAACCGACCTCGTTCCTGCTGCGGACCTCGATCGCCTGGAGGCGCGCATCAAGGGAATGAACGGCGTCGCCCGTTTCCACAGAACCCGTAATGCGGTGATCGAGATCGACAAGGTCCTCGATGTCGGAGGCTTCAATCTCGAGAACGCCATGAGCATCGATCCCAAGTTTCTCGAGCCGGAATACCCGTTCGAATGGGGTGGAATCTTCGAACTTCCCGCTGGTGAGGTCAGGCTGGAGGCGCATCAGCAGCCGGACCCCTCGATGAAAATCTGTTGGGTTTCTGTCGAAGCCGCTACCGAAGAGGCGATGGCCGCGGCGCGCGAGAAAGCCGTCCGCGCCTTCTCGGAGGAGTCCGCCGAGGCCGCTTCTGGAGCCCGACTCGCTTGTGATGCTGCCTGTCGCGACCTGATCCTCGCCGGGGATTTTATGACCTGGCAGCTCGAGGTTCCCAAAGTGGGATTCTACGCAGCCTTCACCGAGCATTACCCGGAGGAGCTCGACTTTCGCGTTTGCCCTAGCGACGCCGTCGAACCGCTTCTCGCCGTCGCCTACAAGCCCGACCATGAGCACGATGACACCGTGACCAGCGTGGGCATCGAGTCCGACCGGGCCTGCGATCCGCGCAAACTCAACGACTGGCTTTCCAAACTCCTCCGCGAGCAGGGCAATGACATCTTCCGAATGAAGGGCGTCATTTCCCTCGAGGGGAATCCGAACCGCGTCATCTTCCAAGGCGTGCACATGCTGTTCGACGCCGCCGATGGAGGCGCGTGGGGAGACCGTCCGCGCAAAAACAGCCTCGTCTTCATCGGCCGCAACCTCGACCGCGACTTTCTTACAAACGGCTTCCAGTCCTGTTTCGTTTGATGACACCGCTCATCGTCATCGTCGGCTTTCTCGGAGCCGGGAAAACCATCTTCCTCCAAAACCTCGTGCCAGCCCTTGGAGCCGAGGGGCTAAGCCCGTCGCTTCTGATCAACGACTACCAAAACGCCCGCATCGACGCCGAAAGGTTCCGCGGGGTCATCGACGAAGTCACAGCGCTGAACGGCGATTGTGTTTGCTGCGGGTCGCGCGATGAACTCCTCGCGGCCCTGGAACAATTCGAGCACCGGCCCGGACGCGTGCTTCTCCTCGAGACCAACGGAACCACGGATTCCGAGCAACTCCTCGAGACCCTTGCATTCAACAAGGACCTCAAACGCTTCACCCCGCCGATTCAACTCTCGATCATCGACGGTCAGCGTTGGCAGCGCCGCTTCTGGCACAATGCCCTCGAACGCGAGCAAGTCCGCACGGCCACCCATCTTTTCATCTCGCGCACCGACATCATCGCCTCGGAACGCCTCGCATCCGTCGAAAAATCCCTCGACGCCCTTGGCATCCATGCCTCCGTTACCGATCCGGCATCCTTCGCCAGAGAAATCGCCTCGCTTCCCGATACGCTGAAATCAGCGCGCAGACACAAACCCCATAGCCACGATACAGAACACCACCACTCCGAGGGGGAACACCACCATGCGAAGCATCACTTCGCCTCCTGTGAAATTCCGCTCCCGGCATTCGTGTCCAAGCGTGCTTTCGAAGAATTGCTGAATGCGCTTCCCAGGGAGGTTCTCCGCGCCAAAGGTCTCGTCGTCTTCCGCGAAGACCCCGGCGAGTTTCAAATCTTCCAAAAAGTCGCGCACGATGGCCCTGTTCATTTTTTCCCGATTGGACAGCACCCGTTGATACAAGAACCAGTCGCCCTTTTTATCGGCCCACAACTTCCTGTGGATTTTTTGAAAGCGCGAATTTCTGGTTTGAAAAGGCGCAGTTAAGCGGCGGCAGATGCTCGTTTACATCGCCCAGAATCTCGAAAGTAAAAACTCCTCGCCTTGCTGGGAGCCTGCCTGCTCGACAACCGCGAACTCGCCTTGGGCGAGGAAAAGTGGGCGAAGTTCCGCGATCCATTTCCAGAGTGGGCTGTTGAGCAGGATGAGGAAGATGCTTGAGGTGGTGGGATTTCAAAAACCCGTGGGTAGGCTGAAATGGTCTGGGTGCGAATCCGGGGAAATAAAAAATTTTCCAAAATCCCCTTGCCGAGCACCGCTGTTTGCTATCTACCTGTTTGCACAAATGATGCCTCGTAAAGAGATTTGCCATTTTTCTGTTTTTGTTTCGTCTGCATGCGGCGCTTGATTTCTTTGTTTTCAACGCGCGGCAAGCGCTCGTTTTTCACCCACCCGGCGTCACGATGACTTTTACTCGTGCGCTAAATTCACACCCCTCACAGAGGAGCTTCTATTAACATCAAGGACATTCGTATCAATGAACGAATCCGCGCCCGCGAGGTGCGCGTGATTCTTGCCGCAACCAATGAACAGCTGGGCGTCATGCGCCTGGACGAGGCGATTCGGCGAGCCCGTGCGCTCGGGTTGGATCTCGTCGAGATCGCTCCCAATGCCCAGCCTCCTGTTTGCCGCATCGTGGACTTCGGAAAGTTCCGCTACGATCTGGCGAAGCAGGAAAAGGAAAAGAAACATGCGGTCAGCAAGGTGAAGGAAATCAAGTTCCGGGTGAATATTGACGCTCACGATTACCTCACCAAGATCCGTCACGCAGAGGATTTCCTCGACAAGGGCAACAAGGTAAAAATCCAGCTTCAGTTTCGAGGCCGCGAAATGGCCCACCAGAATCTTGGGTTGCTCGTTGTTCAGCGCGTGCGGGATGACTTGGCGGGAATGGCCCATGTGGACATGGAGCCCAAACTTGTTGGTCGCGCCGTTGGCATGACACTGAGTCCGCTTCCTGCAAACAAGCGCCATCGCAAATTTACCAAACACGGAGAAATCCTCGAACCCGAGCCTGAAGAGGCTCCCCACGAGGATGACGAGCACGAGGACGACGCGCCTGCCGGTGATGCAAACTGAGCGGCGTCTCCTGCTGTTTGACATCGACGGCACTCTGATCACATCCGGAGGTGCGGGCGAGGGTGCCTTGAAGGATGCCATGAAGGGGCGTTTCGGCGTGGAAGAGGATTTGCAGGGCATTCTCCTGGCCGGGGCTACGGATGCCAAAATCGCCCGCGAGCTCTTGGCGAAGCACGGCATCGAAGCCAGTGCTGAAAACATCTCGGCTCTTCTGGATGAATATTTGCACCACCTTGCAGGCCGCATGCCTCGGCATGATGGTCGGCTGCTGCCAGGAATTGTGCCCGTCCTCAAGGCTCTTGAACCTCGTCCGGAGGCTGTTCTGGCCTTGCTCACGGGAAATCTCACACGCGGCGCGCAGATCAAGCTCACGCACTATGGTGTGTGGAATTTTTTCGAGTTCGGTGCCTTTGCGGATGATCACCACGACCGCAACGAGCTGGGAAAATTCGCGCAGGCAAGGGCGCTGGAGCGGCATGGCATCGAGTTTCCACCCGAGCGGATTTATGTGATCGGTGACACGCCCCGGGATATCGAGTGCGGGCGTGCGATCGGTGCGAAGACCGTGGCGATAGCGACCGGGCATTACTCGCTCGTCGAATTGGAAGAGCATGCGCCGGATTTTCTTTTCGAGGACTTCTCGGATACTGAGCGCGTCTTGGACTGCCTGCTCGGCTAGTGATCTCAGGGCGTGCCGCTTTGTTCGGCAGGGTTTTTCTTCGCCTTTGCAAAAGGCAGGTGAATGGGAACTTCTCCGAGTCGTTTGGGTTTGATGTGGGGCTTTTTGCCGAGTGCGTCACGCTCGTGGAGGTAGTTCGACAGCGTGGCTGAGATTTCATGGGCCGTGCGCATTGTGTCGAAACTGACTCCACTGCGTATTCCATCCACTGCATTGAAGAGCGAAGTAAGAGCCATTGGGCCGCTCACCGGCAGCGTGGCAATGCCTCCTATTCCTTGGGAGATGTTCGATCCGCCTGTGGTTTCGAAGGCGAGAAATTTGTTGGGAACCTTTCCTGACAGATCTTGCACGACGACGATGGTTTCCATTTTTGTTCCGCCTGCGCCAAGGCCGAGCGTGCTTCGTAGGAGTCGGCTGCCTTGGTTGATTCGTGCGAAGCGACCCGTAAGGAGCCAGTAGTTTCCCTGAGGCAGGCTGTCCTCTGTGGAAATGACTCGCGCCGGAGCGACATGGGTGCCGAGTTTTTTGATCAGGTGCCTGTTGAGGCGGGCCTGGAGTTCAGCCCGGAAGGTTTCGAAATCCTTCCCCTTTCTATCCACGCGCAGGCCATCTTCATTCCAGGCAAAGGGAAGAATGAGGATTTCGTCAGGAGCGGTGACTGGCGGATTGGCACTCGTTTGGCGGATATTGTCCACGCTCACGGAGGCGCAGGATGCGAGCCACAAGGACAACCCGGTCAAAACCAGCCTGGCTGCGCGGCGAAGTGAGGTTTTTTTGCGGTTTGGAAAAGCGTCGAAATTCAACAGGCGGGAGAGGGAAACAGATGGCATCACTGTCCTCAAGACTCAAAAAGCGCGGGGTTGAACCGCAGGCGATCATCACGCATCGTGGCGCGCATGAAATTTTCAGCACTTGGTCGGAATCTCTCCGGCGGCAGCGGAATCGAAAGCCTCATGGACGACCTGGGCAAGGCGCTCTCGGGCGTCGGCCCCGCCCCGCTCATGCTCGGCGGAGGAAATCCCGCGCACATCCCGGAAATGGAGGCCGTGTGGAAATCCCGCATGGAGCAAATCACTGCCGACCCTGCTGTGTTGCGGCGCACGCTGGCGATTTACGATCCGCCTCGCGGCAATGCAGGCGTTTTGGAGGCCCTCGCAGGTTTGCTGCGTCAGGAGTTCGGGTGGCCGGTGGGGCCAGAGAACATCGCGGTGACTCCCGGAGGGCAGACGGCATTTTATTTCCTCTTCAATCTTTTCGGGGGCCGTCGTGGGGATGGAACGCCGGGTCGCATTCTCTTTCCCCTCATGCCGGAATACATAGGCTATGCAAACCAGGCGCTCGAACCTGGGATGTTCGTTGGAGTTCAGCCCGGGATCACCCGCACCGGTGCGCACCGCTTCAAATACCATGTGGACTTTCAAAATCTGAACCCCGGTTCCGACATTGCAGCCATGTGTGTTTCAAGGCCGACGAATCCCAGCGGGAATCTGATCTCGGATTCCGAACTCCAGCATCTGGCGGACATCGCCGCGCAGCGTGACATTCCGCTCATCATCGACAACGCCTACGGGTGGCCATTCCCCGGGATTGTTTTCGGCGAGGTGAAGCCGCTCTGGACCGGCCAGACCGTGCATGTGATGAGCCTCTCCAAATTCGGTCTGCCCGGCACACGCACCGCATTTGTTGTGGGTCCTCCCGAGGTGGCGGCCGCTGTTTCCTCCATGATGGCCGTGAGCGGCCTCGCGAATGGAAACTTCGGCCAGGCGATAGCTGGTCCGCTCATTGCCAGTGGCGAAATCGTTCGCCTCAGCCGCGAGATCATTCGGCCCTTCTATCTTCGAAAACGGGACGCCGCTTTGGGAGCGATCGCGGAGTTTTTCCCTCCCGATGTGCCCTACGCCCTGCACGAAAGCGAAGGCGCTCTCTTCCTTTGGCTATGGCTGGATGGAGCAAAAAAGTCTTCGCGCGATCTGTATGAAATCCTGAAAAAACGCGGAGTCCTCGTCGTGCCGGGGGATTATTTCTTCTTTGGCTTGCCTGATGAGGAGTGGCGTCACCGCCGGGAATGCCTCCGCATCTCGTTCGCCATGAGCGATGCGGATGTGGGTGCAGGGCTTAAAATCATCGGCGAGGAAGTCGCGCAGGCTTTTTAATCCGAATCCAGAAGATTTAATCACAGAGGATACATAGAACACAGAGGCTCAATGAAATGCTCTGAATCATGCCAGATCGTTTTGTCCGAGCTACCGCTTTCGGGAACCTCTACTTTGAATCCTGTAATTCCTGTCTAAAATTCCGTTTTCAGGTGTGCGCCGGGGAAGCCGGCAGCCACGTGGGTGAAAGTCCCACCGGTCGAATTAGACGGTTCACGACCGAAAGAGATGTCCGGGAAGAGGCCGCGAGGCTGAACCTGCAAGCGGG
>JBIJAV010000034.1:0-32893 GCA_044345595.1 Terrimicrobiaceae bacterium
AGGTCGAGTCCATCCTCAATGAAATGCGTGCCATTAGCCAAGAAATCCTTCTCAACTCCGCTCCCGGAACCCGTAAAAAATCAAGCCGCAAAATCATCCCAAATCCCCACTAACTTAGCACCATTCGAGCCAGTTCCCATGTTTCTAAAGAGCTCAAAATCCCTGAAAACATCCGTCTTCACCGCCTTCCGCCCTACTCGCCGGAATTCAATCCAGTGGAACATCTCTGGGATGAAATCCGGGAGAAATCCTTTCCCAACCGCGTCTTTTCCGAAATGAAAGCAGTCATTGCACAACTCGCAAACGACCTTCCAGTCCTGGCTTCAGACACCGCTCGAGTGAAAAGTATCACCGCATGGCCGTGGATTGTTAGACTCAACTTGAAAGCAAAATAGAATGAGTCCCGGAGATCGCGTCCGCTCTATGAGCGCTGCGAGCGCGAGCGTGGTTTGTTTCTTGATGAGGTGGCGGCGCGAGTGTCTTTCACGGTCGAGACGACCATTCTCCCCTCTTTCGCGCAGCGGCGCGATTCGTAATCCAGGGATTGGATGGGGCTGAGGGGAGTTGCACCCCGCAGCCCTTCCACACCACCGGACATGCGGTTTTCCGCATCCGGCGGTTGAACCGGCAGTGGTCAGCATTTCTCTGCTGCCGCCTCCGCGAAGGTCCATGGCAGGATGAACCCATATTGATGAAGACGCTTGTTGGATAAGGCCTGATTCATTTGCCAGAGCCGCGCTATGCGCCATGCCCCCAACCCGCTGTAGGCCAAGCCGCATGCTCACGCTCCCACGCCGAGTCGGTGTAGGGCGTTGAGCCGCCCTTTCGGTGTGCTCCAGCGAAGCCAGAAGCATTTGCGCATATGGCGGCGGATCCATCCCGTCAGGTCTTCCACACCCCACCGCCTTTCGGCCAATTGGTAGTAGTTCCACCATCCTTGGATGTAATCTCGCCATTGGTCGCGCAGTTGCTCGCTCGTCAGGCTTTGGCGGGCTTCCCAGAGTTCGCGCACTTTGGCTTTCAATCGCTGGATCAAGGCCGCAAAGAGGGTGACGGTTCCGTGGCGCGTGTAGTCATGCGTGGCGGTTGCGCGTGGACCATCGTTGGCGAATCGCACCCCCTGCGCTCGTAGAGACGCCGCTACAGCAACCGCGCGACTGGGCGTGATCCCCGAGACTTTTCGCTACCCTTCTTCGCTAGGAATAAATGCTGCGAGCGGCTTGACCGGGGAAGTATTGAGCGCCTTGACGCGCTCATGAATGCCGGGAGCGATTTCGGGTTGGCGGGTGTAGGCCATGGATAGCATTTCCAGCTTGGCATCGAGGTTATCGACCATGTTGAGGGCGATGGCTTCGGGCGTCTTGGGCTCGACGGGGGATCCGTATTGGAGTTCCCCGTGATGCGAGGCGATGAGGTGCAGGAGGTGCAGACGCACATCTTCCGAGGCTGGATCGATGCCGCGCCAGGTCTCGAGCGGCAGCTTTCGCCACAGGGCGTTCACCGCTTCGATGCCTATACTGATATGCCCGAGAAGCTCGCCTCGCAGCTCGCGCGGGATTTCAAACCCCGCCTCGGGTGGACACATTTCCCAAAGTTTCCCGCAGTCGTGAAAAAGAACACCGGCGAGCAGCAGATCCCGGTTGAGCACAGGATAGGCGCTGCAGACAGCCGATGCGGAGCGCATCATCTGACCCGTGTGGCGGAGCAGGCCGCCCCGGTGGGCGTGGTGATTATGCCGCGCAGCGGAGGCGCGCTGGAAGCGGGGTCCGAATTCCTGGAGAAACAACTCGCACAGACCACGCAGACGCGGATCACGCATTGTTTGCACAAGCTCCCGCACATCCGCAAAGTCCTTTTCCAACGCAGCCGTCTCCTCCTCGCCGCCGACGAAAAGTTCCGCCGTCTCCTGAGGATTCAGCGCCCGCATCCGCCAGCGCCGAGCATCGAGGCCAAAGCTGCCATTAACTGCAAATTCCCCTTCCACCTCCACGCATTCCCCACGCGCGAGATCCTGACAGGCCGAGAAGGCATCCGTATCCGACCAGGCCCGCAGCGTAAGAACATCGCCTGCATCCCGGACCTTCATTTCCCAATACGGCTTACCGTTTGAAGATTCTTTTTTGGTGAGTTCATCGACCTGCCCGCGCAGGCGGGCGGAGAGGGAAATGCCACGGCACTCGCTACGAAGTTGGGTAATGGTTTTGCGTCCGGGATCGTTCATGATCGTTTTTTTAATCTTCGGCAGGCAGCGCTCCATCCCCCGCGCGGCAGAGGATGCCGGTGGCTTTGTGCTTGGTTTGCGCGGCGTAGGCGGTCTCCACCGCGACACGCACAGACTCTGCGGCACCGATCTCGACCAGCGCGACGATGGCACCACCGAATCCTCCGCCGGTGAGACGCGCACCAAGGCAGCCGAGCTGCGCGGTGGCGAGGCTGACAAGAAGATCGAGTTCAGGTGTGCTGTTTTCAAAATTCTCGATCGAACTACGGTGCGAAGCCGTCATGAGGGGCCCTAGCGCCTCGGCGTGGCCTGACCGCAGGGCCTCGATTGCAATAAGAACGCGTTCATTTTCGCCCACCACATGACGGGCACGGCGTTTGGCCAATTCGGGCATTTCGGCTACCTCGAGTTGTGAACTGGTGGCATCACGCAAAGCGTGCACGCCCATGCATCGGGCGGCTTCAAAGCACTGCTCGCGCCGCTCGTTGTATTCGCCACCAGTGAGAGCGTGTTTCACACCGGAGTTGATGATGAGCAGTCCAAGGTGCGATGGAAACGGCACGGCATCCACCGATTCGCTGCGGCAGTCGAGATACACCAGATGGTCTTTTTTTCCGAAAACGGAAGAGGCCTGATCGAGGAGTCCGCAATTCACACCGACGAATTCATTTTCCGCGCGGCGGCAGAGTTTCGCCAGATCCATGCGGGAAATTTTAAAAGGGTAAAGGCGCGTGAGAAGCACCGCCGTCGCCACTTCCAAGGCGGCGGAACTCGAAAGTCCAGCACCGGCGGGAAGCGTGGATTCATAGGATGCCTCGAATCCACCTGCTTCGGCGCCCACACGGGTCAGCATTTCGGCGACTCCCAGCGGATAATCGATCCACTCACCGGTTTTCTTGAGGCCTCCAGCGCGTTGGATTTTTCCCTCATGGCGAACACCCGAACTGGAGAGGCGGATCTCGCCATTCTCGAGGCGGCGACCTGTGGCCTTGATACCAAGCTGGAGGGCGGCTGAAAGAACAACGCCGCCGTTGTAGTCCGTGTGATTTCCGAGAATTTCAACGCGACCGGGCGCAAAGGCAGTGACATGGGACATAGACCCCGCATGATCAACACCGCATAGGCACTTGCCAAGGGGCAATTCCGTGGCAGGATGAGGCTGAAGGAGTCCATTACCATGTCCGAAACACTTGATAACAACATCGTGAGCAAAAAACTCGAAAGCAGCAGCGAACACGCGAAAAAAGCCATCGACGCCGCAACCGAAGCCGGTCGCGCAGTGGGTGACACTGCGAAAAAGCAGGCGAAAGCCGCCTACGAAACAGGCCGCGAACATCTCGGCGCGGCAGCCAAGGACCTCGGCGAAGCCGCCAGCGCGACCTATGACAATGTCCGCGACCGCGCCAACTCGCTCTACTCGGACGCCTATGACCGCGCGCACGACTACCAGACCGAGACAGAGAATTACATTCGCGAGAATCCGCTTCAGGCAGTCGCCATCGCCGCAGGCGTGGGCTTCGTGCTCGGAGTGCTCCTCCGCCGCTAAGACGCTTTGGACACCAAAGCCACGGTTGCAGCTCCGAGGGGCCTGATGGCGGAGTTGCTGAGCCTCGTGGGCTCGCTCGGCCGCTACGCGCAGGCCATGGGAGCCCTTGCGGGCGAGGAATCCCGGGAGGCGGCCGCCTTGGGCGTTCGCCTGCTTGTGATGTTGCTGGCAGCTCTGTTTTTTGCAGCCTTCGGTTACATCCTCCTAATCTTCGCCGTGGCATTCTTTGCGGCCTTTGTGCTGGGCGTTTCCTGGCTTTGGATCCTGGGAGGATTCACCGCGCTGCACGCTCTGCTGGCCTATATCTGCGCCCGCCATGTAAAAGTCCACAGCCGCACGCCGATCTTTGAGGAAACCCGCCGCGAAGTGGCACGCGATTTGGAATCCCTCCGCAAAAGCTACGCACCATGAGCAGTAAACAGGAAATCCTCGAAGAACTACGCCGCAGCCGCGTGGCGATTGCGCGTGACACTGCCTCCATTGCTGAGGAACTCAACCTCGTTTCAAAAATCCGGCGCTCGGTGAAGACCCGTCCACTTGCCTGGCTGGGCAGTGCTGCCGCGCTTGGCTACATTCTTGCCGGACCGAAGACGCGGAAGGCTCCAAAAACCATTCCCACCAAAAAGGGGACGAAGTCCAAAAAAAACGAACCCGCCCGCACTGAAAGGCAGGGCTTTTTCAGCATTCTTTTCAATCTGGCGAAGTTTCTCTTCCCCCTCCTCCGCCCGGCCCTCTCCGCTTACGCCGCTCAACGCTTGGGCGAACTCTCCTCGCGAATCCCCCGCTGATTTTTTCTATGCACGATCCACGCTGTGACCAACTGGCCGATGTCTTGACGCGGCATTCCACCAAACTCAAACCCGGCGAAAATGTGCTCATCGACATTTTCGACGCGCCGGAGGAGATCGCCATCGCACTCATCCGCGCCACCCGCGCCTGCGGAGCCGTGCCATTCGCGCAGAACCACCACGCGCGCATCAGCCGCGAAATGGCTCTCGGTGCCGAAGCAGAGCAACTGGAGGTAACCCGCTCGGTCGAACTCGCCCGCATGAAAAAAATGCAGGCCTACATCGCCGTGCGCGGCAGCCACAATATCACCGAAATGTCCGATGTGCCGGATGAAAAAATGCGTCTCATTTCCGGCGCCATGCGCCCTGTCATGGACTGGCGCATCAACAAGACAAAGTGGGTCGTCCTCCGCTGGCCGACGTCCGCCATGGCCCAGCAGGCCCAGATGAGCACGCCCGCCTTCGAGGATTTTTACTTCAAGGTCTGCACGCTCGATTACGGCCGCATGGCTCCCGGCATGGCGGCGCTCAAGGAACTCATGGACCGCACCGACAAGGTTCACCTCAAGGGCCCCGGCACCGACCTCCGCTTTTCGATCAAAAATATCGGCTCCATCACCTGCGGCGGCGACCGCAACATTCCCGACGGCGAGGTTTTTTCCTGCCCTGTGAAGAAAAGCGTCGAGGGTCATGTGACCTTCAATGTCCCGAGCATTTATCAGGGCCACGCCTTCGACAATGTCCGCCTGGAGTTCTCCGAAGGCCGCGTGGAAAACGCCACGGCGAACAACACCGCCGCCCTCAACCGCATCCTCGATAGCGATGCTGGCGCCCGCTACATCGGCGAGTTCGCGCTGGGATTCAATCCGCACATCCTCCACCCGATGCGCGACATTCTCTTCGACGAAAAAATTTCCGGCTCCTTCCACTTCACGCCTGGCCAAGCCTACAAAACAGCGGGAAACGGCAACACCAGCCGCATCCACTGGGACATGGTCTGCATCCAACGCCCCGACTACGGCGGCGGCGAGGTGTGGTTCGACGGCAAACTCATCCGCAAAGACGGCCTTTTCACCCTTCCGGCCCTCAAAAAACTCAACCCCGACTATTTGCTGGGAGCGAAACATTAATTCGAGTGCCAAGGATTTTCGGTTGATGCCCCCATCCCCCGTCCGATAGCTTACAGTTCTTTCCTTATGGAACAATCCATCGCCCTGCGCGAACTCCAAGTCGAACGCAAGCACATCATCATCGAGCTTCGCGAGAATGACCGCGGCCGCTTCCTCAAGATCACCGAGGAAGCCCACGGGCGCAGGAACTCCGTTATTATTCCAAGCACCGGCCTCGACGAGTTCGAAGCCTGCCTCGACGAAGTCCTCACCGAGGGCGAGGAAACGGAATAAAAAAACTCGTCGATCCATGAACATCCTTGTCACTGGGGGCTGCGGATTCATCGGCAGCAACTTCATTCGCCAGCGCCTCACCGAAGACGCCTCGCAACTCCGCAAACTCGTCAATCTCGACCTCCTCACCTACGCAGGCAACCCGGCCAATCTCGCGGACCTTGCCTCCGATCCACGCTATGTTTTTCAAAAAGGCGATATCGGCGATGAAACGCTTGTAGCCAGCCTCCTGGAGGAGCATGACATCGACGCCATCGTGAATTTCGCCGCCGAGTCGCATGTGGACCGCTCGATCGACTCCCCCGAGCCATTCATCCAGACCAATGTCACCGGCACACTTCGCCTCCTGAATGCTACCCGCCGCCACTGGAGCCAACTGCAGGATGAACGCCGCGAGAAGTTCCGCTTCCTGCATGTCTCGACCGACGAAGTTTACGGAACACTTGCCCCGCACGACCCGGCATTTTCCGAGACCACTCCCTTCGCGCCAAACAGCCCCTACGCCGCCTCCAAGGCCGCCAGCGACCACCTCGTTCGAGCATTCCAACACACCTACGGCCTCCCCACCCTCACGACAAACTGCTCCAACAACTACGGCCCCTACCATTTTCCCGAGAAGCTCATCCCGCTCATGATCCTCAACGCCCTCGATGGCAAGCCGCTTCCAGTCTATGGCGATGGACAGCAAATCCGCGACTGGCTCTATGTCGAGGACCACGCCGCCGCCATCTGGCTCGTTCTGCAACGCGGCCGCACGGGTGAAACCTACAATGTCGGCGGCCTCAACGAACGCGCAAACCTCGATGTGGTGAAAACCCTCTGCGCCCTCCTCGATGCGAAATCCCCCCGCCCCGACGGCGCCTCCTATACCGCCCAGATCACCTATGTCGCCGACCGCCCCGGCCACGACCGCCGCTATGCGATAGACTGCTCAAAACTCCAATCCGAACTCGGCTGGGCACCCCGCGAATCCTTCGAAACCGGCCTCGCCAAAACCGTGGACTGGTATTTGAAAAACCGCTCTTGGACCGAAGACATCACCCAAAACCGCTACAACCGCGAACGCCTCGGCGCTGCCAAGTAGTTGGTTTATTTTGCGCCGCTACAGGCCCCGCGCGTCAGCGCGCAAATCCTTGGAGGGTCGACCTCCGGCTTGACCCATTTTCGCGGCAAAGCCGCCATTGCATCAAAGGAGAACACCTTAGCCGCGAAGCACATCGGCGGATCCCCCAAAAAATGATTCTGTCTCCCTCCCCGGCAGTCATAGACAGCCGCTACAGGACCCGCACGGCAGCAGACTGTTCGTGAAACATCCGAACGCATGCGCGGTCTGCGCTGGTAAAGGCGCCTCTCTGCGATAGAAACAACTCCACCATGAAAAATCGTCCTTTCGGTAAACACGGATTCGACTGTTCGGAAATAGGCTTTGGCGCTTGGGCCATTGGCGGAAGCTGGGGCGCACAAGCAGACAGCGACTCGATCGCCGCCCTAAATAGCGCGCTCGACCTCGGGTGCAACTTCATCGACACCGCCGCCGGCTACGGAAACGGCCGCAGCGAAAAACTCATCGCCCAAGTCCTCCGCGAACGCGCCGCCGCAGGGAAAACAGACAAGGTCTTCATCGCCACCAAAACCCCGCCCAGCCCGGGAATCTGGCCGCCATCGCCCTATTGCAAAGCCGAGGAACGATACTCAGAGGCGTATCTGCGGGAAAACGTCGCCCAGCGCTGCGCCAACCTTGGCACGGAAAGGCTCGACCTTTTGCAACTCCACACCTGGACGCGCGCTTGGAACCGCAATCCCACCCCGTTCAAGCTGCTCCGCGACTTGCAGCGCGAGGGCAAGATCGGCCTCATCGGCGTTTCTACGCCCGAGCACGACCAGAACAGCGTTATTGATCTTATGCGCGGCGGATGGATCGACTCCGTGCAGGTCATCTACAACTTTTTCGAGCAAGAGCCCGCCGCCGAGTTGCTCGATGTGGCGCAGGAACACGGCGTGGGAGTCATTGTGCGCGTGGCCTTCGACGAGGGCGTCCTGACCGGCAAGTTCACAGCCGAGACCCAGTTCCCCTCCGACGACTTCCGCAGTTCCTATTTCGCCGGCGACCGCCTGGGCCGCGCCGTCCAACGCACCGAGGCAATCCGCGAGGATATATCAAGCACCGGTCTCACCATGGCACAGGCATCCCTCAAGTTCGTGCTCGCCCACCCCGCCGTCTCAACTGTCATCCCCGGCATCCGCAATCCCGCACAGGCCGAGGCAAACTGCGGCACAAGCGACCTTCCCGACCTAGCCCCCGACCTCCTGGAAAAACTCCGCCGCCACAACTGGCGCCGAGGCCTCTGGTATGGCGGCAAATAGGCCCTCAGCAGCTCCTAAGTAACAATTTTTTTAGTGTTAACCCAAAGCATTTTATTTAACCACAGAGGACACAGAGAGCACAGAGGAGATCTAGAGGGCACGGGCGCATTCGCGATGCGAATGGGGCAGGGCAAAAACAAATACTCTGCAAGCAAGCTTGATCGATTTTTGCTTTTTTTCTGCCAATCCCAGCTGGCTGGGATCATCCGTGCCAATCAGGGATATCCGTGGTTGCTTTCTCTCCAACCGCGCAGCGCTCGTGGGCTACTTAAAACTTCATTGATGACGCTTCGCTCAGATTCTTAAAACTTCCACTATGTCTCTACTCGGAAAACTCAACCACCTCACCGTCCTCAAAGACTCCAGCCCCGGGCTATTCCTCGATGGCGGGGAACTCGGAGAAATCCTCCTGCCGGGGGATGCCATTCCGAAAGGCGCCTGTCCAGGCGATGTGCTCGAGGCTTTCATCTATCGGGATTCCGAGGACCGTCTCGTTGCGACCACGCTCAAGCCTCTTGCCACTGTCGGCGACTTCGCCGCGTTGAAGGTCACGGAGGTCCACCCGCGCATGGGAGCCTTCCTCGACTGGGGACTTCGAAAAGATTTGCTTCTTCCGAATGCGGAGCAGGAGCGCCGCGTGCAAGTCGGCGACACAGTGGTCGTGTATGTTTTTATCGACCACCAGACCGAACGCATCATCGCCACCACGCGCCTGGAAGGGCACATCGACCACACGCCGCCACCCTACAAAACTGGCTACGAAGTCTCCCTCCTCATCGCCAGCGAGACGCCCCTCGGCTACAACGCCATCATCAACAACTCCCGCCTCGGGCTTCTCTACCGCAGCGAACTCGCCACACCGCTCGAAACCGGCCAGCGTTGCGAAGGCTTCGTGCGCGCCATCCGCCCCGACGGCAAGATCGACCTCGGCCTCGACCCGCAAGGCTATCAACGCGTCGCCCCGCTCGCCGACCGCATCCTCGTCGCCCTCCGCTCAAACAACGGCAACCTCCCCTACAGCGATTCCAGCCCGCCCGAGGAAATCCGCGCAGCCTTCCAGACCAGCAAAAAAGCCTTCAAACAAGCCCTCGGAAACCTCTACCGCCAACGCCTCGTCGAACTCCACGAGTCCGGCATTCGGTTGAAGTCGAAAAATGTTTGAAATTCAAAACAAGCCCGTGCGGCAGCACGAACTTAAAACTTAAAACTCCTCCCCTCACCCCATCCAGTCGAAACGCATATCCTGCACGACTTCCGGATGCAGGCTTAGGTGGACAGGGCAACTGCGGGCCGCATTTTCCAAAAGCGTGCGCTGCGGATGCTCCGCACTGAGCGGAATCGTAAAAACAACCGTCAGCTTGGCAATGCGCCGGGGCGGTTGCGGCGTCATCTCCTTCAGCACCTTCACCGTTGTCTGCCCGAGGTCGATTCCATGCCGACGCGCGGCGATGCCCATAATAGTGAGCATACAGGCGCCAAGCGATGTCGCCGCAAGATCGGTCGGCGAAAACGACTCGCCACGCCCCTCGTTGTCCACCGGCGCGTCGGTCGTAATGACAGTTCCCGACGGCTCATGTCGCGCCTCGCAACGCAAATCTCCCAAATACTGAATCGAAATTTCAACCATGCGCGCAGTCTAAACAAACGCCCTCGCCCATTGCAAAGCTGGGTTTTCGAGCTTTCTTTTTGCCTCCCGCTTTTTAAAGTGACGCACCTTGGACTCCTCGAAAAAATCTTCCAAAAAGCAGAGCGCCAAATCCCGCAGCCCGGCGGAAACGGACAATACACCGACTCCTGCATCACCCGTTCCTGCACCGACGCCCCTCGCGCGAATCCTCTCCTGGAGCGGCTTCTACGCCATCCTGCTCATCTGCATGGGCTATGTTTTGTTCCACGCATTCCTCATCGACAGCGTGACAGTGCGGCTCTGCCGCGAACTCGATGGCCCAAATGCCAAGCCCACCGAAGTCCTCCCCGTGCCGCTACTCGAGATCGCATTCGACGGCTATGTGTGGAACCGCCATGCGGAGCACCTAGGCGAGAATGGAGACCTCCGCTCGCGATTCACGCACATGGACAACGCTCCTGAGGGACGCGAAATCCACTGGAACTCCGCCTTCGCCTGGTATCTGCGCGCTCTCGGCGAGTTCCACAGCCACTTCTCCGGCGACACGCTTCGGAACAGCATCTTCCGCATGTCGATCTGGGCGAACCCCCTTCTTCTCATCGTCGCCCTGGCCCTCTTTGCAACCCTCTCAGCACGCCGTTTTGGGCCACTCTGCGGATCCGTGCTGGCGATTGGAATGATCACCACAGCCTCGTTCTACGAAGGCTTCCTGCCCGCCTACCCCGACCACCACGGCATCACAGCCTTCGCCCTCTTGGGCATCATTTTCGGCATCGCCTGGGCCGGCGCGGGCTGGGTTCAAAACTCCGACGGCACGGCATTCATTATCCCCACCTCGCTCAAACAAGCGCGGCACGGCATGATTTTTTCGGGTATCAGCGGCGCTGCAGCACTTTGGATTAGCGGGTTTTCTGCTGCATTTGTTGCCGTGGGAGTTGGTCTCGGCGCCATTGTCACGGCATTGCTGTTTATCCGAAAGGCGGCCCGGCAAGGATGTCAGTATCACCCAGAACTCTGGAGACTCTGGGCCATAACCACAGCCTCTGGTAGCTTGGGTTTTTACATTTTAGAGTATTTCCCCAACTACGTGGGGATGCGTTTGGAAGTAAACCACCCACTCTACGCCTTAGCGTGGCTGGGAGGCGGATGGATCATTTTTGAGGTCACGCGCTGGATCAATGACCTGCAATTAGGAAAAGCCCCCTTCCCATGGAAAAACCTGCTTTTGCCGCTTGGTGCCTGCGCCGTTCTTCCAATCGTGATTCTGACACTCGGCCCCTCTGTTTACATCCCTGGTGATCCTTTTATGGGTGGGCTTTGGAAAAATATCGCCGAACTGCTACCGCTTTTGACGCGAATTCAAATGGGCGCCATCACTTGGAAAGTGGCATTCGGACTTTTTCCAGTATTCCTTCTGGCCTCGCTGATCATCGCCTTCCTCAAAAATGTCAATTCTGCGACAAAAGGAGTGTTCATTTTTCTCTGCATTCCTATTTTGGCCATTACGGCGATGCAAATCTACCAAGTGCGCTGGGGAATGCTGAATGGCCCGCTTTACATCGCCTTGGCCGCACTCGTCATTCCTCAACTCTGGCGACTCCTGCCCCACACCGTCCCTTGGCGCGCAGCAGGCACTGCGGGACTAATCGGTGCATTGTATCTCTTTTCGGTGGATACAGTGAACGGCATGCTCATGCCGTTCTGGAACCAATACAACAGCAAGCAGAATATGCAGGTCGGCTCCGGTCAACTCCTTGCGCTCCTCCACCGCGACATGGCCAAAACCATCCTGCAAAATGCGAATGGAAAACCAGTTGTGCTCCTCAGCAGTCCAAACAGCTCGTGCCTACTGTCCACAATTGGTGGTTTTAAAACAATCGGAACACTTTACTGGGAAAATGTGGACGGCCTTAAATCCGCTGCCAAGATGCTCAACGCTCAGTCCGACGAGGAGGCACTTGCCATGCTCAAGGAACACGGCATCACGCATGTCTCACTGATGACTTGGGAGAATTTTATCGGCCCGTATTTTCAAATTCTTTACCCCAATCCCGTTCCCGGAAAATCGCTCGAAAACTCATTTGGACAGCGCGCCCTTTTCAAAAAAATCCTGCCGCAGTGGGCCCGCCCGATCCCGTATCCCAAAAATTTCCTGACAAACGCGCTGAAGCAAGATGTCCTCATGCTCGAAATCGTGCCTGACCAAACGAAAGACGAGGCCGAATTCCACCTCGCCCGCTTCTTGCGAATCTCGGAAGGCAATCCCGTCGCCGCCGAGATCATGCTCAAAGGCATACTCGACCGCTCCCCCGCCAGCAATGCCGTCCGCATCGAACTCGGCGACCTCTATGTGGATCAAAAACGATTCGGCGACGCCCAAAACCAATTCATCCTCTCCATGAACGGCACCGCCCCCGAAGTCCGCCGCCAAATAGCCCAGCGTGGTGCCCAACTCTTGGCCCAACGCGGCGCCAGAACCGAAGCCGAAGCCGTTTTGAAAGCCGGCGAAAGCGGAAATTAATCTGAAAATGGAAGTCACGATCCTCATGCCCTGCCTCAATGAGGCTGAAACACTGGCCGATTGCATTGCCTCAGCCCGGCGAGGGCTTTCAAATGCCGGAGTCGAGGGAGAAATCCTCATCGCCGACAACGGCAGCACCGACGGATCTCAAGACCTCGCCCGCAAGCTCGGTGCCCGCGTTGTCGATGTGCCCGAAAAAGGCTACGGCAACGCCCTTCGCCACGGCATGGAAGCCGCCCACGGACGATTCCTCATCATGGGCGACTCGGACCGCAGCTACGACTTTGCCGAGATCAAGCCCTTCGTCGAGAAGCTCCGCTCCGGCGCCGACCTCGTCATGGGCTGCCGTATGCCAGCAGGCGGGGGAAAGATCATCCCCGGCGCCATGCCTTGGAAACACCGCTGGATAGGCAATCCGGCGCTCACCTTCATCGGCCGACTCCTCTTCCGCTGCCCCGCCCATGATTTCCACTGCGGCCTCCGTGCCCTCACCAAGGACGCCTTTCACAAAATGGACCTCCGCACCACCGGCATGGAATTCGCCAGCGAGATGGTCATCAAAGCCTCACTGCGCGGACTTCGCATCGAAGAAGTGCCCATCACGCTCCACAAAGACGGCCGCTCCCGCCCACCCCACCTCCGCAGTTGGCGCGACGGTTGGCGCCACCTCCGCTTCATGCTCCTCTTCTCCCCGAGGTGGCTGCTCCTCTACCCCGGCTTGGTCATGCTAATAATTGGCGCAGGCTTTTTTGCCCGATTAATGGTTGGCCCGATCACGCTCCAAGGAGTCAATTTCGATCTCAATACCTTGGAAATCGCCAGCTTGCTCGTGCAATTCGGCTACCAAATGGTTCTCCTGGCCGGCTTCGTCCGCATTTTTGCTTACACACGCGGATTCCTTCCTCCAAATCATATCCTCTCCAAGGCATTCAGTTTTTTTACCTTGGAAAAAGGTCTCCTCAGCGGCTTAGCCATCCTCCTCGCAGGCTTTGGGCTGATTTCGTTGACACTTTTAGACTGGGCCACAGCAGGTTTTGGCAATTTAGACCCGCTCGCCAACACCCGCCCCGTCATCGCCGGCCGCACCCTGGTCTCACTCGGACTCCAAACACTCATTTTCAGCCTCGTCTTCAGTTACTTAGGAATCGACGAAAAACCGTCAAAAAGAAGATAGCCCCAATATTTCCGCTAATTTCCTGTGGGAGTCACACAGCGCGTTTGCGGATTTGTAACTCCGTAGCCGCGCAAAATGAAGGCAGCAAACCACCGAAGAAGATTTTGCCGATTTTGTAGACAAAATTAACAGAATTTCAGAAAATTATTCTACATATACTGATCAACCTCCGTGCCTCTGTGAGATTCCCTGGAAACCTCCACTTGCTAAGCCACAACGACACAGGGAAATTTAGAAAAGGCTCGACGCAATACCCTTTACAAGATCACCATTCCCGACGCTCGTGGTTTTCAAAAAATCCTTGAAGACCACCGCTGCAACTGCCAATATAACCCTATGCGCATCAGCCAAGACGAAGCTCTCAGTATTCGCAGAGCCATACAGTCCCGCGACCCCTCCGCCACTGTGAGCCTATTCGGTTCAATGGCGGACGATCAGGCCCTTGGTGGTGATATCGACCTCCTCGTCCGCTCAAAACGCCTCACCCTCTCTGACCGCTTGGACATTGCCTGCGAACTTGAAGATGTCCTTGGGCTGCGCAAAATCGACCTCGTCATTGATAATGGCCGACCGAATGCCTTTGTGCGATCTATCGAGTCTCGAGCGATTCGACTATGAAATCCGAGTCCTCTGAGCTGCTCCGCGCCGAGTTGAATGATCTGCGCCGCATGTCCACCCATATCCACGAGTCGCTCAAGAACTGCGCGGAGCTACCTGACCACCCCGCTGCCGAAGACCTCTGGAGCGAGCGTGTTGAAGCATTTATGAGCCGCTTCGCCCGCACCGCCGACCTCCTTGTCAACAAGTCCCTCCGCACCTTGGTAGCATTTGAACTTGAGGATCCCGGAACCCTTCTCGACATCCTGCAAAAAGCCGAAAAACGCGGCATCATTAGCTCGGGGGCAAATTTTCGCAAAATCAAACAACTTCGCAACATGATCGTCCACGACTACGCCGGTGAGGACTTGGCTGAGTCCTTCACCCTATGCCGCCAGTGGACTCCCGAACTCCTCGAAGGCATAATCGGCTTTGAAAAATATCTGTCCGCCAAATTCCAAATTCATGCAGACTGATGTATGTCTTCCGCCCGCGCTTCCGCTGCTGAAAGCTGAAAACTGAAAACTTTTAGCTTATTTTTTAGACAGAATTAACAGAATTTAAAAAACAATTTCGCCTATACTGCCCAACCTCCGTGTCCCAGTGCCTCTGTGAGAACCCCTGAAAACCTCCTCTCACCGAGCCACAAAGACACGGAGAAAGTTTTAAATAACCACAATCGAGCGCCGTGGCAGGTGCGAGATGGAGCAACCCCAGGTTGGCCCGAAGGGTAAGGGAGTGGGATCGACGGAATCAAATTACCCAGATGAACACGGAGAAAAAGGAATGGGCACGGGAGCATTCGCGGTTTACTGATAAAGTTCAACGCTCGCCCCTTCACCCTCGGCCCTCGTCTCTCTTAAAAACTTCCCCTCTTCCGAATACAGTTCGCGCTTCCGAATCCACGCCGCCAACTCTGGAACTTAAAACTTAATTGATGAAACTCCCTTTCCTCCGTGCTCTCCGTGTCCTCCGTGGTTAAAACCTGCTGAAAACTGAAAACTCCACACTGAAAACTTTTTAATGTATTTCCCCGTTCTGCTTTGGAGGCCTTGCCAATGCTTTGCTCCTTAATTTTCCAGCAGCTTGTTTGAGGATTTATTCTTGCCCTTTCCATTAAACCAGACACATATTTCATCCGCGAGCACTGAGACCATGGAAATATCAACCATAAGATTCAAGTTAGCTGTAAATTTCTAACCTCATCAATATGGAAAAGCCCGTTGCTGTAGCGCCAGAGATTCATTCTTTGATTCGGCATGTGAGAGGATTTAAAGTCATTCTTGATTCTGATTTGGCGGCCATTTATGGTGTGCCGACATCCCGTTTTAACGAGGCTGTTCGTCGAAACATTGATAAGTTTCCGAGCGATTTCCTTTTCCAGCTCTCCAAAGAAGAATTTCAATCTTTGACATCGCAATTCGCGATATCAAAACCGGGCCGAGGCGGACGCAGGACGCTTCCGTGGGCTTTTACAGAGCATGGCGCACTACAAGCCGCCAATATATTGAACAGTCCAGCGGCTTCCGCTATGAGCATTTATGTCATAAGGGCTTTTATTCGACTACGTGATGAATTCGCGGCCAATTCAACGCTGGAAAAACGACTTGCCATTATTGAAAAGAAATTGATTTCGCACGATACAACACTGAGAGATGTGATTCAGAAAATTCGGCCCTTGTTATTGCCGCCAAATGATATCCCAAAGCGCAGAATTGGATTCCACACCAACGATTAAGCACTCAATGGCTACACCAGTAAAAAACCTACCCCTCACAGTCCCCTTCCTCCGCGCCTCTGTGAGAACCCCTGAAACCCTACTCACACCCAGTCACAAAGACACAGAGACATCGCATCGCGCTCGACCCTTGACTCTCGACCCTCGCCTCTCTTAAAAACTTCCCATGTATTTCCCCGTCCTGCTTTGGAGCCTTGTGATTTTTGCCTCGTTTTGGGGCTGTGGCGAAGCCCTCCGCCACCTTCGATTTTTTTCTTTCTTTTTTAACATGTCGAAATAGGTTTCTTCTATGAGTTCGTTCACGGCTATACTTGACCCGCAGGCTGATGGAACCTTGCATCTCCCGTTGCCCTCAGATTGGCTGAAATATCGCGTCCGCGTGAGCGCGCAGATGGAACCCATCAAACCAACGCCAATCGAATACGAGACCGAATTGAAAGGGTTTGGGTGTTTGCGCGGCAAAATCAACATGCTTCCAGGATTTGATGATCCTATCGAGGATTTCAAAGAATACATCAGCTGAGGTGAAAATTCTCATTGATACGCATGCTCTTATCTGGTTCTGCGAAGGGAATACCAACCTCTCAGAAAAAGCTCGCAAAGTCATGCAAGATGATGCCAACGTTAAATTGATTAGCCCAGCCGTCCCATGGGAAATGGCCATAAAGATTTCCATTGGCAAGCTGACATTAAAAACTGACTTTTCATCCATTTTCCCAGGAGTAGCCAGTGCAAATGGATTTAATCTCCTCCCATTGCATTTCTCTCATTTTGAATATTTAATGACTATGCCTAAGCACCATGCGGATCCCTTTGACAGGATAATGATTGCCCAAGCCTTGTCTGAAGACTGTTCAATTGTTACGATTGACCCAAATTTCGCTAAATACTCCGCTAAAATACTTTGGTGACCCCTTACCGACTGACTTTTCTAAATCGAAAAATATCTTTTTCCGCTCCATTTTTCGCCCCATATTCCGTGTTCTCGGAGGTTAAAACCTGCTGAAACCTGAAACCCCTGAAAACCTCCTCTCACCGAGCCACAAAGACACAGAGACATCGCATCACGCTCGACCCTTGACTCTCGACCCTCGACCCTCGCCCCTTTTAAAGAAACTTCCCATGTCTTTCCCCGTCCTGCTCTGGAGCCTTTATGAAAAATGATTCTGCCGCGACTGCCAATTCTGTCTTAAAAATTGCTTTCACAATTCTTACAATTTTGTCTAAAAAACACCCCTTCTTATGAATCCAGATATTCGCTGGCGGCAACGTTTTGAAAATTTTGACCGGGCTCTTGGCCTTTTGCGCGAAGCTCTTGCGAATGGTCAAGAGAACCTCTCTCCATTGGAGCAAGAGGGAGCGGCTCAGCGTCTGGAATACACTCTCGAGCTGGCATGGAAATGCATGAAGGATTATCTTGAAGGCAGTGGAGTGACGATCTCACCTGCAACACCGCGCCAAGTTATTAAAGAGGCTTTTGTTGCAAAAATCATCACAGACGGGCAAACTTGGATCGATATGCTCAATCACCGCAACCTCCTCTCGCACACTTACGACTTCGCCGTTTTTGAGGAAGCCATCCGAGCCACAGCAGATCGCTATCTTCCAACTCTTCAGTCGCTTCATCAGTTTTTGTCCAAAGAACTGCAAAAATGATCACGCTCACCGATCGAGAAACCTCCCTTATCGGCTCCGTGCTCAACCAGCACCCCGAAGTCTCGCAGGTGAAACTTTTTGGTTCACGCGCCAAGGGTTGTCATACGCCTGCATCGGATATCGACCTCGCCCTCTGGGGAGTTGACGCCCTGCAAGCAGAATCCATCGCAGCAGAACTTGACGAACTTCCTCTTCCCTACCGCTTCGATATCAAAGCCTTTGAGTCCATCAAACAACATTCCCTGCGAGACCACATTCAACGAAGGGGCATCGATTGGAATGAGAAACTGCTTGACTAAAAAATAATTCATGCCTGAACTATCCCGATTCTATGGAATTATTGTTCGGATGTTTGTCGAACCACTTGGGAAACATAACGAACCACATTTTCATGCTTACTATCAAGAGCATTCAGCAGTTGTAACCATCGCGCCCGTTTTGATAATAGCCGGTTCACTTCCACGCAAACAGCAACGACTTGTTGAAGCTTGGGCGGAGTTGCACCAAGACGAGTTGATGGCAGATTGGAATTTGCTGATCGCAGGTCAATGCGTCGAACCAATAAAGCCTTTAAATTAACTATGAAACATGAAATTCATAGAATCATTGGTTGCAAGCACCTTCCTCCCTATGGCTTGCAGTTAAAATTCGATGATGGTTTAGAGAGAGTGGTGGATTTGGAAAATATTCTTGAGGGGCAAATTTATGGACCTTTGCGGGATGAAGAACTATTTTCGAAAGTGGTGATTGATCCTGAGATTCGGACCGTGACCTGGCCGAACGGAGCAGATTTCGACCCTACGGTGCTTCATGATTGGCCTTTGCATCAAGAGGCGTTCGTGTGTGCAGCCAAAAATTGGAAAAGCTCGTCGAACTTAAAAAACACTTCCCATGCTGAGTTGGCGGAATCTGAAGTTTAGCGCGCAGCCCCCCCCCGGCAGTCATAGACAGCCGCTACAATGCGCTGCAGGGCGATTCCCCAACAAATTTTTGCCTAAAAATTCCGAATCCTCCGTGCTCTCCGCGCCTCCGAGTGAACCCCTGAAAAACCTCCTCTCACCGAGCCACAAAGACACAGAAAAATCTGATGCAGCTCGACCCTCGACACTCGTCTCACATAAAACTTCCCATTTTACGCTTACACTTCGCGCTTCCGAATACACAGCGCCAACTCTGAATCTTAAAACTTAAAACTTCTTCGATGTATTTCCGCGTCCTACTCTGGAGCCTTGTGATTTTTGCCTCATTTTGGGGTTATTGCGGATCGCTGCGCTGCGCCACCGCAGAGAACTTTTCTCAAAAAATTCTTGCCGCTTCTTGCGTTTTGCAGTAGTCACCATATAGTCAAAACATGGAACTCACCGTCTCCCACTTCAAAGCAAAGTGCCTCGCAATTGTCGAAGATATAGCAAACAAAAAAGAACGCGTTGTTATTACCCGATATGGGCGACCTGCTGCCGAGGTGATTCCTTTTGCGGGTTCTCCAGAAGCACCACTCTTCGGACGCTCCACTCATAGCACCCGGATTCTTGGCGACCTTAACAACACAGGCGAAGTCTGGAATGCAGAGTCTTGAACAAATTGCCGCCGCCGTGCTCGATACCCATGCGTGGGTCTGGATGAGTGCAGGCGCACCCGAAGCTCGCAAAGCAGCCGCATTTCGCGGTCGATCGATTGTTTCGGCAATTTCCGTATGGGAAGTAGCCATGCTTGTTCAAAAAGGCCGCCTTGATCTCGCTCCCGATGTGGATACTTGGATATCAGCAAATCTGAAGCGCCCCGTCGAACTCGAGCCACTCTCACCAGCCATTTGCATCGCAAGTTCCCGCTTGTCGGAATTCCACGGCGACCCGGCGGACCGTCTCATCGTCGCCACAGCCATGACTCTCGGTCTCCCATTGATGACTGTGGACAAAAAAATTATCGAATGGAACAAAGACCACTCAGCCATCCAAATATTAAACCTTTGATTTTAATTATTTTTTAGACAAATTTAACAGAATTTAAAAAAACAATTTTGCCTATACTGCCCTTTTCTCTGTCTCTCCGTGTCCTCCGAGGTTAAAACCTGCTGAAACCTGAAAACTGAAAACCTCCTCTCACCAAGCCACAAAGACACAGAGAAAGTTTTAAATAACCACAATCGAGCGCCGTGGCAGGTGCGAGATGGAGCAACCCTAGGTTGGCCCGAAGGGTAAGGGAGTGGCTTCCTGCTCGGAGAGCTATACAGCTCGGAGAGGATCGACTGAATCAAATTACCCAGATGAACACGGATAAAAAGGAATGGGCACGGGAGCATTCGCGGCGCGAATGGGGCAGGACAAAAAAAACTCTGCAAGCGGGCTTGCCCGTTTTTAGCTTCTTTTCTGCCAATCCCAGACTACTGGGATCATCGGTGCCCATCCGAGCCATCCGTGGTTTACTGATAAAGTTCAACGCTCGACCCTTGACTCTCGACGCTCGTCTCACATAAAACTTCCCATCTTCCGAATACACTTCGCGCTTCCGAATCCACGCCGCCAACTCTGGAACTTAAAACTTAATTGATGAAACTCCCTTTCCTCCGTGCTCTCCGTGTCCTCCGTGGTTAAAACCTGCTGAAAACTGAAAACTTTTTAATGTATTTCCCCGTCCTGCTTTGGAGCCTTGTTATTTTTGCCTCGTTTTGGGGCTATGGCGAAGCGCTGCGTCGCGCGCTGAAGCGGCCGGAATTTGACGACCTCGGCTGGGGTCTCACTGCCGCTTGGGGCATGGCCTTGACGCTCGCGATCGGCGGCTTTTTGATGATGTTCTCGCTGGCCAAGGCACCAATGCTGACGGGAGTCGTTCTGGCTGGCGCTGCTTTAGCTCTTTACTTCGCTGCGCAACGTCTTGCAAGCGGGACAACCCCGCAGCCCGCTTCAAAAAAATCCAAATCCAAGAAGGGCAAAGCCACAGAGGAGGGAACCTCCACCCCCAAGCAAGCCACGCATGCTGGCTACCCAACCGTAATCGCGAACATCCTCGTCTGGGGCCTGGCCGCGCTGGCTTTCGCATCCTCCATCGCCTGGCCGATTCAAATTGATCCGAACGATGATTTGATTTGCTACTTGATGCTGCCCGAGAAAATTTTGCACACGGGCACCCTCATCGAGCCCTTCAACTTGCGACGAGCAGGCACACTCGGGGGGCACGCTTTGCTTCAGGCACTCGTGATGATTGTCGGCGAGGATCGCTCTGGACATGTCGCCGATCTTGGATTCGGCAAACTTCTGCTCTTCGGCGTGGCGATGGGATTCATCAAAGGAAATGGACGGACGCAAACCATTCAGCGAATTCTCATCGGGGGTTTCGTTCTTCTTTTTCCGATTCCCCGCATCAACACCATGAGCGCCTACACCGGGTCGGCAATGGTGCTCGCCCTGATGCGCACGGTTACTTTGATTCCCGCAGCTATAAAAACACCACCACTCTGGACTTGGCTTCCGGCTTGGCTTTTGTGCGCTGCCTGCGCGACTCTGCGCCCGCAATTCGGCTTGGTTGCCGGAATGGTTCTGACTGTGGCCTGGGCAGCCTACTTTTACGATGGCTGGAAACAAAAACTACCGGGAATTTGGACAACCTTCGTAATCCTGATTCCGCCCGCCTTGTTCGCCCTGCCTTGGATGTTTGTCCTCTTCCAGTCCAACGAAACTTTCTTCCTGCCGCCTTGGTATGGAAATGTGAACCCCGTTTTTCTCATCAACACGAACGCCGATCTCGCGAATGTGGGAGCTGTGATTATGAGATTTTTCTCCCGCCACGAGGTTCTTCCCTTGGCTCTCTTGGGCCTTCTTGCCCTGCTTGGCCCCAGATCTCTAATCGGAATTTTTTTCATGTTGGCCTGCTTCGCGGCCTCGGTTGCTGTGGCCTACAAAATGTCGGCAACCATGCCGGTAGAAATGCCGCGATACATCGTCCCAATGCTTCTCCCGGGGGCGATTTTCGCGTTATGTGTCATGAATTGGTCCCGTCCGGCGATAGGAATCTTGGCAAGTGCCGCGTGTGTCGCCTCTCTGGCGGTGAACGGCCCCTTCATTTGGGAAGAATCCAAATTCCGTGCCTCCTCGCTGCGCGGGCAAGTTGCTGGATATGTTCCACTTCACCCGGACGATCTAAACAACCCTGGAGCCTACATCTCCGGTCTGCGAGCCCTTCAAGAAAAGGTGCCTACCGGAAAAAAGATTCTTTCCGTCATTGATTTTCCCTATCTTTTGGATTTCAGCAGGAATGACATTGTTTGCGTCGATACGATTGGCGCGGCGGGACTCGGCGAAGGCTTGCCATTTGGCAAAGGGGCGGACGCCCTTAACAACTACCTAAAAGAAAATGGTATAGAATATGTGATTACCATGAATTTCAATAACGCCTTGCTCCTATACAACCGCAATTATTGGATGAACCACCCGAGACCAGAGTGGTATTACAAAAAGGTTTGGGTGCCGCGATTCTTGGATTTCATGGACAATTTGGATCAGTTATCATCAAGCAATTCAAATGTGGAAAAATTTCATAATATGTTAGTCTTCAAATTAAAATAAATCCAATAAAAATATTCTATTATTGCTTGGCTTTTGACTCGTAGGCTGATAATTGAAGTTCTAGCAGGCAGATTTCGAGTATTGTCTAAATGGGAAAAATAAAATCAAAAAAATCATTATTATATCTGCTTGTTGTTATTGCTGGGATCGTTGGCATGCTGCGTCTCCAAAGCTACGGCTTATCTCGCGGTGACGACCATTCAGACGGAAATTCCCTCATGGCTGGTCGCAACTTTGCGAAGCAGGGATTTTTTGAGCTGGGGTTTATTCCTTCCACCCAGCCGCAAGTGTCTGCTGGGAAGGAACTCTATCCGAACTATCCCCAAGGGGCCGATTTGATGAGCGGGGTGATTCAATCGGTGTTTCCAAAAGACAATCTCTTTGTTTTCAGAATCCTGATGTTAGGTCTCAGCCTCGCGGCTTTGGTCATTTTTTGGTTTTTTTTGCTGCAAGTCACGAAGTCCGAAGCGCTGGCGCTGGTCGGGGCTCTTCTGCTCCTGTTCAATCCCATCCAAATCTCGCTTTTGGACTCCCTTCATCAAACTCCTTACACCTCGATATTTGTCGCGCTGACTCTTTATTTTTGCGCGCTTTTGCTCCGGCATGATGCCAAGAGTCCGAAGTTCCGGAACTTGATTCTCGGAATTTCATTGGTGGGCTTTTTCAATGCTTGGTTTACTTACGAAACAATCGTCGGGCTCTTTCTGGTTCCCGCGATGGTTCTTTTCTTACTGAAGCGGGAACCGTTGAAATCCGTGGCGTTTTGGTCGGTGATCGTCGGGATTGGCCCGGCTCTGGCATCCCTCATCCGCTTGGGAATCGCTTCCGCGCACTTCGGCGGCCCAGAGAAAGCCGTGGGTTATTTTTTGGAACTCGCCAAGGAGCGCAGCCTGAGTGGTGTGGAGAGGGAAAACATGCTGACATTCCAGAATTGGATTGATGGCGTGGGGGTCAGGATTTTTGAGACGGCGTTCGCGGCGCCATTCATTGTCGTGTTGTCATGCGCGCTATTGCTTTGGGCTGTTTCGCTGGCTTTGGAGGAAAAAAGGTTGCGCTCCGTGCTGGCATGGATGGGAATTTGTTTCATTGCCGGGGCGAGTTGGTATTTCCTAATGCCCGCACACTCGGTGGCGCATTCGGGGCTGTCATTCATCCACCGCCACTTTTTGGTTCCGTCCGTTCTTTTCTGGTTGGCGGTTACGATGGGGATCGCGGCCGGGCTGGCCAAGGCGGGCAGTGCGGTCAACAAACGGCCGCTTTTCAATTATGTTTGTTATGTTCCGGCGGTGCTTGTGATGGTGGCGGGATTTTTGAAGAGTGACTTGCTGCTCGGCGAGGCGGCTCAGGAGCGAAACCGGGAATTCGATAAACTCGCTGGTCAACTCCGCGAAACCGGATCGCGGATCGACCCGTCGTGGCCCGGGGCGACCAATTATTTGAGGAGGCCGTTTTTGAGCTACTACTCAGACCGTAATTTCGCTTGGCTGAATGGTCCCAAGGAATATCTCGAGAAGGGGCGCGGGGTGCGTTTTTTCCTTCTGGTGCCTTATCAGACCCCCGAGGTGCAGGAGTTATATAATAACCTTTTGGAGGATGGTTTTTCCGTGAGCGAGCGCCTCGAGAATGGATATCTGCCGATCATCGTTTTGAAAAAGTGACCGCATGGCGAACCTGACCAAAAGCAAACTGGTCCAACTCGACCAGATACTCTCAATCCTCGTGGGAATCGCGAACCGGACCGCTGTGGTGCTGTCGCCGATCTTCGCCCGCATCCGCAAAGGGGCGCAGGCGAGTCCCAGGGACGCTGGCTCGATCACAATTGCGAAATTCGAGGGTCTCGGTTCGATTCTTTATGCCATGGGATTGGCGCGTGCGATTAGGAATGCCCATCCTGGCGCGAAAATCAAATTTTTCACCCGCCAGGAAAATCTGAAATTCGTCGAGAGGTTCGGTGAAATCAATGAGATCGTGGTGCTGAAAACCGAATCGTTCGTGCAAATGGCGCTTTCTTTGATTCGCGCGGTATTCAAGGCGAGGTCGGATATTTATATCGACCTCGAGGTTTACTCGCATTTCTCCGCCCTCACTTCACTGGCGACTTTTTCCTGGTGGCGAGCGGGATTTTTCCGCGAATCTGCCAACTTTCGCACTGGACTTTACACCCATTCGGTTTTTTTCAATTCCCATCGCCATATTAGCTGCAACTACTTGCAGATCGGACGCTCGCTGGGTTTCGAGATCGCTCCCACGGAGCTACCTCGTCCACTGCTTAAGGACGACGAGAGCGTGATGGTTCGCAAAAATTACCGCGAAAAACATCCCGGTTGCCTGGTTGTTGCGGTCAATCCGAACGCGTCCGATTTGCTCTATGAAAGGCGCTGGCCCTTGGAAAAATTCGCCGCCGTGATGAACGCAGCTTGCCAGGAGTTTTTAAACGCCGTTTTCCTTATCACCGGCTCTCCGGCAGAAAAAGATTATGCAGACAAGCTAATGGGGCTTTGCGGAAATATGGCGAATAACCGTGTTTTTAATGTCGCGGGAACGCTTTCACTCGGGCAATTCATGGCATTGATTCGAGAAGCCGATCTGTTGTTCACGAACGACTCGGGGCCGCTGCATCTGGCCTTTGCTTATGGAACGCCATCGCTTTCCTTATGGGGGCCGGTCAATACTCGGCACTATGGTCCCTTGCACCGCGAACTCCACGCCGTGGTCGAAACAAATGTATTTTGCTCCCCGTGCATTCACCAAACCAGCCCGCCACCATGCCGAGGTGACAATATTTGCATGAAAAACATGCCCGAAAGCGAAGTGCTGGGGCAATTGCTCGCCAAGTTGCGCTCGATTCAGTCCGTTTCCAATTTCGCCCCGAGAAATGGTTATATCATCACCCCATGGAAAAAAGAGGAATACCGTGACAATCGGCCCTCTGGCGTGGCGACCAACGAAACAATCAAAACTCCTCTCAAATGATTCACAACTGTCCCGGATGTCTAAGTTTGAAAAATGGAACGACCGTTTCCACCAATACTGGTTCGTTATTTTCTTGTCCAAGCTGCGGAACGCTTTGGCGGGAAACGGGTGCGATTTTCGAGGGATACGGCGACGAGTATTTTAAAACGCGTGGCCATCAAGGCACGGCACCCGCAATCCGGGACTCCAAAATAGAAACCTTTCGATTTTTCTACCGCAAAGTTGGGATACCAGCCGGCGCCAAGGTCTTGGAGATCGGCTGCGCAACCGGTTGGGGTCTGGTCGCGGCGCGCGACATAGGATTCCAAGTGAGGGGACTCGATGTCGCCGAGGAATCCCGGCAATATGCGGTCGAGCGCGGATTCCCGCCTGAAACGGTGGTCAGGTCGCTGGGTGAACTCGGCGGTGAGAAGTTCGATGTCGTGTCATTTTTCGACGCCTTGGAGCACATCCCCGAGCCAGAGCAATTTTTGGCTCAATTGCGCGGCCATCTTTCGCCGGGTGCCCGGCTTTTGGTCGTGATCCCGCGGGCCGACACCCTATCGCGAAAAATCCTCGGCCGTTTATGGCCGCATTATCTCGCCGACCACTGGGTGCATTTTTCGCGCCGCGGTCTCCGGTGTCTCATGGAGCGCACCGGATTCTCGCCCGAACGGAATTTTTTCCCGCTGAAATGGATCACGCCCTTCACGGTGGCGCAGCATTTGTTCCTGCACAGCGGCCTGAAAATCCTAGTCCCCGCCCGCCCCATGTTCCCCTTCAACTTCGGCGAAGACGGCGCGGTGTTTATGGTCAAGCACTGAGAGGAGTTTGATTCCAAATAAAAAAACGCCATCGCAAGCTGTTAATGCGACGAGAAATCCCGCGTGAGAAATATTTTTCCAGCCAAACATAGAGGCGGATGAAGAGATAGCGGCTGCCCATTTCTTTGATTTTGAGTTTGGCGACGCCGGTGCGGCGGTTGCGCCAAGTGATGGGGATGGTGGTGAAACTGAAGCCGCGGATGATGGCTTTGAGCGGGAGTTCGACCGTGATGTTGAAGTGGGGCGAGAGGATGGGGCGGATGCCGTCGATGACCGTGCGGCGGTAGGCTTTGAAGGCGTTGGTGGTGTCGTTGAGGCCGTGGCGAAAGAGGAGGCGGATGAAGGCATTTGCGGCACGGTTCAGCGCGAGCTTGAGGGGCGGGTAGTCGATGACGCCGCCGTGCTTGAGGAAGCGGCTGCCGAAGACGCAGTCGTGGCCTTCATTGAGGGCTTGCCAGTAGCGAACGACATCGCGGCAGTCGTCGGATTCGTCGGCCATCATAATGACCACGGCATCGCCCGCCATGGAGTCGAGGCCCTTCGTAATCGCACGCCCGAAGCCGTGCGGACCGGGATTTTGGATCGGGCGGAGAGTGGGGATTTTGGCGGCTTCGCCTTGGAGGATTTGCCAAGTGGAGTCTGTGGAACCGTCGTCCACCACGACAATTTCGTGCGGAACGCCTCGGAGGGAAAGCTCCAAGTGCAGGTGCTCGAGGGTGGAAGCAATGCAGCCCTCCTCATCTCGCGCGGGAATGACGACAGAAAGCAGCGTGAGCGGTCGAGCGGGCTTGTTTTCAGGATGGTTGTGCATTTTTATTCCTTCCCTATCCAAACGGGGAGGCCGGCGGCACGGGCCAGGTTGCCTTGATCTTCGTCGAAGGTGAGGAATTCGTCTGCGCCGGTCTCGCAAGCGATGGCGATGTGGAAGAGGTCCATCGCACGAATGGGCAGGTCGCGGGAATGGACAGCGCTAAGTTCGTTGGCGGTGCGGACAGTGTCGGTCCAACTAAACTCAACATGGGGCCAATAGCCGAGGCGAATTTCCTTTTCGAGGGCGCGGATAAAATCGATAGCGGGCCGCTTGGGAAGAGAACCCATGCGCTCAAGTTGCCGAAAAGAATTGAAGACTTCGACACGCTGCCATGGTGTCCAGATGACGAACCCATCGGAATGGTCGTCGAAATATTGAACGGCTTCTGTGTGATGCCGGTCGCTGGAATTTTTGTAAGCCACCCACCAAGAGGTATCCGCGTAGGCCGTCATTTTTTCAGGGAACGCAAGAAGGCCACCGTGTCGAAATCCTGAGGGGTTCCAGCATCAATCGCCAGCGACTCGGCCAGTTCACGCGTCATTTTGGGACGACTGCCGACATGGGAGACGACGAACTTGGGCTTGCCATTGGCGGTGACGACGAGTTGATCTCCGGTGGGCAGGTCGTCAACAAGCTTTGAAGAATGGTAGAATTCTCGGGCGGTAACGCTTTTCATGGATGTCTAACACTATGTTCGACGCCATGGGGCGTCAAGGAGTCGGAAGGTCAGGACACATCGGGTTCGGCACAATCCCCAGCCGCTCGAAAAAAACGGCGGCTGCGGCGTAGTCGGAGGGAATTCCTATGTCGAGAAAGGGCGCATCAGTTGGAAAAACCTTCACGCGGCGCTCGAGCGTGAGCGCCGGCAGAACTGCTCTCTCCAGCGAAAGAGGCTCAATGCGGAGGGATGCCAAGAGATTTTGAGAAACGAGATAAACGCCGGCGTTGATGCTGCCCGAAGCCGGAGATTCGGATTTTTCTTTGAAGGAAATGAGGCGGCCATCCGGGGCCCATTCCAGTGTCCCGTAGCGCGACGCATCGGGCACCTGTGCGGCGGCAATACAGAATTCTGAACCCTCCGCAGCTTCGGCGAAGGCCTTGAAATCCGGCTCAAACCAAGTGTCGCCATTCATGACCAGAACACGCTCGCTTTGCAAAAAAACCTTGGCGAGCGCCAGCGCGCCGGCAGTTCCCATCGGCTCTTTTTCCATCGAATGGTGTATCGGCATTCCCATCCACTCAGAGCCGGTTTTTTCCTGAACAAAATCGGCCATGTAACCACTGCAGAGCGTGACAGAGCGGGCGCCGCGAAGAGCGAGTCTATCGAGCAGATAGAAAAGAAATGGCCTGCCAAGAACTGGCGCAAGCGGTTTTGGCACATCATCCACCACCCCACGCAACCGCGTTCCCAGGCCGCCAACGAGTATGGCCACATCGATGCCGGAGAGAGGAAGTGAAGAATTCAAAATGGAGAATGGAGAATTGGGAAGTCAACCCCCACGGCTCTTTTTGATGATCGTGGTGAAAATCGCGATCAACTCACGGGTTTCCTGTATCAATGGTGCTAGGCGATCGGATGACAGAATTTCCTCCGCCGCCATGAGCTCCAGCCAATATTCTGTTTCGGAGAGCTCCTTCAAGCAGTCGCCCATTTTTGCGATGAATTCGGCCTTGGATCTTCCGCTGTCAGCCTCACGGTAATTGGCCCCGACAGATGTTCCGCTCCTTAAAACCTGTTTTCCCAAAGTTTGCGCGAGCGTATTTTGCGGAAGCGCTGAAAACATCCGGACAATCCGCTTCGCATACTCCATCGTCCTTTCACGCAAATCCCGCCTCCGTGAATCATTTTCCATTTTCCATTCTGCATTCTCCATTTCTTCAAACGTTCGCGTAGGTGCTGTTTTTTAGGATGGTGTAGCCTTTAATGAGCTCGCGGATGCCACGATCGAGCGTCCACTCCGGAGCCCAGCATGTGGAGAGAATGCGCTGGTTCGAAACGATGTAATCGCGCTTGTCGGGATCCTCGCCGATCGGGGCTTCGAGATACACGAACTTGGGCAGATGTTTTTGAATGACAGCGCAAAGTTCCAACTTCGTGAGATTGGCATCTTCCAAACCCACATTATAAGCCCTTCCGCGCATGGTCTCGAAATTTTCCAACCCATGCAAAAAGACGCGGGCGACATCGCGGATGTGGATGTAGTTCCGCTTGAAATGGCCCTCGAAGATGACCAGAGCACGGTCGTTCACGGCGCGATAGACGAAATCATTCACGAGCAAGTCGAGCCGCATGCGCGGGGCCATGCCGAAGACGGTGGCGAGGCGGAAGCTAATGCTGTTTTCCCGCTCCAGCACAGCCTGCTCGGCCTCAACCTTGCTGGTGCCGTAGAGAGAAATCGGCTTGAGCGGCGATTCCTCGGTGCAGGAAATACCAGACTGGCCGATGCCGTATCCGCTATTGGTCACAGGCATGAGAATCCGTTGCGAGGGTGAGGCAAGCTTGCAAAGGAGGCGCACAGCGTCGCGGTTGATCGATACTGCACCAAGGCGGTCGCGCTCACAAAGAGGTGCTCCAACCAGCGCGGCGAGCGGGATAAAGACATCGTGCTTGGCAACCAAGCCCGCGAGCAAACGCTCGTCGCGACAGTCGCCCCGAATCACATCAAATGCATCGGATGCGCAGCAATCTGCAAGCGATGTCTGGCGGAACATGAAGCTGTCCAAAACTGTTACGGAATGGCCTGCCGCCAAGAGTTGAGGAACAAGAACGGAACCGAGATAGCCGGCGCCACCGGTGACGAGGATTTTTTGCATGAGTGACAAGTCTTGATTTAGAAGGAGCTAATCCTATCAACAAATTTTAAGCAACATGTTCGTGATATTTCCGACTGTTTCCGAAGCATGCTGGATTTTTTTGAAATACTGCATAATAAGCTAATGTTTTGGATATTCCAGAAAATTTTGCGTGATTCTTGCTTGAGAGAAACCACTACATCTTGTGGTTTGTGAAAAATAAAACACAAGATGCATGTTTTCTTTTGACGAATTTTTGTCTGCAAAGTATTTCTTAAATCAGGAACTTCCGATATCTGCGCGCTACTGCAAGGCAGCGTTGTGGATCAGGAAGTTCTCGAAATCCAAGCTTCGGCTTGGTTTAGAAAGGAGAATAAACTAAATGACATCTACACCAATGTTGATCAAGCGCCTGCGCAAGCAGGAGGCAGCTTGGGCCGAGTTGGCGATGGAGGATGAGTTTGCGGGCATGAAGCTCGACGACTTCCGCTCCATTGTCAGCGAGGTCGATACAGCTGTGAGCAACTTGGACAAATGCAACGCTCTGGTGAGCGCGGGAATCAAAGCCCGCCGCGAAGCCGAGGAACGCGCCCGCAAAATGTCCAAGCGACTCGCACTGGCCATCAAAAGCCACCCGAAGCACGGTGAGGATTCGGTATTGATCCGCGCAAGCGGCTTCAAGCCGGAGTCCGAAATCCGCAACGGGCGCAAGAAGACCAGCACTCCGGTGGACGCCAAAGCTGCGCTCCTCCAGTAGGGCTTGAGAGTGCCCTCGGTGTATGCCGAAGAGCACTCCCAAGCGGTAACCGGCGCGGTGTGGGCAACGCCCTGAGAAAGCAAACCTACACCTCGCTACTACACTGAAATCTCAACCCGGCCGGGAAACTCAAAAGTCCCGGCCGATTCTTTTTTTGGCGCAAGCGACCCATCTCGGTGCCTTGGCCAACGGCATTCTGAAAATTTTCGAAAAGCTCCGAAACCTCTCCAGCAATGACTTTGCACGGCTTTTTGCAGGATGGTGCACCTACGCGCATGGCATACCAATCACACTGGTCATACCGGCGCGTCAATATTTTAATACGAGTTTTTTTCAATGCATTGGCATTGGCAGGAGGGAAAATTGTTCACCACCAAGGCGCACAGGATCGCGCCGAGGCAAAGAAGGTGGAATTGAAAAACCGAGAGGCATGACACGCGACCACGCGTATTTTCCAAGTCCGTCAATCCAATCGCGAACGGCTTCCCAAGCTTATCCAGCAAATAGTCCGGAGGGGGACGACGAGCGTCTGGATGAAGCCCCCCCCGCTCCAGATGACTCTCTTTCACCCCCTGGAAGTATCAACTCGACCTCTGGAAGGATTGACTTCAGCTATGGAAAAGATGCCTTCTGCTCTGGAAGGATCGCTTGCCACTTTGGAAAGAGCGACTCGACCTCTGAAGGAGGCAGCTAAACCTCTGGGAAGAGCGACCAAACCTCTGGAAGGAACCCAAAACCCAGCAGCAAAAGACTTTTCTCAGAACGCAACGCCCGCACCCTTTGGACCGGGACATGAGCCTTTTCCCAAAGTTCCTGCCGTCCCACCAAAGCCGGAGGCGGAGTCCCCGCACCGGGGGAAAATGGATTCAAAACAACATTCATCTTCGAAATATAAAAAGGTTAGCGATGGATTTGATAACTTGGCAAAGATTAGTATACATTCAACCCGAAAAGGGCTTTTTCGGTAGCGGAAGAGGAAATCTGTTTCGTAGTGGCGTTTTTTGGGTTCAAGCCCTCGATGTCCAAAAACAATTTGGAGCTGGGCAGAAAGTGCGTTTTCACTTTGAGCAGCCGACTGGCTTTGTTTAAGTATGGCGGTGAAGCAGAAACCACGGATAATGGCTCTGATCTGAGATTTCCGGCTAATCGGGCTTCCGCACCGAGAGATTTCAATCTGGCCCAAAACTCCAACTCGGTAATACAGCAAATAGAGGGAGGATTTTTTGTGGAACGCCTCGGAGGGAAAGCTTGAGGTGCAATTGCTCGACGATGGAGGTGATGCAGCCCTACTCCAAAAAATGATTTTGCTGTCCATGATTTTGCTGATCTTCTGCGCTTTCAGAGAAATCGCCCTACCGTGCTCGGCAGTCATAGACAGCCGCTACAATGCTGGGAATGCTGAGGTCCTCCTCGGCAGGGAGCCAACGGGGACGTTGGCGCTCCTGAGCGCTTTACGGCCGGGCGGGCTTGGTTTCAGCCGTGCTGGGCATTTTTACCTTTCCAAACGGGGCGGCCGGCGGCGCGGGCCAGGTTGGCGTCGATAAAAAGATGCAAACGGCGGAACATTTTGTGATTACGATGCCGTGGGCGGGCAAAGCGAGACTTGCCGCAGTAATTTGCGTGGAATGGATTCAAAGTGCGGGTCACGGTGAACAAGAACCATATTGTGAAATGACGCAGTTGCAGCAATGAGCGAATCCACTGTGGGCAGCCGGTCACTGCATGCACGACGAATTTCCACAGCCCGGCCAACGATCTGAACATCCAGCGGACAGGTTGTTAGAAGATTGGAGAGTTCTGGCCAATCAATCTGGAACTGGGCTTCCGCACCGAGAGATTTCAATCTGGCCCAAAACTCCAACTGGGTAATACAGCAAATGCAGGGAGGATTTTTTGTGTCTGCCAGAAGGACCTGGACTTGGTCGGCACCATCCTCCTCGAAGTAGTAGGCCAACACGGCAGATGTATCCAAAAGGTGCGTCATAAGGAAGGCGTGGTCAAACTTCCTTGGAGCGCTCCTCGATCAAATCGGCAACGGCACTGCGCCCTTTTGGCAAAAACTTTTTTCCGCGTCCGCGAAGGGATTTGACGACCTGCTCCAAGGGTGGGAGTGGCTTGGCTCTCAGCTCACCGTTTTTTGCAAGCGACCAGTCAAGCCGAAAGCCTGCGGCAATGCCAGCTTGCGCGACAAGGGCCGCTGGCAAGGTGACTTGGTTTTTCATTGTGATGGTCGTAGTCATTGCAAAAAACTATTGCAAGGACATGGGGGCTTCAAGTGCAAAAATCCTGACGATTTCGTGCGGAATGTCTCGGGGAAAGCTCGAGGTGCAGGTGCTCGACGGCGGAGGTGATGCAGCCCTACTCCAAAAAATGATTTTGCTGATCTTCTGCGCTTTCGGAGAAATCGCCCTACCGTGCTCGGCAGTCATAGACAGCCGCGGCGGCGCAATTTTTATTCTGTAAAAGTTAGCGGTTAATTTTGGGGTAGGTCAGCAGGGTTCATGTTGAGGTAGGATTTCCCGGTGAGCCACTCCTCGTTGATTTCGCAGAGGAGAGCGGAGG
>JBIJAV010000035.1:0-32435 GCA_044345595.1 Terrimicrobiaceae bacterium
TCGCGCCTACGGCTTGCTGTGTGGCTTCGTCCGATCCGGCGAGCGTGCCGAGCGAGATGCCGATGGCGTTGGCGTCTGCGGTGATGACCTCGCCGTTCTCGATTCGGGTCGGGACGAGGCGCATGGCAATATTTGCATCAGACCCTTCTGGAGTGTAAAATCCGCTGATAGCAAGATTGAGGCTGAATTTGTCGTAGGATTTGCCGTTGATTTCAATGGGGTTGGTAGCGTTCATGTGTTGGATTTTTTTGATTTAGCTGTAGGTGAGAGATTCTTTGGAAGACCATGCGCCGACTGCGGATTGCTCGGAGGAGACATCGCCTGCGCTGTTGGTGGTGATTTTGTAGATAGTCCAGGCTGTGGAGTCCTCGGCGGGGCCGGAGGCGGGGTAGTCGTCCCATTCAAGCCGCCCGATGTAGAGGTTGTTTCCGTCTACGGCGTGGACGAGGATGGCGGGGATTTCGTTGCGTGGGGGGGGGGTGAGTTGAATGACGCTTCCCGACTGAGGATGGCGTCCAAAAATTTTTCGATCTGCAAAATTTATACAGACCTCGCCAAGCGATAAATCCGCCGTGCTCGGGATGCGACCGGGCACGGTGGATTTTTTGGGTTTAATCGGGACTGGCATGAGTATGGACTCGGAAGAATTTGAAAGGCCGGTCGTCATGTATGGACACGAGGTTGACCGGCCCCTTTGGGCCGTTTGCTTAGAACGTGCCGCCGTCGATCTCGGTTTCGAGACTGAGGATGCGGGCGGACAATTCGTTATCGGCTGAGAGGCGTGTGCTGGCCTCGCTGGCGGCTGCGCTCTCGGCTGCGGAAACCCGGCTGGTGAGTGCGGTCGCTGCGCTCTCGGCTGATGTGACTCGGCTCGTAAGCGAGGTCGCTGCACCTTCGATGGTGGTGGCGCGGGATTGAAGAGCTGTGATGCTGCTCTCGGCTGTGCTCACACGGGTTGTCAGCGTGGTCGCTGCCGACTTGATGCTGTTCTCTTCGCCAGTGGCGCGGGTCACTTCTGCGTCAACGGAATTGTTGATCGCGAGGACGGCGGCTGCGAGCGCGTTGTCGTTTGTCAGGTCCACCGAATTGATCAAGGTAACGATCTCGGCGAAGCTGTCTTTATCGGCCTGTGAAGCGGAAAGGATCGCATCAACGCGATTTTTCTCAGTGGTGACCCGTGTGCTCAATGCCGATTCAGCGGCGAGGGCGCGGGTCTCTTCTGCGGAATCCGCTGCGATGCGTGCATCCCGCTCTGTGGCGACGATGCCGTCTGCGTAGCTGGATGAGGCGTTGCCGCCGATGCCAACGATTTGTGTGGCGTTGCCTTGGGCGTCGGCACCTTTACCGTAGTAGAGGATTCCATCAACTTCGTTGTATGCGAGTTCGGCGGATTTGAGGACTCCGGGTGCTCCGGCGTTACCGGATTGGCGGCGGCGAATGCGAATTGGGACAGACATGATTTTTTTGTGGTGGTGGTTGGTGGTTGCGGTGTCCGGTGGTCGGACGGGCGTTATTTTGCCGCTCGAAAAAATCGTGTCTTCTGCGGGGCGTTCCGTGGTGGATTGACCACAGAGGACACGGAGAGCACGGAGGGGGAGAGGGCACAAAAAACCCGCCCAATTGCGCATCGTGGAGAGGCGTGGCGGGTGTTGTTCTGCTAAGAAAATTTTAGAAAAACCCTGCGTCGATCTCGCTGGTGGATACGGCCCCGGCGACATAGTAGGCTGTCTCGCGGGTGTCCCAGACTGCGCTTGAGGCAACGCCTCGGCTCACGAGTTCGCCGCTGGGCGTGAAGACGCTGCGGGTGATCGTCCACGCCGGCTGATCCGTGCCGGTGCCTGCGGAGGCGCGCCCGATCCAGTGGGTGAGGTGATCGTCGGAGACATCCGAGATGAAGGAGAGGGAGCCGTAAACGAAGGCGGGGCCTCGCTCGCCTGCGTCACCTTTCGGGCCGGGGGCTGGTGACGGGATGCCGAAATTGAGAACGGCGTTTTCCTGCGTGCCGACATTGGCAATCGTGGGCGTTGCGCCTGCGGGCAGCATGAAGACCGTGCCGACTGCGATGGTGGAGGAGAGGCCGCGAGGGAGGGCGAAATTTAAAACCGCATTTTGTGGCGTGCCGACATTGGAGACGGTGGCGGGTTGGTTCCCCGCGATGGTCTGCACTGCGCCAACGGCTATCGTGCCGCCGGGTCCTTGCGCTCCGAGGGGGATGCCGAAATTGAGCACGGCATTCGTGGGGCTTCCGACATTGGTCACGGTGGGGGCTGTGCCGGTGGCGAGTTGCGTGACGCTGCCGATAGCCACCGTTCCGGCGGGGCCTTGCGCTCCGCTGCCGATGGGGAGTGCGATGCCGGGGGCGACGACGACTTGCGTATTCGGAACGAGTGTGAGGTCAACGACTGCCATAGGTCAGGTGCGGGTTATGGCTCGCTCGATGTATGCGAAGCCTTCGAGGATTTTGCGGCTGTTGCCGTAGGGGTCGGTTAAGAAAATGTCGTAGCGGGCGCGTGAGACTGGCAGGGCGCGGGTCTGTTCGTCGGTGAGCATGACGCGCACCTTGCCGCTTGTGCGGGGAAGCGGGAATGTGACGGCAAAGTCGGCGAGGAGTGGTTTGTCCCAGTCTTCGCGCAGTTGGCCGGATGCGGTGAAGTCGGTCAGGTTGACTGGCAGTGCGTTTGACGCTGTGGAGTCTTTCAGCGTGACCTCGAAAAAGAATGACTCGCCGGATGGAATGGTGATGTCGAAGGGCTGGCTCATGGCTGGGGTTCGGGCTGTGCCACGGGGGCGGCTGCGCCTGCTGGGACAAGCGGCACGATGTTGCGCTTTTTCAGTTCGACCTCTTCGCGCTCGATCTCGCTCCAGACATCTTCGGGGTCTCGGTTGCTGGTCTCCCGGATGATCTCGCTGCGAGATTTGAGCTTTTGCGAGATGGCTTTTTCGTTCGCCGCCATTTCTGCGCTTGGGTCGATCCATGCCCAGCGGCGTCCGGTGAAGGCGACCTGTTTGTATTTTTCCAGTCGGTCGAACTTGAGGGGCTTGCCAGCGATCAGGATTTTGTTGGCGAGGAGTGAACGCTCCAACCATGACTCGTAGATCGGCATGACGAAGCCAGAGATGAGCCATTCTTGAAGGCCCTTCCACACTTCGCGCTCGTCGAGTGCGCCTTGGCGGATGCTGGAAAAATTGACGCTCGTGAGGTCGCTGGCGAGGTTGTTGTAGCTCACGCCGAGGCCGGATGAAATCGAGCGAAGCATGGCTTTGCAAAAGGGGTCGAAAGCCTGGTCAGGAAATTGCGGCGTGTAGGGGATGAACTCGCGGTTCCCGATGTCCTCAAATTTGCCGGGTTCGGCGTCCATTTCGAGGATGTCGTCGCTGTCGCCGTCGAGGTTGCGGAAGAAACCCATCTTGCTGGCGCTCACGCGAGCGTTGACCACGGCGGCGTCTTCAAAGCCTGCCAACATGCGCATGCGCCAGAGGGCGGTTCGTGCCCACGGGAGGCCGCGCTTTTGGCCGACTCGCTCTGGCAGGAAACGATGAATGACCTGATCGGCTGGGACGCGCTGGAAACTTTCGCCGTTGTAGTTCACATAGCCCATCATTTGCTCGTCGTAGTTTCGGAAATGGTAGGCGACCGGGCGACCGTTCGGGTTAAACTCTATGCCGTGGCGGATGACATTGCCGTTGTTTAGCTTTTCCCACTTCGTCGGGTTGAGGAGAACTGGGTCGATGAACTGCACGGCAAAGCCCCACTTGTTGAGGTCTTCCCCGTATTTTTTTATGCAGATGACCTCGCCATCCATCGCGGCGGTCGTGACTGCCAGGCGTTCGCCATCGGCGCGGGAGAGTTGGCCGGTGATGTCGTAGTTGCCGCGTTTGCTCCAGTCTGCAAATGCATCCTCGATGGCGGAGCTGGCCACGGTGTCCATCGTTCCAGACGGGTCGCGGATCTGTGCGTTGAATGTGAAGCCTGTCGGGCCTGCGATGTTATCGCGGGCCATTTGAAGGAATTTTTTGAGGTGATCGTTGTTCTCTGCCTGCTCACGAGAGCGGGCGACGATGCGGCTCCAATACTGGAAGATCCAAGCGTCAATCGTGGTCGGTGTGCCTGCCCAGGTGGATTCCAAGCGGCCTGCACCAGCGGCTTGCGGCATGCCTGCGGTGGCGAAGCTGCCGATTGTGTCGGAAAGAATGGACCGCGCCGACCAGAGTTTCGGCTGGTCGACGCGGCTTGGCGCGGGCGTCTTCGTGGTGGTGGTGCGGGAAAATAGATCGAAAAGGCCCATGGTTAGATGCGGACGGAAATTGATTGCCCGATGGAGGAGATGCCGGATGAAAGTCGGGACTCGCGGGACAGCTCACGCCGCCAGAACGAGAGAAGCTGAAGGAGTTCGGCGATGCTGTGCCGCTCAAGCTCTCGGTTGTTTATTTTGTAGCGTTTCGCCTCCAGCGTTGCGCCGCCTGCGAGCATGGCTTGGATGTGCGCCACGGCGATGCGGGCCTGCGTGCGCACCTCGGCGCCGGGGGCGAGGGTGGCCGCGGATTCGCGGATGAGGAGGTCGCCGGTTCCGACGAGGGCGCGGTGTGCGGCGACCGTTGCCCATGCCTCCCAGATGTAATGTCCGGGAATCCAGCCGCTCGTATTCGCGGCGGCGGTGAAGGTTCCTGCCGTGCCTGTGGCGGCGACATTGCGCGATTGCATTCCAGCGAATTGCACAAGGACGGTCGCGGCGGGGTCTGCCGATACCGTAACCTCGAATGTTTCGCCTGCCGTAATAGTCACCATGTATGCACGAAGGACGCCCTGCGCGTGGTGCGCTTGCGTTTCGCGGCATTGTTGGCATCCGGTCTGGGGGTGTCTTCTGCGGGGAGTTCCGCAGGAGGGGGTGTCTCGACCTCGGCGGGCTTGGGCGCGGGCATGGTCTGCCGCCTCCGTAGGGCGAGCTTGTCAAACTGCGGGGCGCGGAGGACGAGGGCGGCGAATGCGTAAACCCGGCAATCGAGCGGTTCGTTGCGAGCGCCGGAGGTTTTGTGCCACTCCAGACGGGGGAATCCCTTTACGAATTTCGTCACGGCCTTTTCTGCGGTTAGCCCTCTGAAATACTCTGCGCTGCGTCCCTGCGGGAAATGGCAATAGCCAGAGCCGGGTTCCGTGATGCGCAGTCTCTTGTAAACTATGGATTTCGCGGAATCGACTCCGACGATGTAAACATCAATGGGGCGCGTGGTTTTTTTTCCTGCCCTGCGGCGGGCGGGGTTGCCGACGATGGGCAAGCCGGGTCCGCCTTGGCCTTTCACGCCGTAAACTCTGTCTCCCTTGTGGCGTTTGACATAGCCGTAAACGGCCTGCGTGTTGCTGCCGCCGGTGTCGATGCAGGTGGTTTCGATGACCATTTCGCCGCCTGCCTCCGAGGTCCAGCGTTTGCGGAGGTAGTCGGTGAGGTGCGTCCACGGGCTTCCTGCTGTGCCTTCCGGGATGTCGGGGTCTCCGAGGATGACATGATAGGCAACGCTCCAGCTTTCTTCGCCGCCTGCCCATGCGACCACTTCAACCTCGAGCCGGTCTTGCTGAGTATCGACGCCAGCCGTCAGGATCAACCCACGGGCGGGGACATCTGCCTGCGGGTAGGGTTCGCATCGCTCGATGAGGGCATGCTCGCTGATGCGCTCGCCTCCCTCTTCCCATGTTTCGCCCAGGCTGGTGTTGATCCAGACTTGCAGGGTTGAGGGATCGTCTTTCGCCCGTCCGTGCTCGATGGCGATGTCTGCGATGCTTCGCCAGGGGGAGTAAAGTTCGTTTAGATGGAAGCCCGCGATCTTGCTGGGTCCGGCGCTGGCCTGCCACCGACCACGGGAGACCGCTTGGTTTTTCTGCGCGTTGGTGATCGTGCCGTTGCAGGCGGGACACCGGAGGGTTGCAAGGTCTCTGCGTCCGTCCGTCCAAACAACATTGCCCCACCGCAGCGGATGCTCGTGTTGGCAATGCGGGCAAGGAACGAGGAAATGCCGTTGGTCGGAAATCTCAAAAGCGCGTTCGATGCGGGACAAGCCCTTCACGGTCGGCGTCGAGACCATGACCACGCGCCTGTTCCAGAAATTCTTCGTGCGGGCGATGGCCAAATTTACCGGATCGCCCTCGCTCCCGGCGCTTGCCGGGTAGCGGTCCACCTCGTCAAGCAGGAGGATGCGGATCGGGCGGGAGGCGAGGCCGCTGGGGGCGTTCGCACCTACAAGCGTGACATGCCCGCCGGGGAATCGTTTGTGCAGGATCGTGTTTCCGCTGTCGCGGGTCTTCGCCGGTCGCACCTTGGAGCGGAGGCTTGGCGAGTCTCGGAACATTGGCGCGAGGCGGTCCTTGGAAAATGTCTCTGCCATCGCCTCATCCGGCTGGACGAGCATGAGGGGCGAGGGGTCGAAGTCCACGAAGTATCCGATGCAGTTGAGAAGGATTTCCGTTTTTCCCACTTGGGCCGATGACATGACGACAACCTGCTCAATGGTCGGATCGGCAACGGCGTCCATGATGCCTCTCTGGTATTCGGCGCGGTTGGTTCGCCACTGCCCCTTCTCCGCTGCCGCCTCGCCGCTGAGTTTGCGCCGGTGGTCAGCCCATTCGCTGATCGTCCATTTTGGAGGGGGTGCAATGATGGCCGACCACGCCGCGATGAGATCGCTGGCGCGGTCGAGTTGTTCGGGCGTCATGTCTCCCAGCCTTCGCCGGTCTCTTCCTCTTCCGGTTTCGCCTCGTTGCGTTTGAGGTAGCGGTTCAGAATCTCCCGCCCGTTGTATTTCGAGCATTCCGCCATCGCCTCATGCAGTAGGGTCTCGATGAGGGCTGCGCATTTGTTCGGATCGCTTTCGTCTGCCACGCGAGGGCCTGCGGTTGTCGGGATTGCCAACAGCTTCGCCCGGATGTTCGCCAGCCCCTCACCCATGACCTCGGCAATGCAGGAGGCGTCATGGAGTTCGCCGCGCATCGCCATCGATTGTGCTTCGAGGATTTCGGCGCGGGCGCGGTAGACGCGAGTGCGCTGGGATTTGAACGAATCTTCCGATTCATTTTCCTGGCTCTTCTGCCATTCGATGTATCCGGCGGTCGATGCGCAAAGATCGTAAACCCCTCGCGCTGTTTTTTTCACGATGCCTTTCTTTTCAAGTTGCTGGACATATCGAGGGGTCACGCCACCGAGCGCGGCGGCAAGCACCGAGGCGCTCACAAGCAAAGTCTCAGGCTTGGATTTTGTGGGTTGTTTCATTGAATGTTTGGGTGCAAGTGAGTTGCGAAGCGAACTGCGGTTTTTAGGTCAATCTCTAACCAAACTCTGCGAGTTTCCGCATACCCGCTCCCGTCCCCCCGTGGAAGAACCTACTACCCCGGTGGGGTGTTGCGTCTCGGCTTGGATCATTGGAGGGTTTTGCTGTGCAGAGTTTTTTTAATGCGTTCTGCTGTTGAAGTTAGCGGCTTGAGGATTTCGAGTGCCCGTTCCAAGCGGTCCTTCTCCCATGCTTCGATGTCGCCAGCCTTCTCAGCCCATCGTTGGAATCCTTTGACGAGGTAATCCATGACATCGCTTTCCTCTTCGCGCTTTGGTGTTTCAGCCGGTAGAGGGATTTCAAATTCCAGTTGGAATTGGGCTTCTGTCTCCACCAGATAATCCAGCCCGAATTGTTTGACGCCGAATGACTGGGATTTTGGCAATAGCTTTCTGACTACCTGCTGCATGAGCAGGAGTTGCTTGTGTCCATCAGCCCATTTTTCTTTGCTGGTGTCTTCTGGTATTTCCCAGAATTGGAGTTGGCTGATCGTGTTGATCGAGTCTTTGACGAGTATGAGGTTAGGTGTTTGCATGCTGTTGTGTTTTGAGTTGTTGGATTTTTGCCCTGATGAGGGCTTGCTTGGTGTGGTGGCAGGTCGCCAGGGGAAGGAGCATCCCGCCGAATTGTCTTTGCAGGAGTTTGGCCTTTTCTTCCCCGATTGTTCTCACAAGATAGCTGTGAGACGGGAGCCGACCGAGTGGCACATAGACGCACCGATGCCGGGTCGTGAATGCAATCGCCAATGCTGATTCTTTACCAATGATTTCGGCGATGTCTTGCGCCGTTGGTGGTAGTGGGATTTCAAAGGACATGAGTTTCTCCTGCGTCTTTTCTGCGTTCATCAGATGAAATATCCTCCAATAAAAGCCTCGCGGTTTCTTGGTAAATATGTGTCTTTTCAGGGGTTTCCTTTTCCATTAAAATCCCCCACAAGCACACATACCCACGCGCTGCGTGATGAGTTGTCCCGGTTTTATACAACCGATTAAGGATTTTTGAGGCTTTCATGTTAATACCGCATCACGGAGTCGTTTGGGGTTCTTTCCGATTGCCTGTGCTATTTCTGCAAACCATTTGCTTTGGAAAAATTTAATTGCCGAAGTTTTGTTTTTTACAGCGATTCGGCTCGCGTAAGGGCTTTTGTAATCCGTTGGCGCTTTCAAGTCTTCTGCTGCGCACATGAGAATGGCGTAGGCAAGTTTTTGCATTCCGATTGCGACCTCCTCGCTCATTTTGCTCCCTCCTTGAGTCGCTCCACCCCATCCCGAAGTTCAGAAACGACGCCAAATTTGTCGTTCTCGAAGTCTATTTCAGCCAGCGCAATGGCGCGTTCTGAAATATAAATCAGCTCTTTGATTTGCTCCCTCGCATCAATGATCTGTTGTCCAAACTTTTGATTTATATGCGCGTTGATTTCTGCGCCCCTGTTTGCATCGCGCAAGTGTTTCCGCGCCTCGTCGCGCTCGCGCTGCAGTCTGCGGGCAAATTCCAAATCAACGCACGGCACTTGGTAGCCGTTATCATTTAGTGCATAGATGATTGGCTGGTCATCCGTCTCAGGCGTGTCGCTCATTTCGCGCCCTCCTTTTCATATTTGCCATTTTTCCAGAGCCACACTTCCTGCTGTGCCGTTTCAAGCGCCGCCGCCTCTTCCTTGGCTACCTTGCGCAGCGACCGGATCACGGCAGTCAGCTCCATGTTGTCGCTGATGAGCTTTTCCACCTCCGATTTGAGGCGTTTGTTTTCTTCGATGATTTCTTTCATGGGTGCGTGATTTCGATGGTGGTCATTTCGAGGTATTTCTTGCCGACTTTCTCTTGGCAGAATTGGAGTTCGACGCTGGCCGGGTCGTCGTCCGGGATGAGGGCGGCGTATCGGATTTGGTCGATGAGAGGTTTGCAACCGCCTGCGAAATTATCGGCATCGAGGAGGCGGCAGGCGTGGCGTGTAATGCGGAGAGTAACGCGGCCCGTGCGAGTTGTTTTTCGCGGTGGCTGGCAGTCCAGTGTTTGCCGAATAGCCGGTTGAGGCTTGGGGTCAGGTATCCGGGCAGGGTGAGATGAATGGGTGATTTCTCGGGCATAGGAGCCGTCTGGTTGCAGGGTGTATCCGAGGCGTTCAAGGTCGTGTTGGGTGAAGGTTGGCATAGGAAAACGGGAAAAAACGGGGGTGCCGGAAATGCCGGAAAAGAGGGGCTGTGAAACCTAACTGCGCTGAGAAGGAAGATAGGAAAATTGATTTCCTAACATTTAATATGAAACATCCGGCCAATCCGGCGTTTCCGGCATAAATAGCCCTCAAAATGCCTTTTTTGGGTATCTCAAGAAAAAGGATTCTTTTTCTTTCCGGCATTTCCGGCGCGGGAAACGCCGGATTCTTTGGACATCTTTTCATTTCAGGCAGAGAGTCCGAAGGCGTCATTCTTCTCCTCCATTTTGAGTTTGATTCCGTGAATCGTCGGGTGATCCTTCCGATCCGGCTCGATGTGATAGCCCCGCTCGGACATCACTTTTCGGAGTTGGCGGGTTCCTCGGTAGCGTGGCTGTTCGCCGTTCTGGTCGCACCAGATGGCGTAGGTTTTCGACAGCGAGCCGATCCCGCAGCGCCCGGTGATGTCCTTCTCCGTGCATTCGAGGAGGAACGCACCGAACTGGTCGGATTCCTCCCGATAGTTCCGTGTCGCTTCCACCACTTGGGGCGGTGGGCGAAGGCCGATGTCGCGGCTTTCGAGAAGTCCACGGATCGCCCAGTTGAGAATGCCGGCGGATTCCGCTTCAAATTCCCCGAGGATTTCATGGCGGTCGCGGCGTTCGTTCTCAGGGATTGTTTGGGTGAACGGGATCATGTGGACGCGTCGCCAGATTCCTTCGTCCGTGCCTTCGACATCCGGCTTGTGGTTTCCCATGAGCCAGAGTTTATGGGTCGGGAAAAAAGCGTAAGGTTGCTCGAATGGACGGCGGGCATTGATGGCATCGCCGCCGGTGATCGCTTTCACCTGGGAGTCAGCCAGCTTGCGCTTCTCGGGGATTTCGTCCGTGAGAACCACCCGCTTGCCTTCCATCGAGGCCTTGTAATAATCGAAATTATTGTCCGACTTGGCAGCGAGGAGGGCGGCAATCGGGACCGTGGTCATGAGGTCGCCAAGGAGTATTTTGAGCACACCGAAGAGGGTGGATTTGCCGTTGGCGCCCTTTCCGTAGGCAAAAAAGAGGGCGTCGTGGTGGACGCGCCCGGTCAGCGAATACCCGAAGGCACGCGCCAGATAGACGCGCGTCTCGACATCCGGCATGAAGCGGTTCAGGAACGCATCCCACTTGGGACACTCTGCCGCTGTGTCGAAATTGATCGGTGAGCGGGTCGTCGCATAGTCCGAGGCGCGGTGTTCGCGGAAAATGCCCTCGGCAAAATCCAGCGTGCCATTGAGCACCACGAGAATCTCTGGGTTGGCGTCAAAAGCCGTCGCCGGGAGGTTCATTTCCGATTTGGCAATGCGTTCGACAGACGCCAGATATTCCGCATGGCAGAGACGATGGCAGCGGTCCTCGAGGCCCTTGATCTCCTTGATGCGCGGGTCCTTCTTGTCATCCTCTGCCGGATGCGCCTTCATTTCAGCCCGCACCGAGTCAGCTACCCGCTGATAAACCTCTGTGAGCGTGTCGGAAATATCGAGAAGCGTCGTGTTCCCATTGTCCCGCCGCCATAGCCCGTCCTCGTAGGTCATCCATGTCTTGGCGTGTATATTCCAAACGCGCAGGCCCTTTCGGAGTTCTGCCCATAGGCGGGCGTCTCCCTTGTGGGCCTGCGCGTAGGCCACCATAATCCTTTCGCGGGAAATCTCGGTCGGGATCGCTGCCACCTCCCCACCGGCCAGCGGATCTTCTCCCTCACCTGGTCCACGGGTTGAGTCGGCAAATCGAATCCGGCCCGCCCAGCGTTTCCGCCGCCATGCCTCACGGGCGTCGAATCCGTGCTCACTGGCAATGTGTGCCAGCGTTCCAACTCCCACCTGTTTGAGGCGTGCCTTGTGCTTGGATGCGTATTCGCCATCCTTCTCCTCCGGGGACCACTGATGCAAAAGCCTCGCACCGTCCGCCATCGGCAGGACGCTCCACACTGCGGAGGCAATTTTGAGCCATGTATCGTAATCCGGGCGCGGTGGTATGTAGCGCAGCATCTCGGCAATGTCCGCCGCTGTCGTCTCCACCGGTGGACGCCACACCTCACGCTCCGGCATTTTGTCCGGCACGGGGATCGGTTGGTAAATGTCCGAGGTCTCCATGTCCGGATCGTAGGACACGAAGCACAGGCGCATCGGGTCCTTCGTCGCCTTGTCGAGCTTGAGCTTATGCTTCTCGGAAAAATGAAGTTCCGCCGCAAACCACGAATCCTTGTGCCGCTCGGGATCAATTGATACCACCGCCTTGAGTCCCTGCCCGGATGGTCCCACGAAAACCGCGCCCACATAGGGATCGGCGAGGAGTTCCGCCCGCTTGGCGCGAACCACGGAATCATCGGCGAGGATCGGGTTATCCTTCAGGTCAAAATCCGCCTGGAGCCATCCGCTGTGCGTGATCGCCTTCGCCTCGGGTGAAAGGTCACGCTCACGGGAGAGGCAATGGCAGGAAATGGTTACGGCTGGGAGGTCACGCTTCTTGGCTGTGTAGCGCGGCTCGTCTCCGCGCTTGAGGTGTTCGCGCAGGATGTCCACCTGCCGCTGCCACCGCCCATCCTTCACACCTTGAAAGAATGCCTCCAGCGTGATCGCCTCGTCCGGTTCGTCCGCGAAGGCGTTGGAGAAAATTGAGATATTCGTCTTGAGTGTATTCATTTATTGATTTTTCTTCTGGTCCCATCGTTGCAACCGGCGCTCGAATCTCGTCCAGCGCATGTATTCCATTTCATCCATAGCCCCATCGCGGTGCAGGAGATCGGCAAACCAGCCACCGAGCATGGCCATTCCCCATCCACTGCTTTCTGTATGGTGTCGGCTTTCAAAAGCCTCTTGCGGCCATTGCTTGAGACGCTGCCGCCAGTAACGGTGCTTGTTTTCGTTTGGGAGTGTTCCAAATAGCTCCAGTTGAGTGCTCATTTCAGATTCTTGTAAAAATTGATTGCCGCCTCGCTCACATGAACGCCCTTGATCCAGTCCTTGAGGTAAAGCCCACTGAGCGAACGCAGACGGGAAAGCGCCACATACGCTTGCCCCGGCTCACGAGCGGCCCGGATGTCAATATGGGCGCTGTTGAGCGTGAGACCCTGTGATTTGTGTATGGTCAGCGCATAGGCTGGGCGAAGAGGGATTTGTGTCATGGTCGCCGAATCCTCGCGCTGCGGGTCAAATTGGGATGACCGCTTGGGGATGTTGACCGTTTCCCCGTTGTCGAACCGCACCCACACCGATTCCGGCTCCATGTCCTGCACGGTCCCGCAGAGGCCATTGACCACCGTGTGCTTCTGGGTTTTGTCTTCCTCGTCTGGCACTTCCATGTTGCAAGTTGCCATCACGCGCGCCCCGCGCTTGATCGTGAGGTGTGTCGGGGTGATCGAGTTCTTGGCGAGGAAGTCCGCCTCGTGCTCGGCTCCGGTGAAGTCGGCTTCATAGCTCGCCTCGGGCGATTCGATTTCCCCGATCTGGTAGGCATTCCACTTGTCCACCTGGGCGTTGTGAGTCATCAGGCGCACCACGCGCCGATCGACAAACATCTTCACCCGGCTCGAGAGCGTATCCGCCACCGCCTTGGAAATGCGCCCCTCGCGGAAGTTGTTCAGCGCCTCGGTGAAGAGGGGTTCCTTTTGGCGGTGAATCTGCGTGAGGTAGGCATTTCGGAATCCCGCCCCGCGCCATGCCTCAGAGGCAAAAGCCCAGTCGTATTTTCCATCCTTGGCCACCGGAGGGAGTTGGAGAAAGTCACCGACGGCCACGAGTTGGATGCCGCCGAAGGGTCGGTCAGTCTTGCGGATCGCGCGGCAATGAAAATCGAGGTAGTCGATAATCCGCCCCGGCAACATGGAAATCTCATCGATGACAAGGCATTCCGCCGCCTTCACCCGAGCAAATGCCGAATGGCGAGAGAACGGCATCGGCTTCTTTTGAAGGAAGGCCAAATAATCCTCGAATTTCTGCCCCGGCGCAGGCCCCAGCGCCATGCCTGCCCATCGGTAGATCGTATGAGCTGCGATCCCCACGCCGGCATTCTTGCGAAATTGGTCTTGGAGGTTCAGCGCAGCGATCCCCGTGGTCGCGCAGACATCCACCCGACCGAATGCCTGCCCGATGTATTGCAGGAGCGCGGTGGATTTCCCCGTGCCTGCCATACCGGAGAGGAAGACATTTTCACCGGATTGGATAAGATCGACCGCCGCCGCTTGTCCTGGCGAGAGCCGGATCGCATTCTCCGCAGGGAAGCGCTTCACCGTCATTTCACGCCCTCCGTGTTCTCTGTGTCCTCTGTGGTCAATCCCTTAGACAAATCAACTTTACGAAAAACCATTTCAAACAACTCCCTTTCCTTGTTCAGATAAAACAGTTTTCTAAGCTGTGTATTCCAAAGGAATTGGTTCTCGCGCGCGTTATGCAGCGATGAAAAGAATTTCTCTCCGGATCGATTAAAACGGATTTGCCATTTCCTTCCTTCGAGTGTGTTGTTCAAGAATATATCGACCGATCCATCAAATCCGCAGTGGTTAGTATTCCGCAATTCTTCCTCGGAAGAGATGGATGGCCTTGGCGAGGAATCGCGCCTCGGGGTCGTCTGCTCCGGTAAGGTATCCCATGCGGAGCGCTGCCCCGAGTTCTCCCGCAATACGCCGCGCTTCAATAGATTTAAGATTTTCGTTATCATCACTTAAAACGGGTCGGATTCGCTGCGTTTGCGGTTCAGGAGTGGCAGGCGGTGGAGCAGGATCGGCGGCTTGCTTTGGAAGGCTTGCACTGCGATCCATGCTTGGTCCCCGTTCGGATCGATCACAATCCCGAGGTCGCTCTCGAAGGAGTGAAGAGAGTCGAACCACTCCCACTCCGCTGCTGGTGCTCCCTCCTTTGGTTGATCCATCGGAACGCGCTCCCCGAGGGTCAATGCCCCCAACTCGCGTGGAGCCGGGGGTTTGACTTTTGGGGCGCAGGCGTCGAGTCCCTGCTTGATGCTGGCAGCAAGGTCAGCCTTTTCGCTGTCGGGCGTGATCTTGATTCCGGTTGTCTCGGGTTTTGGAAGCCATTTAATGAACCTCCCATCCGCCCCGACAAGTTTGGCATAATGCGGGCCTTCCGGTGTCAGAATAACTTCCTCCTCTTGTTTGAGTTGAAAAGTTTTGGCCCCTTTCTTGGCAAGGATTTCAGCGAGGGTTGGCATACATAGCCTCCTGAAAAAGCCGTTTTGTTCTCTTATCTCGAACAGCTATCTTGGCTTTTATTATTGATTGTCTCACTATTTGCCGGACTCTCTCCTTGCATATTTTATATTTCTTCCCAATAGCTTTGAGAGTCTTTGAAGGTTTTCCATCAAGCCCAAATCTAAGATTTAAAATATCATAATCTCTTACTGATAATGTTTCTTTGGATGTTCTAATAACATCCTCAAGAATCCAGAGAGTTTTTGTTATGTTAGTAATCATATTCCTCCCCCTTTAATTCCAAATCTAACGGCTTCAGATTTCCAGAAATCTAACCTCTCGCGCGCCTGTCTAAGCATTCGGCAAACATGTTTTTCGTTATTTGTTTGCGATGTATGATGATAACCAGCGGCAAAGGCTGATAGTGTAATTTGAACCCCCATTTTCCTTGCTGCTTCGATGAACCTTTCAGCGCTCCCAAAACCTATTCCTAGACCTCTAATCGAGCTTGGGTTTTTTTCTAAATCCTGAACTGTAAAAACTTCCTGATCCGCAAAACGAGCAATCCATTTATCTTGCATTTTTTTTGTGGTTCCCATTTTGGGAACATTTGCAATTATGTCGCGTAAGGAGTTCATCAGTAATCGTATTCCTCCACCTTCACCGGACCGGCCACCCGGACGATGGCCGCTGCCTCTTGCCAAACGCGAAGACCTGGGATTTTTGCCCCCATCTTCACCACGGCACGGATGGCAGCGTTGTTTGGCGTCACCACACAGAGTTCTGGGCGAGCGGCATAGAGAGCGGCGATGTCCACCACCTCGAATTTCCAACTCGTCCGGCTCGTGATCCCCTCTGGCCTTGGCCCCTCGGCATTGATTGCAGCCAGTTGAGACGCCGCGATTTTATCCGCTGCCTCGGCACGGGCGGCATCTGCTGCCTCCTCATCGCCATTGGCAACGGCTTCTGCCTGCTTGGCGGTCATCTCCGCGATGGCATCTGCCTGTGCCTTGGCCGCTTCCTCGCGTTCCTTTTCAGCCTTCCGGCGTTGGGCTTCTTGGTAAGAGCCAACAATCACCGAGAGGCGTTTGGCCTCCGACTCCAGCGATGTCAGGTAATCCTTCGCCACCGCATCGATCCGCCGGCCAACCTCGAGCACCGGCGCCTTCACCTCCTTGCGGCTATCCTCCACCGAACGGGTTAGCGCCTTGAGCTTCGTCAAAGCTGCCGCCGCCGAGTCCAAGTCAGCCACCGAGGCAATCGCCTTGATGCGCCCGCTCGCCTCCAACGCCAATGTTCTGGCGTTGAAGGCTGCCACGGACAACTCGATCTGCGGGCTTGGAAGACTGCCCGAGACAACGATTTCAAGTGTGTCGCTCATAGATCGAACTCCTTCTGAGCGGGGTCTTGCACATAGGCTTCGGCCTCGTCCGAGGTTTTCACCGCATAGCTCAACTTTGTTTTCACAATGCGAGACGGGCCTGAGTGGTCGAGCTTGACGGACAAGCTCACGCTGCCCGTGGCATCCTCGCTCTCAGCCACCGCCTGTTGAATGCCAGCCCAGTGAGTTTCGAGGAGGGAATTGACCAGCGCTGTCACACGCTGGAATTCCACCTCATTGTAATCCATCGCGGCGAACGCCGCCGTCGCGTCAATCGTCTCACCCCCTGCGGTGCGGATTTCCACTTTGGTTGCGGCACCCATTAGTATTCCTCCCCGGCTGTGGCCGCTGCTAATTCCTCCTGGGCACGCTTGAGCGCCTTCACGAGCCGCTGATCGGCGGCAGTCGTTCCGGCATTCGGCACCCAGTTCTTGTTCAGCTTCTCGATGGCCTCAGGATCGAGGTCGCGCACTTCCACGCCGGAGAATTTTCCGACATGAACCTTCACGGTCGCCCAGTCATCACCGGCTTGCGTTGTATCGACCGCCTCGGCTTCACGCACCGGCTCCGTGGGATTTGCTGCCCCGCGATAGCTGGCCTCCTCGCCCTTGGCTTCACGGTCCTTTTTGCGTGTAAATTTGCCCGAGGGCTTCAGCGGATCGTTGCCCTTGTAAGGCACGCAGGCCACAATGCTTGCGTAGGTATTCCCGTTCTCAGCGTGTTCATGGATGATCGTCACTTGTCCGGCCTTGCCAAGAAGAAGCGCCTCGGTATCGAACTCCGCTTCCTCCGCCGCTGTCAGGTCACGCCCGAACCACTGGCGCAGGAACTTGCGAAAGTTCGCCTTCTCGTTGAGCGATGGGGTAAACCCACGACTCCACACGCATTGACGACTCCCATCCTCACGCGCCGGGGCATCCGTCTCGAAAACAAGGCGGAAAACCTCACTCTCGCCGTATTTCCCACTCTGCTTCACCAGTGGGGTCACATCCACGCACGCCGCGCGAAATGTCCCCTCGTCATGCGGGTTAAAGGACCCGCCGCCTCTTTTTGTCAGTTTCATATTATTCGCCTAATAAATCGCGGCTGTTGTTGTGTTTGCCCTCGCCGCGCCGCCGCACCGCGCCGCTCGGGGAATTTCCGGGGTGGAAAATTGTTCAATCCTCGTCGTCGAACTCTTCCCATCGGCGTCTCCGCTCTTGGAAGTCACGGAGTTCGTTGCGGTAGCTATCGCGGCCCAGCATGTAGCAGGCGAAGCATGAGCCGAGCGTCAGCACGGCGATGGAAATGGCCAGCGTGGCGCTCATAGTGCGGCTCCTTCCGTCTTGCAAAACGGCCCCACTCCGCCACCATCCACACCGTGATTAGTGAAATTCAAACCGCCTTTGCCGCACTCCATTCCGCCACGCAGGTAGTCAGTACTCTTTCCAGCCTCCATACCGAGGCCCGCGTCACTGAAGCCGTAAGCGAGATAACGAAGCGCCTCATCGAGGCTCAAGCGGCGGTAATGGACGCCAATAAGCGCATAGTGGAACTCGAAGATTCGGAACGCCAGGCGCGCCAGAAGCTGATGGACCTTGAAAACTGGCAGGATGAGGCCGGGCGCTACCACCTTCACGAAGTGGTTCCCGGTATTTTTTTCTACGCCGTAAAGGAAACGCATCGGGGCAGCGACCCATTTCATTACCTTTGCCCCAACTGCTTTGTGGGCAAACAAAAAAGCATCATGCAACGGCCAACGAACTCCAGCCTGGAGTATCAATGTCCGGCCTGCTCCTACAAGGCCCGCACCCAAAGCCCCCCGAAACGCGAACCCACCGTGCTCCGCTCCCAAGGGTTTCTCGGCAGTTACTGATTGCGCGCTCATTTCTTCCTCCCCTTCTTTGTCCGGGGTTGTGGAGGCTCAGGAAACCGCGCCCAAAAGAGAGGCGCATCTGGCAGGCGGTCGGCGGAAATGTCCCGCCATGTTTCCCCGTCCAGAAATCCGGTTGTGACATCCCCGTCCTCGAGGGCGAGGATCACCGTCTCGTCGGCGTCCGGAAGCTCGTCGGTGGACGCGATCCATTCGATGGTGGAGGTCATTTCGCTCTCCCTTCCAGTTTGCAAGCCTCAGTCAATTCAGGGCGAAAGCTGGTAGATAGAGCTTCCGCTTCCTCCAGAGAACCCACTACTTGCACTTCATGCCGACATTTCGCCTCCCCTTTCTCCGTTGACGCATCCGCAGCGCATCCCATAGCCTGCGCCCAGTTATGGGAACCAAACTCGCAGGGATCAAAGTCGGGCAGTTGAAGGCAGAGCTGGAGGGTTGGCCGGAGGACATGGAACTCACATTTGGAGGTTTCACATTTTATCGCCTCAAGCAGCGCGGTCCGAAATTGCTCCAGATGGAGTTCAATCAGACGGTCTATCTTGATAGCGAGGGGATAGTCCGGGTGGGCGAGCACGACATTCTGCCTCGGGAACTCCCCGGTTCTGGCAGTAATTAAGGCCGCCAGCACATTTTGCCCGGTAGTCTGCGGGTAATAGGAGGCATCCATGCGGCCATCGATCATTTCGAGCGCACCACCGGAAGGGATTGGGATTCTGAGTGAGTGGGTCATTTCGCCTCCTCCACGAGTTTGACTTTCAGCGAGGCGCTCCCGACCGGACGCACCTCGGCGACCAGTTGCAGAATCTGATAAGTCGCAGACGATGCGGCATCCCGATCTTTTAGCGGCGTGTCTGAATTTTCCCACCAGTCCGCAAAATCCTTGCGTATGAATGCTTCCGCCCCTGCGCGGGTCTCGTAGGGGCCGAAAATGTTCATCATCCCGACCTTCTCGGCCTCCGTGTCTATGACATAGAACGCGCTCATCGTATTGCCCCCTTTGCGTCAGGAATCGAATAAATCTCAAGGCAATCCCCGACTTGGCGCGTAAAAGCCGTTCTTCCCTCTGCTTTAGCTATTTTGCTCAACCCCTCTGCAATGTCTGCAAAGTAACTCACGGAAACTGGGCACTTAATCTTCGCCATCACCCACTCCGTGTTCTCTGTGCTTTCTGTGGTTAAACTCATCGTGTCCGCTCCCCCCATGTCGTGACCCAGTATGTTGCCACCCCCAGCGCGAGGGCTGGGCCGACAGCGCGGATAAAGTCCCACGCGAATTGCAGTTGTCTGATTACTTGTTCGTGTTCCATAAATTATCTTTCGAGAGAGACATGCGCGGCTTGAACGCCGTGCTTTTGAAAAAACTTGATGCGGGCATCCCCGAACCCGCAGGCGCGGATCGTCTCGGTGATGTCTCCCGACTGGCAGAGGTAGAAGCGGGGGGATTTCATTTCGCGGGCCTCCGGTTCGATGTCTCGCCGATGCGGGCGGACCACCATTGATTGAGCGACTCGGTAAAAATCCTCCACCCGCCGCGATTCCCCAGCGGCTTGGTTGCCGAGAAGCTCCCCTTGTAAATGTGCATCTTGATCGTCCAAGCGCAGGCCCCGGTTAGCTCGCACGCCTCCTTGATGGTCATCGTGCCTTTCATTTTGCGGCCTCCTTTGTCTCAACATCCCGGCGAAGCAGGTCGCGAAGGTATTCGCTAAATGTTGAATATTTCCCCTGCATCCTTTCCTGAGCGGCTTCGCGCAGGCTGTTTGGGATACGGAATCCGATGTGCTGGGTGTCGATTGCTTCTTCTGTTTCCGTTTGCATGTGCACAAATCTGTAAAATTTGTGCACAAAAAATAAAAGAAAAAATTTTACAGGGGTAGGGACTACACCCCATAATTTTCTCTTGACATGCCCATTCTATGCGGGTCTGCGGGCCGATATATTTTTTTTGCGCACAAAAGAAATTTATTTGTTGCGCGTTTGTTCACACTGGTGAAATGTTTGTTTACATGGAAAAAGAAGACTTCAAATTTGTATCAGTTCGAGTTCCAAAAGAATTGGCAGACCTTGCAAAAGCTCGCGCCAAGTCACAGCACCGGAACCTTCAAGGACACATGCGTCACTTACTTGAGCAAGACATCATGCAATCAGGTATTCAAGAATCCGCTGAGTCAGTTGAATTGCCTCAAGACAAACAAAAGGGAAAATACCAAAATGCGCGCCAAGCACGCCTGAATGCTGGTGCCAAAGCTTTCGATCCATCCGAAACTTTAGATGGTGGGCCATCAATAGCTGGGAAGGGCCTTTCCCAGAAAACTGGGTCGCAGAAGTGATCGACCTAACACAGGAATAAAAATTTTACATCAGTCTGTGTCCAGACGAGGGGCAGGTTTTGATACGATCAATGAAACCACCAGCTCCAAAACCGCCATACTAAAAATAGAAAAAGCAGCAAGATCAGGCATCCGCACCCCCCGTAACATCCTTCTAATTCCTCTTTTCCTTTTTTGTCTTTTTTCTTTTCAATCCCAGCCACATTTTGCTTCCAAGCTTGGTATTCATCTTCATCGTAAAGATGCTTGTTTTTATCAATCAGTTCAGACGCCTCTTTTTTGCTGAAATCCCCATAGATTCCGTAGAACTCCAAGCGTCGAAGCTGACCCTCTGTTGCACCGTCCTCTTTGCGTAAAATCTCTGTGATGAGGTCGCTCGCCTCGCCCTTTGTATCAGGTGCTTCGTAGCCTTTTTCCTCAATCAATTCTCGTTGCCGGTCCGTGATTGGATCGAAGCGCCAATCATCATTGGAAGCATTTTTTTCAGGCATATTAAAAGAATGAATGTCTGACAACGATCCGCCAAGAAATTTTCAAACAGCCCACCACGCCCGCCAATCCGCACGGCGCGATGGCACGGCATAGACCCTTTTTACCATCGCGGTCGTTGAGTGTCCAAGCTGGTGCGCGGTCTTTCCAGCGTCCTGCCCACGCCCCAGGTGATAGGTGGCGAACGAATGCCTCAGAGCGTTTTCAGGAAACTGCGACCACGGCACCTTGCCAGCCTCGTGAAGCCGCCTGATGAGCGCCTGCCGCTCTTGATAAATGCGCAACGATGCCGGTGGCAGAATCAGCCCCTTCTTTTTATCGTCTTGAAAGAACGCCGCCCGCTTCGTCAGCGGCTCCGTGAAATCCACGATGCGCTCTGGCAGTCCGGTAGATTGTTTGGAGACCTCGCGCCTCACCTCGATCTCTCCCCGTCCTGCGTCAATGTCCTCCCACCTCATCCGCCGCACCTCGATGGACCGCAGCCCGGCAAAGCCTCCGAGAAGAAACCACGCCCGCAACTCGTCGCTCATCTCCTCGGCCAAGATCGTCGCCATTTCCCCGGCTGTGACGAGCGACCGCTTCGCCTCGGCCTTTGGCGCTCGTATCCTCCGCAGCGGATTCCGGTCGATAAGCTCCATATCGAGGCACCATGCGAAAAACCCGCTCGCGTAGCGATGCCAGCCAGCCCGTGTCGTCGGTGATCCCTCGATGCCGTCAAACCACTTCCCTGCTTTCAGCGGCGTCACATTGGCAACTGGCCCGTCGAACGCCTCCAGCAACTTACCGCAGACCCGCTCAACCTTCGACTTGTGCTCCTCAGAGGATTTGGCCTTGGTCGCAACATAATCCCGAATCGCCGAACGCATCGAAAGCCCCGCTTGTTCCTTCTCCTTCAGTCCTTCCGTCCCTGTTTTTTGCAAAGCCTCCAAAAGAGCAGGGCCCGCCGCCCAAGCCTCCGCCTCCGTGCGGAAAAACCGCTTGATCCTGCTGCCCGACACCGACGCAGGAATCTCAAGCTTCCAAGTGCCAGGTCGTGCCGTGTGCGGGCTAACAAAGTATCGGGCTTTCATTTCGCGGGCCTTTTGTTCGAGGTTTCGCCGATCCGTCCCCCCCACCATTGTCGAAAAGGCTCCTCGAAAATCCGCCACCCGCCTTTGTTTGCCAGCGGCTTGCAGGCGGAGAAACTTCCGCGCCGAAGGTGGCGGAGGATTGTCTCGGTGTGAGCGCCGGTTAATTCGGCGGCTTGCTTGACGGTGATCGTGCCTTTCATGTTACCCGAACTGTTACCCGTGTTACCCGAAAAGCCAAGAAAAAACCCAACGATAACCAAAATAAACAAACACGAGCAAACAACAAAAAAACCCCGCCAACCCGCACCCAGAGCGCCAAAGAAGCCCTCCCACCCAGTGCCGGCGGCGGGACTCGAACCCGCACACTCCTTTCGGAATAAGGGATTTTAAGTCCCTTGCGTCTGCCATTTCGCCACGCCGGCAAGGCGGACTGGGAAGGACGATATCTTCTGGCTGGAGGGAATCTCAGCAAGCGTAAAATGCGGGAGTCGCATTTAAGAAGCGCGCAGACCAAGGAGATCGAGCGTATCGGGTGCTTGCGGTTTTGATTTTGCAAATTACGATTTGCGCTCCATGAATTCGCCTGCGGCCTCCTTTCAAAAAATCGGCAAATACCGTGTGAGCTGCGGGCACTTGTTGCCCTTCGGCGTGAGTCATGTGCTCGGCGGCGTGAATTTTTCCATCTTCAGCGCCAACGCGACCGGTTGCACGCTGGTGCTCTTCAAGGCCGATCAGGAGAAACCAGTCGCGGAAATTCCGTTTCCGAAAAACTACCGCCTGGGCCATGTGTGGGCGATGGTCGTGCAGGATCTGGAATTTGAAAATCTGGAATACGGCTTCCGAATGGAGGGTCCCTCGAGCGCGCGGGACGGGCATTATTTCGACTCCTCGAAAATCCTTCTCGATCCGTATGCGAGAGAAGTCGTGGGCCGCGAGGAATGGATGGCCCAGGCGAAAGCCTCCCACAAGCCGATCTTCCGTTCGCGGGTGCCTGTGGGAGCGGGCTTGCTCGAACCGAATGGCATCACGCATGTGCCTGCGAGCGACCTGATCATTTACGAAATGCACCTGCGTGGATTCACACGCCATGAGACTTCAAAGGTCAAAAATCCGGGCACATTTGCTGGCCTAGCTGAAAAGGTGAAAGACCTCGCGAACCTTGGCGTGAACTGCGTCGAGCTCATGCCGGTCTTTGAATTCGACGAATCCGAGAACCTCCGCACGAATCCGACAAACGGTGAGACACTCTGCAATTACTGGGGCTACAGCACGGTGGGGTTCTTTGCACCGAAAGCCAGCTACGCAGCGGCGGGCGCCCAGAGCATGCAGGTCGCGGAGATGAAGGAGATGGTGCGGGCACTCCACGGGCAGGGCATCGAAGTCATGCTCGATGTGGTCTTCAACCACACGGCGGAAGGCGGCGCAGACGGACCGGTTTTTTCGTTCCGGGGCATCGACAACAAGACTTGGTATATCCTCGATGAGAAGGGAAATTTCGCGAACTACTCGGGCTGCGGAAACACGGTGAACTGCAACTACCCAGCGGTGCGGGAGTTTGTGATCAACTGCCTGCGCTACTGGGCCTCCGAGTATCATATCGACGGCTTCCGCTTCGACTTGGCATCGATCCTCGGCCGCGACAGCCAAGGCAATCCGCTGGCGAATCCCCCGCTGCTCGAATTCCTCGCCCACGACCCCGTGCTGGCCGATTGCAAGCTCGTCGCCGAGGCTTGGGATGCCGGCGGGCTCTACCAGGTGGGAAATTTCCCAAGCTACGGGCGTTGGATGGAATGGAACGGCAAATACCGCGATTGCGCGCGGCGGTTCCTGAAAGGCGATCCCGGCCAGGTCGGAGAAATGGTGCAGCGCATTCTGGGATCACCCGACCTTTACGCGGCAGCCGGACGCAAGCCTACGGCGAGCGTGAATTTCATCACCTGCCACGACGGCTTCACGCTGCGTGATCTTTTTTCCTACAACGGCAAACACAATCTCGAAAATGGTGAAAACAACCAGGACGGATCGAATGACAATGTAAGCTGGAATTGTGGCTCCGAAGGCGAATCCGACGAGCCAGCCGTGAACGCGCTGCGCCTGCGCCAGTGCAAAAACGCAATGGCCCTGCTCATGGTTAGCCAAGGCGTTCCCATGATCTACATGGGCGACGAAAGCGGTCGCACCCAGCGCGGAAACAACAATGCCTACTGCCATGATGCAGATTGGAACTGGTTGAATTGGGAGCCCGATGCCTTCGGCAAGGAAATGCTCCGCTTCACGAAATCCATCATCGCCTTCCGGAAAGCGAACACCTCGCTCCGGCAGCCGAATTTTTTAAGCGAACTCGACCAGATCGGCAGCGGCTACCCGGACATCAGCTGGCACGGCGTTCTGCCCTGGCATCCCGATTGGTCGGCAAGCAGCCGCACGATTGCCTTCATGCTTTGCGGTCGCCATGGACAAGCCCTCGGCGGGAACCATCACTTCATTTATGTGGTCTGCAACATGTATTACCAGCCGATCACTTTCGGACTTCCTGTGCTGCCGAAGACCCTGCAATGGCATCGCTTCGCGGATACCAGCCTGCCCGCACCGGACGACATCTGCGATCTCGGCGGCGAAGTCCTCCTGCCCTCGCAAAAAAGCTACGAGGCCAAGGAATGGTCGATCTCCATTCTGATCGGCAAATAAACCCGTGAACGGGAGCTTCGTCGCCACCATCCACCTCCTGACCACCTTCGCCATGGCGGGCCTGATCTGGTTTGTCCAAATCGTCCACTATCCGATGATAGCCAGCTTCGACCGGGAACATTTCGCATCGCATGAGAAAGAACACTGCGACCGCACGGGTTGGGTGGTCGTGCCCCTCATGCTTGGTGAGATTTTCACTTTCGCACTCCTGCTTTTGGAGGGCTTCCGCTCAAATGCATTCCTCCTCAGCGGTCTGCTGCTCGGAGTGATCTGGGCCTCCACCTTTCTCCTCCAAGTCCCCCTGCATCGCACGCTCCTCCAAGGATGGAATGACAAGGCGCACCGGCAACTGGTCGCGACCAACTGGATTCGCACAGCAGCGTGGACCGGAAGGGGCATTCTCCTGAGTTGGCTTTGGACAGCCTGATCCTCTGGCAAAACAACTGATCTCGGCCTGCTTAATTTTGTCTATCATCTGTCCGGCGCTCACAGAGACGCCGCTACAGAACCCGCGCGGCAGCGCGCAAATCCTTGGAGGGTCGACCTCCGGCTTGACCCAAATAAGTTCGGGAGCCACCGAACCACTTCCAGACACCACCTACCAAAAAACCTCCCAAATCTCGCCCTGCGCTCTTAGCGAAGTCGAGATACCGCAGGGAGGAGGGATTTGCCGCGCTGGGCACAGACCCACCAATCGGTCTTGCAAACCAATCCCGCTCTTATAGTCTTCGCGACTCCATTATGACATTTGCCACTCTCATTCTTCTCGCTCAAGCAGCCCCTGGCCAACCGCAACCGAACATCTTTGTTTCGATGATGCCGTTGATTTTCATCTTCATCATCTTCTACTTCCTGCTGATCCGCCCGCAGCAGAAGAAGGCAAAAGAACACGCCAAACTCGTGGATTCCATCAAAACCGGCGATCAAGTCGTAACCAACGCCGGCATCCACGGCGTCGTCGCCAATGTGAAGGAGAAAACTCTCATCATCAAAATCGCAGACAATGTGAAGGTGGAATTCGACCGCGCCGCAGTCGCAGCCGTTGAGAAATCCGCCGACAAGGAATCCGCTGGTTCCTAATTTTAAACTCAGGGCCACCACCCGGCCCGCTTCCCGCTTCATACGATGTCACCCGTCCTGACCTTTTGCTTCGGCCTCCTCCTTCTTGTGCTCTTCGGCTGGTATTTTGCCAGCGACCTGCCCTCTCGCAAACGCTGGCTGGGACTTGTTCTGAGCGTTCTGCTCGCGGCCTTCTGCATCGAGCAGATCACGCCTCCGGATAAAAAAATCCGGCTCGGTCTGGACCTGCAGGGCGGCACATCATTCCTGATCCGCCTCATTCCCCAGACAGAGCGGGGCATTACTCCCGACCTGCTTGAGCAGGCGGTGGAGGTCATCCGCAAGCGTGTCGACCAATACGGTGTCAGCGAACCGGTCATCACCCCCCAAGGCAAGGATCGCATTCTTGTTCAGATCGCAGGACTCGACACCAATCAGATGGAGGAAGCGAAATCTCAACTCCAGCGCGTGGCCAAGCTCGAATTCGCCATCGTGGACGAAGGCGGCCCCGCCCGCGTGGAGCGCATCCAGAAAGGCGAGGAGGTCATGGACCCCTCTTTCGTGCTGAAAACCTATCGCCCCGACAAGGACAAGACCGAGAGCAAACAAATCCTCGTCAAACGCCGAGCTGCTCTTACGGGCGAGTATGTGACCCGCGCCTTTGCCTATTTCGACCAACAAGGCTACGGCGTTTCGCTCGAACTCAATGCCGAGGGTGCCAAACTTTTCGACGAAGTCGCCCGTCAGAACAAAGGCCGACAGATGGCGATCATCCTCGATGGCGAAGTCATCTCCGCGCCCGTCCTTCAGAGCGACCACTTCGGCGGCCGCGCCCAGATCACCGGCAATTTTGACGACAAAGAGGCTCGCGACCTCGCCAGCGCGCTCGAGAACCCACTCCGCGTGCCGGTTCAGATCGAGGAGACCCGCAGCGTCTCGCCGACTCTCGGCGCCGACTCCATTCGAAGCGGAGTCATGGCCGGCGTTTCCGGACTTGTGCTGGTCATGTTCGCCACACTTCTTTACTACCGATTCGCCGGCCTGATTGCGGTTTTTGGCCTACTCTTGAACATCCTGCTCCTCCTCGGAACGATGGCGATGTTTAACTTCACACTCACCCTGCCGGGTATCGCGGGCATCATCCTGACGATCGGTATGGCGGTGGATGCCAATGTTCTCATCTACGAGCGCCTTCGCGAGGAAATGGCAGCAGGCAAATCACTCTCGACCGCCCTCACCGGCGCCTACGACAAGGCATTCAGCGCCATTTTTGATGCGAATGCGACCACCCTCATCACCGCGCTCATCCTCTTCTGGCAGGCCACCGGCTCGGTAAAGGGATTCGCTGTCACGCTCACACTCGGCATCATCGCCTCGATGTTCTCCGCACTGCTTTTCACCCGCACCGGGTTCCGCTGGATGGTCGACAAGTTCGGCCTCACCAAAATCACAATGCTCGACCTCGTGCCGAAGCGAACCTTCGATTTCCTGGGCAAACGCTGGATCGCACTCGTCATCTCGCTGATCTTCATCGGCGGCTCGGTGGTCGTCTTCGCCGTGCGCGGTGAGAAAAATTTCGGCATCGATTTCCGTGGCGGTGACCTTCTGATCGTCGATTCCTCCAAGCCCGTCAGCGTTGCCGAGGCCCGTTTGGCTTTGGACGATCCAGCTGTGGTCATCCAATTCGAACGCGAAGGCACGAAAGAGATGCTCACCTTCCGCAGCCTGCAGGGAACCTCCAACGAAATCCTCGCCAAACTCCAGAAGGCATTTCCGGAAAGCGGTATCGTGGCGTTCGGGCAAGACACCGTGGGACCCCAAATCGGCCTGGAATTCGCCAAAAGCGCCCTCATCGCGCTCGTCTTGGGCATGGTCGGAATCCTGTTCTATGTCACCCTGCGCTTTGAGTTTTCCTTCGCCCTCGGGGCCCTCGTCGCGCTCCTGCACGATGTCATCATCACTCTGGGTGTCTTTTCGCTCATCGGCGGCGAGCTTTCCCTCGTGATGGTCGGCGCCATTCTGACCATCGCCGGTTATTCGATCAACGACACCATCGTTGTCTTCGACCGCATCCGCGAAGGCCTGAAAAATGGCGAGCGCGGCACAGTGCAAACTCTCATGAACACCAGCATCAACGAGACCCTGAGCCGCACCATCCTCACTGGTGGCACAACGCTCCTCTCGGTGGGCGCGCTCTATTTCTTCGGCGGCGCCGTGCTGCGCGACTTCTCGTTCGCGATCCTGGTCGGCATTCTCGTGGGAACCTACTCCTCGATCTACATCGCCGCGCCAGTCGTCCTCTGGGCCTCGAAGCTCCGTGGTAAGAGTGTGCGCCGCGAGGTTCTCGAAACCGAGGCCCTCAAAAAAGCCTAATGCCTCGCAATATGGGGCCGAGTGCGCTTGGCCCCATGCGAGTTTGCCCACATCGCCGCGCCCCGCGCGCCTTGGAATCGGTATTGCCCAGAGGCCCCGAAATCTGATTTAAACACACCACACCCATGACCACGCCATTCAACACCCTGCGCTCCTTCGACCTCGGAAACGGAAAAACCGGCCAACTCCACTCTCTACCCGCTCTGGAAGAAGCAGGCGTCGGCCCGATTTCTAAGCTCCCCGTCAGTATCCGCATCGTTCTGGAATCTGTGCTCCGCAACTGCGACGGAAAAAAAGTCCAAGCGCGTGATGTCCAGACGCTGGCAAACTGGAATGCCAAAGCTCCCGCTGAGGAGGAGATTCCTTTCGTCGTCGCCCGCATTGTTTTGCAGGACTTCACCGGCGTGCCCCTCCTAGTGGACCTCGCTGCCATGCGCACAGCGGTGAAAGGCCTCGGCGGCAACCCGGCCATCATCGAGCCCCTCGTGCCCGTCGATCTCGTCGTGGACCACTCGGTGCAGGTCGATTTCTACGGCTCCGCCAATGCGCTTCAGCTCAACCTCGACATGGAATTCAAGCGCAACCGCGAGCGCTACCAGTTCCTCAAATGGGGCCAGCAAGCATTCAAGACATTCGGTGTCGTGCCTCCCGGCATCGGCATCGTGCACCAAGTGAACCTTGAGTATCTGGCGAAAGGCGTGCTCAGCGCCGGCGATCTCTACTACCCCGACACACTTGTGGGCACCGATTCCCACACGACCATGATCAACGGCCTCGGCGTCGTCGGCTGGGGCGTAGGCGGCATCGAAGCCGAAGCAGGAATGCTCGGCCAGCCCGTCTATTTCCTAACGCCAGAAGTCGTGGGCGTGAACCTCACCGGCCGTCTGCGCGAAGGCGTCACCGCGACCGACCTGGCCCTCCATGTCACCCAGCTCCTCCGCGCTGCAAAGGTGGTTGGAAAATTTGTTGAATTCTACGGCGAGGGCGCGGTCACACTCCCGCTTACCGACCGCGCGACCATCGCGAACATGGCTCCTGAATACGGCGCCACCATGGGCTTCTTCCCTGTCGATGCCGAATCCGTCAACTACCTCGCCGCCACCGGCCGCACGCCAGAGCAATGCCGCGCGTTCGAGAATTATTTCAAGGCCCAAAACCTCTTTGGTATGCCGAAAAAAGGCGACATCGCCTACAGCGTGGATATCGACCTCGACCTCTCGACCGTCCAGCCCGGCGTCGCAGGTCCCAAGCGCCCGCAGGACCGCATCAATGTCCCCGATCTCAAAAACACCTTCACCAGCCTGCTCACGAAATCCGTCGCCGAAGGCGGTTACGGCAAGGCAGCGAACGACCTCTCCAAGACGGCTGCCGTCAAACGCAACGGCTTGCAAAGCGCCGACGAGGCCGAAATGGTCAATGACCGCCCGACGCCGGATGCCATCACTGCCGCCCACGCCAAAGGCGACCTCCACCTCCGCAATGGCTCGGTTCTGATTGCCGCCATCACGAGCTGCACAAACACCAGCAACCCGAGCGTGATGATCGGTGCCGGCCTCCTCGCCAAAAAAGCCGCCAGCCGCGGCCTCCGCGTTGATCCGGCTGTCAAGACCTCGCTCGCTCCCGGCTCCCGCGTGGTGAAGGATTACCTCGAGACCACCGGCCTCCAGCCCTATCTCGACCAGCTCGGTTTCCAGATCGTCGGCTACGGTTGCACGACCTGCATCGGCAACTCTGGCCCGCTCGCACCTGAGATCGAAAGCGCCATCGTCGAAAATGACCTCGTCACTGCCGCCGTCCTCTCGGGCAACCGCAACTTCGAAGCCCGCATTCACCAAAACATCCGCGCCAACTTCCTCATGTCGCCCCCGCTCGTCGTCGCCTACGCGCTCGCCGGCCGCGTGGACATCGACCTCACCAAAGAACCCATCGCCAAGGACAGCACCGGCGTTGATGTTTTCCTGAAAGACATCTGGCCAAGCCTCGAGGAAATCCGCAATGAAATGCAGGCCGCCCTCAAGCCCGAGGTTTTCCAAAAACTCTACACCGGCTTCGCAGACCAGAATCCGAAGTGGAACGAAGTGCCATCCAGCGTCGGCCAGATCTACGATTGGGACGCCAAGAGCACCTACATCCAGGAACCGCCCTTCTTCGAGAACTTCGGCATGTCCGCCGGAACGATCTCCGACATCACAGGTGCCCGCCCCATGGGTATCTTCGGCGACTCGGTCACGACCGACCACATCTCGCCCGCCGGCGCCATCAAAGCCAGCTCGCCCGCTGGAAAATACCTCGTTGAAAACGGCATCGAAGCGGTGGATTTCAACAGCTACGGCAGCCGCCGTGGCAATGACCGCGTCATGACTCGCGGCACCTTCGCCAATGTCCGCATTAAAAACCTCATGATCCCCGCCAAAGCCGACGGCACCCGCGTGGAAGGCGGCCTCACGATCCACCAGCCCACCGGCGAGCAAATGAGCATCTACGACGCCTGCATGGCATACCAAGCCGCCGGCACCCCGCTCATCGTCTTCGCCGGACAAGAATACGGCACCGGCTCCAGTCGCGACTGGGCCGCCAAAGGCACCCGCCTCCTCGGAGTCAAAGCCGTCGTCGCCCAAAGCTTCGAACGCATCCACCGCTCGAACCTCGTCGGCATGGGCGTCCTCCCGCTCCAATTCCCCGAAGGCATCAGCGCCCAATCGCTCAACCTCGACGGCACCGAAACCTACGACATCACCGGCCTCAGCGACAGCATCCAACCCCGCCAGGATGTGACCCTCACCATCACCCGCAAAGACGGCACCAAACTCGAACAAACCGTCAAACTCCGCATCGATACGCCCATCGAAGTCGACTACTACCGCCACGGCGGCATCTTGCCGTTTGTGTTGAGGCAGCTGGTGGCCGAGGCGAGGTAAGAGGACACACAAAATGGCCGTTCCCAAATTCAACGACCTCTTCAATCCTCTTCTAGCAGCTCTTCACAATTTGGGCAGCTCGGCGTCCATTCCCGAGCTTGAGCAAAGTATCGCACAGATTCTTAAACTCACAGAGTCCGACTTGGAACAACCTCATGATGGCAACCGGACAAAATTTTCTTACAATCTTGCTTGGGCAAGAACTTACTTGAAGCGATTCGGGCTTATCGAAAATTCGGCAAGAGGCGTATGGGCGCTTACCTCGGAAGGCCAAAAAATTTCATCTGTAAGCAAGGAGGCGGTTAAGAAATTTGTCCAAGAAGAGGATAGAAAAAACCGCAGTCAAGTTGCCTCACAAGGCATTGAAGAACCCGAGGAACTTGGATGGGAGGCTGATGCGCTCTCGGCATTAAAGAAAATGCAACCAGATGCATTCGAAAGATTGTGTCAAAGAGTTCTTCGTGAGTCAGGATTTATCCAAGTCGAAGTTACTGGGAAGTCTGGCGATGGAGGAATTGACGGGCGTGGTGTTGTAAAGCTCGGAGCTATTTTGTCTTTCCATGTTCATTTTCAATGCAAGCGATACAAAGACACCGTCTCCGCATCAGTAATCCGCGACTTCCGTGGCGCTATGGTCGGTAGAGCCGATAAAGGTATTATTCTTACCACCGGAACATTTACGCGAGAAGCAAAGGCAGAGGCATTAAGAGATGGTGCGCCGCCTCTCGATTTGATTGACGGGGACGAATTCGTTCAAATGCTCAAATTTTATCGTCTTGGGATAACCGTTACAGAGAAGGTTGTTGAAGAAGTGGTTGTGGTTTCATCTTGGTTCGAAAATTATTAGTAAGACCTCTTGCTTTTTGCCATTCTGGAACCTTCGCGTCGCAACGCACTTGCCGACGAAAAAAACATTCACAAAACATTGCCAGACAGTATATAAAAACCATGAAGTTCGAATATTTCCGAGAAACAGACAATCTCTACATTGAACTGGCGGACCGCTCTAGTGCTGATACCCGAGAAATTGAAGAAGGAATTGTTTTGGATATCGACGATCAAGGATACGCCGTTGGCATTGACATCGATCAAGCCTCTAAGCACCTCAGCCTTAATAAACTTAACCTTCGTAGGCTACCATTCGAAGTGGAGCAAGTCGCATAAAACGACGCTCAATGAAAATCAAATATTTTGAAGATACCGACACTGCGCTGCTTGAACTTGGGGGTGGCGCGCCAACCGAAACAAGGGACTTATCGGAAGATATCACCTTGGATTTAGACGAGTCCGGTCATGTCGTCTCCATCACAATTGAGCACGCCAGTTTAAATATTGGCAGCAATACCTAAAACCTCCCATGCCGATTGAAAAAACAGTCACCAAGCGCCCTTTGGAAAGCCTGCGAGAGCGTGACAACCCTTGGTTGAAATCCACTCCCCAAGAACGCCTTGCCGCCATGGCGGTGATTTGTCAAACCCACGACGATGGAAAGTAGAGTAGGGAGACCCGGACGGGGTTAGAGGCGCGAAGGCCAATGACCGCCGGGGTCTCCCCCTCATCGAACCGGACGTGCGGATTGCCCGCATCCGGCTCTCGGAGTGCCGTTCTTCGGTTT
>JBIJAV010000012.1:0-92721 GCA_044345595.1 Terrimicrobiaceae bacterium
ACTTCGCGCAAGCCCTTTCCGGGGCCGACTGCGCTCGGCTCGCTACGCTCGCCTTCACTCCGTCGGCCCCGGAAAGGGCACTCAGATCGTGAAGAGCCTAATTACAGAAGAAACTTTACACCCCCGCTACGGGAAAACGGCACACATTGGCAACTGCTACGGGCCCCATCCCTCTTCCTATCATTTTGCTGTCAATAATTTTGTCAAATACACAGTCTGGTCCGTCTTCCCATATCACGCCGTAGTCGCGAAGCGCGTAGGCGGCCTGACTATTATTTTTTCCATCAACAAGATTGGTGCCGCAGATGCGCCTTTCCTAACTAACAAGTCACATCGTGCTACAGGAAAGAATAAAAACTACTGATTAGCCAGATTTACATGAATATGAAGAAATTAGCCCGGGTGTATTCGCGGCGCGAATGGGGCAGGATTAAAACTCTGCAAGCAGGCTTGCTTGATTTTCGTTTTTTTGCCAATACCAGCTTGCGGGGATCATTTGACTCGCTTGCTCCCGCTCTCTCGCCCTTCGGGCTGCATTCTCGCAGTCTTCCTCGCGCATGCCCAAGGCGCCCGGTTGTGCCAATCCGATAAATCCGTGGTTAGTTCCACTCCAACTGGGCCTCGCCCGTGGTTTGCTCAATGAGGTCAACTCCCCAGGCAGCGGCACGGAGTATGCTCTGCAAGTCCCTATGAAACCGCGCTTCGGATGCCGCCCTGCTCCACCCAAAAAATTCTGTAATTCTGTCATTTTTGTCTAAAATGCCCCAGTCCATGAAAAAAATCCTCGTTGCGCTGGCATTTCTGATTTTTCCAGTCAGTGTGAAATCTTGGGGTAACTTCGTCCACTTCGGCGCCCATCATTCGGTTCCTACAGCAGGCGAAGACTCCATGGAGCAGATAAGGCGGGGCTTCTAACTTTCCGTCATGGAAAACCATGTTGAAAAAGACCGCAAATTACGAAAGCAGCTTCTGCCCGGTTTCTCGTTCCTGCGCTTCGCGGCAGTGATAGTTGTTGCCTTCTCGCTGAATGGATTCGCTCAGGAGGGTGCAACAGTGACGCTTTTGTTTTTTGACCGAAACGGAACGGCGCTTACGCCTGCTGAGGTCCGCTCGACTTCAAACAATGGAGGTGCCGACAACAATGACTTTTTGCTGAATCCCGCAAACATGCGTGCGATTAGCAGTGGGCCGCTCTACGTTTCCGGCCCGAATCTGGCATTCAATATTCCATCCCAAGCGGTGGCTCTGGCTTTCAACTGGCCAACCATTTCCAGAGGATACCAACTCTTGATTTTGGACAATGGGGGCGCTGGATTCAGCACAGCTGCGACGATTAATTTCACTTATCAGGCCGCGCTGGATGTGAAAAAGAAACTTGATGCTGCTCGCGCGGCGCGTCCCGATTATGTGCCGTCCGGGAATTTCACTACGGCATATCAATCCGCCACCTCGCTGCTTGCCGAGGTGGATCTTTACAGTCCTGAATCCGCTAAGGGCAAAGCTGGTCAACTGGCGCTGGACCAACTTGCGGTGGCCTATGATGCGATGCTTGCCGAGCATGGACCCGAGTATGCTGCAGCAAACAAATTCACCGTCACACCGTGGATTGGATTCACGATCGACACGGATTCGGACTATCAAGCCGATATTGACTTGGCGGCCGCACTTGCCGCTCCATATGCGTGGATTCGGATTGTTTTTGATTCAAGCCAGGCACCCTCGACCTACACGAACATCGTGAACTACGCGAAAACCAAAGGCGTGAAGGTGCTGGGCCAGCCGGTTGATTCCACCGATGACAAGTTCTACACCCTCGCCCAATACAGGCAGCGCTTCGTAGACTATCTCACAGCCTTTCCCCAAATCGACGCCTGGGAGGTCGGCAATGAGGTGAATGGAAGCTGGCTCAGCAGCGACATCGGACTGCGCATCGCGGATGCCGCCACCGAGGTGAAGGCGCGCGCGCCCGGCAAGCCGACATTTCTGACATTGTTCTGGCAACTCAACACGGACACGGTCGCGTATTCGATGTTCACATGGGTGAACGCCAATCTCCCTGCAACGACACGCGCCAATATCGATGTAGTGACATTTTCCCAATATCAGGAGCAAGCGCCGATGGGCGTCGCGTTTGATCAGGTCATGAAGACCCTACGGGCGGAATTTCCAACCCAGAAGATCGGCCTCGGCGAGTTGGGGTATTGGATAGCGGGTCAGCAATTCTGGTGGGCTTACAATCAGAGCGACACGCTCGCCGCCAAGCACGCGGCCGCCGAGCAATACTACAATGCCGCTTTCGATTACCACGGCAGTATCGGCGGGGTCTTCTGGTGGACATATATCCAGGATTTCAAAAGCGACACCACCATGCAGCAGATCGTGAAGACACTTCGCGACAAGCTACAGAACGGCGCGCCTACACCGACCCCAACGCCAATGGCGCCTGCTATCATTTCTGCACCTGTGCCATCTGGCGGTGCTCAGTCCTCTCCAGCCAAAAAGGTCAAAAAATCGAAAAAGGCTGCTGCATCAAAATCGGATTCCAGAAGCAGTGCCAAAAAATCAACTAGTGGCTCAGCCAAAAAATCCGGCGTAAAGAAAGTGAAGAAGAAATGAAGCCAATTTTATTCACTATCCTCTGTTGGGGGCTTCTCCTGGGGCATAGCCTCTTCGCAAATAGCGTGGTGCGTTTTTCGAGCAATCTCGGCGAGATCGATATGGAGTTGTTCGATACGGAGACGCCGCTCACAGTTGCCAACTTTTTGTCCTATGTGAACGCTGGCCGATACAACCAATCGCTCATACACCGTAGCGTGCCGGGATTTGTCATTCAAGGAGGCGGTTTTGGGCTGAATGGAACCACGGTTCTTCCAGTCACAACCAATGCCGCAGTGCAGAACGAGCCGGGAATTTCGAACCTGCGCGGAACAGTGGCCATGGCGAAACTCGGCGGCTATCCCAACAGCGCCACCAGCCAATGGTTCATCAATCTGGAGGATAACTCAGGCCCAACGGCCAACTTGGACACAGAAAATGGTGGATTCACCGTCTTCGGCCGTGTGGTGGGGAATGGGATGGCGGTGGCGGATCGGGTGGCAAGTTTGAAGACTCAAAATCTTGGGGGCGCGCTGAACGAGTTGCCGTTGCTCGGGGAGAATGCGACAGTATCGAATTTGGTGCGATTTCAAAGCGTGCGTGCATTGCCTGCCGGGACTGTCTTGAGGGAATTCGATTTCTCGAGTGGCGATCAGGGATTTGCGTCGGGCTTTGCGGATTTGCCGGAGAGTTACGATCCGGCGCTTTATAACTTGGTGGCTGATCACCGGAACTTGCCTGCCGAGCTTGGAGGAGGAAAGGGGCTGTTCATTTCCGGGGTGAATCGCAGCGACGACCTGTGGATGTTTTGGAAAAAAAAACTCACCGGGCTTCAACCGAATACCGAGTATCAGGTGGTGCTGGATGTCGAAATGGCCTCGAATGTCGTCGCAGGTATGATCGGAGTTGGCGGGGCGCCGGGCGAAAGCGTGTATGTGAAAGCGGGTGTGTCGCAGGCGGAGCCATTGGTAGCTGAAGATGCCCAAGGCCAGCTACGCCTTACGGTGGACAAGGGGAATCAATCCACCGGCGGCTCTGCGGCAGCCGTTCTGGGAAATGTCGCCAAGGAAAACGACGACTCTGAACAGTATGCGATCCTTCACCGAAACAATCGGAGCGTCCAACAATCCGGCACCACTTCAGCAGACGGTTCGCTCTGGATATTCTTCGGAACCGACTCCGGATTCGAAGGCACAACATCGCTTTATTACACCCATGCGGCCGCAGTGCTCGCGCCGAAAGCCACGCCATTACTGACCTGGAGTAATCCTTTAGCGATGGCTTATGGAACAGTGCTTGGAGCGTCCCAATTGAATGCGACGGCAAATGTCGTGGGCAGTTTTACATACACTCCAGCGGCGGGCACCGTCCTTCATGCAGGCAACCGCACGCTCAGTGTGCTTTTCACGCCGACGGATAGTGGAAACTACACGACAGCAAGCGCCAATGTGACGCTGAAAGTAAATGATCCACCTGCTACCTTCACCCCGCTTCCCAGTGTCGGCGCTTCTCCGCCCAGCGGAGGCACCTCGCAGCGTAAAAAGGCAAAAATAGGGAAATCCTTAAAAAAATCCCCAGCTTCAAAATCTCAATCCAACACTGAAAGCCTAGGCAAAAAATCCGGCGCCAAAAAATCGAAGAAGAAGTAGGCAAGGCAGGATGCCCCACTCTGTAGCGGCGGTCTATGACCGCCGAACGGAAAAGCACCCTCTACGCTAGGGCCTGAGCTAAACACAACACGGCAGTCATAGACAGCCGCCACAGCTCACGCGTAGCAACGCCAATATTTTCTCGGATCTACTGCTCTGCGAGGGCGGTTTGGGCGAAGATGAGGGCAGGATGTCCGGGGTTTTGTTGAATCCAATACTCGAGGGCGGCAGGGGATTCTCCGGCGAGGCGCTCGAAGGCGGCTTGGAGTGCGGTTTGCTGGAGGCTGGTATCGGGGAGTTTGGATGCCCACTCGACTGCGCCCGAGGTGTCGTTGACGATCCATGCGGCGGAAACGGTTTCGAGGGAGGATTTTTTCAAAACCGGGTCTTGCAACCCGGCGGCCCATTGGGATGCGGCGGCCGGATCGACGAAGGCCCAGCTTTCCACGAGGGCGATGGAGGCGTTTTCTTTCAACTCGGGATTTGTTTGGGCATCGAGCCAAGCTCGGGCTTCGCGGGGATTTAAGCTGGCCCAGTTCGTGATGAGGGTCACGGATTGCTCGTTTTTTTCCTGTGGCGTCAATGTGCGTGTGAACCATTTTTCACACTCCACCGGGCGCCGTGTGGCCCACTCCTCCACAAGCGAACTGATGGCTTTGTCTCGGTCATTTCCCGGAGGCAAGGCGGCAGCCCATTGCGCAAGAAATTCGGAGTGGTCATCGATGGCTCCACTGACGAGCGAGGCGATGAGCGCACCACGCAGGAGAGGTTCATTCTCGCTGGCGAGAAGTGCAGCCGCGGCTTCAGGAGAAGACGAGGCCGCGCCTTCAACCACAGAAGCCAGCGCCAAGCGGTAGTCCACGCCTTTCAGGTGGGCCTTGGCAAATTGGGCTGCATCCTTTGGAGCTTCTTGGGCCCAGCCTTTGAAGATGATTTCCAAGCAGGCGTCCTTGTTCAACCCCGGAGGCAGCGTTGCGGCCCACTCGGCAGCTTGCTTGGGCGAGATCTCCAGTGCGTCAGCCAAGAGTTCGACAGCCTCGCCGCCTTGTGCGCCGCGCGATTGAAGAGCGGAGAGGCTCTTTGCGATTGAGGAAAAATCCTTGGGCTTGTCGGAGGAGTCGTCATCCGAGTCGTCAGCGTTTTTCTGGGATGTGTTGGTGGGCTTTTGAGCTTCCAGCTTCGAATTTGGCTTGCCCGAATCTGAATCACTGCATGCTGTCAGAATCAATGAAGCAGTCAGGAAGGCCAAGAATGTTGAAGATCTGAAAAGTGTGAAGGGTGTTTTAAAAAAAATCATAGGTAATAAGATGCTTTAAGTGGTCTATAACAGCGAAACCGCAACATAGCTGGAAGCAAAAAGAGGATTCCCGAGCATCCGATAAATCGGCATTCTGAATGGGTGTCCGGCTCGATTTCAAAAAAGATGTTTTTTTAATGCGGCGGGGTCATTTGTTCGTTCATCACAAAAGTTCGTAAATTATGCCTCAGCTCAGTTTTATTATTCCTGTGTTCAATCGCGCCCATTGCATTTCGCGGGCGTTGGCGAGCGTCAGGGAACAATGGGTGGGGGATTTTGAGTTGATCATTGGCGATGATGCATCGACGGATGAAACTTGGGAGATCGTGAGGAGGGAGTTTCCCTCGGCAAGGTTGGCGCGGCTTGAGGTGAATTCCGGCGCGGCGGCGGCAAGGAATGCAGCGCTGCGCATCGCGACGGGCAAGTATTTGGCTTTTTTGGATTCGGATGACGAGTGGTTGCCAGGAAAGCTGGCGGCGCAGTCAGACTATTTGGAAAAACATCCCGAGGTGGCGGCCTGTGCGACGTCGCATTTTTACCAATTGCGTGACGGGAGGCGGCGGGAGGTGATTGTGGAAAATCCCTCGGACTGGAGTGTGCGCCTGCAATCGGGGCAGCCATTTCATGGGGCGAGCACGCCGGTGGTAAGGCGGAGTGTGCTGAAGTCGGTAGGCCTGCAGGACGAGTCGCTGCGTGTGCTGGAGGATTGGGATTGGATGCTCCGCATTGCGCAAAAGCACCGCGTTCATGTCTTACCTGAACCGCTTGCATTGATTCATGAAAACTCTCCGTCGAACGCGGATTTCACCTTTCTTTCCACGGAAAGGTTTTTGGCCAAGCACGACAAGGCCTTCTCATCCGTGGGGGCAGCGCACAGGCGGAATGTCATTTCCCAACATTGGGAAAATGCGGCGCGGTGTTTTTTCCGGCATTCGAGGAATCGTGAGGGGCTGGTCTGCGTGTGGAGATCGTTTGCTTCTGCTCCTGCCAGAAATCCTGCGTTGGTATCCGTATTGCCATTTGCCTGCATCGACGGGTTGATCGGGTCGCAGCTTTTGCGGCGGATATTGAGAGCACGCGGCGGATATTCGATTTTATGAAAATCGTATAGCTACCGCGCAAAGGATGTGGGAATTTCCTGCCATGCCTTATGATCCGAGATCGGCGAATGCTGCCCGATTGAAGATGTTCCACTTGATCGCGGATAAGATCGAGCGGAACCCGGATTGCTTGCAAACGGGGTTCGACAATGTCATCGCGCTGGAGCCTTTGGATTTGGCGTTGAACGTGGAGGGGACGGGCAGTCGATGAAAATTCTATTTCTGTCCAGCTATGCGCATCTCGTTTTGGAGCGTAGCACATCCCGCGTCTCAGGCGGGGCTGAGTTGCAGGTGGCTTTGCTGGCGCGTGAATTGGCGCGGCGGGGAGTCGAGGTTGTGATCGTTGGTGGCGATACGGGGCAGCAGGATGGTGTCGTTATTGAAGGCGTCAAAATCCGCTCCGGGGGAAAATTCCATAGTGGCAATCCGGTCGCCATGTTGGCTTCGATACCCAAGGTTTTTTCTGTGATCCGGGAGGAACGGCCGGACTGGGTGTTTCTTTTGGGATGGACGGCTTGGATGGCTATCGTTGTGGCAATGCGTGGGGCGCTTGGGTATCGCGCAGGGTTTATTTGCGGCTTGGATAGTGAACTCACGGGCGACTTCCGGCGGGAGAATCCGGTGCGCGGTGGGTTGTTTGAGTGGGGTGTGGCGAAGTGTGATCTCCGCTACGCCATGACTGAGCACCAGCGTGCGCTTTTTGCGAAGAGGGGCTGGAGTTGTGAGATGTATCGAAATCTCATCCTGCCCAGAGCTTTTGAGCCTGCGGGTGCGAAGACTGTGGATTTCCTTTGGGTCTCGCGCTGTCAGCCAGTGAAGAGGCCGCACCTTTTTCTCGATTTGGTGGAGGGCCTGTCCGGCAGTTCTTTTGAAATGGTGTGTCCGCGTGAGGACGTGGGCCTCTGGGACAGCGTGGCCAAGCGGGCGGCGAGTCTGCCTAATTTGCGCTTCATCGAAAAAGTTCCCTATCACGAAATCCAGAGCCACTACGATGCGGCGCGGGTTTTTGTGAACACTTCGGAGTGGGAAGGGTGGCCGAACAGTTTTATTCAGGCGGGGCTTGGGAGGACTGCTTTGCTTTCGCTGGCGGTGAATCCGGACGGGATTTTCGAGAGGTTTGGTCTGGGGTGCTATGCGGCAGGAGATTTTGAGAAGCTTAAGGCTGATGCGCGGAGTATGGTGGCGGATGGGATTGCGCTTGAGGGCATGCAGTCGGGCTGCGCGCGCTTTGTCGCGGAGATGCACGACAATGCGAAGGAGACGGAGGCGTTTCTCAAGGGGCTACCCAGGAAACGCTGAGGGCGAATTGTTCCGAAGCCACACCGCCCCCGCAGGTGAGGGCGATGTGCTGTTAGAATGGTTTAGCTACGGCCGATGCTGGTGTAGCGGAAGCCGGCGGCGCGAACGGTCTCAGGAGCAAGAATATTGCGTCCGTCGAAGATGAGCGGCGTGTGCATGACCTTGCGGAGCTCGGAGAGATCGACCTTGGTGAATTCCTTCCACTCGGTGGCGATAATGAGCGCCTCGGCTCCCGTCGCGGCTTCGAGCGGCGAATTCGCCACGCGGGCTCCGTCGATGAGTTTGAACTCAAGGGCTTTTTCGGTGCCTTTTGGATCGTAAACGGTGACTTCGGCTCCTTCCGAGACGAGGTCGCGCACGACATCGATCGCCACAGAAGAGCGCACATCGTCAGTGTCTGGTTTGAAGGTGAGTCCCCAGACGGCGATTTTTTTATCCTTCAGAACCCAGAGGGCTTCACGAATCTTGTCGAGGAAGCGCTCGCGTTGGCTGAAGTTGATTTTTTCGACCTCTTTGAGGAGCGTGAACGGGACGCCGAGATCTTCGCTGATGGCGATGAAAGCGGCGATGTCTTTCGGGAAGCAGGATCCCCCGTAGCCGATGCCGGCATTCAGGAAATTGCGACCGATGCGGCGGTCCATACCGATGCCATCGGCAACCTTCTCGACATCCGCTCCGCTGGCTTCGCAGATGCGGGCCACTGCGTTGATGTAGGAGATTTTGAGCGCGAGGAAGGAATTCGCGGCGTGTTTGATCAACTCGGCGGAGTTGATATCCGTCACAAGCACGGGAGCCATGAATGGCTCATAGATTTTTTGCATCATGGCAACGGCGCGTTCGCTGTTGCCGCCAATAACGATGCGGTCTGGCTTCATGAGATCGGGCACGGCGCAGCCCTCGCGGAGGAACTCGGGATTGCTCACCACATCAAACTCGGCTCCGGTTTTGTTGTAACGGCGGATCGTATCGGCGACCTTCTCGCCTGTTTTGACCGGGACGGTGCTCTTGTCCACGATGACGCGGTATTGGCCCTGCTTGAGGACTGCGGCGATCTCGCGGGCGACCTTCTCGATGTAGGAGAGATCCACGCTGCCATCGGCTTGCGGCGGTGTGGGAACGGCGATGAACACCACATCGGAGTTATCCACGCCCTCCTCGGTGCTGGTGGTGAAGTGCAGGCGCTTCGCAGCCACATTGCGATGAATCAACTCCTCAAGGCCAGGCTCGTAGATTGGAACTTTTCCGGCGAGCAGCTGCTGGACTTTTTTCTCATTGTTGTCCACGCAGGTGACCGTGTGGCCCACTTCAGCGAAGCAGGCACCCGAGACCAATCCGACATATCCTGAACCAATAATGCAGAGTTTCATATGTTGTTTTTTGTTTTGAAAATCAATTGACTGCGCCGGCTGGCTGATCCGTCGGGCCGGGGCTGAAGCCGAAGGGCAGGGTGATCTGCGGTGCGTCTTTGAGTGTCATCATTAAAAGAAAGCCCACTTCCTGATCGCCGCCTTCATTGTCGCGAACCTCGGCTCCGATCGATGCCACCCAGCTGGTGAGGTCGCGATTGATGAAGTAGCGCTGGTATTGCATGACCTGCGATTCGAATTCGTATTGCTCGTAAAGGCTCACGCTCCAGTTGTCGTTGATGCGCCAGTAGGCGTAGAAGTCGAGTTGGCTGTTGTCGGTGAAATTTGGGTTTCCATCGATATAGCGGTGGCCGACGGCGAAGCGGACATCACGCGCTGGCATGAAGCTCAGGTTTGTATTCACCTCCGTGAAGCCTTCCGTAACCAGCGGAATCTGGGAGGCCACCGAGAGGGCGCTCCAAGGAACGGGATTGAATTGGATGACATTGAAGAAATTCGACACTGGTGCATCCGAGTAGGGGTTCTCGAAATTCACATCCGCAAAGGTGTTGAGGGAAAACCACTGGTAGGTGGCGTTGTTGCGACGAGTCTGCAGGCGCTGGCCGACGCCAAGGCGCGTGATGTTCCAGGTGTCGAGCGAGTCGATGGCGGTGAATTGCGGAAAATCGATCGGCAGGAGCTGGGTGGACTGGACGACGCGGTCGAATTGGTAAATGTCTTCCGGGCTTTCACCCATGTTGTAAACACCCGAGTAGTTCAAATAAGGTTCTACCACATGTCGCAGGCCATCGAGTCCGAGCCAGCGGCTTTGCACCTGCTCGAAGGCCCGGGAGATTTTGGTGGAAACAGTGAGGCCGTAGTTGGCGATCGGGCGGAAGACGCCGCCTTTTGTCTGAAGTGTCGGCGAGGGGTTGTTGAGAGGGTTGCTGTTGTCGGTTTCCTCCAGAGTGGTGACTTCGCCAGTAACAGGATCGATCGCCGTATTTCCAGTCGAAGGGCTGATGAACGAGCCGCTCTGGCTGTAGTAGGTTCCACGGATGCCGGCCTTCGGAGTGACGGTCAGCCAGCCAAACAAATTCGAGGGGAGCGACCACTGGTGGAAAGTATCGAAGCGCGTGGCCGAGTAGTCGGGGAATTCGGTTTCACCGAAGGCTGGGGTATTCGAAAATGCGCGTCGCAGCGAGGCCACGCCGGTCTCGCCGTCGTATTGGACCGGGAGGCCAAAGAAGGGCTGCTGTTTGAAATCAAAAACAAACTCGGGCTTGCGCTCGGTTACATCTTGGAAATCGTTCACCTGCCAGCGGCCGAGCAGCGTGAGCGTGTAAACTTCATCCCATTTTGTGAGCGAAAGGGAGTTGTCCGGCTGCGGGTCGGTGGCGAATTCCTTGCGGTAGAAGTCCTCTAGAAAATCGACATCGCTCAGCACATTGATGTCGGCCGTTCCGTAAATGTCATCGGCAAGGAAGAGCCTTTGCTGGAAAGCGACGCGGTAGCGGTTCGTTGTTTTGGTTTCCGCTGGTTCGCCAGGAGCTTCCACGGATGTCACATCCTTCGTCTCAAAAACATAGTCGCTGCGGAGCTTGCCGAAATTGCGGTTCGAGGGGCCGTATTCCATGTCGAGGTCGAGTCCGGCGGAGGGTCCGAACTCCATCCTCTGCTCGAAGCGAACCTTGCCATCGACTCCCTGCACGACGGGAAACCCATATCCGAGGAGCAAATAGGCCCCCCAGCGCGAGTCATAGCCTGGCAGGATTTCGAAGCCCGTGCTGTCGAGATTTGCGTAGATGTAGGGGAACCAAAAAATCGGCGTCTGGCCGACATACAGGGTGGAATTTGTCATGATGACGCGACTGTCGGGGTAGAATCGCATCGAGCGTGGGCGAACATGGAAATCGGGTTGCGACGAGTCGTGCGTGGTCACGGATGCGTCGCGAATCCGGAATTCCTTTGGTGAGACAGCCCGGAAATTGAAGGCTTTGAAATACCAAGGATATTGGGCGCCGGAGAACTCGAGGGCGCGCATTTGCTTGCTCTCGAGGTTGAACAAAGCGCGCTGGCCGCTCAGGACCTGATCGGGAGTGTAAACGCGGATGTTGCCGACCAGCAGGACATCGCGCGTGTCGGGGTTGTATTCCGCATAGTCGCAGAAGATGCTGTATTTCCCGTAGTGGATTTGAACATTGTCCTCCGCGATGGCCACGCCTTGGTCGAAGCGTGTATTGCCATCCGCCGTGATCTCCACGGGCGAGTCGCCGAAGCTGCCGAACTGGGCATGAACGGGGGTAAGCGCAGCCAGCAGACAAAGACTGAGAAGGAACTTCCTCATTGGGGGAGCGAGACTAAATATCCACCTCGGCGATATCAAGGGCGGAGTTAGTCGCCGTAGCCATTCGGGTGCTTCACATGCCACGCCCAGGCGCTTTCCACGATAGGCACGATGTTTTGGAAACGCGGAGTCCAGCCGAGCTCGGCGCGGATTTTGTCCGAGGCGGCAATGAGGCGCGGCGGATCGCCGGCGCGGCGGGGTTTTTCCACGGCTTTGATGTCGCGGCCAGTGATTTTTTTGCAGGTTTCGATGACCTCTCGCACCGAGGTTCCTCCACCTGTGCCGAGGTTGTAGAAATCGCTTTTATCCGACTGCACAGCGAGGATGTGCGCCTCGGCGAGGTCGAGGATGTGAATGTAGTCGCGAATGCAGGTGCCGTCCGGCGTGGGATAGTCGGTGCCGAAAATATCCACCGACTCGCGCTGGCCGAGGGCGACTTTGAGAATGTTCGGAATGAGGTGCGTCTCAATGCGGTGGTCTTCACCGAATTTCTCGGAGGCGCCGGCCGCATTGAAATAGCGCAGAGCGACGAAGGAGAGTTTGTGGATCTCACGATACCAGCGGAGGATCGTTTCAAACATGAGCTTGGACTCGCCGTAGGGATTGATCGGCCGTTGCGGCAGCGACTCGTCGATCGGCATGCGCTCGGGGATTCCAAAGGTCGCGCAAGTCGAGGAGAAGACGAATTTTTTGACGCCGAACTCCACTGCCATGTCGAGGAGGTTGATGCCGCAGGAGACATTGTTGCGAAAATATTTCGAGGGATTCGTCATCGACTCGCCAACGAGGGCATTGGCGGCAAAGTGCATGACGGCATCGGGCTTCACCTCACCAAAGGCATGGCGCAGAACTGTGCGGTCGGCGAGGTCGCCTTGGTAAAAATCCGCTCTGGGGTCCACCGCCTTGGCATGACCCTCGGTGAGGTTGTCGAAAACAGACACCTTGAATCCCCGGTTAATCAATTCTTCCACGCAGATGCTGCCGATGTAGCCGGCTCCGCCCGTTACGAGTATTTTTTTCATTTTCGTTTGTTAAATTTAAAGGCTGCCTGCTCGAGCGACAATCAAATCCCTCGCCACACTCAGCGCGGCGATCGGCGGTAGATCCAGATGCTCTGCAGAATGGCAAAACTCAAAAGGGTGATCATTACGAAAGATCCGCCGTAGCTCACCAAGGGCAGGGGCAGGCCGGTAATAGGCGTGAGCGATATTGTCATGCCCAGATTCATGAAGGTATGGGTGAAAAGCAGCATCGTAATTCCCACGGCGAGCAGGCGCCCGAGGTCGTCCTCCGCATTGATAGCTATACCCAGCATGATCAGGAAAAGCAGTGCCAGTGCGGAAATGAGCAGGACACCCCCCAGAAACCCATGCTGCTCGCCCATGACGGAAAAAATGAAATCGTTGTGAACAATCGTGTGCGGCAGAAAGCCGAGGGCGTTGAGGGAATTTGGCGATTTGTAGCCCTTCCCGGCCCAGCCGCCAGAGCCGATAGCGACGAGGGATTGAGTGATGTTCCATCCATCACCGAGCGGGTCGGCCTCGGGATCGAGAAAGGTGGTGATGCGCGAGTATTGGTAGGGTTTGAGGCCGAAATGAACCACCAGGGGAACCAATGCCAATCCAATAACCAGCATGAGAATCAACCAGCGTTTCGGGATATGCCCGACGAACATCATGGCAAGCAAAACCGGCACCCAGACGATGCAGGATCCGAGGTCCGGCTGGATGAGAATCATCAACCAGGGCGCGCCGACGATGGCTCCGCAGCAAAGAATCCGCAAAAACGCGGGCATCGGACGCGAGTTTGAGAGGAAAAGCGCGAGCGTGAAAATTCCCGCAATGATCGCGAGCTGCGAGGGCTGGAAACTCATGGGCCCCAGATCCAGCCAACTGCGCGCCCCGTAGCGTTTTTCCCCGATGAACATCGTGGCCACGAGTCCAAGGATGCTCACGACATAGAGCGGGATCGCGCCGAATCTCACCCAACGGTAGTCGATGAGCGAGACGATGAAAAACATCGGCATGCAAATCACGATCCAGATTAACTGCGACTTGGCAAAATCCTGATCCCGCATCCAAGTCGCGCTGTGAATGGCATAAATCCCGTAAGCCAAGAGACCCATCATCAGGCCGAAGAGCGGCCAGTTCATTCGCAAGAAATGTCGGAGCAGAGGATGCATCAGGCAATGGATGGCACAGCCGAGAGAAGGGTCTTCGTGTATTCGTTTTGCGGATCGTTGTAAATCGCTTCGGCGCTCGCGGACTCCACAATTTTCCCATGGTGCATGACAAGCACATGGTCGCTGATGTGTTCCACCACGGCGAGGTCGTGCGCGATGAACAAGTAGGCGATGCCAAACTGCTCCTGCAGGTCCTGCAAAAGATTCACGATCTGGGCCTGCACGCTAACATCCAGCGCGCTCACCGGTTCGTCGCAGACGATGAAGCGGGGTTCCACCGCGAGTGCCCTGGCGATGCCGATGCGCTGGCGCTGGCCGCCGCTGAACTCGTGCGGATACCGCCGCATCATATCGGCCTTGAGGCCGACCAAGCGCAAGAGATCGGCCACGCGCGAGGCGCGGTCGGAACGATTCATTTCAGGAAAATGGATTTCCAGCGCCTCTCCCACGATCTCGCCAATCGTGAAGCGTGGGTTCAACGATCCAAAGGGATCTTGAAAAATCATCTGCATCTCGCGCCGGAGCGGTCGGAATTCCCGTTCCGGCAGCGGCAGGATGTCGCACCCCTTGTAGAGCACGCGGCCCGATGTCGATGAAATGAGCTTGAGAATCGTGCGGCCGACAGTGGTTTTTCCGCTGCCGCTCTCGCCGACCAGGCCCACCGTGCATCCAGGCTCGATGGTGAACGAAACATCATCCACTGCCCGGATGTCGCCGACCTTGCGGCGCATCACGCCTCCCAGCACGGGAAACCATGTTCGTAGATTCTGAACCTCCAGCAAAGGCATGGCGGAAGATGGCACGGGCAGGGAGGATTTGTCACCTGCCATCATGCGAAGCTCCGAAGCATGTTTCTAAAAAAAGAAATCTCTCCGCAAGGATGTGCCTCACGGAGAGAAGATGGAAAACGCAGAAGGCGCGGATTATTTGACCAATCCGGCAGCAGCCAGGGTTTTGTAGGCCCCGTTTTTCGAGAGCGTCTTGAAGGCACGCGCGGTGGCTTTGACGGTCACAAATTTTTTGAGTTCGGGAACCCAGACGCGTTTGGTTTTAAGATTCGGCTCGAAGTAGCGAGGAGTCACGGCGGTGACATGCATGCCGATACCGCCTTTTTTCTTCGCGAGACCGCGACGATGGATTTTGGATCCGCGAACGGGCTTGGCCCCAGTGATGCTGCACTTTCTAGACATAAGATGGACGGCCGAAAGTAGGGAAACTTTGCGGGGAGTCAACACTTTCGTTGAATTTTTTGCGATTTTTCTCAGCGATCAAGATCCGCCCTTGGCGCGTTCGAGTCGGAGGGCATTTGCGATGACACAAACGGAACTCATGCTCATGGCGGCACCGGCCAGAATGGGGCTGAGTAAAAGACCGAAGAACGGATAAAGCACGCCAGCCGCGATCGGTATGCCGAGCGCATTATAAAAAAAGGCGAAGAAAAGGTTCTGGCGGATGTTCCGCATGGTTTCGCGACCAAGTCGGATCGCCTGGACGATGCCACGGAGGTCGCCTTTCACGAGGGTGATGCCGGCGCTTTGGATGGCGACATCGGTTCCATTTCCCATCGCAATCCCGACATGCGCCTCGCTGAGCGCAGGGGCGTCATTGATACCATCCCCCGCCATGGCCACGCATTGCCCGTCGGCGCGGAGTTTTTTAATGAACGCCGCCTTGGCGAGGGGCTCAATGCCCGATTCGAAAGAATCCAGCCCGAGTTGCCGGGCGACAGCGGCAGCCGTGCGTTCGTTGTCGCCCGTGAGCATTGTGATTTTCAGGCCCAGCGCATGGAGATCGGCCAATGCGGCGGTGGTCATCGATTTTATGGGGTCGAAGACAGCGATCAGCCCATAGGGCTTGCCGTCGCCTCCGATAAAGAGAACCGATTTGCCGTCCTCTTGGAGCCTTGCTGCCAGAGTTTCGAGCTGGTCGAGGCCCGTGATTTTTTCGCTCCGCAAAAACTCCGCCTTCCCGACCACAATCTTGCAGCCCGCAACATCCCCGAGCACGCCGCCTCCCGCCGCAGCGCGGAAGTTGGTCGTTGGCAAAAGGGGAATATCCTTCGCACCACGCAAAACCGCATCCGCAAGGGGATGCTCGCTGCCTTGTTCAAGGGAAGCCGCAAGTTGGAGCAATTCTTTCGCATCCATGCCATCGACGGGAATTATGTCCACAAGCTGGGGGCGTCCCTCGGTGAGGGTGCCGGTTTTATCTACCACCAGAGTCGTGATTTTTTCCAACTCTTGGAGTGTAGCGGCATCCTTCACCAGCACGCCCTCGCGGGCACCGCGCCCCACGGCGACCATGATGGACATGGGTGTGGCAAGGCCCAGTGCGCACGGGCAGGCGATCAAGAGAACGGCCACGGCATTCACGATGGCATGGGCGAGTCTCGGCTCGGGGCCGAACAAGCCCCACGCGAGAAATGTGACAACCGAAACCGCCAGCACGACTGGAACAAAAACTCCCGCCACTTTGTCGGCAAGACCCTGAATCGGAGCCCTTGTGCGCTGGGCTTCCGCGACGCTTTGCACAATGCGGCCGAGGAGGGTTTCAGCACCAATCCGCTCGGCGCGCATCACGAATGTTCCAGAGCCATTCAAAGTGCCGGCCGAAACCTTGTCGCCCGCGCTTTTTTCTACTGGCACCGACTCGCCAGTGATCATCGACTCATCGATGCTCGAGTGGCCTTCGATCAAGACTCCATCAACAGGCACGCTGCCGCCCGGCGTCACGCGCAAGCGGTCGCCCGCCTGAACCTGTGCTAAGGGAATTTCCAAATCTCCGGCATCCGTGAGTTTGCGCGCAACGGGCGGAGCGAGATTCAGCAAAGCGCGGATTGCGCCGCCTGTTCTGGCCCTTGCTCGCAGTTCGAGCACTTGCCCCAGAAGGACGAGGGCGACAATCACTGTAGCCGACTCGAAGTAAACAGGCATCTTCCCGCCATGCTTCAACGAATGGGGAAAAAAATCCGGAACCAGCATGGCCGCCGCGCTCATCAGAAAAGCGGCGCCCACTCCAAGCGAAATGAGCGTGAACATATTCCAATGCCCGCTTGAAACCGAGCGCCACCCACGCAGAAAAAACGGGAATCCGCACCAGCAGACCACAGGCACTGCCAAGAGGAACTGAAGCCAGCGCGAGAGTTCGCTGTCGCCGAAGGCCGCCGTGGCAGGGACGAGGTGTGACATTGCCAAAAGAAAGACCGGCAAGCCAAAAAGAACAGACACCACAAAGCGCCGCGTCATATCCACCAACTCCGCATTTCCGGCACTCTCTGCCGTGGCCTCGATTGGCTCGAGCGCCATCCCGCACTTGGGACAATCGCCAGGATGATCCTGCCGAATCTCAGGGTGCATCGGACAAGTGTGTATGGCATTTTGAGGCGCCGGCTTCGTCTCAGCCGGGGGCTTCAGAAACTTTTGTCGGCAATGCTCGCAACAAAAGTAAAAGACCTCGCCGCCGCGCTGGCCGCGAAGTCCAGTGGATTCGTCCACCTCCATGCCACAAACCGGATCGATTGCCATTTCAGGAATGCTTGGTGATCCTCCCTGCAAAAGCGAGACTGAGCTTCAGTGCTGGAGCATGGCGCGTTCCGCAAGTTCCGCTTCGCGCTTCTGCAGGGAAGCTTCAACGGCTTTTTGAAGCTCTTTTCGAGTGAATGGTTTCAGGATGTATTCGAATGGCCCGGCAAAAACCGAGCGCTTCATGGTTTTTTCATCCGCATGCGCCGTGAGAAAAACAACGGGCGCACCGGTTCTGCCTCGAATGGCCACGGCAGCGGTGATCCCGTCCAGCACGCCTTTCAGAGTTATGTCCATGAAGACGACATCCGGCTGCAATTCGCCTGCGGCGCGGACGACATCCTCGGCGGTATCCGTGATTCCCACCACCTCGTAGCCGAGCGAGACAAGTTCGCTCTTCAAGGCCGTGGCGGTGATCGCCTCGTCCTCGGCGATTAAAATGCGTGTCGGTTCCATACTAGGAATTTCGACCCGTCGGCTCCGTTTTCAAGGTGGGCTCAAGGGAAAACCCCACTGACACGCAGGTTCCTCCTTCGGGGTTGTTCGAAATCACGGCCTCGCCGCGAATTTGCTTTGCGAGGGCATGGGCTAGATTCATTCCCATGCGGCCGTTTTTCAGGCTGTCGAAATTGGCAGGCAGGCCGATGCCATTGTCACTGATGACGAGGGTGTTTTTGTCGCCACTGTGAAGCTCCACGCGAATGACACCCGTCTTGCGTCCCGCGAACGCATGCTTGAGCGAATTCAAAAGCAATTCGGTGGCAAGCAGGCCTAGCACTTGCGAGGTGTCGACATCGAGGACGAGCGGATCGATCCGCTTCTTCAACGAGAGCTGGCATCCGGCCGGAGAGTGCGAATGCAGAAGCGTCTCGGCGATTTCGGAGAGATTCCTTCCAAACTCGATGCGCTGAAGGTTTCCCGAGGTGTAGAGTTGCTCGTGCAGGCGGGCCATGAATTGAATTCGCTCCCGGCACTCGGCAAAAATCTCGGCCGCTTCGGCGTCCTTCAATTTGGAGGCCTGCAGCAGAAGGAGGCTGGAGATGATCTGGAGATTGTTTTTCACCCGGTGGTGGATCTCTTTCAAAAGGTTTTCCTTCTCCTCCAAGCTGGCCCGGCTTTTTTCCTCCGCTTCGCGATGGCGGTAAAGACCGCGCAGAATCACGGTCAGAGCCAACGCGGCAATCGCGACTGCCAACACACCACTGGCCACCATGGCATACATGAGCTGCTCGGATTCGTTCTTCCGCTCCAGGATGCGTGCCTGCAGGATTTGATGCTGCTCGGCCACGAACTCCTGAAATGCCGCCGTGATCTGCTGCATGACGATGTCGCCCCTGCGATGAATCGGATTCTGGCCGCCGGAACCGGTTTCGTAGGCCATGTGGGACTCGTTCAAGAGTTCCAACCAGCGACGAATCAACTCCCCGATCCGGTCCAGCGCGCGGAGGGTTTGGTAATCACCCGCAGCCGTTCCGAGAAGATTTTCAAAACGCTCGTCCATGATTGTGGACGACTTTTTCAGATATTCGTCACGCTTGGCAGAGTTGCCTGTGATGACATAGCTGCGGAGCGCGGACTCGGCTTCGCGGAGTTCGAGTTGCACCTCCTTCGCCAGATCAAGTTGGCTGTGTTTTTTGTCAACCCAGACGATCGAATCGAGCAGGTTCCGGCTCGTCACATGGGAGAACCAGCTGTCTGCTGCAAAGAGCAGCATCATCACGGCAAAAGCAGTCGCGGCCACGGCCTCAAGACGCTTTTTTGGAATTCTGTAAACAAACTCTCTCATTCGGTGGTGTTTCCACACAACATCCGCCATGCTGGAGCGATGGCAAATCCACTGCGGCTCCGCAGGCCGGAGACGGTGAACGATATGTTCACAATATTTTCGTTGAATCCGATCTGCATGCGAACACCCTGCAAAATCGAAAATCAAACCCATGAAAAAACTGCGCCCAAGTGGTGGTTACCGTGACACCGCAAGCTTTCAAACAACGACGATCATCTACGATGCGACGGTGTGGTTCTGCGAAAAGTTCCTGGATGCCCGCTCGCGCACTGTGGACCAGATGATCCAAGCCGCCCGCAGCGGCCGCCAAAACATCGCCGAAGGCAGTCGGGCTTCGGCGACATCATCACAGACCGAGCTGCGCTTGGTGAATGTCGCCCGCTCCAGCTTGGACGAGCTTCTGCTGGACTACGAAGACTACCTGCGCCAACGGCGACTCCCGCAATGGGATCCCGACAGCAAGGAAGCCAGCGCCGTGCGGCGTGTCCCGCAGGAGTTCCGAAAAGATCGGTCGGATCAGGCGGATCTGACCGATCTCAACGATGAGCAGCGCTTTGCGCTCTATGCACACTGGCTCGAAAGCAACGACCCGGCGATCCGCGCGAACGCACTCATCTGCCTGATTAATCAGGCGAACTTCCTCCTCGACCGCCAAATCGCCGCGCTCGAAAAGGGCTTTGTAGAAGGCGGCGGCTACTCCGAGCAACTTGCGACAGCAAGACTCGCCCACCGAAGGCAGCAAGATCGGTCGGATTCGCCTGATCCGACCGATCTTCCCCCAAAGTGCCCGCAATGCGAATCGCCCATGGCCCTTCGCACCGCAAAAAGCGGAAAGAATGCCGGGCAGCAATTTTGGGGCTGCACGAAATATCCCGACTGCAAAGGCACCCAGCCTGTCTAAGCAGGCTCAGCTTTCGATAAGTGGCGGGCAGCTGCAGAACACATGCCGGTCGCCATGGACATTGTCGATGCGGGCGACGCTGGGCCAGAATTTGTGCTGGCGCAGCCATGGTGCGGGCCAGGCGGCTTGGGAGCGCGGATACGGGCGCGTCCACTCATCGCTGGTCACACAGGAGGCTGTGTGCGGGGCGTTTTTGAGCGGGTTGTTGGCCCGGTCGAGGGTGCCGGATTCGACGGCTACAAGCTCGGCGTGGATCGTAAGCATGGCATCGCAGAAGCGGTCGATTTCCACCTTGGACTCGCTTTCGGTGGGCTCGACCATGAGGGTTCCGGCGACCGGCCAGCTCATCGTCGGCGCATGGAATCCAAAATCCATGAGGCGCTTGGCGACATCTTCGACTTCGATGCCGGCGCGTTGTTTCCATTCGCGCAGATCAAGGATGCACTCGTGCGCGACGCGACCGGATTTGCCTTTGTAAAGGATCGGGAAATGCTGGCCAAGTCGTGCGGCGATGTAGTTCGCATTGAGAATCGAGACGGCCGTGGCATCGCGGAGGGCGCGAGGACCCATCATCGCGATATACATCCAGGAAATAACCAGAATGCTCGCGCTGCCGAGATTCGACTGTGAGACGGGGCCAACGGCATTGCCTTTTTTCAGCGGATCGCCGGGCAGGAAGGGGGCGAGGTGCTTGGCCACACCGATGGGACCAACTCCGGGACCACCGCCACCGTGTGGAATGCAGAAGGTTTTGTGGAGATTCAGGTGGCATACATCGGCTCCAAAATAACCCGGACGGCACAAACCGACCTGAGCGTTCATGTTGGCGCCGTCCATGTAGACCTGACCGCCAGCGGAGTGGATGATTTCGCAAATATCGCGGATGCCCTCCTCGAACACGCCATGGGTCGAGGGATAGGTCACCATGACCGCAGATAGGTTTTCGCGGTGGAGATCAGCTTTCGCGCGGAGGTCAGCGAGATCAATGTTGCCGCTAGCGTCGCAGGCGACGGGAACGACCTGCATTCCGACCATGACTGCACTGGCGGGGTTGGTGCCGTGCGCAGAGGTCGGGATGAGGCAGACTGTGCGGTGGGCATCGCCTCGCGATTGGTGATAGGCACGAATGGCCAAGAGACCGGCGTATTCGCCTTGCGAGCCGGCGTTCGGTTGAAGCGAAACGGCAGCGAAGCCTGTAATTTCGGCGAGCCAATCCTCAAGCTGGCGCGCCATTTTTTTGTAGCCGAGCGATTGATCGGCGGGAGCGCTTGGATGCAAGGCGGAGACGGAATCCCAGGTCACCGGCAACATCTCGGAGGTCGCATTGAGCTTCATCGTGCACGATCCGAGAGGGATCATCGATGTGGTGAGCGAGAGATCCTTCGCATCCAAGCGCCGGATGTAGCGCAGCATCTCGCTTTCCGTGTGATAGGTATTGAAGACCGGATGCGTTAGGAATGGCGAAGTGCGGCGGGGTGTTTCGGCGGAGGATTCCACGAAGGCGGCTCCAAAAATTTTCAGGAGCGGCTCGATGCTGGCCGTGGTTTCGTCGAGCGAGATGGCGACTGTGGATTCATTTAGCAGGCAGAGATTGATTCCTTCGCTCGAGGCACGGGCGATCAGGGCGGATGCGGATTCGTTTTTTGGAGTCACGCTGACCGTGTCGAAGAACGCGGCGTGATGCACGGTGTGGCCAGCCTTTTTGAGCGACTCGGCGAGGTTTGCGGCATGGCGATGCACGCGCCCAGCGATGGCGCGAAGTCCATCGGGACCGTGGTAAACAGCATACATCGAGGCCATCACAGCGAGTAAAACCTGAGCGGTGCAGATGTTGCTGGTCGCCTTGTCGCGGCGGATGTGCTGCTCGCGGGTCTGAAGCGTGAGGCGCAGGGCGGGATTGCCGGCAGCGTCCTTCGAAACACCTACGAGACGACCGGGAAGGCGGCGCTTGTGTTCGTCGCGCGTTGCCAGGAAGGCAGCGTGTGGGCCACCAAATCCGGGGGCCACACCGAAGCGCTGGCTCGATCCGATAACGACATCCGCCCCGCATTCGCCGGGTGGTTTGAGAAGCGTAAGCGCAAGCAGATCTGTGGCTACAACCGCCAGCGCGCCCGATGCGTGGGTGCGGGTGACGAGTTTTTCCAGATCGCAGATCGAGCCATCGGTGGCGGGATATTGGAAGAGGGCGGCAAAAATAGGCTCTTGCGGGCCTTCCTCGGCGGAACCAGTGAGAACCCGAATGCCAAGCGGCTCGGCGCGGGTTTGCAGAACGGCGAGAGTTTGCGGATGGACATGGTCCGCCACGAAGATCGCGTCACCGCCTTTGATGTCTTGGCACAGCGCCATGGCCTCTGCGGCGGCAGTGGATTCGTCGAGCAGGGAGGCGTTGGAAATTTGCATCCCGGTCAGGTCGCAAACCATCGTTTGGAAATTCAGGAGCGCCTCGAGGCGACCTTGGGCGATCTCCGCTTGATAGGGCGTGTAAGCGGTATACCAACCCGGATTTTCAAGGATGTTTCGACGAATGACCGCAGGCGTGTGCGTGCCGTAAATGCCCATTCCAATGTGGTTCGTGGCGATTTTATTCTCGGCCATGATCGCCTTCAGCTCAGCCAAAGCCTCCTCCTCCGAGCGGGCGGCGGGGAGATTCAAATCACGCTGCAAGCGAATCGCCGAAGGCACGGTCTCGTTGATCAGCGCGTCCAGCGACGGCGCGCCAATCGCGGCGCACATGGTTTCGATTTCAGTGGATGAGGGGCCGATATGGCGGTTGGCGAATGCGGTCATGTAGAAAAAGAGTAACGATTGGCGATCGAGGTAAGTTCGGATTTTTTAACCCTTGGCCGAAAGAACACACTCCACCTTGACCTCAACGAGTCGGCAGGCGATGGATTCCAGATTTGGCACGGGTTTGATTCAGCGCTGCTTGAAGGGCTTCCGCCTGGTTGAGGGCGATATCGTTTTGCCGGATTTTTTGGGTGGGCGTGAGTCGGAGATTTTCGTCGATCAAGGAAATATCGATGCCATAAGCCTCGGCGCGTTGGACGGCCGTCATGTGCTTGGTGGCTTCGCAAAAATCCTCGAACTCCGCGATGGTCATGCTCCGATCTGCTCCCGGTATGCGGCGGCGTCTTTGAGGGCGGCGACTTCGGCGGCGTCGGCGATGCGGATTTTAAAAATCCAGCCCGCGCCGAAGGGATCGGTATTGAGCAGCGAGGGGTCGGCTTCGATGGCCTCGTTGCGTTCGACGACCTCGCCGGACACCGGAGCATAGATGTCGCTGGCTGCTTTCACGGATTCCACAACAGCGGCGACATCTCCGGCTTTGACGGATTTTCCAATTGCGGGAGGCTCGGCAAAAACGATGTCGGTCAGTTCGGCTTGAGCGTGGTCGGTGATGCCGACGGTGCCGGTATCGCCCTCGACAAGAATCCACTCATGGGAGGTGGCGTAGCGCAGGTTTTCAGGAATATTCATGGTTTTTTGTAGAATGGTTTTTTGACGACTTGGGCGCGGAAGCGGCGATCGCGGACTTCGATGTCGACCATCTGCCCGATATCGCAGTAGGCAGGCGGCAGATAGGCCATGGCAATACCGTAGCCGAGGCTAGGAGAAAGGGCCCCGCTGGTTGTCTCAGTGACCGGCTCGCCGTTGACATAGACTTTGTAGTGAGGCCGCACGGGAGGAGCCTTGTCGATGACGCGTAGGGCACAGAGCTTGTGAGGAAGGATGGAAGCCTTTTGGGCGAGCAGAACATCACGGCCAATGAATGCGGGCTTCTTCAGATCGACGAAATATCCCAGACCGGCTTCGAGCGGGGTGCGATCCGGCGAGAGATCGGAGCCGTTCAGCGGGTAGCACATTTCGAGGCGGAGGGTGTCACGCGCCCCGAGTCCACAGGGGGTCGCTCCCGCATCGAGAGCGGCTTGCCAGGCAGTGGCGGCTTCTGTGGCGGGCATGACCCATTCGAATCCCGCCTCGCCGGTGTAGCCTGTGGTGGCAATGAACGACCGGCCGGATTGGATTTCCTCGACCCGATTGCGTTCTGCGGGCAGCGGGCGGTGGAAGAGTTTTTCAAAGACCGATGCGGCTTGAGGTCCTTGAATCGCGAGAGCGGCGAATTCGACGCTGCAGTCTTTGAAATTAACGCCCGGCACGGCATGCTTCCGCAGCCAAGCGGCATCCTCCGAGATTTTGGCGGCGTTCACGATGAGGAGATAATTTTCCTCCCCGAGGCGGTAGGCGATGAGATCGTCAATCACCCCGCCGCGTTCATTGAGGAGGATCGTGTATTGGGCATGGCCGACTGGGAGTGCGGCGAGATTGTTGGTGAGCAATCCATCGAGCCAAGCTGTGGCCCCGGTGCCGCTCACGAAAAACTCGCCCATGTGCGAGATGTCGAAGACGCCGCAGGCTTCGCGGACGGCTTTGTGCTCTTGAAGGATTCCGGTGTATTGAACGGGCATTTCCCAGCCTGCGAATTCGACCATGCGGCCGCCGGTGGCAAGATGTTGGTCGAAGAGTGGAGTTCGCATAAGGCCTGCAAACTATGAGCAAACGGATGCCCTGCGCGAAGGAATTTTTTTACCCTTTTTGCATGCATTCCGCAGTGGAACGGGTGGCGAGGGCATGTAGTAAAAAACACGCCGATCCGATGCAAAGGCCGAAGGTGCTGGCACACATCCGCTCCATCGAATCGGCGATAAAGCGATCCGGTTGAGGCAGAATCGTTGCCGCCACAGCAAACATCGCGGCGGCCTGGCGGAAAACGGCGGCGTGGGCAGGAAGGCGCAGGGCGAACCACTCGAAGAACCCGATGAGGGCTGACAGACCCAATAGAAAAACAGCCAGGTCGTTTCCCGACCCGATGATTGGAATCAAGAAAACCAACGCCACAACAATGCCGAGCAATCCGCCGCCGAATTTTTTAGCCACGCCTCCGCCGGTCATTGTGAGAGCCAGGGCGGTCGTGAGGGATGACACCGTTGTGACATTCAACTGAAGGGGCAAAAGCGTGCAGGCCGCGATGAGACCACACACGGCGGCGGCACCGATCACCACAGCAGAGCCCGGCGGGGGAGAGTAGTTTTTGGTAGCTGCGGGCTCTCGAAAAAAGGCCAAGCCCACCAGCGCCGCAGCCAGAGTGGCCGTGATGAGGGAAAAGAGATGAGCGAAGCCGAAAAAGATATCACGCGCCGGAAAAACAAAGGACTCGGCAAACATCGCAACGATTCCGATGCCAAAGAGAATGCCACAGGCAGGACCGAAGCGCCGAAGCGCAAAAACTGTCCCCCAGCCGGTGAGGGTGAAAAACAGGGGCAGGGAAATCCATTGTTCATTCGGAGCCAGTGTGAGGATGGCGACCCCTGCCAGACAGCCGGCGAATGCAGAGAGGATACGGCGGAAAAGTTCCAAGGCGCTCTGACAAGGAATGCCGCCGAGCAATTGCGCGAGGAGGACGGCAAGGAACGGCTGCGGGATATGAAAAATGCCCACAATCAGCGCAGCGAGGGCCACGGCGAGAGCCTGACGCAATGCGCCACGAGCGGCCTCAGTCATTTGGCGCAGGGGGTGTGAAGCCGCGCTGCTCGACCGATTGAAGCTTCTCGAGGCGTCCGGCATCCGAAATGCTGCGTGTATCCACGATGACCGCCGCACGGCCACCCATGCGGAAATCGCCCTCGCCTTCGAGAAGGATTCTGACCGGAAAACGCTGCGCCAGTTGCACAAAATCAAATGTTGGCTGGACCTGTGAGAAGACGCCCTCGCCGCCGGGCGTGGCTTTCGATGCGGTGCCGAGTGGATAGACCGCTTTGGGGATACCTTGAACAATTCCAGAGACCACCTTGCCACGCTGCGCCATGAGATAGACCCTTGCGGACTGGCCAGCTTGGATGCGGCGGAGATCAGTCTCGCGGAAATTTGCGAGCACGAACCAGACCGAGGAATCGACGAGGGAAAAGATCTGCTCCCCGGCCGAGGCATAGGTTCCCGGTGCGATCTGAAGGTTGGTCACATACCCATCACACGGCGCGTAGATTTTGCAGTAGGAAACCTTGAGTTCGAAATCACGCAGGGCGGCGGCGGCCTGTTCTACACGAGTATTTCGTCCATCGAACTCACCGAGTTTGTTTCGTGCCCGCTCGACGGCGGCCTCGGCTTCGCGCACAAGCGCGCTAGCGCTTTCGGCATCCGTCTGCGCCCGCTGAACGCGGTCGGGTGAGGTGAAATTTCCCGCAAGCAGTGGTTGGAGCCTCTGGTAGTGGGAATCGGCGTAGTCCGCCTTGGCGCGGCGCTCGCGGAGTGTCGCCTCCGCAGCGGTGATTTCGTCGCGGAGAGCCTTCACATCAAGGCCGATCAACTCCAGATGGGCCTTGGCCTGAGCGGCGGCTGCCTCATACGGGCGGGAATCCAACTCGAAAAGCAGATCGCCCTGTTTCACAGCCTGGTTGTCTGTGACATGAATGCGGGTGATCGATCCACCCACCTGTGGGGCAACGCCGACGACATTCGCCCGCACCTCGGCATCCTCGGTGCGAGGGAAGGTTTGCAGGTTTTGCCAGACCGCGAGCAGGACAAGGACGGCGGCGGCGGCGCCCCCTAGGCGGAGAACCCAGACCGGCAGGCTGCTTTTCTTCGGATCGGAAATCATCGCGCCGAGAAAAAGATAAGCCACACACCACCGGTGAGGGCCGCGAAAAGACAGGGATACATGATGGCAGATGGACGCAGAGCGGCGGCAAGGCCGAACCGGGATAGAAACTCGCCGAGCAACCATGTCCCCAGAGCACCGGCAATCATGCAAGCCAACCAAGCGGGAAAATAAGCGCCGGCCACATCCACGAGTGGGTCGCCTGAGGACTTGATCAATGCCAGCACTGCGGGCAATTTGGCCGCGCCAATGTTCATGCTCTTCGATAGCCGATGGCGGCGCATTTATACAACGCCAATGATTGCGCTGGCGATCGGGTGCCTTTTTTCAGCGCTGGCATTTGCCGGGAATTCTACAATCCGCGAGACGCCGGTTTTCAAGGAATCGAAGACCTACGATCTTGGGCGCTTACTTGAACTCGGTATGGCGAACAATCCCAAAACCCGTGCGGCCTGGTTCCGTGCGGAGGCAGCTTATGCCGGTTCCCGCGAGGCGCGGGCGCCGTATTTTCCGAAAGTCGGAGCCGCCTTTGAGGGCGGAGTGGACAAGTGGTATACGCCGGCCATCCCCGCGCCGAATGTGTTCACCCGCCAGCAGGCCACGACGGTTCTTTCGATCGAATACCTTCTTCTCGACTTCGGCAGGCGCGCGGCGGATGTGTCGCGTGCGGTGGCGCTCTTCGACGCGGCGGGTTTTGTTTATGAAAGAAAACTTCAGGAGGTTGTCTTTGAAATCCAGCGCCGCTACTTCGCGCACGAGGCTGCTCTTTGGAAGGAGCGCGCGGGCGCCTCACTCCTTGAGTTTGCCAAGACAGCCGAGCAAACGATCGAGATGGAGGTGCGGAACGGGCTCTCGGCGAGGCCCGAACTCCTGCGGGCGCGGAAAGATGTTCTCGATGCGCAGTATGAACTCGAGGCCGCCCGCGCCTTGGTGCGGAACACGCTGGGCGAATTGTGCATCGCAGTCGGCATCCCGGCCAACTCGCCACTCACACTCGCCTCAAACGACCTGCCGGCGAGTTCTGGCGACTTGCGCGAGAGCGCGGGAAAACTCATCGAGGCCGCTCTGACATCACGCCCTGATCTCGCCGCCCGTGCCGCGGATGTGCGAGCGAGCGAGGCAGCCAGTCAACGTGCGGAGGCCGATTTTTTTCCTGAGGTGAAACTCGAGGGGAACTACGCCTACTCGGCCTTCCAGTATGCGGCTGAGACCGGCAAGGATAAGGGAACGAATGCGGCGGGCATCAATGGCTATGGAGGTTTCATCACGGCGAAGTGGGATCTTTTTGATGGATTTGAGCGCGTGGAGAGGGTTCGCAAGCGGCGTGACGAGGAGAGCGCCGCAAAGGAAGAGCTTGAAGGATCGCGTCTCGCCGCGACGCGGGATGTCTGGACGAGTTACCATGACACGCTCAGCGCGGCTCGCCGGATGGATTTTGCCGAGGGTTTTGTGGTATCCGCCCAAGAAAACCTCAACGCCACAGAGGCAGCCTACAAAGCTGGTTTGAGCCAGATTTCTGAACTCACCGAGGCGGCAGGCCAACTAGCTGCAGCGCGTTCGGTGCGGGCAGGTGCTGTGGCGGAATACTCGACCAGCCTCGCCGCTCTGGCGCTGGCTGTGGGCACAATTCCGAATTGAGGCCGCCTACTCGACGATATCCTCGAGCGGGATCACCTGTCCCTTGGCAAGATTGCTCGTCGCGCAACCGCGTTTGGAAGAGGCGATGAAATCGAAGAATTCCTGAGCCTCGGGGCCCCATTGCGACTCGCGGGCTTTTTCCAACGCCGCCTTGACTGGCATTTCTGAGCGGAAAACGAGTTTGAACGCGCGGCGGATTTCAGTGCGGGTCTCGGCTTTGAAGCCTGCCCGGCGAAGGCCGATGATATTGATGCCAGACAGAAGATTGAATAGTTGGGCCATCGAATACGGCGGGATGTCTTTGTTGAACTGCGAGCCTCCGGCGATCATGGCACGCTTTCCGACTCGGACGAATTGATGGAAAACGGCTCCGCCGCCCAGAACGGCTCCATCGCCCACCTGCACATAGCCGCCGAGCAGGCAGTTGTTCACGATCACGACTTCGTTTCCGACCTGCGCATTGTGTCCGAGATGGCATCCCACCATGAGGAAACATTTGTCACCTACGCGCGTCACGGTGCCATCCTTCGTTCCGCGGTGGATCGTCACATATTCGCGGATGCGGTTGTAGTTGCCGATGACGACCGAGCTTTTGATTTCGGGCGAGTGAGCGTAGTCCTGCGGTGGGGCGCCGATGATGGCGCCGTAGCCCACGGTGTTGCCTTCGCCCAGTGCGGTGTCGCCTTCGAGGACCGCATGAGCTTGGATCACGCAACCCTCGCCGATCACAACGCCGGCTCCAATGATGGCACCGGGACCGACTTCGACATTTTCGCCCAGACGGGCTTCGGGTGAGATGATGGCTGTGGGATGAATTTTCATATGACTCCTGCTTCCTTGAAACTGAAATATGGCACGCGACCACCATCCGGCGAGCCCAGGATGACATGGTCGATAAGATTGATTTGGAGGAAATACGCGCCCTCTTTCAGGCTACGCGTTATCCGGTAATCCGCCGCGCTCGGCGAGGGGTCGCCGCTCGGATGGTTGTGGACCACGGCCACGGCGAACGCGCTGTGCACAAGCGCTTGGCGGAAAATTTCCCTCGGATGCGCGATGCATTCGTTCAGCGAGCCGAGGCTGATTTCCTCCATACGGATGAGGCGGAGCTTTGTGTCCAAGAGGAGGACCCGCAGCGATTCCTGTCGCATGGCCATGAACTCGTGGCCGAAGAAATCAAAAATCCGCTCCGCTGTGTCGAGGACCGGCGAGAGGCTTTTGCCCCGGGCGAGGCGCTTGCCGATTTCAAAAGCTGCCGCCATTTCGAGGGATTTCGCAGGGCCAATGCCCTTGGCATGGCGGCGGATTTCCTTGGGCGTGCAGCGGGAGAGTTGCGCGAAGCCGCCGCAGTCGCGCAGGAGATCGCGTGCCACGGCGAGTGCGTTTTTCCCAGGAATACCGGTGCGGATGAAAATCGCCAGCAGCTCGGCATCCGAGAGCGCCTCGAAACCATGGCGCTCGGCTTTCTCGCGCGGACGCTCGTCCATCGGCATTTCCTGTAGGCGTATGGATTCCACGGGTGCAGGCTAATCAGCTTCGATCTGAAAAATCCAGCTTCAGTGGATTTCCACCGGACATTTCGGCATGGCCCTCAGAAAGGCGCGTCCATACGGCTTCGATACGATCCGGCTGTCGAGAATCACGATCGTGCCGGTATCCGTCTTGCTGCGAATGAGGCGGCCCACGCCTTGGCGGAGTTTGAGGATCGCCTCGGGAAGCGAGTAGTTTTCAAACGCCCGCCCGCCTTCGGCCTCGATCGCCTCCAGACGCGCCTCGGTGAGAGGATGGTCGGGCGTGGTGAAGGGGAGTCGGGTAATGATCACGCTTGAGAGGGCCTCGCCGGGCACATCGACGCCGGTCCAGAAACTGGAAACGCCGAAAAGGATGCTGTGCGGGTTGTCTTTGAACTCGGCCACCATCCGTTGCGTGGGCATTCCCCCACCCTGCACGAGGAGTTGCCAGCCACGCTTTTCGAAAACGGGCTCCACCAATTCCGCGACCGAGCGCATCGTCTGATAGCTGGTGAAGAGCACGAACGCGCGGGCTTCGCTTTTCTCGGTGAAGTGGGCGATCCACTTGGCCAGCGAAGCCTCGTAATCCGGCGCCTTTGGTTCGGGCATCTTCTCGACAAGGTGAAGGCTCATCTGCTTCTCGTAGTCGAATGGGCTTCCGATCTGGAGTGCTGGCACATCCTCTGCCCCCACGCGGTTTCGGAAATACGACAAATCCGGAGCGCCGGTGGAAAGCGTCGCGCTGGTCAGCACGGTGCACGCGCCCTCGCGAAAGATGAGACGCCGGAGGGCGTCGGCGAGATTCACAGGCGCGGTGCGGAGTGTGCAGAACTCCTCCGTGCGGCCGTATTGTTCCACCCAGTAAACATGGTCGGGTTCTTCGAGCGCGAGAAAGTCCGTGATCGCCCCACGCGCCTCCCGCAGCTTGCGGGCGGCCTCCTGGAGTTCGGAGGTATGGGTTTCATCGTCGCATTTTCCCGCCTCGATGCCGATCAACTCGCCGAGACGCGCCAAGGCGCCACACACCTCGCCACCCTCGGCGAGGCCTGCTTCGCGGACACGGAACTCCCTTCCTTTTTTGAATACGCACTGCTTCGTGACCTGCTGAAAAAAGCTGTCGGCCACGGGCAGGATATCGCTCACCGCGCGGCAGGCAGGGCCGTTTTTGAGCATCTGGAAGAGACCTTTTTTGCTGCGGGGATTGTAGAGACGCTGAATGACGCGGCGCAGGCCGAGTTGGGACACCTCCATGCCGATATGGCGCGCGGCGACCTCCTCCATCGTGTGGGCCTCGTCGAAGATCACAAAGTCATTCGCGAAAAGAAGCCCGCCGGTTCTACTCTCGGCATCCTCCACCGCATTCAGTAGTGTAAAAAACAGGGCGTGATTGAGGACGACCACTTTGGCGTTGGCCACGCGGCGGCGCAGGTTTTGATAAAAGCACCCGCTTCCCGGGCCGCATGTCTTCGGAGTGCAGAGGTGCTGCTCGCTGCGAACCTCCTCCCACACGGCGGGATCCGGCTGCTCCAGAAAATCGCTCAAGGAGCCGTCCTTCGTCTGCATGCTCCATTCCCGAATGCGCTCCAACTCGGCATGCTGGGGGGTGGTGAACAATTCCTTCGACTGATTCAGAGCGCGGGCGAGGCGCGTGGTGCACAGATAATTCTGCCGCCCCTTCAGCAACACCGCCTCGAACTCATCGGGGACGATTTTTTGCACGAGCGGAATGTCCTTGAACATGAGCTGCTCCTGGAGCGCGATCGTGTGTGTGCAGATCACTGCCTTGCGCTTCGTCCGCACCGCATGCAATGCCGCCGGCACCAAGTAAGCGAGGGATTTTCCAACGCCTGTGCCTGCTTCGACCACAAGATGCCCGCCCGTCTCGATCGTTCGCGCCACCGCCCCTGCCATGCGCTGCTGCTCGGCGCGGTATTCAAACGATGCAGCGCCCGACAAAATACCGGTCTCCGAGAAAATCCCCTCCACCTCGCTTTGGAACGGCGAGGCCGTGCCAACCTCAAAATCCTCGCGGATCGAAATCATCGCAACATCTTAGAATCCCATGAACCCTAATCAAGACCTCCTCCGTCGAACTGTGCTTGTCCGAGGGCTATTTCCCAACCGAGCGCGTTGTGATCGCCGGAGGCGGCAGGTCTTCAGGGAGGCCGATCGGTTCGACCGCCTCTTCTTCGTCATCCTGTTGCAGCAACGGCTGTCCTTCAGCATTCATAAGACGGGCCGTGACAAAAACAATGAGGTTTTTCTTGATCTTCTGATCCACATTGGACCGGAAGAGACGCCCAGCCAGCGGAATGTCGCCGAGGATCGGCACCTTGTCGTTCACCTTCTGCACATCCTCGCGAATGAGCCCGCCGAGGGCAACCGTCTGACCATCCCAGATGCTCACGCTGGTGGTTACTTTGCGGACGGAGAAGATTGGCTGGTTGATGACATTCGGAGTGATGACGAAGGGGACGATACCCGAAGGGTTGCCGGCAGCAATGGATGCAGGATTGTAACGCGGACCATTGATCGAGCTGCCGTAATTCACGAATCCATCGAACTCCACAACCTCCGGCGAAAGCGAGAGATCGATCGTGTAATTGTCAGCACCTACCTGCGGTTCGACCTCGAGGCTTACGCCGAGATCGCGTTTTTCAAATTCAGATGGGGTCGAGGGCGTCACGGCACCGCTTGTAACAACAATGCCAGAAGCGGGCGTGGTGCTCGAGCTCTGGCTCCCTGTTGTGGGTGGCGGAACTTGTGGTGGATTGAAGGCCGTAGGGTAGGGAAATTCCCTGATGACTTTGATCGTAGCCTTGATGCCGCTCTTGGTAGTGACTTTGGGAGCAGACATGAGGTCGACGCCTTTTTGTTGGCTGAGGGCACGAATCACCATTTGGAATTGGGGATTCGTGAATACACCCGCTATTCCGAAAACACCAGGGGAAGCCACATTTGTTCCCTGGGGTATTCCTCCCAGCAAAGCATTCAAGCTGTTTGCAGTTATCGCTGAATTGTAACTTGTTCCAATGCCATTACGGTTGCCTGCAGTTAGAGGATTCGCGCCCACATTGCCAAATGGGTAATTTGCATAGTATTGGGAGGATAGCTCTTGGGCGCCCGCGCGCGTTCCACCATCACCATAAACCCCACCACCGATGGAAAATGGTCCCAGCAGCCAGTCGAATCCCAGTTCGTTCAAGTTATTTTGCGAAATTTCTACGAACTTGGATTCGATTTCCACTTGGGTTGGAGCCACGCCAGTCGCTCCTTCTACAATGGTATCAATAAGATCAACAGCAGCTTGGGTATTCCTTACAATGAGCTTGCTACCAGAGGCAATATATTGTGCAAACGCGCCCGTTGGAAAAGGAACTCCCTGCTCGGTAAAATATTGAGTGGCATTACGGCGACCAGTAATGCGCGTATTGGCATCCCCTGTCGCTTGGCCTCCAGGAAGTGGTCCGGAGGGAGCGCTCTCGCCAACCGAGGCTGGGATGAATCCAGGTGGCACGCGGTATTCTTTGGTTACCAGCTCCTCGGTGTTCTCCGTGAGAGGAATGATGGAAACCGCAAAGGGCTCGATTTTGTATTTGAGACCAGCAAGTTCCGTCAGGTAGCGCACAGCTTCGATGAGTGGGACATTTTTCAGTGCGATGGATATTTTTGTATCTTCCGTCACTCCAGCTTCAGACGCAGGAGGTTCCTCCACCTGTCCATCGGCTGCGGGCGCGGCAGCAGGCGCTGCCAGTTTGAGAACGATATTGACGCCTTTTTTCTTCGGATCATCCGTGCTGTTATCAAGTTGACGGCTTTTTTGCTTGAGAAAATCCACCACCTCCCGGATCGAGGCTTGGTCAAGATCCATACGGTCGATGATGATCTTGTTGAGTTTGTTGTTAATCGCATCCTTGGAGCCTGCAGCAGTGTTGGTTCCGAAGGAAGAACCATCCGTATCCCGTCCTGCTGGCGTGAGTTTCCGAACCGGTCGTTCCCAAGCACGATCCGTAAGCCAGAGCATGCGGCTGCGGGTTTCATTGTAGGCGCTGTCGTAATAGGTCTTGCGTTGTTTATTCACCATCTCCATGCCATTTCTGGCAGCGGTGCTGTAGGGGTCTAGATTCAGAACTTGCTCGTAGCGCTTGAGCGCAAGATCATTGCGGCCCGTGGCCAGATATCCTTCGGCCTGGTTCAGCAAAGCCTTCACCTCCTCGCGCTTGGAAGCGAAGGCGGGTGTGACGGTGCGGTTGTAGTAGCCCGGTTGCTCCAAGTTGGCGAGCATCTGCATGGCTGGCTTAAAGTTTGGGTTGAAATCCGGCGATAGGATTGTTTTGGCCGTGTTTTCTGCATCTTGATACCGTCCGTTGCTGATGAGCCAATTGGCGTAATCGATACCTGTTTTGCTAAACTCCGCGACTAGGGCTGCGCGCTGCTTTTGAGTTGAGGCACCCGGTCGGGTGATTTGGAGGGCTTGAAGATAGTTAGAATACGCCCCCTCAAGGTTTTTGTCGGCAAGGTCGCGGCGGGCTTGGTTGACAAGTTGTTCCGCCTGCTTGACCTCCTCCTGTCTCTTCAGAATTTCGCGTTCCGAGATGGCGACCAGATCCGTTTCCGCTTGCAATGGCGCCGAGGAAGATGCGAAAGCAAGCAATGCAGAGAATGCCAAAAGTGTATGGCTAACTCCAAAATACAAATGGCTTGTTTTAAGTGAAAAAGTCATCGGTTAGGATTTATTGGGGAAGCGGAGCTGAAAGGACATCTGTTGGAATGGCATCACTCAACATGGCATTGACATCCACTTCAGGCAGAAGTTGATCATCTTCATCCGCTTCGATAATCGGTTGGCCGGCAGGATCCAGCAGGCCAGCCGTGACAAACATGAGAAGGTTGCGCTTGATGTGTTGATCAACATTTGTCCGGAAAAGCCTTCCTGCAAGTGGGATATCTCCCAAAATCGGAACCTTGTCTTGAACTTTTTGAACATCCTCGCGCATGAGTCCGCCCATAACGACGGTTTGTCCATCGTAAACAGATACCTGGGTTTCGACTTCCCGCGTGGAGAAAACGGGTTGGTTGATTGTGTTCGGCGTGGCTTCGAAAGTGGTGGAGGGAAGGGCCAAGAGAGGTGTGCTGTATTGGACGGAGGCGTAAATAGGGCTTCCATAATTGATAAAACCATCAAATTCAATCACACGAGGAGCCAATCGAAGCTCGATCGTGTAGGAGTCAGGTCCCACGGTTGGCTCAACCTCCAAGGTGATGCCTGTATTTTTTGTATCCCAAGCGCTCGGCGAGTTGGGAACAACCGGAGCATAGGTGGAGCCTGTGGTGGCGGAGAGTTGCGGAGGGTCGAACTGGCTGGGGTAGCGGAACTCGCGGACGATTTCGATTTTCGCGGTGCTACCGCTTTTTGTGGTGACTTTTGGAGCACTGACGAGGTCGATTCCCTTCTTTTGGCTCAAGGCGCGGAGAACTACTTGGAATTGAGGGTTTGTGAACACGCCGGCGACACTTAGCACGCCGGGAGCTGGACCCGTAGGCGAGCCGAGGAGAACGGCATCTACCGCATTCAAGCTGATGCCAGTGGTTCCGCCACGATTGCCGGCTGTCATAGGGCCGGATGTTGCGGAATTGGCACCGACGGGAAGGTTGTTGGCAGGATTGATCAGAGGGTATCCGTTGTTATTGAGGGATCTGCCAAGGCCGATTGTTCCGCCACTACCATACACTCCGGATCCACCGGCGAGGGCAAACTGGCCGAGGAGCCAGTCGAAGCCGAGTTCGTTGAGGTTGTTTTGAGAGACTTCGAGAAACTTCGCTTCGATTTCAACTTGTGTCGGCCTCGTGGCAACTGATGTATCCACAAGGGCATCGATGAGTTCCAAGTTGGCTTGGGTGTTTTTTACAATGAGACGGCTGGTGAGCGAAATGTAGTTGGCGCTCGCTCCCTCGGGGAATTCCACGCCTTGGGTTTCCAGAAAATCCTTGGCTATGGAGCGTGCGGCGATGACGGATTGGGAACCTGCCGCCAAGCCGCTGACTTGCGGAGGCGCGCTACCTGGTGTTGCCGTGATGAAACCTGGAGGCACTTTGTATTCCTTAGTGATGAGCACATCCGTATTCTCAGTGGCAGGCACTACGACAACAGCGTGTGTTTCGATTTTGATCTTGAGATTCGCTGCCTCGGTTACATAGCGAAGAGCTTCGCGAAGAGGGACATCTGAGAGTGAAAGGGTGATCGGATAGGAGGCGTCGGGAGATTCGGGCGGTAGCTTGAGGACGATGTTGATGCCTTTATTGTCGGAATCGCCTGTATCCAAATCGGCAGCGCGCTTCTTGATGAAGTCGAGGGCTTCTTTGATGGAAGAATCAGTGAAATCAATTCGAGGGATGATGATCGTGTCGAGCTTGTCGTTGATTGCTTGGCTACCTTTGCTGTCCATTTGTGGTTGCTCGACGATGGCGGTTGGTCCGTCTGTGAATTTCCTGACTGGAAGCTCCCAGGCTTTGTCCACAGCGGTGAGCATGGCACCGCGCGTCTCGCTATAGGCTGCGTCGGCATACTCTTGGCGGGCCACATTGATTTTTTCCATCAAGCGGCGGGCAGCGATGTTGTATTTGTCGATGTTCAGGGTCTGCTCACAGCGTTTGAACGCGAGATCGTAGCGCCCGGTCGCGTAGTAGCCTTCGCCCTCTTGAATGAGGCGCTTGACTTCCTCCATGGGCCGAATGGACCCGGGCGTATGAGTCCCGCGATCCGCAAATCCCTGTGGATCCATGAGCTGGGAGCGAAGGCTCTTGGCGAGAGCGTAGTTTGGGTCGTAGCGGTTTTCCAAGACCACTTCCACTGTCGTGCGGGCATCCGCGTAACGACCTTCGGATACACGCTGACGCGCTAGCAGGACGGCAGCGTTGCAGAATCCGCCGAGCGCCTGCTTCCGCAGGTCGGAGGAAGCCTCGCCGCCCTGCGGAAGGGTATCCACCGCGCTTTTATAGAGGGCGTAAGCGGACTCGTAATCGTTGTCAGCTACGGCTGCGTTTCCCTTTTGCACCAGTTCAGCACAATAAGCGCGTTTTTGCTCAAGGACTTGAATATGTGACTCGACAGCACCTTGAACGCCAGGGTATTGAGCATGAACGACTGAGGATGTTACGCCGACTAGGAGAAAAACTGGGAACCAGAGTGGGAATTTAGTCATTTCAGGTCAGGGAGATGAACTGTCGGTCGATAAGACAGAAAAGATGTCTCCGGTGGAGATGTCTCGTATTTGAGCTTTAGAAGATGTGATGTCAACAAGTTTGAGCTTGCGGGTGGTATCCGGCTTGATGGTAAATTCCTCGCCTTTTTTGAGAGTGAAGTCGACATCCCCCGGCGTGAGCAGGTTGCGGAAGGTGCCGAAGGAGGTCGGATCGTTTGTCTCTTTGTTGAAGACCAGAATAATCGAGTCGCCGGTCTCGGTGTTTTGGACGGTGAGTTCGGAGAGGTCGCCTGAGGCATTGACTCCATTAGGGCCGGGTTTGGCCTCGTATTTAAGAATTTTATATGGCGCTCCTTCGATTTGTTCGCCGATTTTGCGGTATTGGCTGCGGGCGCTTCCTTTCAAATCTTTCAGGTTGATTTGGAATTCCTTGCCTTCTCCCGAGGGGTCACCCTTGAACTCCAATCGGAAGGGAACAGGCTTGAAGCCAACGAGTTTAAGCTTGTTGAAGGATGCTGGCGCGTCTTTGGGATCGTTCGGGTTGGTTTTCTTCTCGAATTCCTCAAGGTTTGAGAACCCGTCACCATCGGCGTCCTTTTCCTTGATGTTCATGTCCGTGTAATCAAGGCCGTTGGCGAGCAGCCAGTCGTTGGTGAGGGGTGGATGGAGTTGGTCGCTGCCTTCTGCCAGGGGGTCAATGAGTTTGCCATCCTTGAGCAAGTAGCGGCGGGAAACGAGCAGGGAACCGCGCTCGGCGGAGCCTGCGGGAAGGTCGGTGGGGGCTTTCCACATGGATGGAGAGTCCGCAAGGGCGCTGGCTTGACGGATGGCATCAAGATTTACAGGCGGAATCGCGTTGTCCTTGGGGGCGGTGAGGCCTGCCTGGACGGCTTCTGGCTCCATGCGGCTCATTGCGATCCATGCGGCGTTGGATACCAGCAAGAGCGTGGCCAAGGCGAGAATGAGAATATCGTATTTTTCTTTAACCCAATTCATAGAATTCACTTGGGCGGAGGGTTTGTCTTCGGCTGGTCCGATGTTTTGGTTTCCCAGTCGGGAAAGTCGAGGATTTCAATGGTCAGGCTGGCGAGGACGGATTCGCGGCCAAGGACGGCTTGAATGGTTTCGGGTGCGCTTGCGGAAGCGCCAGGTGTTGGAATGCCTTCCGTCGGCGAAGAGTCGCCGGATTGGGTGCGAAGCGGCGGTTGTGGACTTGTGTTGTCCATCGTGAGCGAGCGAATGAGAAGAAATTCGTCCGCGTCTTGGATCATGTTAACGGCGGTGAGGAGCTTTTCCTGAGGCGAGGTGAAGGTGATCGTGAAAGTTTTGGTGGAAACGGAAGGGGCCTTTGGCGCTGGTGTGGCACCGGGTTTGGCGGCTGGTGTCGGGCTGGGAGTCGCTGATGGAGTCGGGATTTCCTGTCTTTTAAGGGATGCGATGGACCCGATTTTGAGATCGACGATTTCATCCGTGAGTCGGCGGATAATGCGGAATTCCCGATTCAGCTCTCCGACTTCCTGCTGGGATGGCGGTGTGGCTTGGTATTCATCGAAGCCGTAGAAAAAGTTGTCTGGAAGAGTCACGCCTTTTTCGAGCGCCTTTTTCCTCAATTCATCCACTGCCTTGCGGAGGTCATCCTGGAATTCCTGAGGGTTGATGGGGGCGAGCGGTTCCTCCATCGCAGCCAGTGCGGTGCGATACTTGGCGATTTCTTCACGGTATTCCTTAAGGCTCGCCTGCACGGCCTTGAGGTTGCTTTCGGTCGGGAAGGGCTTTTGGTTTTGGAATTGCTTCAGTTTTTGCAGTTGCGAATCGAGATTCGCCTGTGCCTCGTCGCGACGCGCTTGGGCATCCACCGCCAAATACGAAGTGGCTCCGGTGCCTATGACGGCCACTAGGATGATCACAGCGGCAATGGGATTTTGTTTGAACCAGTTCATGGCAGGATGAGCGGTTGCTTGAGCGGAAGGACAAGCGTGTAGCCGTAGGCCCATGTTTCGCCTGTGGGCGTCGTGCGACGGGTAATGATTTGCGAGGGATCCTCGCCGATGGCAAAGACGGCGGAAGGTTTGAGATTGTTGAAAAACTTGTCGATCACGCCAGCCCCCTCGCCGTTTGGCGGGTTGTCGAGGTAGAGGCCGTTGATTTCGATGGCCGTGATCGCTCTCGGGGCTATGGCTGGCGTGGTGGGTTTCGGCGGGGCTTTTACCCCGGGGGCGGGTGTTGGTTCGGGAGTGGCGATGACGCCCTCAACCGGCTTGATCTGGGTGATCCAGATGAAGCGTTGTGGGATGGTGGCGGCAAGTTCCTCCATGATAGAGGCCCACACGGAACGCTCGGCGGCTACTGCGAGGAAGGGGGCTGCTTCGGCGACGAGTTTGTCGCGTTCCGCAAGCGTGGAGGTGATGCCCTTGGAGAGACTATCGAGGCGGGCAACTTCAGCCGTTTGCTGTTGGACCCTCTCGCTAATGCGGAGCGCGGATTCGTCGAGATCAAGCCAGCAGAGGGCGGGTGTAATAATGAAAAATAGCGCCGCTATGGCCAAGGCCGGAACCCGCTTTGCGAAACGCTGGGCCTGCTTGACACTGGGAGGCGTGAGATTGATCTCGATCGGGCAATTCTTAAGAGAACGCAGAGCGCAACCGACCAGTTCACCAAGGCCCGAAGCGCAGTGAGCGGTGCCGTGCGGAAGGGCATCAGGAGCAGCCTCCACATTGCGCAGGGGATTGAAATACTCCACCGGCGCCTGAAGTTTTTCTGCAAAAAATTCCGTCATGTAGGGCAGGCCCGTGCCGCCGCCGCAGATGAGGACCCGCATCGGCGTGGTGCCGCCTTGGGTGGTGCGGTAGAAATTGATCGAACGGGCGATTTCCGCATGGAGACGGGTCATGGTATTCCGGGTGACCTTGGCGAGGCGGGCTTCGGTGGGGTCTTCGGACTCCGCATAGGCTCCTCCGAGTCCGACCGTGGCCTTCTCGAGTTTGAGTTTTTCAGCGACCGTTATTTCCTGCGTAAATTCCTTGGAAATGGCGGTGCTGATCGTATTGCCGCCGATTGGAATACTGCGGCTGAAGAGGCGGTTGTCCTCGATGAAGACGAGGTTTGTGGTGCGCGAACCAAGATCCAGTAGGAGCGAGCAGCCCTTGGCATCGGCGTAGTTGTAGCGGAAGGAGTTGAAAAGCGCGGTTGGTGCGAAATCGATTCGCCCAGGTGCTATGCCGCCCTTTTCTACAGATTCGACGACCTCGTTGAGTTGATCCGCCTTCATGGCGACGATCGAGACATCCCATGTTTCGCCACGGCGGTCGCCCATGATTTGGTAATCCCAAACCACTTCGTCGATCGGGAAAGGCACATTCTGCTGGGCCTCGAAACCAATGATGGATTCGACATCACTGGCCGTGGCGCCGGGCAATTTCACAAAGCGCGAGAAGACGCTCTGCGATGGCAGGCAGATGTGGGTCTTGGCGTTTTTGGGAGCCTTCAGGGCGGTGCGGAGTTCCGCCGCAACCGATTCGATCTGGGAATTCCGCGTGGCGTCTGCTGCGGGATCGACGATGAGTTCGGATGTTTTGAGCGCAACGAGCTTCAATCCACCGGCAGGCAATTCCTGAAACTCGGCCATGCTCACGGTCTGCATGCCGAGGTTGAGGGTGAAAATGCGTGCTGGACGGGCCATCTTTGGGTCGGATCAGTTGGCTGCTTTGGATTTCGAGGGCAGGTAATAATCCCAAGCGAGCGGCGCGAAGGGAGTCTGGCTCTTTTCCAGAACGCGGCCGGTCACTTTGGTCATCCCGGATTCGGATTCCCACCAGCCTTTACCCTGCTTGGCGACTTCGGCGCTCTTGAACGAGGAAATGGCCACCACGCCGGTGGAATCTGAAATGGTGACACCCACATCAATGATGGCTTGCTGAATGGTGGTCGGTGCCTTGCCGTCAAAATAACGAGCGAGCGTCTGGGGAGCCACGAAGGCGGCGGCATGAAGTCCTTTGCCGTAAGGCACATCGGAAATCGTGGTGCTGCCTGTGAGAAGAGTGGATTGCTTGTCCTCCCTGATCGCAGCGTTGTTGAGAAGGATGTAGAAATTCACCGTGAGTTCATCGGAGAACTTCGATGCTTCCTTCGATACCTCGTCTCGCTCGAAATTCACATCCACCTCGAGCCAAGGAGTTGGCCGTGCCGCACTAGGTTGCTGCTTGCGGTAGGTGCCGGCCGAAATTTGTGGCGTTTCAACAAGCGCGGGTTCGATTTTTTTGATGGTGAATTCCGACTTGACCTGGGCTTGGGCTGAAATGCCGCAAAGGGCAAGGAACAAGGCAGGAAGGATTGTCGCGGGGAACAAACTTTTTCTCATGGTGAGGGTGTTATTCGGATATGGGATTTAAGTAAATCTCAAACGCGGCCACGGAAGAATTCGATGGTCTCGCGAATGCCTTTGTCGAAGTCAACCTTCGGCTCCCAGCCGAGGATTGTCTTGGCGCGGGTGATGTCCGGTTGGCGCACCTTGGGATCATCAACGGGGAGCGGCTTGTGCTCGATCTGGCAGGCTGCGCCAGTGATGCGCAGGATTTCCTCGGCGAATTGACGGATTGTCATCTCGCGCGGGTTTCCGATATTCACTGGCTCGTGGAAATCACTCATCATCAAGCGGAAAATTCCATCAATGAGATCCGAAACATAGCAGAAACTGCGGGTCTGGGATCCATCGCCGAAGATCGTAAGAGGCTGACCAGTTAACGCTTGACCGATGAAAGCAGGCACAACGCGTCCGTCATCAAGGCGCATGCGTGGACCGTAAGTATTGAAAATACGAACGATATGCGTATTCATGCCGTGATAGCGGTGGTAGGCCATGGTGATGGCTTCCGCAAAACGCTTGGCTTCATCGTAAACGCCACGTGGCCCGATGGGGTTCACATTGCCCCAGTAGTCTTCGGTCTGCGGATGAATGAGCGGATCGCCATAGCACTCGGAAGTCGAGGCTAGGATGAACGCCGCGCCTTTATCCTTAGCCAGACCGAGCGCGTTGTGCGTTCCGAGCGAGCCGACTTTCAGGGTCGGGATCGGAATGCGCAGGTAATCGATCGGACTGGCTGGACTCGCAAAATGCCAAACGTAATCGACCTTACCTGGGATGTAGATGAAGTCGGTGACATCGTGGCAGATGAATTTGTAGTTCTTGTTCCCGGCGAGATGCTCGATGTTCGCGACATTGCCAGTGATGAGGCTGTCGATCGCGATGACGCGATGGCCCTCTGCAAGCAAACGGTCGGTGAGGTGTGAGCCCAAAAAGCCCGCACCGCCTGTGATGACGCTGATGGGTTGTGAGGAGGTCTCGGCCATAGGAATAAGAAGTTTTTAGTTCGAGTAGGAGGCTTGGGTGCCTTTGAGATTGCGCTTTTTGATCCAGGGCATGAGGCCGCGTAGACGCTCGCCAGTTTTCTCGATGCCGTGTTTCTCGCCTTCCTTGAGGAGTGCGTTGTAGCGCTTGTAGCCGCCTTCGTATTCTTTGATCCAGTCTTTGGCGAATTTGCCGGTCTGGATGTCTTTGAGCGCCGCTTTCATACGCTTCTTCACCGAGGAGTCGATGATCTTTGGTCCGACGGAAACATCGCCCCACTTGGCGGTTTCGCTGATCGAGAAACGCATGCCGGCGATACCGGATTCGTTCATGAGATCGACGATGAGCTTCAACTCGTGGAGACACTCGAAGTAGGCCATCTCGGGTGAGTAACCGGCCTCGACGAGGGTTTCGAATCCAGCCTGGACGAGCGCGGAGGCGCCGCCGCAGAGAACAGTCTGCTCGCCGAAGAGATCGGTCTCGGTCTCTTCTTTGAATGAGGTCTCAATCACACCACCGCGTGTGCCGCCGATGCCCTTGGCCCAAGTGAGGGCGATCTTTTTCGCATCCTTGCCGGGGTTTTGGTAAACGGCGATGAGGGTTGGCACGCCTTTGCCCTCGGTGTATTGGCGACGAACGATATGACCCGGGCCTTTTGGAGCGACCATGATGACATTCACGTTCTTCGGCGGAACGATGGTCTTGTAGTGAATGCTGAAGCCATGGCTGAAGACGAGAGTCTTGCCGGGGGTGAGGTTCGGCTCGATGTCGGCCTTGTAGGCGGCGGGTTGCTTGGTGTCGGGAATGGCAACCATGATCACATCCGCAAGGCGCACGGCCTCGGCGGTGTCAAAAACTTCGAAGCCCTGAGCGGCAGCAACGGCACGGCTCTTGGACTTCGGATAAAGGCCAATAATGACTTTGCATCCGCTCTCTTTAAGGTTCAGAGCGTGGGCGTGACCTTGGGAGCCGAAGCCGAGGACCGCGAGGGTTTTTCCTTTGAAAAATTTGAGATCGGCGTCTTTGTCGGTGAGGATTTTGGCTGGCATGGTTGTTTGGTTTTTTAGTGTTGGGTTGAGTGTCGTGTGGGGTTAATTGGCGCGAGCGAGGGCGATCTTGCCGGTGCGGGTCAGGTCGCTAATACCGAAGCCTTCCATGAGGCTGAGAAATTTGTTGATCTTGTTCTCGGTGCCGGTGACCTCGATAGCGAGCTTCTCGGCTTGGACATCGATGATCTTCGCGCGGAAAATATCGCAAATCTGCATCACCTCGGCGCGGGTCTTGGAGGTGGCATTGACGCGGAGCAGCACGAGCTCGCGGTCTACATACTCTTCGTCGCGGAAATCTTGGACATCGATCACATCCACGAGCTTTTCCAACTGCTTGGTGACCTGCTCAAGAACCTTGTCGTCGCCGCGCACCACAATCGTCATGCGGGACGCTGAGGCATCCAGTGTGGGACCGACATTGAGAGTGTCGATATTGAACCCGCGACCGCTGAACATCCCCGCCACGCGGGTCAGCACGCCGAATTTGTTCTCAACGAGAATCGATATGGTATGACGCATGAAATGTGAAAAGAGCGGGGATACTGGGTGAGCGCGGCGGGCGCGTCAATCCTTTCTGCGAATCCGAGCAGCTCCGCCGATTAAAAAAAGTCGACGCCTTTTGAAGGATCGAATTTGTGGACAACGATGTCGATTGGAACAACCATCCCCTCGCTGTTTAAAATCACATTCCCCGAATGGAAATCGGCTAGCTCGATCCCCAGATCGGCATTTGCCCAGACCTCGTATTTTGAAAAATGGCCTTCTGATGGGAAGAACCCGAGCGACTCCAAAAATTTGATGAGTTGCTCCGGTGTTGCGTGAAATGCACCTGCCGGATTCTGTGCGATGAATTCCTGCGCGTGGATCAATCCCAAGCTCCCGTTTTCGTTTTCAAATTTTCCGACGATCGTTGCGGAATCATTGAACGCTTCGTTGCTCGCAGCAATTCGTCGGAGGTATTCCAGCGGAGTGGCTTTGCCTGGACCCTTGTCAATCGAGTGTCCAAAACGATCGTAGGCTGTGGCTTTGAAAACCATGCCGTCTTGGAACCAGACGAGATGTTCGGAGGCTATCGTGTCGGGAGGTCCAAACTTCCCAAGATTTCTCCAAGGTATGCTTTTCTCGTCGCGGATGGCTTGCACTTCGGCATCCCAGGCGGATGTGCCGGGTTGTGCCGCTTGAATTGCGCGACTGCTTGCTCCCACGATACGGGCGATTTTTTGCGAGGCTGTAATGGCGGCTCCTCCACTTTGCCTCGAAATAATCCATGAGCTGCCCTGAGTCAACCCGTGGACCTTGGAAATCTGTTTGGAGCACCCATGATGCGGGTCGAAAACGCAAAAAAGCCCGGAGCTTGCGGCTCCGGGCTTTTCGAAGGAAGCGGTGCGTCAGGCAAAAACCCCGGCCGATTTTTCGGCGCGTTTGCGCGCGTTTGCGTCGAGGATTTTTTTGCGGAGACGGAGCGATTTGGGAGTGACCTCCACATACTCGTCGGGCGCGATGTATTCGAGCGAGCGCTCGAGGCTCATCACGATCGGCGGCGCGAGCGAGATGCCCTTGCCATCGCCTTGGCTTCGCATGTTGGTCAATTTTTTCGCCTTGCAGGGGTTCACCGGCATGTCGTCGGGGCGGGCGTTTTCGCCGATGATCATTCCCTCGTAGATTTCCTCTTGTGGCCCAATGAAGAGACGACCGCGCTCTTGGATACTGTCCAGCGCGTAGGCCATACTGGTGCCGCCTTCCATCGAAACGAGCACACCGTTGTTGCGGCTTGGAATCTCGCCTTTGTGCGGTCCGTATTCCTTGAAGAGGTGGCTGGCGATGCCGTGTCCCTTGGTGAGGTTCACGAGATCGGTTTCAAAGCCGATGATGCCACGCGTCGGCGTGATGGCTTGAACCAGGACGCTGTGCGGGTTGTGCTCCATATTGACGATCTCGGCTTTGCGGCCAGCGAGGTTTTGCAAGATGTCACCAAGGTTCTCCGGCGGGACATCGACATAGAGGGTCTCCATCGGCTCAAGCACGGAACCGTCCTCGGCGCGCCGGAAAATAACCTCTGGGCGGGAGACAAGGAGTTCGAATCCCTCGCGGCGCATCTGCTCCACGAGCACGGCGATTTGCATTTCGCCACGGGCCTTCACATCAAAGTGGCCTGCAACATCAGTGTCGGCGACCATGATGGAAACATTGCCGCGTGTCTCGCGAATGAGGCGGTCGCGAATCTGACGCGCGGTGAGTAGCTTTCCTTCTCGACCAGCCAGCGGCGAGTCGTTCACGCAGATTTTCATGGAGATCGTAGGCGGATCGATCTCGACAAATGGAAGGGCCTCGCGCTCCTCGTTGTCCACCAGCGTCTCGCCGATGAAAATCTCTTCGAATCCGCTGATACCCACGATGTCGCCGGATGAAGCCTCTTGGACCTGCACTTTTTCCAAGCCCTCGTGGGAGAAAATCGCCGTGATCTTGGCTTTTTCCTTCTGACCACCCTTGTGAATGCAGACGATTGTTTGACCCATCTCAACCTTGCCGCTGATGATGCGTCCATAGGCGATACGGCCGAGGTAGTCGCTGTAGTCGAGGTTCGACACGAGCATGCGGAAAAAGTCCACATCAGGCTTCGGTGGCGGCGGAATGTGTTTCACGATCGCCTCGTAGAGAGGTTCCATGTTGTCGCTGGAATCCGTGACTTCGTTTTTGGCGAAGCCCTGCTTGGCGCTGGCGTAGATATGAGGGAAGTCGAGCTGCTCGTCGCTTGCGCCGAGTTCCATAAAAAGCTCGAACACCATGTCGAGAACCTTGTGCGGGCGGGCATTCTCGCGGTCGATTTTGTTAATGACCACAATCGGCTTGAGACCATTTTCCATCGCCTTGCGCAGCACGAATTTCGTTTGCGCCTGCGGGCCGTCGTGCGAATCCACCACGAGGAGCACACCGTCCACCATTTTCATGATGCGCTCGACCTCTCCGCCGAAGTCAGCGTGGCCGGGAGTGTCCACGATGTTCACATGGTAATCCTTCCAACGGAATGCAGCGTTCTTGGCACGAATGGTGATGCCTTTTTCCCTCTCCAGATCCATCGAGTCCATCATGCGCTCGTCGGTTTTTTGGTTGGCGCGGAAGGTTCCTGCCTGCTTGAGAAGCTGGTCAACGAGTGTCGTTTTGCCGTGATCGACGTGTGCGATGATGGCGATATTGCGAATATTTTCCATAAATAGTAGTGCGCCCAGCTGTGAGCGGGCACGGAATATGGGGAGGACGGCGGGCACTGTCAACAAAGGCCGCGCGACAGAAACGACTTATTTCGTGGCAGAGAGGATTTCGCGGATCCTCAGCGTCAGCTCGGCCAGCGTGAAAGGCTTCCTGAGCACATCCCCCGCCGGAAGCTGAAATCCCAGCGCAGCTATGGTGTGGTCGGAGTGTCCCGAGGTGTGAAGAACACGCAAATCTGGCGATGACCGCTGGAGCAACCGACCCATCTCCCGCCCGCTGAGCAGAGGGAGCGCGACATCCGCAATGACGAGCACGGGAGGGTTGTCCTTGCTCTGCGCGAAGACATCGAGGCCCTCGATTCCGTTGGAGGCTTGCAGAACCTCATAGCCAAGCTCCTCAAGTTGGCCGGCCATCATGTCGCGAAGCATGTGATTGTCTTCAGCCAACAAGATTTTTTCACAGCCACGCGGCATTTCAGCACGCACAGGAATCTGGCTTTGAGAACCCCCGCCACCTTCCGCCTCAGGCCACAGAATGCGGAATTCCGTTCCCCGACCGGGATGGCTTTTTACGGTGATCTGTCCGTCCATGGATTGTATCAATCGCCGACAGGTCGCGAGTCCGAGTCCCGTGCCACTCCCCTCCGGCTTGGTCGTAAAAAAAGGCTCGAACACTCTCGCCTTCACTTCACTGCTCATTCCAGCGCCGTTGTCCCGCACCTTTAAAAAAACAAGCGCCTGACTGTCTTTTTGAATCCTCCCTGTTTCAATTCGGATCGTGCCGTGCGAGCGAATGGCGTCGCGCGCGTTGAGGACAAGATTGATAAGCACCTGCTCGAGATCGCCGCGATCTGCCATGATGTGCAGCGGGCCATTGGCGGGGGAGACTGCGAGTTCGACATTTTCGGGAAGCAGGCGCGCCAACATGGACTCGGCATTTTGGACAATGCCGTTTAGATTCAGCACAGCGGCATCGCGCCCCCGGTCGCGACTGAAAACCAAGAGCTGCCGGGTGAGCGAGGCGGCCTGGCCACAGGCGTATTCGATTTGCGAAGCGTGCTTGTGCAAGCGCGTTCCCTCGGCGAGTCCGGCCATGAGCAGCCCGCTGTTGGCCATGATGATTGTAAGAATGTTGTTGTAGTCGTGCGCTACACCGCCCGCGAGTTCTCCGAAGATTTCGAGTTTCTGGGAACGGGTGAGTTGGTCGCCGAGAGATTTGCTATCGCGCCGGAGCGCGGCCTCGTCCAATGCCCTTCGCACGGCGGGCGTCAAGCGAGAGAGACGGTCTTTCAAGATGTAGTCGGTCGCGCCGTTGTGAAGGGAATCCACCGCCGCCTCTTCTCCGATGACTCCCGAAACAATGAGAAATGGAACATCGGGCTTCACTTGCCGGGCGAGCCGCAGTGCTTCCATTCCGTCGGCACCGGGCAGCGAAAAATCGGCCAAAACGAGATCGATGCCCCCGCATTCGAGCGCCTGCAAAAAAGCCGCCTCCGTATCCACCCGGTCGATTTGGCAATCCAAGCCATCCGCTTCCAGCCTGCGCAAGATCAACTCGGCATCGAGCGGATCGTCCTCCAGGTGAAGAATCCGGCACTTCATCTCTGGTGGCGAAGCGAACGCGCCGGGGGGGTGTTCAGGCTGGTCCAGAAGTGGCCGATGGCCTGAAGGGTTTCGACAAAGCAGGCGAAGTCAACCGGCTTCACCACATAGGCGTTCGCGCCGTGCTCATAGCAAAGAGAAATATCCCGCCGCTCGCCCGAGGAGGTGAAAACCACCACAGGAATGCACCGCGTGCGGGCATCGTTTTTAATAGCGCGCAGAACCTCGATGCCCCCGATTCCGGGCATCTTGAGATCCAGCAACACCAACGCGGGCTGCGAGGCGCCTCGCCCCCTCCATGCCCGGCGGCGGTGCAGGTAATCCAACGCATCCTCGCCCGTGTTCACGACCTCGATGCGGCGCCTCGGATCACCGGCCTGCATGGCCGAGAGCGCCAATTCGACATCGGCGGGATCATCCTCCGCAAGCAGTATTTGAGCCGTATCAGGCGTCATTTTCAACTCTGCGGGGGAGGGTGAAATAAAATGTGGCTCCTGCATCCACCTTACCAAGCGCCCACACGCGGCCGCCATGACGGCGGATGATGCGTTGCACATTGGCCAGACCGATGCCGGTCCCCTCGAACTCGTCAGCATTGGGCAGTCTCTCAAAGACGCCGAAAATTTTCTGCGCGTAGCGGGGATTAAAACCCACACCGTTGTCGCGAATGTAGATCGTATCCTCATCCTTACGGCCCGGCTCCGTGCCGATTTCAATGACTGCCCGGTTGCGTTTCGAAGTGAACTTGATGGCGTTCGAAAGCAGGTTCACCAGCGCCTGGCGCATGAGCGAGCGGTCCACCGTCACCATGGGCAGATCTTGGATTTTCCAGCTAATGATTCGATCCTTCGTTTCATGGCGCAGGTCATCCAACGCCTCCATCACGAGCGTGAGCATGTCCACAGTCACCTTCTGCACCTCGGAGCGGCCGATGCGGGAGAATGCGAGCAGGTCCTCGATCAACTCCGCCATGCGCCGCGCGGCTCCGCCGATCGTGAAGAGATGCCGCCGCTGGGCATCCGTGAGTGTGTCGGCGGCTTCTTTTTCAAGAATCTCGACAAAGCCCATGATGTGGCGCAGCGGGGCCCGGAGATCATGAGAAACCGAGTAGGTGAACGCCTCCAACTCGCGGTTCGCGCTCTCGAGTTCGCAGGTGCGGGCTGCCACGCGCTGCTCGAGCATTTCGTTCATGCGCCGCACCTGATCCTGCGCCAGACGGTGTTGGGTAACATCACGCAGATTGCATTGAATGAACTCGCGTCCGCCTGAGTGGAAGAGATTGCAAACGGCTTCGACTTGAATGTGCACACCATCCCGGTTCTCCACACTCAGGTTCTCCCTGCGAAGGACAGGGTCCGCTCGAAGCTCGTCGAAAAATGATCCTTCAATCCGGAACAGTGCTTGCAGGGGAGCGATGTTCTCAGGATTCGCCGCGATGAGGCGCGACCTCGAAATGCCAGTGAGAAGGCACATGGCGGGGTTCACATCCACAATCCGGCGCGTGTGGAAATCCAAGACAAAAATCCCGTCCTGCGATGTCTCAAAAAGCCTGTTGTAGGATACCTCTGGCTCCTCGGTTGGAGGCAGTGGCATGTCCCTCAGAATTTCTCTGGCGCTGCTTTTTCGAATTGGCGGTGATTTGGTCATAAATCTTCCGCACCTTTAAGAGCGGGCAACCTCATCAACAATGGGGGCAACGCCCCATGAACCCTACAAACAGAACCCCCGGCAGATTTGCCTGCCGGAGGTTCTATTCTTCCATGGAAGATAGCGGGAGACGCGGAAACCAATCATCGAGAATCGGCGGATTCACATTGGGGTGATCGCCTGCCGGAAAAGCCAGAGATGCCTAACCTTTGCGGCCAAGCTCCCAGAGTTTGAAATATTTCAAGTAAACATAGAACGCCTCCATGAAAGCGACGAGCAGGCCGGGCAGGCCTTCGCGATAGCCACGGCGAAGAAGGTAAAATTTGAAAAAACGCGCCTTGGGTTTGAGAAGAAGATCCGCAAGACCCGCGCGCTTGCCCTTTTTGTGAAGGGCCCGAGCGGCTGCGGAGGAGTGTGCATTCAGGCGCGCCACATGGTCAGCGATATCGCGGTAGGTGTAGTGTCGCAATTCACCCCGCATGCGGCCGACGGCGTCCTGCACGCGGGCGTGCTCGTGGGGTTCCTCACCATGCCAAGTGACCCGTTCGCGCCGTGCGAGGCGCAAGCGGCGCTCGGGATGCCATCCACCTTTTCGCCACCAACGGCCCAGGTAAAAAACCACACGCAGAAGCTCGAATCCCTCCTCCTTCACTTGTCCGCCGGCATCGCTTGCGAGCATGGCACGAATCTCGTCCCTCAACTCGGGCGAGACCTCTTCATCGGCATCCAGATTGAGAATCCACGTCTGCGTGCAAAGCGAAAGCGCGTGGGATTTTTGCTCCACATAGCCAGTCCACTCCCGGTGTGCGATTCGGCAATTGTGCTTCGCGCAGATTTCCAAGGTGGCGTCGGTGGACCCCGAGTCCACAACGACGATTTCGTCGCACCACGACAAGCTCGCGAGGCAACGCTCGATGGATGCGGCCTCGTTTTTGCAAACGATGAATGCGGAGATGCCGGTCATGAACGCGAGGACTCGAGACGCAGGGCGGTTTTGCGAAACGAAAGGAATTCGGCCGCCCGGTGCTGGGAGGCCTCGACCTCCTCCTGCCAAGCCTTGTCATTTGTGAGCAGGAGTCGCGCGGACTCCAACAAATCCTCCCGCGAGGCAGGCGAACTTATGCCGGGAAAGGCGATGCGCTCAACGGCGCCATTTCCGCCCACGCAGGGGATACGGCAGAGCAATGCGGCGGATGCGCTCGCGCCAGGGCCTTCGTCACCATCCAACTGCCATACGATTCGATGGAGCGACATGACGCGCAACAGATCGGCGTATGGCACCGGCGCCTCGACAATGAAGAAGAGCGGGTTGTTTTTTCGCAGGCTTTTTAAAATCATCCCGCCCCGGCGTCCCTCGGTGTTGACGACAGCCAGCGGGCATTCCAGTTCGCGCGAGAGGCGGTCGGCCGCCATCAGGGCCGCCATGTGATTCGCCCCGCCGGAGAGAAAGGAATTCGTTCCAATGAAAATGCCGCGCCGCTTGCCCGCAGGCTGGCTGAAATCCCACGCGGGGTGATCGACCGGACATGGCGGCGGGATGAACGGGACCTCGGTAGCGCCGGCGGTTTCATAAAAGCTCACGCTCTCGGGAGTGGTGGCGATGGCACCATCGGCGGAGCAGCAGATTTCGCGGAAAAGATCAAATCTCGTCACATCGCTGAGAAGGGCGGCGAAGTCGGCTGAGCGTGTGTCTCTGCAGGAAACCCTAACGTGCGCACCGCGTTTGCGTAGAACTTTCAGCGCGGCCAGGGCCTTGCGGAGATTCTTTTTTTCCAAAATCAGCAGGACATCATCGGCATTCGAGGGGATTGTTCGCAGGCTACGGTGGAAGCCGCCCCCGAGGCAGGCGGCGTAGGCGTAAACGCCCTCAGGAGCCGGACCGGCATCGTCCGGGCCTCCCGGTCCATTCGCAAAAGACCTGTTGCGCGAGCGTGCGCCGGGTTGAACAACGGCGAAGCTCATGTGGATTTCACTTTTTCCCAAATGCGGTCGAGTTCTTCGAGCGGCGTCTCCTCAACCTTGCAGCCAACTGAATGGAGTTCGCGCTCGATGGCTTGAAAGCGGGACACAAAACGATTTGTGGAACCTGCGAGGGCCGTTTCGGCATCGACTCCCAGCTTACGGGCGAGGTTCACGGCGGTGAAGAGCAAGTCGCCGACCTCGGCTTCGAGGGATACGGCATCACCAGCCGCTATGGCCTCGCGGACTTCGGCGACTTCCTCGGCAAACTTGCCGAAAACGGGCTCGACATCCGGCCAGTCAAATCCGACACGCGCCGCCTTCTTTTGAACAGTCTGGGCCTTGAGCAAAGCCGGAAGGGCGCCGGCAACATTGTCCAGAACACCAGGTGCGTCGCCTTTTTCAGCACGCTTGATTTGTTCCCACTGGCGAAGGACCGCTTCCGAATCAGCGGCCAATTTATCGCCGAAGACATGCGGGTGGCGGCGAATCATTTTTTCGCAAACCGTGGCTGCGACCTCCTCGAGCGAGAAGGCTCCTCTCTCAGAACCCATCTGAGCGTGCATCACAATATGCAGCAGCAGATCGCCGAGTTCCTCGCGCAGGTTCGCATCATCCGAGCGCTCGATGGCGTCGATGACCTCGTAGCATTCCTCAACGAGCAAAGGCCGCAACGAGGAGTGTGTCTGCTCACGATCCCAAGGGCAGCCATCCGGGGCGCGGAGGCGGGCGACAATTTCCTGCAGGCGGGCGATACCGTCTAAATTTTCCATAGCGAGCTGTTCGAGTTACCGAATTCGTTGACCTCTTCGCTGCTCGAACGAAGCATGACAATCATCAAAAACGAAATCACGAGGATCGTTCCTATGTAAACTCCGAAGCCCAGCCAGGATGGCAACTGGTGAACCGCCATGGCATGGTAGAAGTCGGCGAACGAGCGGATCGGTTCCTTCGTGTGAATGAAAATCTTCAGCGTCCAGGCCAGCATCACAAATCCAAAGATGAACGCATAATTCCGCTTCAATCGCCGCGCGACTGCCTCCAGCTTGCTGATCTTGAAGGAAGGTAGGATGAGATCCTCACAAACAAGCCGCCGCCACTCGCCGTCCAGGATTTTAGGACTCTGCGAAATCATTGGCACCAGAAAGTGCGCCTCCAGCATGCGAACCCGCCCGCGAAACGCGTCATAGAACCGGTAGCGCCGCGCCTCGATCCAAAGCATGATCCAGACAAGGGCGAGGTTGAAAAAGAAAATGATGTGCGGGACATCCCGAATCGAAAACGCAAATCCAATAATCGTGGTGCTGGTTGTAATCGCCCAGGTCGTCGTCACATCCAGCCTCTGTCGCCAGATCATAATGCGTCCGAGTTCTCCCCGGTAAAAGTGGGAGAGGGCGTTGACATAGCAGGGATCCTTGAGGTTCGGATCAGTTTGGCGGGCGGGTGGAGAGTCTTGAGGTTCGGACATTTTTTACGATCCCCCGTCCTTGGCGATCAGATGGGCACGGGCCTTCTCGAGGCGCTCGCGTTCGCGCGGCGTGAGGCTGCCGATGCCGTGACGGGAGATTTTTTCAAGGATCGGATCGATCGCGTCGATCGCATCCTCGCTGACGGGTTCGGCATTCCGGGGCGCCGCCGGCTTCCGTGCGGGCCGGGCTTTCTGTGCGCGCTCGGGCAACCGGAAGGTGAAGCGGCCCTGCTGAAAACCGATGAAGAGGCAGGCGGCCACACAATCCACCACCAGCACGGCGAGCGCATCGTAGTTCGAGAGGGCCAGACATTGAAGCGAGTTGATGGCCAGAAGCGCAAGGGCGATCCATTTCGCCTGGATGGTGAAAAGGATTTCAGCAGTCGGGTAGATCAAGGCAAATGCCACAAACACGCCAAAGTGCAGCGCGCTCGATCCGTCGTAAATCGTCCGCCAGCCGACAAAATCGCAGAGCGTGAGAAACAACGAAGGAGCTACCAGCAGGGTGAGGTAGAGTTTGATGAATGCCGCGCGTCCCAGGTAGCTCTCGATTTCCCGACCGAAGACGACCAGTAAATACAGCTCGAACAAAAACACCCAGTAAGGCGGCGTGTGGACGAACGCATAGGTGAAGAGTTGCCAAGCCGACCAGTCTCGCGCCACGGCATCACTCGAAAACATCAGCGACTGCAGCAGCGCCTCCGAGCCTGCCGCCATCGCAAGCGCGCTTAAAACAAGGGCGACTCCGTGCAAGCCCGCGACCACCGTGCTCACATAAACCGGGAAATTTCCCAGCCAGGTGAGGGGTCCGTCGTTGTCTGGACTGCGTTGCGCAATCATTTCAATCGAGAAACTATGCCTGATTGGATAGCCCCACAAGCGGGAAGTCGCGCGGGCTTTTTCCTATTGCGAAGCGCCTGCGACGGCGGCAAAGTGCGGCCTATGGGAACATTTGTGATATCGCTGATCGTTCTGGCCGTCATAGCGGGTTTTTTCCTGCTCTTCGTCGTAGGTCAATACAACCATCTCGTGACGCTGCGGAACCGCTTCAAAAACGCCTTCTCGCAGATCGATGTCCAACTCAAGCGCCGCTACGACCTCATCCCGAATCTCGTTGAAACCGCGAAGGCCTACATGCAGCACGAGAGCAAAACCCTCGAGGCCGTCACCGCCGCCCGCAACATCGCGCAAACCGCCGGTGGCCGCGCTGCTGCAAATCCGGGCGATCCCGCCGCGATGCGTGAACTCGCGGGAGCCGAGGCCGGGCTCACCGGCGCTCTCGGACGCCTCATGGCCGTCGCCGAGGCCTATCCCGACCTCAAGGCGAATCAAAACATGCTCCAACTCACCGAGGAGCTGACCTCCACCGAAAACAAGGTCGCCTTCGCCCGGCAGGCCTACAACGACTCCGTGATGGCTTACAACACGAAGCGCGAACTTTTCCCGACAAACATCATCGCAGGCATCTTCAACTTCGCCGCCGCCGAATTGTTCCAAGTCGAAAATCCCGCCGAGCGCGAGGCGCCGAAGGTTTCGTTCACATGATGCCGGTCACCCCGTCGCGCTCCGCTTTTTTGGAAAAGGCGGCCACCGACCGCGTCGTGCCCGTCATGTGCGAGATTGTGGCGGATGGCGACACTCCTGTCTCCGCCTTCGCCAAGCTGTGCGGCGAGGCCCCATCCTTTCTCCTCGAATCCGCCGAGCAAAAAGACCAGACCGGTCGCTTCTCTTTTCTGGGCTTCGGTGCGCGCGCCACATTCACCGCCACGGGAAAATCCCTCACGCTCACAGAAAACGACACCTCTCGCACCTTCGAGACCGACCGCGACCCGCTCGATGAACTGGAAAAGTGGATGGCCCCCTACCGCACAGAGTTTGACCCCTCGCTGCCCCTCTTCCATGGCGGCGCAGTCGGCTACCTGAGCTACGATTGCATCCGCTGGTTTGAGCCCACCATTCCTCCCGCGCCAAAGGATGAACTCGGAATTCCCGACATGTTTTTCATGGTCACAGAGGTCGTTGTGGCCTTCGACCACCGCCAACGCCGGATTCGAATTGTCGCGAATGCCTTTCCCGAAAAAGAAAATCCCGCCGCCGCCTACGAAGCCGCCTGCGAGCGGATTCGCGGCATTCTGGAATCGCTTTCCAAGCCCCTCGCCTTCGAGCCGATCTTCACGGAATCCACCCCCGCCGCCGCGCCATCCACTTCGAATACGACCCGCGAGGAATACCACGCCATGGTCCACCGCGCGCACGAATACATCCGCTCGGGGGATATCTTCCAGATCGTGCTCGCCCAGCGTTTCGAAACCGAATTCCACGATGACGCCCTCGATCTCTACCGCGCCTTGCGGTTTGTGAATCCCTCGCCCTACATGTTCTGCCTGCGCTGTCCCGGCGGATACTCCCTCGTAGGCAGTTCGCCCGAGGTTCATGTTCGCCTCACCGGCGACCTCGTGGAAATCCGCCCCATCGCCGGCACACGCCGCCGTGGTGCAACGGTTGAGGAGGACAACGCCAACGCCGACGATCTCATGGCCGATCCGAAGGAATGCGCCGAGCATCTCATGCTCGTCGACCTCGCCCGCAACGATGTCGGCCGCATCGCGGAATACGGATCGGTGAAAGTCACCGACTTCATGACCATCGAGCGCTACAGCCATGTCATGCACATCGTCTCGCATGTCTCCGGCAAGCTCGCCGGAGGCCGCAGCGCCTTCGATGTCATGAGGGCCACCTTCCCCGCCGGAACCGTTTCCGGAGCGCCTAAAGTCCGCGCCATGCAAATCCTCAACGAACTCGAAAAAAGCAAACGCTGCTCCTACTCCGGCGCCGTCGGCTACTTCGGCTTCGACGGCAACCACGACTCCTGCATCGCCCTCCGCACCGTCCTGCTCAAGGACGGCAAAGCCTTTGTCCAATCCGGCGGCGGCGTCGTCGCCGACTCCACGCCCGAAGGCGAATACCAAGAAACCCTCAACAAAGCCATGGCCGGCATGCGCGCCATCGACCGCGCCAGAAAATCCCAATGAAAATTAATCACAGAGGACACAGAGAACACGGAGAAAAACCAACAGACTCCATTTCATCTCCTTCGCCCATCCACTCCCTCTGTGCTCTCTGTGTCCTCTGTGGTCAATCCCTCTTCCCGCTCGCATGATCCTCGTCATCGATAACTACGATTCCTTCACCTACAACCTCGTCCAGTATTTCGGCGAGCTCGGTGCCGACCTGCTTGTAAAACGCAACGACGAGATTTCCCTGGCCGACATTTCAAAACTCGCCCCCGAAAAAATCGTCGTTTCCCCCGGTCCCTGCTCACCCACCGAGGCCGGCATCAGTTGCGACACCATCCGCGAATTCAGCGGAAAAATCCCCATCCTCGGCGTCTGTCTCGGCCACCAGAGCATCGGCCAGGTCTTCGGCGGCGAAGTCATCCGCGCCCCGCGCCTCATGCACGGCAAAACCTCACCCATCCTCCACACCGGCGAGAATGTCTTCACCGGCCTCCCCAGCCCCTTCGAAGCCACCCGCTACCACTCCCTCATCGTCCGCCGCGAAACCCTCCCCCCCTGCCTCAAAATCACCGCCGAAACCGCCGAAGGCGAAATCATGGGCCTCGCCCACCGCGAATTGCCCGTCTACGGCGTCCAATTCCACCCCGAATCGATTCTCACCCAACACGGTAAGCAGATGCTGAAGAATTTTTTGGATTCGAAATAAACCGATATGCCGCAACGCCCTTTTGATCGCCAAGAGCATATCTACCGAAATGATGCTTTTGCAGAGTTGGTTAAAGATGGAGTAAGATTTTTCAATGGAACGCCTGTTTTGGAATTACCTCCTATAGAGCGCTTTTCAGGCCGAGGCGTTTATGCTCTCTACTACATTGGTAAAAGCAAACTCTACGCAAAATATGGTGATTTAAATCGCCTTTCATACGGTTATCCCATTTATGTTGGGAAAGCTGTTCCCAGAGGTTGGCGACAAGCTCGAACCTCTGATCTTGCTACCGACCAATCCACCGAGTTGCATCAACGACTCGTTGAGCACAGTAGAAGCATCTCGGCTACAAAAAGTTTAAAAACAAAAGACTTTCGATGTCGTTTTGTAATATTTGAAGGCGAGGGTTCTGATATGATCGGCACCGTGGAGGCCGCTCTTATAAAGATCACTCAACCGCTCTGGAATACCGTAGTGGATGGTTTTGGGAATCATGACCCCGGTAGTGGTCGGTATGAGCAAGCGCGCAGTGATTGGGATGTTCTGCATCCGGGAAGATCATGGGCTGATAAGTGCAAAGGCAAATCGTCGACGCGCGCTGAAATTGAGAATAAAATCAAACTGCATTTCAGCGTGTTGGGGGGCTCTTCAGGATGAAATCTGTCGAAATTTTTTCCGGTGCGGGAGGTCTGGCAAAAGGGCTTGAACTCGCAGGTTTCGAGCACTTGGCTTTTGTGGAATGGAATAAAGATGCCTGCGCTTCCCTTAGTGCCAATTTTCACCCGGAGAAGGTTTTCTGCGGAGATATTCAAACTTACGACTTCGGCCAGCTCAAGCATGTGGATGTTGTCGCAGGAGGACCTCCTTGCCAACCCTTCTCGTTGGGAGGAAAACACCAAGGAGATATGGACCAGAGGGATATGTTTCCATCTGCCATTAAAACAATACAATCCCTTACTCCAAAGTTATTTATTTTTGAAAATGTCAAAGGGCTACTGCGCGATAATTTTGCAGAATATTTTTCTTACATCCTACTTCGCCTGCGCAATCCATGTTTCACCGCAGGCTCGAATATAGATTGGAGAACGCAACTCACTCTGCTAAAAAATAGTTTAACTAATAATTCAGATGGAGTTATATACAATGTTTCTTATCGGTTAGTGAATGCAGCCAATTATGGAGTCCCTCAATGCAGAGAGCGCGTTATCATTGTTGGAGTTAATTCAGATATTGCTAGCTCGTGGGAATTCCCCAAAAAAACACATTCCGAGGAGCGCCTGCTCTATGATCAATATGTCACTGGCGAATATTGGGACCGTCATTCCGTCCCTAAATCAGAAAGGCCGCAAATTAGTGCGTCTGTAGCTGAAAAAATTCAATCGATCAAACATGACTATCTGCTCTTTGCTCCAGAAGGCAAGCCGTGGCAAACGATACGGGATTGCTTGGTAAATGTTCCGGATTCCCAATCCCAGCACGGCATACACGACCACATTTTCCGCGATGGCGCTCGCAGTTATCCTGGGCATACCGGAAGTTGTTTTGATTATCCAGCCAAGACAATCAAGGCTGGAGGACATGGTGTCCCAGGTGGTGAGAACATGATTCGATACCGAGATGGAAGTATTCGCTATTTCACTGTCTTTGAGGCAAAAAAAATACAAACTTTTCCCGACGACTATATCATTACAGGTTCTTGGGGAGAGGCATTGAGGCAAATCGGCAACGCCGTTCCCGTTCTGCTGGCTAACAAGATAGGAGCCGCTGCCATTTCCTTCTTGAAGCATCAATTTCCTTGTTCTCGCTTAACAAGCAGAATCAAAATAGGTTCAGAAACAAAATCGCATCCAATTGCAGAAGAAAAACAGCTTCAAGTGGCTTGAGTTCGATTGAAGCACGCAAAAAGGTAAAATTGTATAGCTGTAAAACTTTTCATTAAAAATCAACGCTATGACTTTGCCTGCTTACGATGTAATTATTTGGCATAGAAGCCCATCAAACCCTCCAGATCTCGCTGAGCGTCTACTCGAAAAGGCGAAAATAGCCCCTTATGAGTCGACAGAGTGTGTTGGTTTCTGGGATATTCACTGGGGATTTTCCAATGCTGCGGATGCCATTGAATTTGCGGAGGGGTTGTTGGAGTTTGCTGCACTGGAGGATGTCATGAAGTTGACTGTCCTTGGCGAAAGTATCGGACGAAAGGTTTACAAAGACACAATGGTGCGTTTGCAGAAGTAACAATCATGCGTGAAAAACCGTGCGGGAAGGTGTCAGTCCTCCGTTTTGTCGCATTTTTGAAATGCCGGAGGATAGGGTTTATGAAAAAAGAATTTCAAGTGACGATGGTGCACAACTTCATTCGCGCGGCGGGTTCCTGATTGTTGGGTTATCAACTGCCGAGAGTTACTTTTTTTCCCAGCGTTCGAGGGATTCTTCGTGGAGGTGGCGGCGTTTGAAGTGGCGGGAGATGATGCCGTAGCGGGGGCTGAAGAGGTAGGCGAGGAGGAAGAAGAGGCCGAGGATGAGCACGATGGCGGGGCCGGAGGGGATGTTTGCCCAGAAGGAGACGAGGAGGCCGGCGACGGCGCCGAATGTTCCGAGGGCGGCACCGCCCCAGAGCATGATGTCGAAGGAATCGCTGAGGAGGTAGATGGTGGCGGCGGGGAGGATGAGGAGGCCCAGGGAGAGTAAGACTCCGACTGCCTGGAGGGATGAAACCATTGCTAGGACGATTAATAAAATGAGCATTCCGAGCAGCATTCCGACTGGAATGCCTTGGGTTTTTGCCACGGAGGCTTCGAAGATGGTAAGAAGGAGCGGGCGCTGGAAGGCGACGAGGAGGAGCATGGCGACGCAGGTGATGGCGTAACTTGTCCAAAGGTCGCTGTCGCCGACGCCGAGGATGTTTCCGAAGAGGAAATGGTCGAGGCTCACTTTCACCCCAGCGTATTTGATGAGGGCGATGCCGATTGCGAAGGCGACGATGTAGAGAGCGGCGATGGCGGTTTCCTCTTTGACCCTTGAGCTTCGGGAAATGAGGTGTCCCCCGAGAGCTACGAAGACTGCCGCGAGCAGGCCGCCGAAGAGGAGGCCGAGTGGGGAGAGCCCGATCAGGATTGCGGCCAGGGCGAGACCGGGCAGGAGCGAGTGGGAGAGGGCGTCCGCCATGAGGGCGAGGCGGCGGATGACGACGAATGCGCCGAGGAATCCGTTGGTGAAGCCCACGAGCACGCAGGCGAGGAGGGCGCGCCGCATGAAGTCGTATTCGAAGGGTTCAAGAATCCAGTTCATGAGTGGTGGTGATGGGCGTGGCCGCTGAAAACATGCACGGCGTAGGCGCGGTCGAGGTTGTCTTTGGTGAAGGCCTCGGCGGTGGGACCGCATGCCACGAGTTCGCCGTTGAGGAGCAGGATGTGGTCGAAGAGTGCTTCCACGCTTTTGAGATCGTGGTGCGAGGCCATGATAAGTTTGCCGGCCTCGCGCAGGCGGCGCATGGCTTGGGCAAAGGCCTCCACCGCATTCCGGTCGAGGCCGGTGAATGGCTCGTCGAGCAGGTAGATATCGGCTTTCTGTGCCCATGCCCGAGCCAGGAAGGCGCGTTGTTGCTGGCCGCCGGAAAGGGCGGAAATCTGGCGATCGGCGAGATCCTCCAAATCGCAAATGTGGAGCGCCTCCTCGACGGCTGCTTCATCTTCGGCGCCGAAGCGACGCCATTTCCCCAAGGCGGGGTAGCGCCCCATTTCGACGAGTCCGCGCACCGTGATGGGGAAATCCCAGTCCACCGCCTCGCGCTGCGGAACATAGGCGATCTCGCGGCCGGAAGTGCTTTCGAGTTGATGCCCGCGAAATTCAATCCGCCCGGTTTCAAGCGGGAGCAAGCCGGCGATGGCCTTCAAGAGCGTGGTCTTGCCGGCGCCGTTGGGGCCGAGCAACGCGACACAGGATCCGCATGAGAGCATGGCGTTGAGGTGATGCACGGCCGGGATGCGGTTGTAACTCACCGTCACATCTTCCAAGTGGAGTTTGTGGCTCATGGTTTGGGAATGGTTACCACATCCTCCACAAGTCCGGTTCCCCAGAAGGTGGAATCGGCGAGGGTTTTTCCGGCGATGCGCACTTCGACGCGCAGGGCGCAATTTCCCGCTGAGGGGTCGAAGTTTCCAAAAACGGCGAGGTCTTCCGGTTCGGCTGCGTTCATAGTGAACGATGCCGAAAGCAAGGTCGCTGGGCCTGCGGATTCCACGGAGGGCTGATTGGCAACGCGCACGGTCAGCCGGGCCGGAGCGGAGGAGGTGAGCAACACCTCGTAAACGGCCATTTTTTCAGGCTCGATCGGCGCGGAAGCTGGAGGCGGCGCGGGCGGGGCAGGCCGTGTGAGCAACCAAACAGGGACGCCAAGAAGCGCGAGACCAGCGGCCACCAAAAACAGACGCAGGAGCGGGAAACCGCGCACGGCCTATTTCAGGGCCTCCACGATGATAGAGACATTGCTTTTCATCATGCCTTCGTAAGTCGCCGTCGCACCGCTGCCAAGTCCATCCGCACTGAGCACGCCACCGAGTTTTGCGCCGGTCTCATTTGTGATTTCTTCAAGGACCTTGGGATTCTCGATATTCTCGGCGAATATGGCTTTGACCTTGCGGGCTTTGATTTCCTCGATGAGGCGCTTCACTTTTTGAGAGGAGGGCTGATCGGATGTCGAAACGCCCTGAACGGCGAAAATCTCGAAGCCATTATCCTTCGCAAAATATCCCAGCGCATCGTGGGAGGTGACGAGCACACGGTTCGCCTTGGGAAGCGCGGTGAGTTGGAGGCGGACCCATTTGGAGAGCGCGGCGAGGCGACTCTGGAGCTTTTTGGCGTTCGCCTCGTAGGCAGCCTTGCCTGCAGGATCTACGGCGACAAATGCGTCGCAGATTTGTGCCGCCACCGCTTGGACATTCGAAATGCTGTGCCACCAATGGGGATCGGTCGAGCCATGGCTGTGCGCGTGGTCGTGATCATCGTGTCCCTCGCACGCGGCCTCGATCGGTTTCACGACATCCCCGCCGACCACGAGGCGGACGCCGGCCTTTTCCAGACTCGGTCGCAGCTTGTCGAGGTAGCCCTCAAAGCCGAGCCCGCTGGCGAGGAGGATTTGGGATTTGGCGATGGTTTTTCGATCCCCCGGCGTGGGTTCGTAAATGTGGGGATCGACTCCGGGCTTGACGATCTCGGTCACCTCCACGCGCTCGGCACCGATGTCGCGGGCCAGATCGGCCATCACCGTGCTGAGCGAGGCCACGCGAAGCGGCTCGGCTTGTGCAAAGGTCGTCCATGCCAAAAAGACGGAAGCAATCAACAGTCTGTTCATAGCGGACGAAACTGCCCCGCCCCTGTCATGCAAGTCAATTGCAAAAAAGACCCGCATTGGGTTTGCAACCATGCCGGAATCCGATCAGGATGCAGTCTGCAATTTTAAAAAATATGGCTGATTATGATTTGATCGTGGTGGGCGGCGGACCTGCAGGTTATGTGGGTGCGATTCGCGCGGGACAACTCGGAAAAAAGGTGGCGGTGGTTGAAATGGATCGCGCCGGCGGCACCTGTCTGAACTGGGGTTGCATCCCCACCAAGTCGCTTCTCAAGAATGCCGAAGTTTATCAGACGATCAAAAACCACGCTGGCGACTTTGGTTTGAAAGTCGAAGGCCTGTCTTACGAATGGGACAAAGTGATCGGCCGCAGCCGCAAGGTTGCCGACCGCCTCGCAGGCGGCATCGAGATGCTCTTGAAGAAAAACAAGGTGGACTACATCCGCGGCGAGGCTTCGATTCCGAAGGCCGGAGTCGTGGAGGTCATCGACAAGGATGGCAAAAAGACCGAGCACAAAGCGGGAAAAATCCTCATCGCCACAGGCGTCGTCACCCGCGAGATGCCAGGCTTCCCGTTCAACGGAAAAAGTGTTATCGGCAGCCGTCAAGCCATGGTTCTGGAAAAACAGCCGAAGGAAATCATCATCATCGGAGCGGGCGCCATAGGCATCGAGTTCGCGTATTTCTTCAACGCCTTCGGCTCGAAGGTGACTGTTGTGGAAATGATGCCGAACATCCTCCCGGTCGAGGACACCGAGGTGAGCCAGGCTCTGGAAAAATCCCTCGCCAAGCAGGGCATCAAACTTCTCACCGGCACGAAGGTCGACAAGGCTGAGACAACAAACAAGGGCGTGCGCCTCACGGTAAGCGGCAAGGCCACCGAAACACTCGAGGCCGACATCGCACTGGTGGCAATCGGCGTTTCACCGCTCATGCCGAAAGGCGTGAAGCTCGAGACCGATGCCAAGGGTTACCTCAAAACCAACGACAGCTATGAAACCAGCGTCAAAGGCATCTACGGCGCGGGAGACATCATCGGGCCGCCATGGCTCGCCCATGTGGCCAGCTACGAAGCCGTCCAGTGTGTCGAAGGCATGTTCGCCGGCAAGAAGCCGAAAAAAGTCACCGTCTTCCCTGGTTGCACCTATTGCCAACCGCAGGTGGCAAGCGTCGGTCTCACCGAGCGTGCAGCGGTCGAGAAAGGAATCAAATTCAAGGTCGGCAAGTTCCCGTTCATGGCCAGCGGTAAAGCGCTCGCGGTCGGCGAGAGCGAGGGGTTTGTAAAACTCCTCGTCGGCGAGAAACACGGCGAAATCCTCGGCGCGCACATTATCGGTGCGGACGCCACCGAGATGATTGCCGAGCTCGGGCTCGCAATCAACATGGAGGCGACCTACGAGGAGATCACCGCCACGATCCACGCCCATCCGACGCTGAGCGAAGCCATCCACGAGGCCGCCCACGCCTCGCAGGGTCACGCGATTCACTTTTAAGGATTCGGAATAATATTCGGGAGCCGGAAGGAAGTTTTAAGGATAAAGTTTTTAAGAGGCGTCTGGCGGATGCGGGGGCTGAGTTTTCAGCAACCGCGAGGCAGCGCGTTGTGGATGGGAGGGTCGACCTCTGGCTTGACCCAAGACTGAACAGCCTTCGCCATCACGATGCGCCGTTCCCATAACGACACGCCGTCGCATCCATCTTCCGAAAACGCCGCGTTGCGGCTGAAGCTTGGGCCATGCGGGACGATGGCCCTCCCAAATTGCGCCGCCGCGCCTTTGGGATCAGAGCGCGTTGTCTTTTGAGTAGAGCGAGGGGTTCAGGCGCGCGGCAATTTCAGCGGCAGCTATGAGATGGGTAGCCGCGCTTTGATATCGTGCGGCGCGTCCGAGGAGTCGCATTGTCTCCAGTGGATCCGCGTTCGAGGACATGCTTTCCAGACGAACAGCAAGAATCCAGTTGTCAAACTCCGCGATAGCCGCCCGCAGCGGAGCGACATCCACCGAACAGGGATGTCCACTCGAAAAGGCGGTCTCGATTTTTTCCAGAATGTCAGAGAGACCGTCGCGGATTTTTTGCGTCAGCGTGCTGGCAGTGCCCGCCTCGCAGGGATCGGATTCCCAGATGCGGTTTGCGGTGAAACGGTCCAGATGATCCAGAAGGGTGAGGAGGTTCGGGATCTCGGTCTCCGGGTAAACCGGGCGGACCATGTTGGCAAGGCGCAGGTGGATTTCGCCGGGCAGGAGACGAAGGCGCAGCGAACCCTCCGGCGTCGGCGCGCCAGACGCTAGGGCGACGCGCTGGAGGCGTAGCAACTCCAGGAAGCACTCGCGCATTTCGCGTTGCGGCAAAAGCGGCCAGAGCGTGCGTTGAAAGAGGGCGGCGATGAGCGCGCCTGTCGAAACACCAAAGAAAACATCCGCGATGGATTGGAAGGAGACCGGCTCCTGGGCGTTGAGTCCCATGATACCGACGAGGGCCATCATCGATATATTCATTAGCGTGGTTACGCCAGGCGTTTTGTAGGCCACTTGGCCGTAAACAAAGAGCCAGGTGAAAATGACGATATTCATCACGGCATAGCTCGAAAGAAGCGGCGCGGCGAGAATGAGCCCGAGACAAAGGAAAAACAGGCAAGGAATGGCCACCACCACGACATGCCACGCACGCAGGTCGCCGCGCCCCTCGGGGCTGATCGGCAACAGGCAACAAAAGAGCCAGGCACACAGGACCATCGTGGTGCCCCCGGGAGGCTGCACCCAGTTCATGAGAACCAGGGCGGCAATCAGGGAAATGGCGGAGCGAATGCCATTTTTGATCCAAAACGGGGTCGGCACACCGGGCATGAGCAAGCGCAGCTTCAGCGGCGTGGTTTTTTTCTTTTTCAGTGGGAGTCCCTCCAGCAAATCCCGGCAACGGACAAGTTCCTGATGGATTTCCTCGAGGGAAAGACTCTCAAGGCTGAGGCCGAGGATGTCCTCCACTGCCACATCCTTCGACCGGGGATCCCGGCGCATGTCGAGGATCGACTGCTTGAGCGCCTCTACAGCGGCACTGATCGCGTCCAAGCCCTTCTGCTGCGACCCGACAGCGGCTGTGGGGCTTGCGAGAAGGGCGAACTGGGATTCGATGACTTGGTGGAGTTCAGAAATCCTGCCGCCCGCATATTCGAGAAAAAGGGGATTTTTCCAACGAAGGTCGGCCATCGGCCGAATGGCATTGTGGATTCGCCGGACGGAAGCCAGAAGCTCGACATAGGTCTCCATCTTGGCGCGGAAATACCGGCTCTCGCGTCCACCGAATCGCAGGAGTTGCCGGAGTTGGTTCAATCGCTCCTCGCAGGCGAGGCCATTGCCGGGAGCGTCTGAGCTGATGGATGATAAAAAATCGCTCAAGTCGCGAAAGAGTTCCCGCAGGCCAATGAGGAATTCGTCGGCTGCGTAGCGCGGCCAGAGCAGGCTCTGCACAAGGAGGACCGACAGGATGCCGATGACGACCTCCTGAATCCTCCAGATCATGTAGATCCAGGAATTTTCGGGTTTCGCAATTCCGTTGCTGCACACAACAACCGCGGTCATGGCACAAAGGAGAAACGCATAGGGGTAGCGCGCTTGACCGAACATCGCCGCGGCCGAGGCGACAAAGAGTCCCAGCAGGCTGAAGTAAATGAGCGGGTCCTGCTCGAAGGCGGCCGTGAGCAGGTAGCCCGCGAGGCCGCCGATCACTGTGCCGATGATGCGGAGGATCGATTTTTCCTCAACCGCGCCGATGTATTGCGCGACCATGAGCACAAAGACGGTAAAGAGCGCCCAGGTCGGCTCGTGGCTTTTGCTCAGCAGAGCCACGAAAACGGCGAGTATCCCGGCAATTCCAAACTTCACGCTGAAGCGGAATGAGCCATCTCGCGGCAATGCCACAAGCCAGCTCCAAAGCGAGCCGGTTGCGGAGGTCGGCTTCAAGACAGATTCGGCGGTGGCGTTCATCGAAGAGCCGTGAGCTTATCCATAGCGCGCAGGCCGACAACGAAAGAAAGAACTTTACCCGCCACGCGCTCCCGCAATGATTTCCCGCTCATGAGCGAGAAACAACAGACAGCCGTCTCTCCGAGGCGGGAAGAGGATTTTCCGGAATGGTATCAACAGGTCATCCGCGCGGCGGATTTGGCCGAGAACTCCGAAGTGAGGGGGTGCATGGTCATCAAGCCCTGGGGCTACGCCCTGTGGGAGCGCATGCAGGCCGTGCTGGACGGGATGTTCAAGGCGACCGGACACAAGAACGCGTATTTTCCGCTCTTCATTCCGCTCAGCTATCTTGAGAAGGAAGCCGCCCATGTGGAGGGATTCGCCAAGGAGTGCGCGGTTGTGACGCACCACCGCTTGGAAGCCCGCGACGGCAAACTCGTGCCCGCCGGCGAGTTCACGGAGCCGCTGGTCGTGCGCCCGACCTCCGAGACCATCATCGGGGCCGCCTATGCCCGCTGGGTGAAATCCTGGCGCGACCTCCCGATTCTTCTCAACCAGTGGGCCAATGTGGTCCGCTGGGAAATGCGGCCCCGCCTCTTTCTCCGCACCGCCGAATTTCTCTGGCAGGAGGGTCACACTGCCCACGAAACCCGCGCCGAGGCGGAGGAAGAAACGATGAAAATGCTGCGTGTTTATGAGACCTTCGCGCGGGACTTCCTCGCCGTGCCGGTCCTCTGTGGCGAGAAGAGCGAGGGCGAACGCTTCCCAGGCGCCGAGCGCACCTATTGCATTGAAGCGATGGTGCAGGATCGCAAGGCCATCCAGGCCGGAACCTCGCACTTCCTCGGGCAGAATTTTTCCAAAGCCTCCGGCATCCAGTTCCAGTCGCGCGAGGGTCAACTCGAGCACGCCTGGACGACCAGCTGGGGCGTGAGCACTCGGCTCATTGGAACGCTCATCATGATGCACTCGGATGACGATGGACTCGTCGTCCCGCCGCGCATTGCCGCCACGCATGTCGTGATTGTGCCAATCACGCCCAAAGAGGACAGCAAAGCCGCGATCCTCGAAGCCGCTGAAAATCTCGCCTCTAGCCTGCGCTCTGTGGCTTTCCACGGCGCCCCGCTCGGCGTGGAGGTCGATTCCCGCGACCTCGGCGGCGGTGTCAAAAACTGGGAGTGGATCAAAAAAGGTGTGCCAATCCGCATCGAGATCGGCCCGCGCGACCTTGCGCAGGGAACCGCTGCCGTCGCCCGCCGCGACAAGGGCCCGAAGGAAAAAGAATTTCTCCCGCTCGCAGAGATTCCACAGCGCGCCACGGCGATGCTTGAGGAAATCCAGAGCACGCTCCTGCGGCGTGCCACCGAATTCCGCGACGCCAACATGGTGAAGATCGACACGAAGGAGGACTTCTACAAATTCTTCACACCACAAAATGCCGCGAAACCCGAAATCCACGGCGGCTTCGCCCTCACACACTGGAACGGCAGCACCAAGCTGGAGGAACAAATCAAAGGCGATCTCAAGGTGACTATCCGCTGCATCCCATTCGATGAATCTCCGGAGCCGGGCACTTGTCCGTTCAGCGGCGAACCCAGCCGCCAACGCGTGGTCTGGGCGAAGTCGTATTGAGCAATCTTAGGCCTCGCCGGCGGCGGAATTTTCCTCCGGCGAGGCAGCTTCTGCCGGCGGTTCCGCAGGTGCGGGAGGTTGGATGCGGCATTTTCCTATGTGGATGCCGCCTTTTTCAACAACCATGGCGCGCGAGGTTACTGGACCTTCAAGGCAACCACCGCTCAGGATTTGAATGATGCCGTTGCAGTTGATGGGAGCGCGCAGTGTGCCTTGGATCGTGATGCGGTCGGCCTCGAGCGGCAGGGAGCACTCGATGGTGGCTCTTTTTTCGACCAAAATGGAGTCGGCCGTAATTCGCCCGGTGCAGGGTTTTTGCATGTTCAGGCGAACCTCGCCTTCACAGCGCAGGTGGCCATTGAATGCGCCTTCGATGCGCGCCGAGCCGCAGACGATCCAGGGATTTGAAAGCGAGCCCTTGGCGCCAATTTTCAGCAGTCCACGGGTATCAACCGCCCGCGACGAGTGCGCGGTGATATTCACCTCGATCAACTCGATCGGAGCGTAGCAACCGGGACAGATCGTGCTCTGCGCCTTCTGGGAAACCTGGTGGGTGCGCCCGCATTTCAGGCAATGAACGGGCTTGCCGGCTTCCAGCTTCTTTCCAGTAAAACTGGGCAGCTCCGTGATTCCGGACGAGCGCACTCCCTCGGCGGTTGCCAGGTAGTGGGCCCCGCAGGAGCGGCAGTTTGTGGATATGAGGTGGGGAGGCTCAAGCTGCACGAAACCGCAGACCGGACACCGGAACGGTGACTTCGGCGGTGGGGTTGGCATTTGGCCTTAGGCCGCGTCCTCTGCGATAGAAGGTTTTGGAGCGAGGCCGCGCGAAGTGTTCTTCGAAGGGGTCACCTCGGAGTGACCGATGAAGGTCGCGCCTTCCTCGATGATGATGCGCATAGCCTTGAGGTCGCCGAGGAGTTCGGCGTTGGATTTCAATTCGCAACGCTCTTGGACAGTCACATTGCCGTTCACCGTGCCATGGATGATGACAGTCTTGGTGCGGACATCGCCTTTGATCACGGCGTTTTTGCCAAGAGTGAGAGTGCCTTCGGAGATAATCTCGCCGTCGAGTTTGCCGTCAAAAATCATTTCGCTGTCGAATTTCAAAGTTCCGGTCAGCTCAACATCACTGGTGAGGATGTTTTTGGATGTGGAGGGTTCCGAGACGAGAGAAGTGATGTTGTTGAGGTTCATGTTGCAGGCAGGCTACACACTTTTCCGCGAGGTGGTCAATGTCATGGCGGTTGAAAAACGGGGTTGTTTTTGCCGGGCGGGGGCGAAAGTTGTTTGTTGACGCATGGCGCGGCGAACCGATAGTTTGCCCCGCTCGCGCGACTGCGCGATATCGTAAATCAAAAACAAACTTCTTTCATGGAAACAGCGACCCGACTTCAACAACTCACACCATCCCTCACGCTTGCCGTTGACAGCAAGGCCAAGGCCATGAAAGCCGAAGGCATCGAAGTTTACGGTTTCGGCGCCGGCGAGCCGGACATGGACACTCCGGAACATATCAAAGCCGCCGCCATCAAGGCCCTTCAGGATGGTCGCACGAAATACACCCCCAGCTCTGGCATTCCTGAACTCCGCCAGGCGATTTCCCAAAAATTTCTCAAAGACAACGGCCTCGATTACAAGCCCAGCCAGGTCATTCTGAGCTGCGGCGCGAAGCATTCCTGCTTCAACGCCATCGCATCCGTAGTGAATGAAGGCGACGAGGTGATCATTCCGGCACCCTACTGGTTGAGCTACCCGGAAATGGTCCGCATCGTGGGCGGCGAGCCTGTGATTGTTGAAACCAAGCAGGAAAACAATTGGAAAATCACGCCGGAGGACTTCGAAAACGCCATGTCGCCCCGGACGAAGATGATCATCATCAACTCGCCCGGCAACCCGACCGGCTCGATCTACACCCGCGACGAACTGAAGGCCCTCGCCGAGGTCGCCGCCGAGGAGGACATCTACATCCTCTCGGATGAAATCTACGAAAAGCTCACCTACGATGGTGCTGAGCACATCAGCGTCGCCTCGATCTCGCCTGAGGCCTACGACCTCACGATCACGGTCAACGGATTCAGCAAAGCCTACTCGATGACCGGTTGGCGCCTCGGCTACTTGGCAGCTCCGGAGCCTATCGCCCGCGTGATCGATTCCATGCAGAGCCACATGACCTCAAATCCTTGTTCATTCGCTCAATACGGTGCCCTTGCGGCCCTCACCGGCGATCAGCAATGCGTGAGCGACATGCGCGACGAGTTCGACATCCGCCGCCAATACATGTTTGAGCGTCTCACGCATATTCAAGGCGTCTCGGCAGTCCGCCCGCAGGGTGCTTTCTATGTTTTGGCAAACATCAGCGCCCTCGGCCTGAAATCCCAAAACTTCGCCGACCGGCTCCTCACGAAAGCCAATGTGGCGATCGTTCCAGGCATTGCATTCGGTGACGACCGCACAGTGCGTCTCAGCTACGCAACGAGCTTGGATGTCATCAAATCCGGCCTCGATCGCATCGAGGAATTCTGCAAGACACTCTAAGAAGTCTCCATTCCAACCAAAAACAGGGCGCTACGATTTTCGGGCGCCCTGTTTTTCTTGGGCCTCGAAAAGAGAGCGCCAGTGATCGAGGCGTTCCTTGATGCGTTTCTCGAGGCCATTTTCCGTGGGAGTGTAAAATCGCCTTCCCTCGGGCAGGTAAGCTTGGGGCACGAAGGAGCCCTCGAAATCGTGACTGTAAAGATAGCCCTTTCCGTGCCCAAGCCGCTCCGAGCCTTTGTAATGTCCATCGCGCAAATGCTCCGGCACGGCCAGCGTCCTGCCCTCGCGGACTTCGGCGGAAGCCTTGCCGATGGCTACGGTCGCGCTGTTGCTCTTGGGCGCGGTGGCCAGATATAGTGTGGCATGGGCGAGCAGCAAATTCGCCTCCGGCAGACCGATGAATTCCACCGCCTGCGCGGCAGCCTGCGCGACCAAAAGCGCGTTGGAATCCGCCAAGCCAATGTCCTCGCTGGCACAAATCACCAATCGGCGCGTGATGAACCTCACCTCTTCGCCAGCATGTAGCATTTTTGCCAACCAATAAATCGCCGCATCCGGATCGCTGCCTCGAATGCTTTTGATAAAAGCGCTGATCGTGTCGTAGTGGTCATCACCCGTGCCGTCATAGACCACGGCTTTTTTCTGAATGCTCTCCTGGGCGGCCTCGAGGTTGAGCCGCACCGCACCATCATCAGTCGCCGCTGTCGTGAGCGCCGCAATTTCGAGGGCGTTCAAACATTTGCGCGCATCCCCATCACTCAACCTTGCCAGAAACGCGGCGGCATCCGGTTCGATTTGCACACGCATCCGCCCCAGTCCACGCTCGACATCGACAAGCGCCCGCTCGATCAAAACCAAAAGATCGCTTTCCGCCAGCGGTCGAAGCTCGAAAATCTGCGAGCGGGAAATCAACGCGCTGTTAATGCTGAAAAACGGGTTCTGCGTCGTCGCGCCAATTAGCCGCACCACGCCGTTCTCGACCTCGGGGAGCAACACATCCTGCTGCGCCTTGTTGAAACGGTGGATCTCATCCACAAACAAAATCGTCCGCCCGCCACGGCTCCGGCGCGCCGCCGCCGCAGCCACGACCCGGCGGATGTCCCCCACATTGCTCTCAACTCCGCTGAGTCGCTCGAAATGCGACGCCGTCGCCCCCGCGATCACCTGCGCCAGCGTGGTTTTTCCTGTGCCCGGCGGACCAAAGAGGATCAGCGAGGAAATGCGGTCAGCCTCGATCGCTCGCCGTAAAAGTTTGCCCGGCGCAAGAAGATGTTGCTGCCCACAATATTCGTCGAGTGTTCGCGGGCGCATCCGCGTGGCGAGCGGCGCATCGGAGGGAACCCCGGCGCATTCCTTGGTAAAAAAATCATCCACTTCGCCGCTTACATTCCCGCAATCCCAGGGCCTCTCCAATGAAAAATCCCCACCTTTTTAAAAAAGATTGAACATCCCATGCAGGCAGCCTGTCAGAACCGCTCCCCGAATATTATTTGACAACACCCCCCGTTTTGTCACCAATTAGAAAGCTATATCAATGAATCCTCCTCCTACAGAAGCGTCGGACCTGGTAACGAACTCCGTTCTTTACAAGGAATTCCTCGCTGAACGAGACGAAATCCTGCGCCACAAGTGGATCGAAAGCGAAAAAATCGGTCGCGACATCGGCTTTGAAAAAGCCCTGCTCGACTGGATTTTAAAATACCGCTCCGGCTGGCGCAGCAACCGTGCAAAAACCATCAGGGATCAAAATACCGCTCCAGCTTAGCGAACCCACAAGCTGCCCTTTAAGGTGGTCCCGCGAGGCCGCAAAGGAAACATGACAGCCCACTCAAACCCGCCGGATAAAACACCGCAGACAGCCATGGACAGCGAGGCCATCGAAAAGGCCATTCGCCGCATGGCCCACGAGATCGTCGAACGGCACGAGTCTCCCTCCCGTATCGTCCTGGCAGGTATACCCACGCGCGGCGTGGAAGTCGCCCGCCGCTTGGCCGACCACATCGAGAAAATCGAAGGTGTCCGCCCCTACCTCGGCACGCTGGACATCTCCATGCACCGCGACGACCTCTCGACCCGTGGCAAGGTCACCGCTCTCGAGGTTACCGACCTGCCGGTGGATCTCGACAACCGCCCGCTCGTCCTTGTCGATGATGTTTTCTTCACCGGTCGCACGACGCGCGCCGCGCTTGACGCCCTCGCCTCTTTCGGGCGTCCCTCCACCATCCAGTTGGCCGTCCTCGTCGACCGCGGCCACCGCGAGCTGCCCATACGGGCCGATTATGTCGGCAAAAACCTGCCCACCGCACGCGAGGAAAAAATCCGCGTCCGCTTCGAAAATCTCGACGGCGTGCCCGACTCGGTCGTCGTCATCAAGCCATGAGCATCTGGACCCGCAAAGACCTCACCGGACTCGACGACCTCACTGCCGCCGAGATCAACTTCCTTCTCGACACCGCCCGCGCCTTCAAAGGCGTCGGCAACCGCAACCTGAAAAAAGTTCCCGCCCTGCGCGGCAAGACGCTTGTGAATTTCTTCGTCGAGCCAAGCACCCGCACCCGCACATCGTTCGAGGTCGCCGCCATGCGTCTCAGCGCGGATGTCGTGAACATCTCCGCCACGGCATCCAGCCTGCAAAAAGGTGAAACGCTCAAGGATACCGCCCTCAACCTCCAAGCCCTGCAGGCTGATATCATCGTCCTTCGCCACAGCTCGCCCGGCTCGTCCCAATTCCTCGCCGAGCGCCTCGACTCGAGCATCATCAATGCCGGCGACGGAGCCCACGAGCATCCCACACAGGGACTTCTCGACATCTTCACCATCCGCGAAAAATTCGGTCACATCGAAGGCCTCCACATCGCCATCGTCGGTGACATCCTCTTCAGCCGCGTTGCCCGCTCGAATATCTTCGGCCTGCTCAAACTCGGCGCCAAAGTCACACTTGTCGGTCCCTCCACACTTGTCCCGAAAAGCTTTGAAAAACTCGGCGTTCGCGTCTCCCACCGCCTCGACGACATTTTGGGCGAGGTCGATGTCGTGAACCTCCTCCGCATCCAACACGAGCGCCAGCGCAAGGAATACTTCCCCGGCCTCGGCGAATATGTCTCCCTCTTCGGCCTCACCAAAGCTCGCGCCGCCAAACTCAAGCCGTCCTGTCTCATCATGCACCCAGGCCCGATCAACCGCGGCGTGGAAATCGATAGCGACATCGCCGATGGACACCAGAGCGTGATCCTCGAGCAAGTCACCAACGGCATCGCCGTCCGCATGGCCGTCCTCTACTCCTGCGCGGGAGGAGCCGGCGTGCCCACATGAAAAAAATCACCCGCATCGCAAGAGAGGGGGGCACGGGCGTCCCGCCTGTGAAAGATTTTTGCGCGGCAACCTCATCGACGCACTCGCCAACCGTCCAAACATGAAAAAAATCACCCGCATCGCAAAAGGCCGCGTCATCGACCCAGCCAACAACCGTGACGAAACCGCCGACCTCTGGATCGCCGACGGCAAAATCATCGACCCCATGCCGGGCAAAGAGACCGAGACCATCGACGCCGCCGGTCTCGTCGTCGCCCCAGGTCTCATCGACATCCATGTTCACCTCCGCGAGCCGGGCCAATCCCATAAAGAGACGATGGCCAGTGGCACACGCGCCGCAGCGGCAGGTGGATTCACCACCGTTGTCGTCATGCCGAATACAAATCCCTCGGCGGACAGCGCTGCGACGATCACTTGGATCAAAGAAAAGGCCGCGCGCGAAGCCTGCGTGAATGTTCTCTGCACCGGAGCGATCACCAAAGGCCTTAAAGGCGAGGAACTCGCTCCCGTCGGCTCGCTTTTCAATGCCGGAGTTGTCGCACTCACCGATGACGGCCATTGCATCCAGAACAACGAAATCATGCGCCGCGCGGTGGAATACGCCCGCATGTTCGGCCTCACCGTCATGGACCATTGCCAGGACTACTCGATCGTCGGCGACGGCATCATGCACGAGGGCGAGTGGAGCCTCCGCCTCGGCCTGCCCGGTTGGCCCCGCGCCGGCGAGGAAATGATCGTCGCCCGCAACATCATGCTGGCCGAACTCTGCGACTCACCGATCCACTGCCAACACATCAGCTCCGGCGGCAGCGTGCGCCTCATCCGCGAAGCCCGCGCCCGGGGTGTCAAAATCTCCGGCGAAGTCTGCGCCCACCACATCGCGCTCACGGATGCCACCCTCGCGGCCTTCGACAGCAATTTCAAAATGAACCCGCCCCTGCGCACTCAGGAGGACATCGACGCCATCATCGAAGGCATCGCCGACGGCACGCTCACCATTCTCTGCAGCGACCACGCCCCCCACGCGGCCTACGAAAAGGAAGTCGAAATTGACCACGCCCCCTTCGGCATCACCGGCCTCGAAACCGAGTTCGCCATTTTCCACGACATCCTCGTCCACAAACGGCAGGCGATCGACCTTCCCCGCCTCATCGCTCTCTTCACCTCCGAACCCGCCGCCCTCCTCAAACTCGACCGCGGCACCCTCTCAACCGGCGCCCCCGCCGACATCGTCCTCATCGACCCCTCACTCGACTGGACATTCGACAAAAACCAATCCGCCTCCCTCTCCAAAAACACCCCCTTCCACAACCACACCTGGCGCGGCCGGGCCGTTCGCACAATCGTTAGTGGCCAAACAGTCTGGTCTCTGCCCGCATGACCCGCCAAAAGCGGTCTCAAACAACGCGGATTAAAATGTTCGGGGAGAAGCTAGGATAAGATACTGTAAAAATTCCCAAGAGCATTCTATTTAAAAAATTACCGATTTACTTGGCGTCAGCGGACGCGCCGTAGAAAAACAAATCCGCCAGTTCAATCAAACCAAGCGCCTTCGCCGCATCGATCCAAGCAATGGCTGGAACTTGGCTGAAGCCATAATAACTGCCGTCGTCTGCAAAATTATTGAAGATGAAGCTGGGAGCTTCCTTCTTGCCAAGCGATGCCTTTTTTAGCGAGTGCCTTGCATGGCGGAGCCGAGGGCTCCGGCGCCTTCCCAGGAGGCGGGGCGGTTCCATGGAAGGGAGCCTTCGCTGTGGGCGGCGGAGGTGGATTCATCTGTGGCGCAGCCGGTGATGACGGCGGCCAGAAGGATGAGGAGGCTAATTTTGAGCAGTTTGGTAGATGATGTCATCGCCTGGTTGGATGCTGAGTCCGCGAGCGAGGCTCGCTGGGATGATGTCTGCAATGGATGTGGCGGGTTCCACCGTGGTCGTGCGGACTTTGCCGATGAGGGTGGAGCCGCGTTTGACGAGGAATTCCATGTTGCTCTCTATGCCGCTTTTGTTTCCGAGGCTGAGAACGACGAAATTCCAGGCTTGGTTGACGGCAAGGACCCGACCGGTAACGCGTGTGAGTCCCTGTTTGGTTTCTTTTTCGCGCGCTGCCTTCTGGAGGGCGACCAGTTTGCCTTCGAGGTTCTTGTTGTCCTCGTCGAGTTTGGTATTCAGGGTTTCGAGTTCCGTGATGCGAGCTTTATCTTCCTCGGTAGAGACCGGGGTTTGCACGGCGGTGGCCGCTGCGGCGACTTGGGCTTCGAGTTGGGTGATTTTCTCGGCTTTGGTGAGGATGTCGGTATTTGCGATGGCCAGGTCGCCCTCGGCTTTGGTGAGTTTTGATTGAGCCTCGGTGAGCTGGGTTGTTTTTGTGCTGACTTCGCTGCGTTGTTTGGCGAGGTCGGAGTCGAGGCCTTGTTTTTGAGCCGTGAGTTCGGAAATGGTTTTATCGGCCTCGACATACTTTTTGATCTCTCCCTCGAGGTTGGTTTTGACTGTCGCTGTCTCCTGCTGTGATGCCGACAAGTCCTCCTTGGTTTTAAGGAGATGGCTTCGGTTTACAAAGCCCACGCCGGCGGATGCGGCAGCTAGAACAATTGAGACAATGATGAGAATTTTTCCCATGAATCGGAGGAATCTTGAAGGCAGAGGTTGTAGTCGGCGTGCGGGGCAGGAGCAAGAGGGAATTTCAAAAACTCGTCAGACCTTTTTTCGCGGTGAATTGGTGGGGTCAGGCGGGTTTGAAATCCACCTGCTGCTTGAACATATCCACGCGATCGACTGCGACCTCTAGGAAGTCGCCAACCTGATAGACTTTCTTGGTTTTTCGTCCGCAGAGGCGTCCGCGCGAGGGTTCGTGGATATAGAAGTCGCCTTCGAGTGCGGAGACATGGACGAGGCCGGTGAGAAGAAACTCGGGCAACTCAACGAAGAATCCGAAATTCCGGACATCCATAATCATGGCTCGGAATTTCTGGCGTTTTCCTTCGGTGGTTTGGAGTTGAAAGAATTCGAGTTTTTTGAGGCGCACGGATTCCTTTTCGGCATCCGCTGCGGAGCGTTCAGTGGTGGAGATGTGTTCTGCCATGGCGCCCAGGGCGGAGGAATCCGGTCCGCTCTTGGTGAGGCCGAGTTGGCGCTCGAGGGCTCGGTGCACGATGAGGTCGCTGTAGCGCCGGATCGGGCTGGTGAAGTGGGTGTAGTCCGGCTTCGACAGGCCGTAGTGGCCGAGTGGCTCGGGAAAATAGCGGGCGCGCTTGAGGCTCTTCAGTAGGGCGATCTTGACGGCTGACGCGAAGGGTTTGCCATGCAGTGAGGCGAGGAGTTTTTGAAGCTCGGGCCGGTGCGTGAGGTCGCCGGCGCGGATGCCTTGTGAGGCGGCGAATTCCCGAAACTCGGCGAGTTTGTCGGGGTCCGGCTTCTCGTGGATGCGATAGACGGCAGGTTGTTTTCGGTGCTTGAGTTCGCGGGCGACGAGTTCGTTGGCGAGGAGCATGAGTTCCTCGATGAGTTGGTGGGAAATGTCGTTCTCCACCCGCTCGAGCCGCACGGGGCGGCCGGTTTCGTCGAGCCAGACCTTGATTTCAGGAAACTCGAGATCGAGAGATCCTGCGGCGAAGCGTTTTTTGCGCAGCAGGGATGAGAGTTCCCATGCGGTGTGGACGCGCTCCGAGAGGAGGTCGCCTTTTTTAGGTGGCTTCTCGAGAATGGCAAACGCCTGTTTGTAGGTGAGCCGCGCGGCGCTGCGGATGACCGTCTTGGCGAAGCGGACGGATTGGATTTTTCCGCTCTGGAGGATCTCGGCAAAAACGGAGAACGCCATGCGGTCGACCTGTGGCTTGAGGCTGCAGATGCCATTGCTGAGCGCCTCGGGGAGCATCGGGATGACTCTGTCCGCCAGATAAACGCTGTTCCCCCGCGTATGCGCCTCGCGGTCGAGCGCCGACTTGGGTTTCACATAGTGCGACACATCCGCGATGTGGATGCCGACACGCCATCCGCCGGGGATGCGCTCGACATTGATGGCGTCGTCGAAGTCTTTCGCGTCGTCCGGGTCGATGGTGAAAATAAAGCGGTCCCGCAAATCCTCGCGCTTGGCGGCATCGGCTGGATCGACCTCCGGAGAGACGCGCTCCGCCTCGCGCAGGACATCGTGGGGAAATTCCAATGGCAGCCTGTGCTTGCGGATGATCGAGAGCATGTCGACGCCGGGCGCTCCTGTCGCGCCGAGGATTTCGATGAGGTGTCCCTCGGGGTTCACATGGCGCGACGGCCAGGAGTCGAGCTTCGCCACGACCTTGTCGCCGACCTTCGCCAGAAGCGGCGTGGCGGGTGGTTTGACATAGAGGTTCTGGACGAATCGCGGATCGTCCGCGACGACATAGAAAAAGTTTTTCGACCGCTGGAGTGTGCCGACGATGGTTTCGTTGGCGCGGGTCAGGACGCGGATGATTTTGCCTTCGCGGCGTTTCTCGGGACGGGAAAAAAAGCCGGGTTCTTCGGGTTGGTTGGAGATGCGCGCCACGACGCGGTCGCCGTGCATGGCGGTGAAGCAATTCTCGGCCCGGATGTAGAGGTCCGTTTCGCCCTGTTTTTCATTGAGAACATGTGCTCCGCCGTTCGCGTGCATCTGGAGGATTCCTGTAAAGAGATCGGCTTCCTTGGGAATGATGTAGCGGTCGCGCCGGATGCGGGCGATGTCGCCGGAGGTCTCCATTTCCCTCAACAACTGGAGGAGTTTGCCTTTCCAGGCCGGCGGGAGATCCAGCGCCGAAGCAATTCCAGCGGCGTCCAATGGGCGTTGGGAGATCTGACGCAGGATCGAGGCGCGGAGTTTTTGCGAGGGCTCGCCTGTGTTTTTTTGAAATGTGCCGCTGCGTTTTGGTGGCTTCGTGGCAGGCGGCTTTGCGGCGGCTTGGCGCGGAGATTTGCGGGGCTTGTATTTTTTGCCCTTCGAGCGGCTTTCCAACGGTTTATTGTTCCCGCTGTTTTTGGGATTCGGCATTCACCATCCATCGCCCCACCGCATGGCGCTGGCAAGCCCCGCCTTTTTCCAATCGACTCGGGCGGCCTGCATAGCGAAAATGAATGCCTATGAAAAATGTCCGCATCGTCGAACAACTCGTCATCTTTATCGCCAACCGCCCGGGAACGCTCGCCGAGCTGTGCGATGCTCTCGGGGAAGCGAATATCAATATCTACGGTCTGACCGTTATCGACACGGTGGACCACGCCGCTGTTCGCATGGTGGTGAGCGATACACAGAAAGCGATCGCGTTGCTTGAATCTCACGGCACCTTGGTTCTGGATAGTGAAGTGCTCATGATTGAAAATGACAACCGCCCGGGCAGCTTGTCGCGTGTGGCGCGTCTTCTTTCAAAATCCAAGGTCAATATCGAATACGCCTACCTCGCATCCATGCCCAGCGCCAAGAAGGGCCTGCTCATCCTGCGCGTCAGCGATGTGAAGAAGGCTTTCAAACTTCTTTCCACAGCTGACTCGGAGGATTGATCACAGTCCTGTCGGGTGATCGATAAATTGCCAAGGTAAGGCGAATTTCCCGGCCACCAGTTCCGCAGCCGCCTTCACCCCGAAGGTCTCTGTGGCGTAGTGGCCCGCGTAGAAAAGGTTCACTCCCAGCTCTTCCGCTGCCGTGTAGGACCAATGCGGGCCCTCGCCGGTGATGAATGTGTCCACCCCGGCTTCGGCCGCTTTCGCCACATCGCCGCCAGCTCCTCCGGTCACGATTCCGATGCGCCGCGCCAGCACAGGTCCGCCAGGAGCGAGATGAACGGGACTGCCGACCGCTCGCTCCAAGTGGTCCCGCAAGACCTCCCGGCTCACTTCGGCTTCAAATTTCAATCCCACATTCTGGCCTGCCGTCGGAAAAAACGGCACGCCATTTTCGAATCCGAGCGCCGCCGCAAGGAGTGCGTTGTTGCCGATTTCGGGATGGATATCCAACGGCAGGTGGGCGCTGTAAACCGCCATGTCGGCCTCCATGAGCAAGCGCATCTTCCGATAGGTCGCGCCGGTGACCCTCTGCGCTCCGCTCCAGAACAGGCCGTGGTGCACGATTAAAAAATCCACCCCCGCCTGCGCCGCCTCCCGGATCACCGCCTCGGTGGCATCCACCGCCGCGCCAATGCGCGTCAGACCGCCCGAATTTTCGACCTGCAGTCCATTCATCGCTTGGGGAAAATCCCCCACCTCTCGTGTGCGCAAGAGGTCATCAAGGTAACTAACGGCTTCGGTAAGGTGCATGGCGGAACAAATACACCCTATTCCACACTGAGCGGAATTTTTTTTGGGAAGGTCTCTCTCCTTTAACAATTATTTCGATAATAGGCGGGGGAGTGCGGCCACGATTTCAAGGATTCCCGACTTAGATATTGGAAGACCCTTCGAAAGCTTGTAGGGGTGGGCTTGTCGAACACTTCATTACCCATGGACGCATCCACCCCTGACATTCACAGCCTCACTCATGTCGACCAGTTTCTTGCGGTGGGCAAGGAGTCCGATGCCTCGGACATCCATCTCAGCGTGAATTCCCAGCCGATCTGGCGGCGTTTCGGCATTCTGGAACCGATCTGGCGGAAGGCCGAGGTTCTTTCGCCGGAGGACACGGAGCGGCTCGTGGCGAGTTTTCTCTCGCCATCTCAGCAGGAACAACTCGCCAAGCGCGGGGATGTCGATTTCGCCTACGCCACAGGCATCGGACGCTTCCGTGCGAGCGTCGTGCGCCAGCGCACCGGCTGCGATTTGGTTTTTCGAATCATCAGCGACCGCGTGCGTTCGATGGATGAACTCGGTTTGCCCGAGCAATTGAAAATGCTTACTGAATTCCATAATGGTCTCGTTCTCGTGACCGGCTCCGTCGGCAGTGGCAAAAGCACGACCCTCGCCGCCCTCGTGGACCAGATCAACCGCTCGCGCCACGACCATATCATCACTCTGGAAGACCCCATCGAATACCTCATCCCCTCGGGCAAGTGCCATGTCACCCAGCGTGAGGTCCATACGCACACAAAATCCTTTGCCAATGCGCTGAGAGGCGCTCTCCGTGAAGATCCGGATGTCATCATGGTCGGTGAAATGCGCGATCTGGAGACGATTTCCCTCGCCATCACGGCTTCGGAAACCGGCCACTTGGTGCTCGGCACCCTGCACACCAGCAACGCCGCGAGAACCCTCGACCGATTGCTGGATGTTTTTCCCACCGACCAGCGCGACCAGATTCGCATCATGGTCAGTGAATCGCTACGCGGGATCATCTCGCAGCAACTCGTGCCTCGGGCGGACGGCAACGGTCGTGCGCTGGCGATCGAGATTTTGATGAACACCCCCGCCATCGGAAATGTGATTCGCGAAGGCAAGACCTTCATGTTGCCGGGCATCATTCAAACCGGAAAAAAACTGGGCATGAAACTCATGGACGACTCGATCGCCGAGCTTTTCCAAGCCGGTATCATTTCCGCCGAAGAGGCCGTCTACCGCGCCGAACAGGAAGCCGACATGAAACGCCTCGTGGGCTTGAAATAATCCAACTTCACAAACTTAAAACTCTCCCAGCCATGCCTTACATCGACCAGTTTTTCCAGGTTCTCATCGACAGCGGCGCATCGGATCTCCACCTCGCCGAGGGGCAATCGCCCAAAGTCCGCCGCCACGGCGAGATCGTTCCGATCCGCGAGGAGGCCCTCACCACCGAGGAAATGAGCTACATGCTCAGCGAAATCTGCACGCCCGAGCGCTGGCAGCGCTTCGAGGAGCACGGAGACCTCGATTTCGCTTACGAGATGAATGAGGACAACCGTTTCCGCTGCAATTATCTCAAGCAAGCCCACGGCTACGGAGCTGTCTTCCGCATCATTCCCACAAAAATCAAAACCCTCGAGGACCTCCGCGTGCCGGAGATCATCAAATCCTTCGGCCACATGCGCGGCGGCATCGTTCTGGTGACAGGTCCAACCGGCTCTGGAAAAAGCACCACGCTTGCGGCCCTCATCGACTACATCAACGCCAACTTCTCCCGTCACATCGTAACGATTGAGGAGCCGATAGAGTTCGTTCACCGCAACAAGAAAAGCATCATCACCCAGCGCGAAGTCCCCGAACACGCGGAATCCTTCCCCGCCGGTCTCAAAGCCGCCCTGCGCGAGGACGCCGACATCGTCCTCGTCGGTGAAATGCGCGACTTGGAGACGATCTCCCTCGCCCTCACAGCTGCCGAAACCGGACTGCTCGTCTTTGGAACGCTTCACACCAACAACGCCCGCAAAACGGTGGACCGCATGATCGATGTGTTTCCAAGCGACCAGCAGGCGCAGGTGCGCACCATGCTCGCAGCCTCCCTGCGCGGCGTCATCGCCCAGCTGCTCATGAAAAAACAGGACGGCTCGGGACGCGTCGCCGTGAACGAAATCCTGGTCGTCAACAACGCCGTCTCCGCCATCGTCCGTGAAGGCGCAACCCAGAAATTGCAAGATGTCATCGTCGCCGGCAAAAGCCAGGGCATGCAGTTCATGGACGACGCCATCTGGGAACAACTCCTCGCTGGAGTCGTCTCCCCGCACGAGGCCTATATGAAAGCCATCGACAAAGCTCGATTCCAACCCTTCCTCCCACCCGAAGAAGCCGGTCTCGCCAACGCCGCCGGCGGCGGAGCGTAGGGGCAAAGCCGCTGCCTTGCACCCCGCAAAGCGGGCGCTTGTTGGATCGATCGGATTAGTCGGATCAGACTGATCCGACCGAGCTCAACATGCCGCAAGCATGCTTTTCGCTGCAGCCAGAGCCTCTGGAATTTTCGAGGTATCTTTGCCGCCTCCACGGGCGGCGTCGGGTTTGCCGCCGCCTTTTCCTCCGACGATCGGGGCGATGGTTTGGATGATTTTGCCGGCTTGGATTTTTGAGGTGAATGCCGGGCTGACGCTGGCGGCGAGGGAGACGGCGTTGTTGGCGGAGCCTGCGAGCACGGTGACGCCTTCAAAGTTGGACTTGAGGGCGTCGAGCACGGCTTGGAGATGGTCGCCATCCACTGCGCCGAGGTTGGCGGAGATGAGGGGTATTCCGTTGATGGTTTCGGCTTTTGTGGCGAGGTCTTTGGCCTGTGCGGCGGCTTCCTTTGAGCGCGCGGCTTTGAGGGCTTTTTCGAGTTCCTTTTGATTGGCCAAGAGGGCTTCGATTTTCTTTTCGATTTCGGCGGCGGGTGCGTTGAGGAGACCGGCGATCTCATGCAGGCGCTGGGCGTCACTTTTCGTGAGCGCGGCTGCTTCCAGACCGGCGACGGCTTCGATGCGGCGGACTCCGGCGGCGATGGCGGACTCGGCCAGGATGCGGAAGAGGCCGATCTCGCCGGTGGCTCGGGTGTGGGTGCCGGCGCAGAGTTCCATCGAGTAGCCATCGAGTTTACCTGTTCCTCCGATTTGGACGACGCGGACGGTGTCGCCGTATTTGTCGCCAAAGAATTGCATGATGTCGGCACGGCCTCGCACATCGGCGTAGGGGACTTCGGTCCAACTCACGCTGGCATTCTCGAGGATGCGTTCGTTCACCAATTTCTCGATGTCGCGCACTTGCTGCGGAGTGAGTGCAGCACTGTTGAAGTCGAATGTGAGTTTTTCGGGTGAAACGGCAGAGCCTTTTTGTGTGGCCTCGGGAGAGACAACTTCGTGCAGTGCCCAGTGGAGGAGGTGGGTCACGGTGTGGTGGCGTTGGATCGCCGCGCGGCGTGTTGCGTTGATGGAGATGTGGACTTCGTCACCGACATTCGGGGCATCGGTGGAGTCCAGCAGGTGGAGAAAGGTATTTCCGGTTTTTTGCGTATTTGTGACGCGCCAGAGTTGGCCGCTGGCTGTGATTTCCGCCGTGTCACCGACTTGGCCGCCCATCTCGGCATAGCAGGGAGTGCGGTCGAGAATCACCGCGGTGCGGTCTTTGATCGTAAGAACCTCGAGCACGCGGGCTGTTTCTGTGAGGGAGTCGTAGCCAGTGAAAACCGTCGGCGTGGTGGTCTCGATTTCGGAAAGCGTGATGACCTGTTTCTTCTGGGCCGCACGGGCACGAGCGCGCTGGGCTTCCATGAGGGTGTTGAACCCCTCGGTGTCCACCGTGAGACCGCGTTCGCGGGCCATGAGTTCGGTGAGATCGAGAGGGAAGCCCTGCTCGTCGTAGAGCTTGAATGCGAAGGCACCGGTGATGTTTCCCTTTGAGGCGGCTTCGTTAAATAGCTCGATACCCCGGTCGAGGGTTTTGTTGAAGGTTTCCTCTTCGAGTTTCAGGACATCCTCGATGTGTTTCTGCTTCGCGCGGATTTCGGGGAAGACATCGCCCATCGTGCGTGCGAGCACATTGACGAGTTTGTGAAAGAATGGCGCGCGGAAACCGAGGGAGCGGCCGTAGCGGACGGCGCGGCGCAGGATGCGGCGGAGGACATAGTTCCGGTCGGTGTTGCCGGGCTGAATACCGTCGCCGATGGCAAAGGTGAGTGTGCGGATGTGGTCGGCAATGACGCGGAAGGCGACATCGTTTTTTTCCTGTTCGGTGTCGCCAGTGGAGCCGCTGACAGGTAGCGAGGATCCGTAGGTCTTGCCGCTGAGTTTTTCCAGTTCGTCGAAGATCGGGCGGAAGATGTCGGTCTCGTAGTTCGAGATGCGGGCGTTGGCAAAATCGGTGAGATTTTTTGTGCCTTGGATGATCGAGGTGACGCGTTCGAAGCCCATGCCGGTATCCACATGGCGGGCGGGGAGGGGAGAAAACGAGCCGTCCGGGTTGGCATTGAACTGGATGAAGACGAGATTCCAAATCTCAATGCAGTCGGGGGAGCCTTGGTTGACCAGCGCGCCGCCGGTGTCGCCAGCGGGCGTGAGGTCGACATGCAGCTCCGAGCAGGGGCCACAGGGGCCGGTTTCGCCCATCATCCAGAAGTTGTCCTTCTTGTTGCCGTTCACGATGTGGATGGCTGGATCGAGTCCGGCTGCGCGGAATTTCTCGGCCCACATTTCCCATGCCTCCTCGTCGCGCGAGGCGGGGTCGCCGGGCTCGGGATTGTAGATCGTGGCGTAAAGGCGGGCGGGCGGGAATTTCCAACGACCGATAACGAGTTCCCACGCCCAGTCGATCGCTTCTTTTTTGAAATAATCTCCGAATGACCAGTTGCCGAGCATCTCGAACATGGTGTGGTGGTAGGTGTCGAGGCCGACATCATCGAGGTCGTTGTGTTTTCCACCGGCCCGGATGCATTTCTGCGTATCGGCGGCGCGGAGGTCGGAACCGGGCAGCGCGCCCGCCCACTTGGAGACATCCGGCGCCTTCTGGCCGAGGAAAAAGGGGACGAACTGGTTCATGCCGGCGTTCGTGAAAAGCAGGTTCGGCGAGTCGGGCATGAGGCTCGAGGACGGAACGATCGTGTGTTGCTTCTCGCGGAAAAAATCGAGGAACGACTGGCGGATTTGAGCGGATGTCATGGTTGAAAAATTGGTCGCGGTAGGAAACCCGAGTCCGGCGGGGTTGGCAATCGCGTTCAGGCGGGAGTTGCGCTGTCACCCGCTGCGGCGAGGACTTCGGCGGCTGTTTTAAAATGCATCTTGGCGTGGCTCTCGAGTGCTTCCGGGCCTTTGGATTGAATGAGCGCTATGGCGGCCTGCTTCACCTGCGCCGAGACGCCGCGAGGCAATGCCATGCCCGACTCACGGCCTTTTTCCTCCAGCCAATCGATGAATTTCTCGCGCGCCAGGATGGACGCCGCCGCAACGGCATAGTCCGACTCGGCCTTGGTGCGCTGGTCGAGTTGGATTTTGCGTCCTTTTTCCATCAGGGATCGCTCGAGCACACGCACATCGGCGAATTTGTCGGAAAGCGCCCTCGGGCAATCCGGGCACAGGCCGCAGAGATCCTCGATCACCCGTGCATGGCCCCATGCGAGGAGGCGGTTCAGGTTGCCGATCTTGCGGTAAAGGTCGTTGTAGCGCGGCGGGGCCACGGTCACGATGCTGGCTGGAACACGGATTTTGCGGATAGCTGCCGCCAGCTCGCGGATGCGTTTGTCGCTGCTGATGGCCTTGCTGTCCTGCACGCCTGCATCGCGAAGTTTGCGGGCGATTTCGGGATTCACATAAACGCCCGCAATGACGAGCGGTCCAAAAAGGTCGCCCTTGCCGCTTTCGTCGATGCCGAAGTGCGGCTCGAACAGTTCGGGATTCTGTTCCTCTTCCTGCCCAAATGACGCCTCGCCCAGAACGCGCGGCTCGAGGGTGAACAGGATAAAATCCTCGATGCCTTTGCCTTGAATGACGGCTTTCGGGCCTTTCTCATACACCGCGACCGTGAACTTCGGTCCGCGCGCGAAGTAGAGCATGTAAGGCCGCTCCTCAAACTCGTATCCCTCTCCGGCCAGAATACCACGGAGGGTTTGTGCCTGCTCGGTTGTGAGCGGTGCCGTGTGGGTGTTCAGAGGTTTTGCGGAAGACATCCGCGTGTTTTGTGCGTAATCCATCCGGCGTGTCGAGATGTTAAAAAATACCGCAGCTGATTTCAACAAGGAGCTCCAGAAATGGTTCCGAGCCGATGGCCGTATCCTGCCTTGGCGGTCGAATCCATCGCCCTATGCCGTTCTGGTTTCCGAATTCATGCTCCAACAAACGACGGTCGCCGCCGTGCAGCCGTATTTCCGGCGATGGATGAAGCGGTTTCCCGATGTCGCATCGCTCGCGGCCGCGCCTGAAGAGGAGGTCATGAAGCACTGGGAGGGCCTTGGCTACTACTCGCGTGCTCGCAATCTGCACCGCGCGGCGAAGGCAATCGTTGCGCAGTTTGGCGGCAGCATTCCCGGCGACCTCGACCTCCTGCGCGCTTTGCCGGGAGTCGGGCCCTACACGGCTTCGGCTATTGTGGCTTTCGCCTTCGATAAGCCGGTGCCGGTTTTGGACGCCAATATCCAGCGCGTCATCGCTCGGCTTTTCGACTTTAAGGAAAACATCTCCACCGCTTCTGGAAAAAGATTTCTCGAACAAGCCGCGTCCTCCCTGCTTCTGAAAAAAGGCGGTCGCCTCCACGCTTCCTCCCTGATGGATCTCGGCGCCACGCTCTGCCGCGCGGGTGAGCCGGATTGCGCCGCCTGCCCGGTCAAAGCCTTTTGCAGAGCCACAAATCCCTCCCTGCTCCCCGTGAAACCCGCCAAAAAAACCATCACGCAACAGGAAGACTGGCGCGCCGTCAGTATGCGAAAGGGCGGCATTTTTCTCATCCCATCCCCGGGACCCACTTGGAAAGGGCTCTGGCTCCTGCCGCCCGGAGAACCTTCCTCCGAGCCCCTTGCCGAGATCAGCTACGCGATCACCCGCTACAAAGTGCAACTCCGACTTGTCCACGCGGAGCCGATCGCAGGCTGGCAGGCTTTTTCTCTTCAAAATCTGCCCCCCATGCCCAGTCCCCACCGCCGGGCGATCGAGGCCGTCCTCGCGCGAAAAAACAATTTGTAACCCGCCGGACCATCTGGCACACCTCGTTCTGCATGAAAAAACTCCTCCTTCCCCTGTTGCTTCTTGCCGGCTTCACTGCGCCCCTCTCCGCCCAGGAATCGGGTGACATCCCCGGAACTCCTGTCGGCTACACCTCGCCGGATGCCATGCTCGGCTACTCGCGCTTCTGGTCGTATTACGATCCCTATCCTTCAAATTTCATCGGATCGAGCGAGTGGTTCGATGGAAACGCCCTAACTGGCGACTGGTGGGGCGTCCGAAATTTTCTCGATGACAGCGGCGTGGAACTCTCCGCCAGCTACACGAACAACATCGCCGGCAATCCTGTTGGCGGCATGACTCAGAGCTTCGCCTACGCCGACAACTTCAGCTTCGGCATGCAGCTCGACTTCGAGAAGTTGATCAAATGGCAGGGCCTCACGCTCACCGTCAGCGCCCTCGACCGGAATGGCAGCAACCTCTCCGCGCGCAATATCGGCAACCAGTTCACCGTCCAACAGGTCTACGGCACAGAGACCGTCGTTTTTTACGCGCTCGTCCTCGAACAGCGCCTGCTCGAAGACAAGCTCGGCATCAAGCTCGGCCGGTTTTCGACGGGTGACGACTTCGCCTCCTCGCCGCTCTACTGGCTCTACATGAACAACGGTATCGACGGCAACCCACAGGCCCTGCCCGTCAATACCGCGTTCACTTCATATCCCGCATCAGTCTGGGGTGCGCGCCTGCGGGTCGATCCCTCGCCCGAGTGGTTCGCCATGGGCGGCATCTATCAGGCCACATCCCTCAACCTCTACCGCGACCACGGCCTCGACTGGAGCATGAACAACTCCGACGGCGTGCTCATGATCGGCCAAGTGGGTTGGACTCCCGAGTTCTTCAAAAAACCCGCCGCCGCCGCCAAGCCATCCGATGGAAAATCCCTCGCCGAAGGCAAGACTGTGCGGCCTGTTTCGCCGGATGCCGGTATGCAAGGCCTACCCGGCCACTATTGGTTCGGCGCCTATTACTCGCCTTGGCAGTTCGCGCAATTCGGTTCGACCGAGACTGCATCGAATTCCTACGGCTTCTACTGGCACGCCGACCAGATGGTCTGGCAGGAAGAGCCCGGCAGTGACCAAGGCCTCACCTTGTGGTCGGCCTTCGTCCTCTCGCCTCAGCAGAACATCTCCAAACTTCCGTTCCAAGTGAACTCCGGCATCGTTTACAAAGGCCTCGCTCCCACGCGCGACCATGACATCACGATGCTCGGCTTCGTTTATGGAAATTTCAGCGACGACTACGCGGACACCGTGGCGGCGACCGGCGCGGGCTCGCCCTCCTACGAGATCGCACTCGAAGCCGGCTATCGTTTCCAGATCACCAAATTCGCCTATGTGCAGCCCAATGTGCAGTGGATCATCAATCCCGGCGGCACGGGAAACATCCCAAACGCTCTCGTGTTGGGCGCTCAGATGAATGTGACATTCTAAAAAATGGCGCGACGGCGACAGGCTCTGCTGTTCGGTCTTGCAGGGCTTGTTGCGTTGGCACCACACATTCGTTCGGAAGAAGCCAAGCCCGACTCCGCCGTCCTCATTGAGTGGCTCTTGGAGGACGGGCGCGATTTGAAAGGCATTCCCTTCAGCGAGGTGCTCGCAGCCACCACGGGTAAAAACATCCTGCCCGTGGATCCGGAGGCCGTCTGGCTCAAGCGCCTTGCCGCCGCGCTCGACCGCACCCTCGCCGCGATGAACGACCCCGCGCACCCGATCCACAGCGTTGGTCGCATCAATGAAGCCAGCCGCTATATCGAGGACCAATTGATGGCTGAATGCAACAAAGAGCCCGGCTGGTCGTGCGGCATGCCGCGCACTTCGGCCGGCGAGGAGCAACGCAGCGGCTACCCCGACCTCCGGCTCGTTCTGGAGGATCAGAGCGTGGTTTACCTCGACCCGAAACTCTTCGCTCGCGGATCGAAGACCAGCACACTCCGCACCTTCTACTACGAGCCAAAATCCGCCACCAGCAAGGTCCAGGACGACGCTCGGCATCTGCTCGTCGGCTTCCAGCACAATGGCGGCGAAGGCGGACAAATCCGCTTCGAGGAGTGGGACCTCGTGGATGTCTCAAAAATCAAAGTCCAGCTGAAAGCCGAATTCCAAGCCTCGAACAAGGATCTGTATCGCGGTGACACCATTTTGTTAAAAAGCCAACCTTCAAAATCACCATGAACAAACCCGCCACCATTTCCTGTCCCGCCATTGCCGACAAAGACCTGCCTCAAGCCGACGCAATGCCCGAAAATCTTGCCCTCTCCGCTCCCGTTTTCATGCAACAAGGCTGGCTGGAAAGCCCGCAACCCGGCTTCCTCCCGGCCGAAATCCGTGTCGCCTGGACCTCCTCCCGCCTTGTCGTCCTCGCCGAAATCCCCGACCAGGATATCTTCACCCTTGCCACAGGACCGAACCAAAGGACATGGGAACTCGGGGATGTGTTTGAGATTTTCCTGCAAGCCGAAGACCGCACCGACTATGTTGAGCTCCATGTCACCCCGCCGAACTTCCGCCTTCAACTCCATATCGAATCCCCCGGCAAACCCGCCTCCCAGCTCGATGACGGCGTGTTCTCCAGCCGGGTCAAAATCGATGCCGCAAATCAACGATGGACTGTTTACGCGGAAGTCCCCGCCAGCCTCGTGAGCGGACGCGACCACATCCACTCCGGAGAATCATGGCGTTTCTCCTTCAGCCGCTACGACGCCTTCCGTGACGGCCACCCTCTCGTTCTGTCATCCACCTCTCCCCACCAAGCCGTAAATTTCCACCGCACCCACGAGTGGGGAAAAATCACCTTCTGCTAACCCTCGCGCGTCAGCGCGTTCGTTTCCTTGGAGGGACATCCTCCGGCATGTCCCATTTCTCTCTGTCAGCGTGGCAAGCTCATCGATGACCAGCCTCGCCCTGCGCCTGCACGGTCGAGACGACCATGCTCCCCTCTTCGCGCTTTCGCGCGGCAGCGCGCGTTCGCGCCTGAAACTTGGGATCCCAACGGCACCTCCCGCACCTCACCCACGCCCGCCTATCAGCTTCGCCCGCAACTCATCGCGGGCTCTGAAAAGCAGGCTTTTCACAGACGGAACAGTCGTTTCCAACACCGCAGCAATTTCTTCGTAGGGCATCTCCTCGTAGCGGCGGAGAATGAGAGCAAGGCGCTGTTGCTCCGGCAGCGCGGCGATTGCCTCCTCGATGACCTTTTGCAGCTCCTTCTCCTCAAGCTTGTGCCCCGGCTCCATCGTGCCGAAATCCCGGATCTCGCGGGGTGATCCGTCTTCGTTCTCCATTGGAACGAGCCGCGCCCGTCCGCGCCGCCGCGTTTCGTTGAAGACCAAATTGCGGGTGATCGTGAGCAGCCAGGTTGTGAACTTCGCGCTGGCCACATAGCGAGGCGCGCTTTGCCACACACGAATGAAAACCTGCTGGGCCAAATCCTCCGCCGCGCCGGCATCGCCAAGCATTTTGGCAATCGTGCCAATGACCCGCGATTGATGCCTCTCGATCAATTCCTCGAACGCGCGCTCATCCCCCGCCGCCGTGCGCTGCATGAGTTCGGCATCCTCGGGCGGCATCACGGCAGGCGCGACCTCCCCGTGACCAGTTGCGCGCGGAAGGTCTGAAAAGATTCGCCGAATTCGCGGTGTATCCATTCCTCAATCCCCACGGCGGCATCATTGAGAATGGCAAAAATCGTCGACCCCGAGCCGGACATCATCGCAGCCGAAACACCATCCTGTTCCCGTAGCGCCGCCTTTAGCACAGGGAGGAGGAGATACTTCGAAAAGACAGGAGCCTCGAGGTCGTTCATCAGAGGGATGGAACCATGGAACTGCTGTAAAGTTGCCCGGTTTTTTTCCGAAGCCGCCCAAGCCTGATACGCCCACGGGGTGGGGATCGGAAATGGCGGCTTCACCAGCAGGATATCCGCCGGCGGCAATCCCTCGAAGGCCTCGATGATCTCTCCCCGCCCACGGCACACGGCAGGCTGGCAGCGAATGAAAAACGGGATGTCCGATCCTATCGTCGCCGCAAGGCGCTCCAGTTCGCCAGTCGGGAGTTTCGTTTCGAGAAGCCGGTCGAGTGCCACAAGCACCGCCGCCGCATCGCTGCTCCCGCCACCCAGACCCGCGCCGTGGGGGATGTTTTTTTGAAGATGAATATCCACACCGAAGCGCAATCCAGTGTGCTCGGTAAAGACCGCCGCCGCGCGGTGGGCGAGGTTCGATGAGTCGGAGGGCACGCTCGCATCGCTGCAGGTCAGGCGTATGCCGGGTTCCCTCTGCAAGGTGATCTCCAGCCGGTCCGCCAGGGTGACCGGAGCCATGAGGGTTTCGATCTCGTGGAATCCATCCTCCCTCCGCCCCAGCACCCGGAGCGTGAGGTTGACTTTGGCTGGGGCGTCAATTGTCATGCGGGTTCGAACTATCCGCGAATGAACGCTTCCGCCAAAGAAAAAATCATCGTTGCCGTGGACGCGCCCGACGCGCCTTCTGCCCTCCGCCTTGTCGAACCCCTCGCCAACGAGGGCTGCCTCTTCAAAATCGGACTCCAGCTCTTCACAGCCGAGGGACCCTCCATCATTTCCAAACTTCAAGCCACAGGCGCGCGGATTTTTCTCGATCTCAAATTTCACGACATCCCCAACACTGCCCGCGAAGCCGTGCATTCCGCTGTGCGTCTCGGTGTGGACATGACGACCATCCACCTTTGCGGCGGCCCGGAGATGGTTTCCGAATCCATTGCGGCAGCCAGTGGATCAAAAACCCTCGTCCTCGGCGTGAGTGTGCTCACCAGTATGGACGACGAATCCCTGCGCGCCGTCGGAGTTCCCCGCACCGCCGAGGAGCAGGTTTTGCATCTCGCCGAAATGGGACTCCGCTGCGGACTGCGCGGCATCGTAGCCAGCCCGCGCGAAATCCGCCCGCTGCGCGAAAAGTTCGGCAACAGCCTTGTCATCGTCACTCCCGGTGTCCGCCCCGCAGGCAGCGATGTCGGCGACCAAAAACGCATCATGACTCCAAGCGATGCCGTCCGCGCCGGAGCCGACTACCTCGTCATCGGTCGCCCGATCACAGGCGCCCCATCTCCCCTCGACTCCCTCCGCACCATCGCCGCCGAAATGCAGGCGGCGATGTAACTTCCGTCTCTGGGACCACGCCCGCCCCCGGGCGTCCCCGGGTGCGCCCCCGCGCCCGAGTCTCTGCAATCAGCCTGCCCTTGCGGTCGTAGGTATTCAATGCCAGACCGGCATCAGGCGTTGCTGGGATTTGGCGTTGGCGTTGGCGTTGGCGTTGGCGTTGGCGTTGGCGTTGGCGTTGGCGTTGGCGTTGGCGTTGGCGTTGGCGTTGGCGTTGGCGTTGGCGTTGGCGTTGGCGTTGGCGTTGGCGTTGGCGTTGGCGT
>JBIJAV010000067.1:0-5649 GCA_044345595.1 Terrimicrobiaceae bacterium
TGGCGGGGTCGCGGTTGGGCTTGGAGGTGTTGGGGTCGGAGGCACTGGCGATGGCGCTGGGGTCGGAGGCACTGGCGATGGCGCTGGGGTCGGAGGCACTGGCGATGGCGCTGGGGTCGGGGTTGGCGCAGGCGGTTGTGGCTGGACCGGATTGGTCGGAATCACTGGAGGGAGATCATTTATGCCGATTTGGTTGGGGTTGGCGTCGGTCTGGTTCGGGTCGGCGGGTTGGTTGGCGCCCTCGCCTTGGGCTTGTTGCGCTTGGGCGATCGCCTCGCGGAGAGCATCGGGGGTGCCGCTTACGGCGGTGAAGAAGGTTTGCTGTTGAGCCACATTGCTCACAGTGCTCAGGAGCATGGCTTGGCGCTCGGGCGGCATCTGGGAGGTGTTGACATTGGTTACACGCACTTCGCCTGTCGGTGATATGGTGGCATCGAATGTCGCAGTGTAGCCGCCTTGGACTTGCACCGTGCGTGAGCCATCTGAATTTCCAAAATCCACTTGTCCCTCGGCCACATCCAGCTTGCCTTGGAAAGTGGTGCCGCCGGAGCCTTGCACGGGCGTGACTGTGAACATCCACACAGTTCCCCGGATGCCTGCAGTCCCGACCGGAGTCACGATATCCATGCGGGAGCCGGGTTTAAGCTTTTTGGCTTGGCCGATCATCGTGCCTTCGGAAAGGATGAATTTTCCTTTCGAGGTGGTCGGCTCGGATCCGAGCTTGTTCCAAGCTTCTTCGCTGGCATCCATCGTCTGGAGAATAGCCTCATCGGCACCGAAATCCTTGATCTCGCGGGGGCGGATCGCAGCGCCGTTGGTGAAAACAAATTCATAGGCCTCCTGCTCGAATTCGCCGATGGTGAATTTGGAATTTTCGCGAAGTTGAAAAAGAGCGCCGTTGGAAAGGGCGAGATCCAAGCGGCTGCCGGGACCCACGAGGCAGGTGGCGCCCACAGGCACTCTTGCACCCTTCACCGCCGGCTTGGGTTTGGCCCCTTCGATCTCAATGATTTCCACTTTGCCATCCAGATCCACTATCACGGTAACACCTTCTTTTTTATCCGACCCATCCTCGACCTTGTCGGGATCCTGCGAAATCGCCGGAAACGAGCAAACAAGGCTCAAAACAAGACACAAGAACAGGGGATGCAAGCGAAACAGCGAGAAGTTGAAAGAGTGCATGATGGATAGGGGTTCCATGCAAGCTGAACGCGATCCGCGCCCGCCGCAATAAAAAAATCTTTTTGAAAATGGAAAGCCCGCGCGGCAGCGCGATCGTTCACCCGGGACATCCTCCGGCATGTTCCATTTTTCTCAGCCGACATTGCATCAAAGAAGGGAGCACAGGCGTCTCGCCTGTGAAAGACACTCGCGCTGCCGCGCGGTATTGTAGCGGCTGTCTGTGACTGCCGAATCGGAGGCCAACCTCCGGCGCTCATAGAGGCGCCGCTACAGCAATCGCGCGGCAGCGCGCCGTCCCGGGGACCACGCCCGCCTCGGGCGTTCCAGCACGCGCCCCCGCGGGCTGAATTGAAAAAAAATGCGGCTGCAGGCCGGTGGAGTCACAAAGTGTCGGGCGCGGGGGCGCACCCCGACAGCGCCCGAGGGCGGACGCGATCCCCGGGACGCCGTGCGGCAGGCTTTGTTTGCAAGCCATATCCGATCATGGACCTCGTGGGCGAACCCTGTTGATCTTTCTGATTTGTTTCCAAAGAATTTTTTCACGGAGATCAAATAAACCTTGCGCTCATTAAACTTTGGTTCATCTTCGGCCACAAGTCGCACCTCGCAAGTGCTCAATACAAGCCTCAGACAAACAAACTCATCAAAATGAAAACACTGATCAAATCAGCAATCATCGGCTTTGCTCTTGTCGGCATGGTTCAGGCAGTGCCTACCTCGTTGTTTGTGACTCAGAATGCCACGCAATCTGTTGATACCGATACTGGGGCCAGTTTCACATTCAACCAATTCAATTCGGCCTTGGGAACTTTGACCGCAGTTGATCTTTTGATCAATTCCAGCACTCCAACAGGTAGTGCGCTTGTTACGAACAACTCGCTTAACAACACTGTCACTATTCGATACATTAAAACTGATCTTGATATCTTTAATGATTCAAGCTTGGGTTTTGCAGGCTATGATGGAGGCGTTATTGACCTCAACACTACTCCAACGGCTAAGCATCCAACGACATTTATCATCAGTGCGCTTGGTTCTCAAAACTTCACGGCCAATGCCGGTCAGTCGCTAATAGGTGGTGCGCCACAGACATTTTCAATTTCCTCTTCCAATTTTTCAGCATATCAGGGAAGCGGATCTGTTTCGTTTTTTGGTGTTTCGTCGATTAATCTCACGACAATTGGATCTACATACGCTGTAGATAGTTCTCTCTATTCCGCTTTGACCAGCACAACTCTTCGCTACACATACACCCCTGCCTCGCCATCCCCCGTCCCCGAACCCGGCCAAGTCGCGGCCTCACTTCTCCTCCTTGGTGGCATCGGTGGTTACATCTTCATCAAGCGCCGCCGCGCGGCGACACCTGCTGCAGCTTAAAGCGGATTTTATTTGATGGTTTGCGACCCGGCCAAGAAATTGGCCGGGTCTTTTTTTGCTTAGAGCCTGCGTTACTGAATTTTTAAAATGAACGAACCGACCACCACCGAACCGCTTGCGAATCCGCTCCGTTCGCGCCTTCGCAAGCTGCTGGTCTGGCTCGTGTGCGCGGCGATCTTGGCGGGTTTTTTCTTTCTCGCGTTGCCGAAGATTTACGGTTGGGCCAAGCGTTTCCAAGCTGCGCGCTTAACCCAAATGGCCGAGGGCTATGCTGACGAAGGCAAGATGCAGGAGGCCATGATGAGTGCCGATACGGCCTTGCGACTTGATCCCAAGCAACCCGGCGCACTGCGGTTCATGGCGGAGCTTTTCGAGGCCGATGGGCGCAGCAATCAAGCCATGGAACTCTACGGGCGCCTTTACCAAAGCGGAAGCGGGACTTTGGATGACTTGAAGAAGCAGGCCCTCAACGCGCTCCGCGCCGGCTACACCGATCCGGCGAACTACTTGGCTCAGCTTGTGGCTGAAAAAGGCGAGCCGGATTTTCCTGCCGTGATCCAAGCGGAAGTCAAAGTCCGCAACGGCGAATCAGCGGAGGCTCTGGGTATTTTACGCGAGGCGGTCTCGCTCCACGGAGGCAGAACCTCCCGACTGGCCCTGCTGCGGCTTCTCTTGGCGACTCCCGATGCTGACAACCGAAATGCCGAAATTGGCGAGCAACTCCTTAAACTCCAAGACGGCACCGACGCTGCCGCTCTGGAAGCGCTCTCGGTCGGTGTTTCAACCGATCTTTTGCCGCCCGAGACGCGGCTCGAATGGATCAAAAAAATCCGCCAGCATCCGATCCAGCGTTTTCCTCTTCTGCTTTCCGTCGACACGACCGAGGTGCAACTCGATCCGGCATCCAAACCCCGTGTGGCCAAAGAACTCGTCCAGCGTGTGCGCGATCGAGGCCTGCCAGACCGTCTTCTAGCTGCCCAATGGCTCATCTGGCAGGGACAAGCCCGCGATGCGGTGGAAATCCTGCCACTCAAGGATGCTCTTACCCTGGCGGATGCCATGCGCACTTGGTTGGACCTCGCTGCCGCGATCGGCGAGTGGAAAACCCTGCGCGAAGCGCTCGCCCTGCCGAACAATCCGCTTCCCGGCCACATTTCAAAAATCTACACGGCGCGGGCGTTCAAGATGTCAGGCAACAATACTGAAGGCGACGCCATCTATCGCGCGGCCCTCGATGAATACAAAGACAAGCCCGCCGAAACACTCGAGATCCTGGAATACCTCCACCGCAGCGGCGAGTATGAACTCTTCGATGTCGCCCTGCCATACCAACTCGCCAAGCCGGCTGATGCCATGGCGGCGATGCAATTCCTCGTCCCCATCGTCAGTGAGGCGCGAGACTCCTCAAGGCTCCGCCGCCTTTTCCAGATGGCGCAGGATTGCCCAACCCTCAAAGACAACAACTTCATCCTCAACGACGCCGCCTACCTCGACCTCGTTCTCGGCCGTCCCACAGACATCGCCGCACTCGAAAAACGGTTCCAGGAACACCCCTCCGACCCCGCCGTGCGCTTCACCCTCGCACTCGCCAGACTCCAGCAGGGACAAAAACTCCCCGCCCTCACGCTCCTGCAGCAGGCCAACATCCCCCCGCAAAACCTCGCCCCCAACCAACTCCTCATCCTCGCCAGCGTCCTCGCTGCCAACAAGGAACCCGAAAAAGCTATCGCCATCGCCCGCCTCATCCCCGCCGCAAAAATCTCCAACGAGGAACTCGAACTCTTGAAAGCCCACCTCGCCAAGTAGTAAACCGCGCGCTCGATTGGGAGGGACATCCTCCGGCATGTCCCATTTTCGCGGCGAAGCCGCCTTTGCATCCCCCAATGGCGACTGCGTCGCCTGAAACTTGGGACCCCGGCGGCGCGGCGATTTTCACGCCGGAAAGATGAAGGCGGATCCCTACCCTCTATTCACGAAAGGTGCTGCCGCACCTTGGCGTGCGCCTATTTCATGTCGGCCTCTTCGATGAGTTCCTCCAGACCCCTCAGGCGATACTTGCTGCAGAGTTCGCGCACCACATCAAGATCGAGTCCCGGATTTCGCTCCAGCAACTCGACTATGTCCGCTTGGGATTTGTGCCCGCCGGCGTAAAGCTTCAGAGCGATGAGATGGGGCAGTGGCACAATCTTGAGGGGACTGCCTTGGCGCACACGCAGTTTGGATGCCTCCAACGCATCCTCGATCACTGCAGGGAAACGCTCCGCGAAACTGATGATTTGCAAGAGACCGAATTGACCGCGCACATCAATGACTCCCCCGAGGGAGTCCTCCGCATCGGGCTCGCGGAACTCCACCGAGTAGCCTGCGGATGTCAGTGAGGCAGCAAGCGCCCGCAAGCCGGAAAGGTCGGCATTCACGCCTAAATCAATATCCTCGGTCTGGCGAACATAGTGATATGCGGCCAATGCCACGGCACCTATTACCACGGCATCGATCCCGTGCTTTTGGAGCAGGCCAAGCACATCTTCCGCCGCATGGAGCAGAGCTTCCGAATCCTTCATTTAACCTATAGAGGTGGGTTTAAGCCAAGAAAAGCGCCGACTCATTGTGAGGGCGGCGTGTATGCGTTCCTCGACAGTCATCTTCTCCAGCCGACGCAACTCGCTTAAGCGCGAATCCGAAACCGATTTGCTACGCCGCGCCGCAAGGCTTGCAGATCTGGGTTTTCTGGTAGCAGACATTGAAAAGGAACCTAAACCCGCTCGTTGGATTCGGTCAATTCGCGATAGCAGTCCTTTCCGAAACACTGCATTCCCGAAGCGGGCTGCCAGAAAAACTTTCCGTGCAGGAATTCGAACTTGTGCGAAGCTACCTCGCAGAACCCGAATCCACGCCAACACCCGCCGCCAAACCTGAGCCCAAGAAAAAAGAAGCACCGAAAAAGAAATGAGAGGGAGTTTTCAGGGTGTGCGCCGGGGAAGCCGGCAGCCACGTGGGTGAAAGTCCCACCGGTCGAATTAGACGGTTCACGACCGAAAGAGATGTCCGGGAAGAGGCCGCGAGGCTGAACCTGCAAGCGGGGCATCTACT
>JBIJAV010000082.1:0-2996 GCA_044345595.1 Terrimicrobiaceae bacterium
ACGCTGCTTCGCAGCTGAAATTTGGGACGCCAAGGGCCTGGCGATCCCTACCTTGGGTTACGAAGACGCCGCTTCGCGTCTGAAAAATGGGGCATGCGAGACGATGTGCCTCCCAAGTTGCGTGGGAAATTAGTGAGTCGGGCTATTTTTTCGCTTCGAGGAGCACTTTGGTTTCCAGGCTTCCGGCTTTCGCCTCGTTTCGGAACTTGATCGTCGAAAGGTTTCTCATGCCGAGTTTGCGGCTCGGTGTGATCTCCACCGTGGTTCCTGCGGGCGGTGTGATGACCGCCCGGCCGCGTGTGCCGGTGATGATGACTTGGCCGTTTTCGTTTTTGACGGGAAGTGGCGTATGCCAGAGGAACTCGACGCTGTCGGCTTTGTTGAGCTCGTAATCATCCACGATTGTGATCTCGCTCGCCGATGGAGAAGTGAAAGTGCGTTTCCATTTTTTGTAAAAACTGGGCCAGAGGACGCCGCCATTGATCGTTGCGTTGAAGGCGGTGGCATCGCCTGTGGCTTCGGGAATGACGGCTACACTTGCCGGGTTGCTGGCGCCTGGGCGGTTGCCGGTTTTAACCACGGGAATGAGCATATTGTGGTTCTGCGCGTGCTTCATCGCCATTGCCGTGGCATCGGCATAGTTCAAGCCACCCGGATCGGCCGCGAAAGTTTCGCCGGCAAACTCGAGGACAAAGCTGCCGCGATCCTCGTGGTTGTGACCAGCTTTCGCAGGCCCGCCGATGACGACCAGTTTGGTCAGAAGATCGCCGCTCTTGCGGGTCGAGGCGGCGATGCCGTTGTCGGGAAGTAGAACGAAAGGCTCGTAGAAATTCGGATCGACGCCGGTCAGATCAGGAGAAGGCAGCGCCCAGAGTTCCATTCCCTGGCGTTGCGTCGGAGTGAACGCAGCGAGTATGCGTGCGGAGGCACCGCCGGGGCGAATTTTGCTCATTACGCTGAGAACGGATGCACTCACCGGAGCGAACGGGCCGCCTTGCATATCAGCTACGACGATGAGTTGCGTGGGTTTTTCCGTGCTTCGGAGGGCCTCGATGTAGTCGTCGGTTTTGCTCAGCAGCGGCGGGAGGAGTTCTGTGAACGGCTTGTTGCGGGAATTGGCATAGATGGCCAGTGCAGGGAGCGCGTTGTCGAGGGTGTAGGCCAAATACCCGCTTCCCTCGGGGAATCCGCCATCCGGTAGGAAGTTGCGCGCGAGGCTTTCATTCAATTCGGCGAAGGCGAGGTCGTTGTAGGGTTTCAGGTGTCCCCAGCCGCTCTGCTTCTCGAGCAGCGAATAGATGGCGAGACGGCCGACGGAGAAGACCGGGAGCTGATTGCAGGTGAAAATGTATGGGTATTTCCAAACATTGTAGTTGATGTTGCCAAGGCCGTCTTCGGCGAGGCGGCGGAGGATGAGTTCGCGCGCGGCGGGTGTCATGAACGAGCCGGCCAGATCAAAGGAGATCGCCAAGGCTTCGCAGACCTGAGCCTGGGCGAAGCAGCGTTGATTCCAGGAGCTGTCGGGAAACTCAGTGATAAAATCGGCATCCCAATGGGGAATAAGCGCGATTTGCACGGCTGCCTTGGCCACTTCGCGGAGGGCCTCTTGGTCACCGGCAAGTGCGGCTTTTTGTGCGGCCTCGACGAGACCCATGCTGCCCTTTGTTCCATCGCTCTTGGTGAAGGCGAAGGTCTGTGACAGGCGATCCCCGCTCTTGGTGCGGCGACCGAAGAGATTTTGGTTGGATGCGCCGGTGAGGTGAGGCTCGAGCGTGATGCGAGGCTCGAGTTGCAGTTGCTTCGTTCCAGCGGCGGCAGCGTCTTTTTTGGCTTCCTCAAATCCAGGCTTCGAGGTGAGGAGGTTGTAGAGCGGGGCGGCGCTGGCTGGCTCGGGAGTCTCCCGGATGAACAAATCCATCGGCTGTTCAGTGAAACTTTTCCAACGAGCGGCTTCGATCTCTGCCACCTGTGGGTCGCGAAGGCCGAGCCAGAGAAGATTTGCGGAAATCGAACCCGGTGCGACTGCGCCGAAAGTGATGCCGACCTTGTAGAGAGACTTTGCTCCAGGGAGAGGCAGCACGAATTGATCGGTGTGGCCGACCTCGCAGACAAATTCCTTGGTCACTGGCCCTGCATCGGTCTCGGCGTTGAGGGTGACCTTTGATCCCTTGGGGAGGCCTGCACTCAACACGAGTTGTGAGTAGGGCTCCAATGCTACGCCGCCACCGGCATAGCTGCGCTCTATAGTAGGCCCTTCACCGGCACCTGCCGCCGTCCACTTCAAGGTGATCATGCTCCATTGTTGGGTCGCTTCGGCCTTGGGAGTCTGGCTTGCGATCTTCCACTTTGGCCAGGCCTCAAGATTGCGATCGAAAAAGCCCTCGACGATCGCATCCCCGCCGGAGACAGGAACGATGCGGGCATCCGTGGGGCCGGACGGAGTGGGGGATGGAGTTGGTGTAGGTGATGTGGACGCGATTGGCGTTGCAGATGCGGTTGGTTCAACGGGCGGCGCGGAAGGCGCGGGAGATTCTTTGCAACCTGCAGCAAGTAATATGAGAGCCAGTGCGGCAGTCAGGAGAGTGGATTTAGTCATAGGATTGGTCAGCGAAGTTGGCGGGTTCTTCTGAGGTTGATGGTTTCTTGCGTGGGCTTATCTCATCGCGCCGCGAGACAGAACTCGAGCATCTTCTCGATGGTCGTTTCGGCAACGCACATGCGCGTGTCGGCGCCGCCGTAGTAAACCAGCAGACGACCGTCGGGCATTTCCACCGCGCCACCGGTGAAGACGACATTCGGCACTTGGCCGACACATTCGTAAGGAGTCTCGGCCGCAAGGATCATGTCGCGGGGGGCGGCGATGATTTTAGAAGGATCCTCCAGATCGAGCAGGACGGCGCCGAGGAAGTAGTTTTCGGTGGAGGCGGACATGCAGGTGCCGTGATAGATTTCCAGCCATCCGGCGCGTGTCTTGATCGGGATAGCGCCCGCACCGC
>JBIJAV010000081.1:0-2996 GCA_044345595.1 Terrimicrobiaceae bacterium
ACGCTGCTTCGCAGCTGAAATTTGGGACGCCAAGGGCCTGGCGATCCCTACCTTGGGTTACGAAGACGCCGCTTCGCGTCTGAAAAATGGGGCATGCGAGACGATGTGCCTCCCAAGTTGCGTGGGAGATCAGTGAGTCGGGCTATTTTTTTGCTTCGAGGAGCACTTTGGTTTCCAGGCTTCCGGCTTTCGCCTCGTTTCGGAACTTGATGGTCGAGAGGTTTCTCATGCCGAGCTTGCGGCTCGGTGTGATCTCGACCGTGGTTTCTGCGGGCGGTGTAATGACCGCGCGACCGCGTGCTCCAGTGATGATGACTTGGCCGTTTTCGTTTTTGACGGGGAGTGGCGTATGCCAGAGGAACTCGACGCTGTCGGCTTTGTTGAGCTCGTAATCATCCACGATTGTGATCTCGCTCGCCGATGGAGAAGTGAAAGTGCGTTTCCATTTTTTGTAAAAATTGGGCCAGAGGACGCCGCCATTGATCGTTGCGTTGAAGGCGGTGGCATCACCTGTGGCCTCGGGAATCACGGCGACACTTGCCGGGTTGCTGGCGCCTGGGCGGTTGCCGGTTTTGACCACGGGAACGAGCATATTGTGGTTCTGCGCGTGCTTCATCGCCATTGCCGTGGCATCGGCATAGTTCAAGCCTCCGGGATCGGTAGCAAAAGTTTCACCTGCAAACTCGAGGACAAAGCTGCCGCGATCCTCGTGGTTGTGACCGGCTTTCGCAGGCCCGCCAATGACGAGCAGTTTGGTCAGAAGGTCGCCGCTCTTGCGGGTCGAGGCGGCGATGCCATTGTCGGGAAGTAGAACGAAAGGCTCGTAGAAATTCGGATCGACGCCGGTCAGATCTGGGGAAGGCAGCGCCCAGAGTTCCATTCCCTGGCGTTGCGCCGGAGTAAACGCAGCGAGTATGCGTGCGGAGGCACCGCCGGGGCGAATTTTGCTCATGACGCTGAGAACGGATGCACTCACCGGGGCGAACGGCCCGCCTTGCATATCAGCTACGACGATGAGTTGCGTGGGTTTTTCCGTGCTTCGGAGGGCCTCGATGTAGTCGTCGGTTTTGCTCAGCAGCGGCGGGAGGAGTTCTGTGAACGGCTTGTTGCGGGAATTGGCATAGATGGCCAGTGCAGGGAGCGCGTTGTCGAGGGTGTAGGCCAAATACCCGCTTCCCTCGGGGAATCCGCCATCCGGTAGGAAGTTGCGCGCGAGGCTTTCATTCAATTCGGCGAAGGCGAGGTCGTTGTAGGGTTTCAGGTGTCCCCAGCCGCTCTGCTTCTCGAGCAGCGAATAGATGGCGAGACGGCCGACGGAGAAGACCGGGAGCTGATTGCAGGTGAAAATGTAGGGGTTTTTCCAAACATTGTAGTTGATGTTGCCAAGGCCGTCTTCGGCGAGGCGGCGGAGGATGAGTTCGCGCGCGGCGGGTGTCATGAACGAGCCAGCCAGATCAAAGGAGACCGCCAAGGCTTCGCAGACCTGAGCCTGGGCGAAGCAGCGTTGATTCCAGGAGCTGTCGGGGAACTCAGTGATAAAATCGGCATCCCAATGGGGAATGAGCGCAATCTGCACAGCGGCCTTGGCCACTTCGCGGAGTGCTTGCTGGTCACCCGCAAGTGCGGCTTTTTGTGCGGCCTCGACGAGCCCCATGCTGCCCTTCGTTCCATCGCTCTTGGTGAAGGCGAAGGTCTGTGCAAGCCGATCCCCGCTCTTAGTGCGGCGACCGAAGAGATTTTGGTTGGATGCGCCGGTGAGGTGCGGCTCGAGGGTAATGCGAGGCTCGAGTTGCAGCGGGGTCGTTCCGGCAGCAGCAGCGTCTTTTTTGGCTTCCTCAAATCCAGCCTTCGAGGTGAGGAGGCTGTAGAGCGGGGCGGCGCTGGCGGGCTCGGGAGTCTCCCTGATGAACAAATCCATCGGCTGCTCGGTGAAACTCTTCCAACGAGCTGCTTCCATCTCGGCCACATGCGGGTCGCGCAGTCCGAGCCAGAGAAGATTTGCGGAAATCGAACCCGGTGCTGCTGCTCCGAAGGTGATGCCGACCTTGTAGAGAGACTTTGCTCCAGGGAGAGGCAGCACGAATTGATCGGTGTGGCCGACCCCGCAGACAAATTCCTTGGTCATTGGTCCTGCATCGGTCTCGGCGTTGAGGGTGACTTTTGATCCCTTGGGGAGTCCTGCACTCAGCACGAGTTGCGAGTAGGGCACCAATGCCACGCCGCCACCGGCATAGCTCCGCTCTATAGTAGGACCTTCACCAGCCCCTGCCGCCGTCCACTTCAAGGTGATCATGCTCCATTGTTGGGTCGCCTCGGCCTTGGGAGTCTGGCTTGCGATCTTCCACTTCGGCCAGGCCTCAAGATTGCGATCGAAAAAGCCCTCGACGATCGCATCCCCGCCGGAGACAGGAACGATGCGGGCATCCGTAGGGCCGGACGGAGTGGGGGATGGAGTTGGTGTAGGTGATGTGGACGCGATTGGCGTTGCGGATGCGGTTGGTTCAACGGGCGGCGCGGAAGGCGCGGGAGATTCTTTGCAACCTGCAGCAAGCAATGTGAGAGCCAGTGCGGCAGTCAGGAGAGTGGATTTAGTCATAGGATTGGTCAGCGAAGTTGGCGGGTTCTTCTGAGGTTGATAGTCTCTTGCGTGGGCTTAAGTCAGCGCGCGGCGAGACAGAAGTCGAGCATGCGCTCAACGGTCGTCTCCGCGACGCACATGCGCGTGTCGGCGCCGCCGTAGTAAACCAGCAGACGACCGTCGGGCATTTCCACCGCGCCGCCCGTGAAGACGACATTCGGCACTTGGCCGACGCATTCGTAGGGAGTCTCGGCCGCAAGGATCATATCGCGCGGGGCGGCGATGATCTTGGAAGGATCCTCCAGATCGAGCAGGACGGCGCCGAGGAAGTAGTTTTCGGTGGAGGCGGACATGCAGGTGCCGTGATAGATTTCCAGCCATCCGGCGCGTGTCTTGATCGGGATAGCGCCCGCACCGC
>JBIJAV010000036.1:0-31410 GCA_044345595.1 Terrimicrobiaceae bacterium
GTAGATGCCCCGCTTGCAGGTTCAGCCTCGCGGCCTCTTCCCGGACATCTCTTTCGGTCGTGAACCGTCTAATTCGACCGGTGGGACTTTCACCCACGTGGCTGCCGGCTTCCCCGGCGCACACCCGGAAAATGCGATTTCAAATGCTAACTCGCCGCCTTCAAATTTAAAGCGAACCACAACTACAGCGGCATCATTTTTCCCTCGGCCGAAATCCCAACCAGTCCCGGGGACCGCGCCCGCACTCGGGCGCGCCCCTCGCCCGATTTTTTAAAACTCAACCGGCCTCTGACTGCGTTTTTCGCCTGTCTGTCCGCAGGGCGATTGCCAGTAGGCCCGCGATGGATGCGATGCACGGCTCTGGCTTGATGAAACCTCGCTCACAGAGAAGCCAACGAGGACGTTGGCGCTCCTACTACCTGCGCTCCCAATGATTCTGCCATCCATGATTCTGTCAAATGGTTCGAGAGCCTGCCACCAATCGACTCGCTCCGCTTTGGATCTGTCCAACCCTGCCCTCCTCAGCTTTCAAAGCCCGAAACGAACGGCACCGGCGTTTAAATTCTTTGGTTGAAGCAAAAACTTTATGCGTTATTTTTATGCGTTATGAAGACCTGCTCGATCATGGAGGCGCAGCACAATCTGGCTGCGTTGGTGCGGAGGGTTGAGGTCGAAGGCGAATTGGTGATAACGCGGCGGCGCAAGCCTGTGGCGAGGCTCGTTCCCCTCGAGAAGCCGCCATTGGCGTTTCCTGACTTCAAGGCGCGCGCGCAGAAAATCTGGGGTGGGGCTTGGCAGGGTGCGGGGTCTGACGAATTACTGGACGAAAGCCGGGGTGCACAGTGACGAGATATTACGACACGGGTATCCTGCTGAAACTGTATACGGAAGAAGAAGGATCGGATCGCGTCAGGGCTTGGGTCGTTCGACGGCGCGAGGCGGTGGTGTTCACCTCGCTGCACCGCACCGAATGTGTTTCGGCGTTACGCCTGAAAGTCTTCCGGGGCGAGTGCCGACTGGAGCAATCGAATGCGGCATTGGCGAATCTCGATACGGACGCCACAGCGGGTGTTTTGAAACACACCGCCTTGGAATGGGACGAGGTTTGGGCACAGGTTGAAATCCTTGCTCGCACGCATGCCGCCGCCACGGGTTGCAGGACATTGGACAGCCTGCATGTGGCCAGCGCCCTCCAACTCGGAGCGCGAGAAATGGTGACCAGCGACGGGCGTCAGGCCGCTTTGGCCCGCAAATCCGGTTTGAAGGTCGTTAATCCCCTGCTGTAAGGAAATTTTGCCTTCGGGAGAGGCGCAGCTAATTTGGCAATGATGGAACTTCCCTCGAATCCGAAACCGGAAAAGCCTTTGGGCCACCGCGCCTACGGCAGCATTCCGCATTTGCCCGGTTCCCGTCGAGGGCCCGCCGACAAGGGACTCTCGGAGCACCAAGCGCGAATCCTCACAGAAAAAGGCCGCGACAAGCATGACACGATTATCGTCCAGGAAAAACTCGACGGAAGCTGTGTTGGCGTTGCGAAGCTCGACGGCCATCTCGTGGCACTCATCCGCGCCGGATTTCCCGCCGCCGGCAGCAATTACAAGCAGCACCACGCCTTCGCCGACTGGGTGGATAAAAACCATGCCCGCTTCGAGGCCCTGCTCTCAGAAGGCGAACGCGTCTGCGGCGAATGGCTGATGGAGGCCCATGGCACGATTTACAAGCTAACCCACGAACCATTTGTCGCCTTCGACATTATTCGCGAACACGACCGCACGCCCGCTTCAGAAGTCGCTTCCCGGTGCGCGGCTGTAGAGCTCGTGACGCCGCGCATCATTCACGCAGGCTCCCCTGTTTCGATTGCCGAGGTTCTGGAAAAACTCGAACCCAGCGCCCATGGCGCAGTCGATGGAGTCGAAGGTGCCATCTGGCGCTGCGAAAGAAAAGGCACTGTGGACTTCCTCGGCAAATTCGCCGTCCCGAGAAGGTGGATGGCAAATATTTGGAGAACATTTCAGGCGGCAAACCCATCTACAACTGGCTGCCCGGATAGGTTGATTGAAAGGCGAGACACCCCCGCCTTGCGCGTGACATCATTTCGAAATCACCACCTCCCCCGCAGTGAGCGGGGTGATGTGGCGCAGGCCTTGGACGAGGTATTCCTCGACGACGGCTCCATTGCCTTGCAACAGGCGGAGGCTGTCGGGAGCGGGACCGCGTTGGATTGCGACGCGCTGGATATCCGGGCTGTGGCTCACTGTGACGAGCGGGAGGCCGTCGGCGGTGGTGAGTTGAACGCCCTCTCGCCCGAATGCGGCTTGGAGAATGACCTCGTCGTGCTTGGCAGTGAGCGGGTTTTCATCCAAGCGGAAGCGGAGTGATGAAGGTTGAGGGACGGCAGTTGCATTCACGCTGACTTGGCCATCGACGAAACCAAAAGCCGGGGCGTCCTGAATCGAGCGTTCCCATTCGATGGACCATCCGCCTTCGGGATTCCGCGAAAGAACACGCAGTCGCTGCAAACCGGGGGACTCCTCCAAAACAGAAAAAACATCACTCGTGCGCGAGGCGCGAACCAGGCCGGGACGCGGGTCTTCGGGCTTGGGAACAAGCGCCCGCAGGATGCCGCCCTCGAAATTCGCTTGGGCGACGACTGGCGAGGCGTCGGGATCCATCGAAGCGCCCGAGAACCACAAGGTTTTGCCTTCGCCAAACGACAGGGAGACCACACTCGCGGGGAGCGGGATTTTTGAGAATGGCTCACCCGTGGTGGAAAGCCACACAGCACCGCCTGCGGAACCTGCGACGGCATTCTCTGCGCCGGCGAGATTTTCGAAACGGACCGGAGCCGGAGCTTGCGAGGTCACGCCATCGAGAGTCAGGGTTCTGATAACATCGCCTTCGGAGAAAGAGACATGCTCATTGTCTGCGGCGAGTGCCGTTGGACGCGAGTCAACGGGAAACCCTGCCAAGGGAATGTCGCTGCCGTCATCGAGGGAAAAGGCCAACCAACCTTGAGTGGAGTGCGTCACAGCAGCGCGGCTTGTGAGTGCGAGAAGGATGCTGGATGCGCCCGGAGACTTGATTTCGCGGCTCCACAAAAATCCCTTCTCATTCGAATACCGTGCGCAGAACCCCTGATCTACCGCAGTGCGTCCCGTGAGCACCAAGTCCCCGCCGGGCAACATGGCAAAATCCACGATCCGGCGCGGCACGGGAGATTCCGCCGAGGAAACCCAGTCATTGAAATGAAAGGCCTCTCCCTCCACTGCGACATCGCCGATGAGATAGCCCCTCAAAAAATATCGACCGGCTGGCACCTTCTGCCCCGCATCGTCACGGCCGTCCCATTGCGTGATGTAGCCATTGAGCCCAATACGAAACGCCTCCTCGTCATCCATCGCATGAAGGATTCTCACCAGCTTGCCCGCTTTGTTGAAGACCCCCAGCGTGATCAATCCCTGTCCTGGCACAGCGAAGGCGACTTCCTGGGTCTCGGGCGGAGCCGCCTGGAGCAACGAGACAGCAAAAACAAATGCGAGCACGAAGGCGCATAACCTTGGGAGGGCCATCCTCCGGCATGGCCGATTTTTCAGCCGCGAAGCGGCTTGGGCGGTGGGCGGCTTTGGTGTGGGAGGTGTCTGAAAGTGAGTCCCCACCTTGTGTGGAAATATTTGGGCCATGCGGGACGATGGCCCTCCCAGTTGGTGCGAAAAAATCACAGGTAGTGTTTCCAATCGAGATTCGGAAAAATGTTGTCCCGCGCCTCGCAGACCGAGAGGAGCGCTTCGTTGGGCTCGCCGCTCTCCAGCATTTCGTGAAGCTTGTTGAAGCGCAGGATATGATCCTTGGTGCGGCGCGTGGCGTAATCCACCGCCGTCCCGGTTTTCATGAGAAACGCCCAGTCGCTCGACTGTGCGAGGAGCAGTTCGCGGGCGAGTTGTTGCAGGAGGCGCTTGGTAAAAACGGAGCGCGTGTTCCGATGCTCGCGCGCCGCAGCGGTCATGCGGCGGGCGGCGGCGTGGAGATGCGGATAGATCCACGCGTTGCAGCGGTCGAGCCAGACCTCCCAGTAGCCCTTGTTTCCCCAGCTCGAAGGCGAGGGACACACCATCTGCTGCGTCGGATTTTCCTTCAAATAGGCTCCCGGCGTGGTGAGTCGGAATGTGCTTTGGTCGTAGGCCGCCTTGCGCAAAAATAGATCGAGAAATTCCGGCCCCTCATACCACCAGTGGCCAAAAAGCTCGGCATCGAAGGGACTCAAGATGACCGGATCAATCGGCAGCATCGATTTCAAATGCTCAAACTGCCGGATGCGGGCGTTCATAAAATCCCCCGCATGATGGTCCGCCGCAGCCATCGCCCAAGCGCGATTGTAGACCTGCTTGTCTGGCGAGCCGGTGATGCGGTGGTATTTGAAGCCCGTGTTGCGGCGGCAGCCCATGTCGGGCAGCACGGTGCGCAGGTAGTCCTCCGGCAACTCCATGCCGATATCACGGTAAAAATCGCGATAGGCCGGATCACCCGGATACCCCTCGCGCGCGCTCCAGACCTGTTTGCTCGACTCGCGGTCGCGTCCAAAAACAGCCGGACCGGCGGGCGTGAAATACGGCGCATAAATGGCAAAGCGCGGCCTCGGCTCGCCATACATGAGTCCATGGGCATCCACGACGAACCACCGCAGATTCGCCCCCTGCAAGAGGCTGTCCACGCGGGGCACATACGCGCACTCGGGAAGCCAGATGCCCTCGGGAGCCACTCCAAAGCACTCGCGATGGTAGTCGCAACCGATGAGAATTTGCGCCCGCATCGCCTCCGGCACGACCTCCATGAGCGGCAGAAATCCATGCGTTGCGGCGCAGGTGATGATTTCAATAATGCCATCCGCCTGCAGCTGGGCGAATGCCCCCACGACATCGCGGTTGATTTCCCGTGTATAAAAATCCAACGCCTCCGTGAGCCGAGCGTGATAATGCCGCGCCACATCGCGCATCGCGTCGTCATGCGCCGTGCGTTCGATCTCCATCGCTGCCAATTCGACCCCTCGCGCCAGATATCTCTCGGCGCGCCCTTGCAGGAGGGAATCCCGCAACATCGCGCAAAGTGGAGGAGTGAGCGTAAAGGTGAGCTTCACGGGCGCCTTGTCGGCCACCAAGCGGCGCAGGTTTTTCAGAAGCGGAATGTAGCACTCGACGATGGCCTCAAAGAGCCAGTCCTCCTCGAGGAATTCTTCATGTTCTGGATGCCTCACCCACGGCAAGTGGGCGTGCAGGAGGAGAGCAAGGGAACCTTGATGCATGGAAACGAAACTACAGCATAGCCAGACGCGCGAACGCGACAAGCGCGCAGACTTTCAATCGTTCCATCCGCTCCAAGTCAGCAGGCCAGCAAGCGCCTTGGCGCGGTGGCTCAATGCGTTTTTCACATCGGCGCCAAGCTGTGCAAAGGTCTCGCAATGGCCCTCCGGAACGAAGAGCGGATCGTAGCCGAATCCGCCCGCGCCTTTTTCCTGGTTAATGACCACGCCCTCGATCGATCCACTGAACGTCGCGAACTTGCGACCCGCACGCGCCAGAACAATCACACAGCGGAAACGCGCAGAGCGTTCCTTGCCACGCACGCCCTCGAGTTTTTCCAAAAGCAACGCACGGTTCGAGGCATCCGTCGCCCCGTCCCCGGAGAATCTCGCCGACCAGACGCCCGGCGCACCACCAAGGGCATCCACCTCGAGACCGGAATCATCCGCAATCACCCACCCGTCAAAATGCCCCGACACTGCCAAGGCCTTGAGAGTGGCGTTCTCCTCAAAAGTCACACCCGTCTCCTCCACCTCACCCACCACGGCGATTGTGGAGAGGTCCAACACCTCGAAGGTGGAACCAAGAATCTCCCGAATCTCAGCAACCTTGTGGGCGTTACGCGTGGATACAAGCAAGGTTTTGTTCATAGGTATTTGGATGACTCTCGAAGTAGCGGAGGCAAAATCAATAAATGGACGACCTCAAGCCTCGCCGATTCCCACCGCCGCCCGCACGCGCTTCATGACCCGATCCGACACCTCGCGCGCCTTCGCGGCGCCGTCGGCCAAAACATGGTCGACAAAAGTAGGATCGGCTAAAATCTCCTCACGCCTCACGCGGAAGGGTGCGAAGTATTCCCAGATTCCAGCAAAGAGCCGCTTCTTCAAATCCCCGTAACCCGTGCCGCCATTCAAGAACGCATCAAGCATGGACTGGTAATCCCCCGGCGAGGCCACGAGTTTGTAGAGGTCGAGAATCACGGAGCCTTCAGTGGGCTTGGGCGACTCGACCGCTGTCGAATCGGTTTTGATGCCCATGATTTTTTTACGCAGCGCCGCCTCGGGGGCGAAAATTTCAATCGTATTGTGGTAACTCTTGCTCATCTTTGCGCCGTCCAGACCGGGCACGACAGCGGTTTCATCGCGAATGCTCGGCTGCGGGAGTTTGAAGATTTCGCCAAAGGTCTCGTTCATCTTGACCGCGATGTCGCGGGTGACCTCCAAATGCTGTTTCTGATCCCGACCGACAGGAACGAGGTCGCTGTCGCAAATCAAAATATCGGCCGCCATGAGCACGGGATATGCGAACAGCCCGTGCGAGGCCGCCAGTCCACGGGCGGTCTTGTCCTTGAACGAGTGGCACCGCTCCAGAAGACCCATGGGAGTCACCGTGCTGAGAATCCATGAAAGCTCGGTGACGGCCGGCACATCCGATTGACGAAAGAAAACAGCCCGCGCCGGATCGAGTCCGCAGGCGAGGAAGTCCACCGCCAACTCCCGCACATTGGCCCGCAGCGCGGCGGCGTTGTGAACCGTTGTGAGGGCGTGGAGGTCAGCTATGAAGTAATACGCCTCGCCCTTTTCCTGAAGCTCGATCGCTGGCTTCATCATGCCGAAATAATTTCCCAGGTGAAGGGTTCCCGATGGTTGGATGCCGGAAAGAATACGCATGCGGCGTGAATACCATGTCCGCACGCCGGGGAAATCCTTCTTTTTTGAAAAGGATTTGAAACCCCATCCCCTGCCGCTATCGTCGCCCGCACATCTACACTTTTGCAGCAGGAGCAATGAAAAAACTCATCACCACCGCCATTCTCAGCGCGTTCCTTTGGTCATCACAGGCCGCGGAGAGCTACATCATCGTCGACAACCAGACCGGCACTATTCTGGACTCAAAAAACAAGAACGCGAAGGTCCAAGTCGCCAGCCTCACGAAGATCGCCACGGCACTCGTCGCGCTCGACTGGGCGGACCTCAACAAAGCCGACCTCGCCGCACTGGCCGAGGTTCCGGCGAATGCCAACGCAGAAGGAGCCGTGAGCACCGTTGGCCTCCAACCCGGCGACACGGTGAGCCTGCGCGACTTGATTTATTGCGCGCTTCTGGCCTCGGACAATATCGCCGCCCACACTCTTGCGCAGCACATCGGCGCCCAGATCGCAAATCCCCAGGAACTGCCTCCGGTGGAAAATTTCGTCGCCCACATGAACGCCCTCGCCCGGACGCTGTTCATGAAGAGGACCCTTTTCCTGAACCCCTCGGGAATGGATCACCGCACCGACATTGCAACGCCCTATTCAACAGCAGAGGACCTCGCGCGCCTCGTCCGCTACGCCTACAACAACGCTGGTTTCGCTTTTTATGTGTCCCAGAAATCCCGCCAGATTCACATCTTCCGAGGAGGAATCGATACGCCCATCGAAATCAAAAACACCAACGAACTTCTCGGAAAAGACGGCATCGACGGTATCAAAACAGGCCGCACCCGCCGCGCGGGCGATTGCCTCATCCTCTCCTCCGAGCGCCCGCCGGAATCCCAACGCGACGGCGAGACGGTATTCATCACCCCCCGCCGCATCAATGTTGTGCTCCTGGATTCCCCGAACCGCTTTGGCGAAGGCCACGCCCTTATCAATCAGGGCTGGAGCCTCTACGACGCCTGGGCAGCTGAAGGCCGCCCGACGAAGAAATCCACAAGCCTCTAAGGCGTCTCCATGGAGCGCAAACGCATCGGGATTCTGACAAGCGGCGGCGACTGCCCCGGCCTCAATGCCGTGCTGCGCGCCGCCAGCCGCGCCTCCGAAAAACTCGGCTGGGAGCTGATCGGTTTTCAGGATGGTTTCGAGGGTCTACTCGCCCCGGCAACGCATGTCGTGCTGAACCGCCGCGCCACCGCAGGCATCATGCACTTGGGAGGCACCCTGCTCGGCACAGTCAATAAAGGCCAATTCATCTCACGCGGCAACGGCCGCCAGGGCTCCTTCATACCGGCCGAGGTCCTCGGCAAAACGCGCCAGACATTTCAGACGCTAAATCTCCACGGCCTCATCGTCGTCGGCGGCGATGGATCCCTCAACACCGCACTCCAGATGCACCACGCGGGACTGCCGGTCGTCGGAGTTCCCAAAACGATCGACAACGATCTTGAGGCCACCGACATGACATTCGGCTTCGACTCGGCCGTGGAATGCGTCGCCAGTTCCCTCGACCGCCTGCACACCACGGCCACGAGCCACAAACGAGTGATGGTGATCGAGGTCATGGGCCGCCACGCAGGCTGGATCGCCCTTCACGGCGGCTTGGCAGGAGGAGCGGACATCATTCTCATTCCAGAAATCCCCTTTGATTTTTCAAAAGTGGCCGCCGAAGTCCTGCGCCGCGAAAAGGAGGGTGCCAAGTGCACGATGGTCGTCGTCGCCGAGGGAGCGAAACCGAGGGATGGCAGGGCTTGCCGAATCCAAAGCGTCAATGGCGAGAGCCGCCTCGGAGGCGTTGCCGAAGTCGTGGGACGCGAAATTGAAACGCGGACAGGCAAGGAGGTCCGCACCTGCGTGCTCGGCCACCTGCAACGCGGAGGAGCCCCGACCATGCTCGACCGCATCCTCGGCACCCGCTTCGGCATCAAAGCCGTCCAACTCCTCGAAGAGGGAAAATTCGGCTTCATGGTCAGCTACAAAAATCACGCCACCTGCGCCGTCCCAATCTCCGAAGCCGTCCACAAAATGCGCCGCGTCGACCCGCAAGGCCAATTGGTGGAACACGCCCGCGCCGTCGAAATATCCTTCGGCGACTAAAACAAAACACCTTCCGTGCGGCGGAATTCCAATCTTTCGCGCGGAGTGATTGGAACCGGGCGGCGTGCTGGCCATGCGTCACAGGCTTGGGTCAGGCGAGACGCTGACCCTCCCACAAAAAACCCGCGCGGCAGCGCGCCTCGTGCCAATGGGAGGGCCATCCTCCGGCATGGCCCATTTTCAATTCACAAAAGGCACCACCAAAAAAACCTACCCGCGTTTCCTCGCCTGGTAAATCGACACTACGCCGAGCGTCAGGGGCCTCGGAGCCTCGCAGGAAAAGCCACATTCCTCCAGAAGAGCATTCATTTTTCGACCGCTCGGGAATGTCTCGATCGAGCCGCCGAGATACTCATACGCCTCCTTGCGCTGCGTGGCCCAATGCGCCAAGCGAGGCAGCACATGGTGGAGATACAGGCGATAAAAAGACAACAGCGGCTCCCACTCCGGCAGCGAAAAATCCAAAATAAACACGACGCCGCCGAGCCTGAGAACGCGGTTCATCTCCAGGATCGCAGCCTTCCAATCCGCCATGTTGCGCAGGCCAAAGGCGACCGTCAGGACATCGAACGCCTTGTCGCAAAAGGGCAGCGCCAAGCCATCCGCTTGGACCAACCTTTCGACACCCTTGAGACGCGCCTGTTCAAGCATGGGCAGGCAAAAATCCGCAGCTGTGATTCGCGCCGCCGGGCAGGTCTTTTTTATAGCCAGAGCCAAATCCCCGCTGCCTGTGGCGAGATCGAGAACATCGGAAGGGCGGCAGGCTGCCACAAGCCGCGCCAGCTTGGCTCTCCAAATGAAATCCATCCCGCCGCTGAGAAGGTGGTTTGCCAGATCATACCGACCAGCGATCGATGCGAAGGTGCTTCGCACGAACTCCGGATTTTTTTGGGCAAGTTGATTATCCACTTTTTTTCGATATCCGGAAAAGGATGGTGCTCACGAGAGGACTCGAACCTCCACGGGTTACCCCATACGATCCTGAGTCGTATGCGTCTGCCAGTTCCGCCACGTGAGCAACGGGCGAGAGAAGATGCATGGCCGCCGACCCCTTGTAAATCGCAATTTCCAAAAAACAAAATCGCCATGTCCTGCGATTTACCTGCGGCGTCTGGTCGGTGCTTTTTGTGGCGAGAAAAAAGGAAACGCGCTGTTTGGTTTCCGCCGATTTGGGTTGTGCCAACGGGTGAAAAGCCTCCAAGAGGCGATTTTTGAATACAAAACCCAATAATATCCATCCTATGTGGAATGGCTTGATGGCATTTTAATATTTGAGACTTGCGAAATAAGAAACAAAAGATAGACAAGTCCGCAGGATCGTGGTAAACAAACTCCCTAATGCTTATGCAACGAAAAAGTGCGTTCTCCCGACGCGGACCCGATTTGGTGACAGAAGAACTGGTGGCGGTTCTTACTAAAAAGACATCCTTCGAATTCAAGCAGTTGTTCGATCAGGTCCATGAGCGCCTCAAAGCTCGCAATGCGGCCAGCGGCGGCGAAGAGATGCTCCGCCTTCGCGCCTACGAGAAACTCCAAAACCTCGTCTCCCGGGGAATGGTGAAAAAGACCGGCAAAAAATACAAGGGCCTCGCATCCCTCGCCAAGGCACTCACTCCGGACCCGATCCCGGTCGCGAAATAAGCGATTTTTTTCGCCGAATGAAATCCCCGACCCGGAAACGGGCCGGGTTTTTTATTTTTCAGGAAAACCCGCTCAGGTGTTGCGAAGCGGGTGCGGTTCCTGCGCCGCTCGACGGGCGAGTGACCACACCGCGAGAAGAAGCGCTCCGAAGATGAGATCCGAGACCAGCGCGTTGCGGTAAAACATCCAGGAAGGAGGAAAGCCGGGCAATCCCGTCGTGAGCGACATCCAAAGACCTCCCAAGCCTCTCGGATACGCCGGATTTCCCATCCAAGCGGCTGTGTTCGTTACAATGTAGAAAAGCAACCCGCTGGCGATGAGAGCCGAAAAAAACCGTGGTGTGGAAAAAGAGCCCTTCGAAAGAAGACGCCCGATTGCGACAACCGCCAGAATGCAGCTCCAAGAGACAAACTGGGCCGAACTGAAAGCCGGATAACCGAGCAGGATTGCCAAAGCCAGATCGGATAGAAAAAGGACGCCAATCGGAACGAGCCAAGCAAAGACACCAGGCAGGAAAAGACCGCCGCAAAAAGCCACAGCGGCCACAGGGGAAAAATTCGGCAACTCCGGCAGCATCCCAGCCCGCAGCACGCGGAATCCCGCGAGAAGCAGGATGCAAACCGCCACAAGGGCCACAACACCGGACTCAGGGCCGCGCCAGCGAGGTGTAGTAAAACTTTTCATGCCCGAAGGCTGTATCGCCGCAAACCAACCTCTGCAAGCCCCGTCTTGAATTTCGATCTTCGCCTCGCAAAACAGGAACTCTTTTGTTTAGTGTCACCGGCTCATGATTCATGTCTCCATCCTCGCCAGCGGCAGCTCGGGAAACGCTATTCTTGCCAAGGCGGGAGAGACCTCGGTTTTGATCGATGCGGGACTCAGCGCGAAACGCCTCAACTCGCTTCTTGAGTCACTCGAGACTCCGCCGGAAACACTCGCTGGCGTTCTCCTCACCCACGAGCATGTGGACCACACGCGCGGCCTCAAGGGACTGTGCGGAAAAAAAACGCTACCTGTTTTCACAAACCAGCTGACCGCTGACAGCCTACGCAGAGGCAACATCCAAGCGGAATGGCGCTTCTTCGCAAGCGGAGCCGCCTTTCAACTCGGGGACTTCAACATTCATCCCTTCTCCGTGCCGCATGATGCCGCCGACCCGGTGGGTTTTGTTTTGAAGCATGAATCCTCATCCTTCGCCGTCCTCACCGATCTCGGTCACGCCCCTCGCCAGGTGGTGAACGCGACACGCGGCGTTAATGCCGTCTTCGTTGAGGCGAACCACGACGAAACCTTGCTGCAAAATGATCAGAAGCGCCCGTGGGCTGTGAAGCAGCGCATCCTCTCGCGCCACGGCCACCTTTCCAATCAGTCAGCAGCCAATCTTGTGGCCGAAATTGCAACCCCCGACCTACACCATGTCCTCCTCGCACATCTCAGCGAGGACTGCAACGCCCCCGCTCTTGCCACCAGCGCCATCCTGGAAAAACTCCAAGCCACCGGAAACAACCACACCCGGGTCCATTGCCCCGGAGCCGAGGGATTCCCGCTGCCCCACTCGATTGCAGTTTGAGGCTGCGAGTAGTGCAAGCGGGAGGGGCATCGTCTCGCATGCCCCAAGCTTCAGCCGCGAAGCGGCGTCTTCGTATCACCGGGTAGGGACTGCCAGGCCCTTGGCGTCCCAAGCTTCAGCCGCGAAGCGGCGTCTCTGCAGGATGCAATGGCGGCCTTGCCGCGCAAATGGGTCAGCGGCGGCGCGCCGACCCTACCCTGACAAACGATCGCGCTGCCGCGCAGGGTCACTTGCCTTGGTTGAGAAAAGCAGCCACGGTGAACGCTGTTTCTTCAGGCTTTTCTGCGAGGAGTTGGTGCCCTGCACTGGCTATGCTGTGGTGCTCCGCATTTCGGAAGGCAACCTGCATTCGTTTGGCAGCGGAGGCGAATTTGCCATCGGCCTCGCCGTTGAGCAATAGGGCGCGTCCGGGATATTCGCGCAAGGCAGACCATTGCGAGGGAAGCCTGCCTACGCTCCAAGTCTCAAGACACGCCGCCATGCGAACAGGATCACGCCGCAATCGGGAAGCCAGAAACGCTCCCACATCGACACCCTCGCGAACAGGGGAAGCAAAGACAGGTTGATGCCACCACTCGCGCAAAAATCCCGCAAAATCTCCGCCCGAGCGAAGCCGTGATGCGAGGGCGGAATCGGAATCCACCCGGCGAGCGCGCTCGGCTTCATCCTCCATTCCAGCCGTGGTGGAGATTCCGATAAAAACAGGAAAAACCTCAGGGAAAGAAAGAGCCGCTTGCAGCCCCAGACGCCCGCCCAAAGAGTATCCAGCAACCGCCGCTGTCCCCCACCCTTCGGCAGCCACCAAATCACGCAAGGATTGGGAAAACTCATCTACCGAAGGACAAATCCAGCCAACCTCCTCCTCAGAATGACCCGGCAGGTCGATCAGGGCGAGCTGCCATTGCGGCGAGTGCGCGAGGAATGATTCTGCGAATTTCTCCCAATCACTCCCCTCGCCTAAAAACCCGTGCAGGCAGAGCAAGACGCGCCCACCAGTGCCACGAGTATAAAATTTCAGACCCATGACAACGGGAGCGCCCTACAAGCCTGTGCGATTCGAAGGTGCAGTGCGTGGTTTTCCGCACGGTGTGTGCGGCACTCGAGAATTCGCGGCGCGGAATGACGCTCTGCGAGCAATGTGCGGAGTTCAGAGAGTGAGGCCACCTGATGATATTCCATTCCAAACTGCTGTGCGGCTCCGCGAAATTCCCATGCATGGGGAGTTTCCAGCAATCTCTCCTCCACATCGATCGGCAGAAAACGGAAGATGCCTCCGCCGCCATTGTTGATGACCACCAGCGTAACGGGCAATCCCTGCAGGAGCGGAAGGGAATTCAAGTCGTGCAGCGCGGCAAGGTCACCCATGACGGCCAGAAGAGGAGACGCGCAGCCGAGAGCCAAACCAGCCACAGTAGCGATATTCCCGTCGATCCCACTCGCTCCCCGATTCGCAAAAACATTCACCACATCCTTCGAAACCGCAGCCACACAGGAATCAAAATCCCGGATCGGCATGGAATTTCCAAGGAACACTGGCCAACCTGTCCCGGCAGCGACATCCGCCAGAGCGCGGAGAATTGCCGGTTCGCTGATGGCGTCCTCCTGAGCCAATTCCGCCTCGATTGCGGCCCCAACAGCAACATCCGCCCTGCGCCAGGATTCGATCCAAGTGTCGGCGGCCATCGACAGAGCAAATGAATTCACCGATTCGCAAAACGGCTGAATCCCGGCACGGAGAAAAACGGGATGCTGATTCCAAGGATCAAGCCGCTCTGGGAACATCCGCACCTGCAGGCAGTCCGCACCGCGACATGCCGACAACCATTTCCCGATGCGCTTCGAAACAAGCACGCCCCCGAAATGCAGCACTCGCTCCGGTGGAGGGACATCATGGCGCTGGAGAATCCAATCCGCATGGCGAATGATCCCAGACCGCAAACGCGCCCCCGAAGCCGCATCCGCCATGACCGGCCAGCCCAGTTTTTTCGCCAAATCTAAAATGGCATCCACGCGACCCTGCTCACCGACAGGCAATCGACCGATCACGACCACGCCGCGACCGTCTGCGAATCTCTGGAAATCAAAATCGGATGGCCAATCGAAAGCCTCCTCGGCTCGAGAAATGACACCATCCCATTCATGGATCGGTTCAGCCGCAGAGTCCTCGAGCAAAGGCTCGCGAATCGGGACATTCAAATGCACTGGCCCCGGTTGTGATCCCGCGGCCATCCCGACAGCCTCGGAAAGGATTCCGGCGAACCGGGAAACGGCCCCTTCATCCTGCGCACATGGCAAATCCACGGCATACCTCACAAACCCACCGAAGAGGCCGGGTTGTTGAATCGTTTGGTTAGCCCCGCTACCACGCAGTTCCGGTGGACGGTCGGCCGTCAGAAAAATGAGCGGAACATTCGAGTGAAATGCTTCGACGCAGGCGGGAAGGAGGTTTGCCACGGCGGAACCGCTGGTGGTCACGCACACAGCGGGGCGTCCAGTTGCCATGGACCAACCGAGAGCGGCAAAGGCCATGCCGCGTTCGTCGTAGTGGGTGGTCACATGGCGTCCACTCAAAGCGGCAACAAACGGGGCGCTGCGCGCTCCGGGGCTGAGAAAAAACCGATCCGCGCCCAGTTGGCAAAGCCCATCCACGAGCATCTGCCCCCAAGCGCGATTGGACGCAACACCGCTCATGCCGAAAGCACATTCAAGACGCCCGAGATTTTATCTTCGAGTTCGAACCACTCTTTCTCTGGATCGGACCCCTCGACAATTCCCGCCCCTGCGAAAACCTCGACCTGAGATCCTCTGGCCAGCATCGACCGGATCGCGACGGCAAATTCTGTGGAGTCTCTCGAGACGCATCCGAACGGACCGGCATACCAGCCCCTGTCAAACTTCTCGTGTTCGGAGATAAAACGCAGCGCATCGGCAACGGGTGCTCCGCATGTGGCGGGCGTAGGATGAAAGGCTTCAAGAATCGCAGCGTCATCCACTGCCCCGCGCAGCGTTCCGGATACTGCGGTTCGGAGGTGTTGCACGCGGGAGAGCTTGAGCACACCTGGCTTTTCATCGCAGGCGTAATCGACGCAGAGACTGCGGAAGGTTTGCTCCAAAGCCTCCACGACAAGGCGGTGTTCCAATTGTTCCTTGGAAAACTTCAAAAGCTGGGATTCCAACCTTTCATCCTCAGCGGCATCCAGACTGCGTGGACGCGTGCCCGCGACGGCTTCGCTCTCCAAGCGGTCTCCCATGCGGCGATAGAGCAATTCCGGACTCGCTCCGAGAAACGCTCCCGCCGATGCGGAGGGCTGGAATGAAAAATGAAAACACGCAGGGGCGGCTCCCATCAGCACAGCAAGCAGAAGATGAGGCGATACCTTTTCCACAAGATCGAGTGTGGAGCGCCGGGCCAAAACCACCTTGCGCAACGGCCCCGAAGCAAAGTCCTCCAGCGCGGCACCGACGGCCGAAGACCATTGAGTAAAATTCGGAATGTCCCAGCGTGTCAGAACAGCAGGCAGGTGTGGCGGAGGGCACTCCCCGAGCGCCGAAACCCAATCCTCCAACTGATCCAAGGATTGCTCGCCTGCGGCCAGATTGACCGCCAAGAGTGTCCGACCACCGGCATGAATGATCTCCGCTTGTGGAATGAAAAAGTAACGCTCGGGAAATTCCCTCCAACCGCCCGAGGCCTCCGCCGCAGCGGCAAAGCGCTCACCGCCGAAAAGTCGCACGCCCTCATCGGCACCATCCAAGAGCGGCAACAAATCCCGCAATCCGCCTCCCCGCAATTCCCCCACCGCCAGCGTTTGTGCCGCACCGGAGCGCGATCTCCAGAAGACCTTGGGATAAATCGCGGCCGCATCCAGCCATAGCGGTGAAAAGCCCCCCAAATCCTCAAGCTCCCACTCGAAGCGGCGGATGCCGGAAAAGGAAATCCGCGCCCCCCCCACAAGCCCACGCAGGTCAGGACGGGTTCCCGCACGAAGATTCGAGCTGTGATGAAAAACCATAGAGTGCAACCATTCTTCCAAAGACCGACGCAGGATGCGATAGGGGAATTAACTCCCGGCGGCAACATTGGCGGCATCATCCATTACGCACCTCAGTCCCATTGTGTTGTGGTTTCCTTTCCCTGCCGGATGAAAACAGGTAGAGAATTTCGTCCATGCCAGCCTCTGCCACACATATTTACCGGCGTCACATCCGCTTTGCCGACACCGATGCAGCCGGAGTCGCCCACTTCTCGCGCCTCTTGGTGATCATCGAGGAAGCGGTTCACGATTTTTTTCAAAGCAAGGGCTTGCCCATTCTGGATGCGTCAACCGCTTGGCCTTTCGTTTCCATTCATGCCGACTATTCGGCAGCATGCCGATTCCAAGATGAAATCACGGTCTCTTTGAGCATGGATAAGATCGGCACCTCATCGCTCGGGTTTTCATTCGCAGCGGCGAAAGCGGATGGCATCGCATGCTTTGGCGGCAAGGTCACGCTCTGCCATATCGACCCTACGCTGAGTGCCCCTGCGCCTATCCCGGAGAAAACAAGGAATGCGCTCGGCACAGGCCCCGTGTAAACATACCACTCGACCCATGCCGAAAAGTTTCAGTCTTTTTCTTGCCCTGCGCTACCTCAAGCCCAAGCGCACCTTTCTTTCGATCATCACCCTGGTTTCGATCCTCGGAGTCACTCTCGGGATCATGGTTTTGATTTTGGTCATTTCGGTGATGACCGGCTTCGAGCAGGAACTCCGCCGCAAGGTTATCGGCTTCGATGCCCATGTCATTGTCAGCAACGGCGGGGTTTTGGAAAACTGGGAGGCAACGGCGGAGCAGGCGATGAAAAATCCGCATGTCAAAGCCGCCGCGCCATTCGTTCAAGGCCCGGTCATCGTGGAATATCAAAACCGCCGCCTCGCTCCAAAAATCCGAGGCGTCGATGCCGAACTCGAGCGCAAGGTTGTGAATGTCGCGGATTTCATCGTCGATGGCAGCTATGACCTGGATGGCAACAAGACCGTGATCGGCTCGGAACTCGCCCGCGAACTCGGAGTGGGCATTGGAGAGAATGTAACGATTTTCTCGCCCGGCAATTTCAACCAGATCCTCGACGAACTCGACCGCATCCAGCGCTCTGGCGACAAATCCACCGATGTCTCCGCTTTGAAGCAAATGATCCTCCCGACCGAACTCGAGGTCGCGGGAATTTTCGAGAGCGGACGCTATCTCTACGACAGTGAATTCCTCCTCGTGCCGCTCCACATCGGCCAGGAACTCTACAATCTCGGCGGCGGCGCCCACGGCCTGGCGCTGGCCACCACCGACCCCTACCTCGCCAACTCGGTGCGCGACGAACTGAACACCTCCCTGCCTCGACCACACTTCGCGATGAGCTGGATCGACATGAACAAACAAATCTTCGACGCCATCCGTATGGAACGAAATGTCATGTTTTTTCTCCTCATGTTCATCATTTTGGTCGCTGCCTTCGGAATCATGAATACGCTCATCACCGTGACCGTGCAAAAAACACGCGAGATCGGCGTGATGAAGGCGCTCGGCGCACAGACGCACCAGATCATCGGAGTCTTCGTGGCCCAAGGAATGGTTGTGGGTGTTTTTGGAACACTCACGGGGCTCGCTATGGGCATTACGATGGTTCAATACCGCAACGAGGTGAGCCGCTTCCTGTCGTCTGCCTTGAACATCGAGATTTTTCCCGCCTCGGTTTACCAATTCAGCGAAATTCCGGCCGAGATCGTGCCCTCGGATGTCGTGCTCATCTGCGTGAGCGCCTTTGCCATCTGCTCCGTCGCCGCTCTGATTCCCGCGTGGTTCGCCGCCCGCCTCGACCCGGTGAAGGCGCTCAGGCACGAGTGATTTGACAAAATCTCCCGCCTCTATTTGACTCGCGCCATGTCTGAACCAGCCTCCGATCCACAAGATCCCATCATCCGCGTCATTCTCGTCTCAGCCGCCGTGGCAGTCGCCGGGGGCATTCTGACCGCCGCATTCGTTGTGGTGGCGATGATCTCCGCGAATTTCAATTTTCTGAACTGGATGGAATAGCCTCACCGCCGCCATCCGCAGCGGCGCAGAAGCAACTCCCCAGAAGAATCATCACACCGGCCAGGTAAACCCACATGAGGGCCAGCATGAGTGCCCCCACGGAGCCGTAGATGGCATTGTAGTTCACAATCTTTGCCACATAGGTTCCAAAAAGGCTCTGCCCGGCCTGCAGGGCGATCGCCACAACAAGCGCGGCGATCCACACCTGACGGAAATAAATCCGCCGCCCGGGAGCCAGCATGTAGAGGGCAACCAAGGCATAAAAAACCAGGCCGCCTGCGAGAACATAGCGACCCGCCGCGTAGAGGAGTGTCATTTCAGCAGGCGTAGGCAGAGGAAGGATGCCCTCAAACCAGACCTGCGCGGCGAGCAGGGTTTTGAGAATCGCCTGCAAAATCGCCGGCACCACCAACCCCAGTCCCAGCGCACTGGCCACGACGCCCATCATGAGAAGATTTTTTACCGGTAGCTTCCACCAAGGGAGCAATGTCCGGTGCCAGGCGCGGTTCACACCCTGCACGAGGGACTGAAAGAACCGCAACGAACTCCACACCAGCACAAGCAAAGAAGCCAAGCCCACGCCGCCACGCGCCCGCTGGAGGGACTCCGACATTTTCCAGACCAAGTCCCGCTGCCCGTCATCCATCGGAAAAATTTTCTCAGCCGCCGAAATCGCCGAAACCGGATCGACAAACACCGAACCGACCGTCAGCAACAACGCGAAGAGCGGAAACAAAGAAAACAACGCATAGTAGGCAAACGAAGCCGCCCGCTGCTCCCCCTCGATCTCGCCAAAAAGCGAAACCGCCGCACAGGTCACACGCCATGGCTGTGAGAGGAAGGAAATCACGCAGGAAAAATAACTCCTGAGACTGGATTTTGGACAGAATTAACCGAATCGACAAAATTTAGACCCAAAAGCGCGCGCGGCAGCGCGATTCGTATTTTGGGAGGGTTCATCCTCCGGCATGACCCAATTTTCAGCCGCGCAGCGGCGTCCGAGGGGAGCATGACCGTCTCGGTCGTGCAGACGGCACGCGTGGCTTGGGCTGCTTTGGCGGGGTGGTGTCTGGCTGTTATTCCAACACCTTCCGTGTTTGATATTTGGGTCAAGCCAACCGAAGCCGCGGGCGGGGCGGAGGAAGCACATCACAGATGGCCCGAAGGGCGCAGCGAGCAGGGGCGCGAGCAAGGCAAAGGTTGACCCTCCAAAGGTTCGCACGCCTCGGCGAGTTTCTCTTCGCCTGTTGTGATGGATCAGGAAAGCTTTTGCCGGCACCACTTGGTGAGCACCGCCTCGGCGGGCTTTCCGTGGACGGTGAAGCCGGTGTCGCCATTGGCCTTGTGGTAGTGGGGGCGGTTCTGTTGTTCCTCCCATTTCCAGTATTGGAAACCCGCCCACCAAGGCTGGCCCTTGTAAGCCTCGAGGAAACCCTCGAGATAGACCGCCTGGAGTTCGCCGTCATAATCGCCGTCGTTTCGGTATTCCCAAGGCACAAGGGCACCTTTCTCCACGGAGCGGCAACCGCACTCCGCCCAGTAAACCGGGATTCCAACTTTTTCATGGAAAGCCTGCCAACCGGGAACCTCCTTGGCGATCGCCACCCGCACATCTTCAATGGTGGGCTTCGGCTCGGGAACGCCTTCGTAGTTGCTGAATCCCACGGCGTCGAGAGCGCGCACCCACTCGATGAAGGCCGGTTTGTCGCGGTTCGTTTTCAGCGCGTTGAGGCAGACCCAACCAGAATAAACATCGCGCACGGCCGCGATGGTCTCGAGCCAGCGGTGCGTTTGATGATCCGTGCCGGAGAGTTCCTGGCCGACGGTGAATGCCTCCACGCCCCATTCTTTGCTCAAGCGGGCGTAATAGGTCATGGCATTGCGATTGCTCTCAAACCAGCGCGACCAGTAATCCGTCACCACGCCCTGAATCTGCTGCTCATTTTCGGGGAAGCTGATGTGACAGCGTCCGGTGCTGTCCAGGATATCGATCACCGGTTTGAGCAAGACGCGAATGCCGCGCTTTTGGAAGCGACGGATGATTTTCTCCAGGTCGGTGTCGGAGGGCGTCCAGGTGAAATCACGGTAAATGCGCGTGCTGTAGAAGGTCTCCTGCATCAGCATGACCATGAGCGAAACCCACTCGACCCCGGCCTCGGCCATGTTGTCGACTTCCAGCTCCGCCTGCTTGGTGCCGTAGTAGCCCGACTTCGACAGATAGCCAAAGTTCGGCCCGCGCAAAAAGGGGAACGCGTTGGGATTTTTTCTCAGGATCAGCTCGTCGGCGAGTTTCGTGGTTTGTGTGGTTTGCGTGCTCATTGTTTTTGAGTGATGGAGTTTGGAACTTAAATGGTTTTAGGAAAAAGCGGCGCGCCGGGGCCAAGCGAGGGCAAGCTGAACAGCCGCCCGTTTTCCGCTTCGGTGACCACCAGGCCGAAGCGTCCCGAGGGGTAGAAGGCGCAGTTGGTCGGGTTGGCTCCTGGAACGGCGATGACTTCCTCGACCTCGCCATCGGCCGCGACGACTTTTACCGCACCGCCGCTGTAGATGGCGACATGGAGGCGTCCATCGGCGGCGAAGGCCATGCCGTCGGGGCCGATCGTGCCTCCGACGCTTGACCAAGGACGCGGGGCGAGCCAGCGGCCATTGAGGGCATCCCAGCGACCGCGCCACAGCCTTTGGCGTCGCGTCTCGGCCACCACCAGATGGCCTCCATCCGGAGTGAAGGCCAGACCATTGGGAAAATAAAATCCGGAAGCCACTCGGCTCACCGAACCGTCGGGTTTCAAGATGGCCACATAGCCGGTGGGTTCCGTGCGTGAATCACCGGGGCAGGTAAAGATCAGGTTGCCCGCTGAATCGAAAGCCAGGTCGTTCGGTTTGAAGAGCGGTTTGCCTTCCAATCTCGCGGCCAGAGTCTCGGTCACGCCGGTGGCGGGATCATGACGACGAATCGCGCACTCGGCGGCATCGCAGAAGACAACCCTGCCCTGCGCATCGATGGCGATGCCGTTTGGTTCTCCGCCTACGGAGATTCGGCTCAGCGAGCCCTCCGACCAGCGGCAAAGGTTTCCACCTTTCAACTCCACCAGCCACAATGAGCCATCCGGCGCAAAGGCGGGACCCTCGGGAAATGCCAGGCCCTCGGCAAGGATCTCAGGTGTTTTCGTATTCATTAGGCGGTCAATGCAGCGTGAAGTTTGGTGGCGAGGTCGCTTTGGATGTGATGAAACTCCGGGGTATTAGGTCGCAGCCAAGCGGTCTCCATCGCGGACATCGTGGATCGGAAAAAATTTCCAGTCAGCGTATTTGGCAAATCTGCTCTCCACGCGGCGGCATGCGCGGGTTGACCAGCGCAGACCGCATAGATGTGCGTTTGGCAATCGGCGCCGGTGATCCATTCCAAAAATTTCAGAGCGACCTCCGGGTGCTTGCAAGAGGCCGAGACCGCAAGGCCCGCGCCGCCGAGCACAGCCCCGCCAGTCGGCGCGAACGGAGTCGGATGAAACGCCAAGGGAGAAGCAGCGAAGCCCGGGCGGGTGTAATTCGAATAACCGTAACAGGCCGGCACGAAAGCGATCTCTTCGCCCGACGCAGCCGCCTCCAAAACTTGGATGCTGCCATGCTTCAATCGTTCGGCGCCGCCCGTTAGCCGATAAAGTTCGCGCAGCGCTTCGATGGCGGAGGATTCGTCGAATCCTTGATGCCGCAGCATGTAGAACATGGCGGTGGTGGTCATGCGCGAAAACCCCTGCGCAACCCGACCCTCGGCGGCCAGCGCGAGCAACTCGTCCCAGGTGGTCGGCACGCGATCGAGCAGATCCGGGCGCGAAGCTGAAACGATGCACGCGGCATCCAGTGGCAGCCCCCAAACTTTTCCGCCGAAAACATAGCTGTCGTAGGACAACCCGACGCTGTTTTTCCGCCGGTCGGCAAGCACATCGGCCGGGAGATGATCGTCGAGCGGCAAGAATATCCCCTCCTGCGCGGCCATGCCCGTGAGCGGATGATCAAAGCCGACGAGGTCGAAGTCGCGCGTCAGCGCATCAAGCGGGCCTTCGCCAAACTGCGCGGCAGAATGAGGCACCACTTCGATGCGGACTCCGGGGTTGCGATCGGAGAAAACCTGTGCGGCCGCAGCGAGAGGCGCGATGCCCCGCACATGATTCCAGTTCGTCGCCCGAAGCTCAATCATGGCTTGGTTTGCCATTGAGGGCGTGGAGCAAGCCCCTGAGGTAGCCCACGGTGAGGGCGCGCCCACGATAACCTCCCATCGGATGGTAGTAGGGCGTGTTCTCGATCGATTCTTTGGTGCGCCAAGGTTCGTCTCCTTCCATCTCTGGAACATGGCCGGGGATCATTACGCCTTTGAATCCCGCCTCGTTGAAGGCGCGGATGAGCGCCCAGGCGTCGTAGTCCGCCTCGTCGACGAAGGTTTCGTGGAAACGCGGCACGCGTCCGCGCACGGCTTGGAAATGGACATAGATGAGCTTGTCCTGTTTCCCGTAATGACGAATGGCATCGAAAACATCCTCGCCCATTTCGGTCCAGTTCCCGAGGCAGAAGCAAAGGCCATGGTTCTTGCTGGGGCGGATGGAAAGGGCCTTGTCGAAGTTGGCGCGGCTGCGCAACAGGCAGGGCACGCCGCCGAGCGATTCCACCGGAGGATCGTTGGGGTGAGCCGCCAGGGTGACGCCTTCATCTTCCGCCACCGGCAAGACCCGCTCAAGGAACCACGCGTAGTTGTCCCAGCACTCTTCTTCGGTGAAACGCCGGCCGCGGATCAGCGGCGCGTTTTCCGCTTCGGCATAGGCGAAGCCGGTGCTGCTGGCACCTCCGCGCAACGGCGCACTCAGCGTGGTGCGCCAGACACCTTGCGGCATCCAATTGTAACCAAGCACAGGAATCCCCGCGCGCCCCGTGTTGCGGATCGTCTCGATGTAATGCTGGAGCTGCTGCTCGCGGCCTTCCTCGCCGAAGATCAACTTGTCGTAGGATTGGATGGGAAGGGTTTCCACGGCGAAGACGCGAAGCCCGTGTGCCTCGGCCTGATTGCGCAGCGAGAGGAGTTCCTTGAAGGATACGGCACCACCACCCGGATTGCGGGGCGAGCGGAATGTGGTGCCCCACAGGATGATATCGGTCACACCCATTTGACGGATGAAGCGCAGGCGCTCATCAGTCGGGGTCACAAAGGTCGCGGTGGCCACGCGCATCGGAAGGGTGCGCGCACGCTCGCGGAGGGTTTCGGGTGAGGTTCCGGGATCGGGGATGGGGCGTTGGTCGCTCATGATGGATGTTGTGTTTTCGTTGGGTGTGAAAAGTTATTCGGTTTCTTTACGCGGTTGCGTCGAGAATGCCCTTCAGGTAGCCGACGGCAAAAAGGCGCCCGAGCGCTCCGTAGCCGGGATGGTCATTGGCCTCGCCGGCCATGGTCGGGACATGATCCACGCGGATCGGGCCTTCGAAACCGATCTCGCGGTAAAGGCGGATCATCGCCGCCATGTCGGTCGGGCCGTCATCGTGAAAGGTCTCGTGGAAGCACTCGGCGGTGCCGCGGACATCGCGGAAGTGCACGAAATGAACGCGCTCGCGGAATTCGCGCAGCAGGCTGCGGTCGGCGTCACCGAGCAGGGTGAAGTTGGCCTGGCAGTAGGTGAGCCCGTGGCTCGGGCTGTTGCTCAGGGAGAGCGCGCGGCGGAAGCCCTCCGTCGAACTCATGATGCGCGCGATGCCGCGCAAGGAATCCACCGGCGGGTCGTCCGGGTGGAGTCCCATCTTCACGCCCGCAGCCTCCGCGGCCGGCATGACTTGCTCGATGAACCATGCGTAATTTTCCCACAGGGCCTCTTTGTCGAGCGTGCCGAATTCCGTCAGCGTATCCGGCGTGGTGCGACGATCGAAGCTTGAGCCCAAGGCGCCGCCACGAAGCGGAAAGGCCGTGTCGTTGCGGTGCCAACCGATGCCGGCCATGAAGTTGTAGCAGAGCAAAGGAATGCCGAGGCGCCCCATGTTTTCCAGCATGTTCCGGTAGCGTTCGACATCGGCTTCGCGTCCGGGCAGTCCGAACTTGATGCGGTTCATGTCGAACTGGTCGCCCTCCAAACCGGACAGCGTGAACCCCCGCTCGGCAAAGCGTTCGTGGATGACACGCAGCGACTCGAAATCATCGGGCGCCTTGAGCCCGGTGAGATCCGGCGCGCACTTGCAGATGGCGTGGCTCACGCCGATCTGCGCGGCGAGATCCCAGAGTTGGTTCGGAATGGCGGGAAGGAAATCGGCAATTTTCATTTGGAGTAAAGTCGTTTGAGAGTCTCCAGCGCAGGTTTTCCATCTATGGTGAAGCCCTGGTCGCCGGCGGGGTCGGTGTAGTAATGGGCCCGCTGTTCCACTTGGTGCTCATCCCACTTCCACCAGAACGAACCGCGATACCAAGGCTCGCCTTGGAAGGCCAGATGCAGGCCCTCCATGTAGCGGGATTGGATCTCAGCGTCATAGACACCTGGATGCGTGAAGTCGTAGGCGTTGCCCTTCAATCCACGCGTGGAGCGCCTGCCGGTTTCGAGCAGGGCCAGCGGCAGTCCGAACTCGGCCGCCAGTTCCGCCGCCTCCTTCTTGCGGGACTCGAAACCTTTCGCGAATTCCTCAACGGTCGGGTTCTCTGCCGTGCTGTCGCCGTAACAGCTGAATCCGAGGAAATCGAGTTTACTCCACCAGGAGCCCAGCGCCGGCTTGCTTGCCTTCACTGGCCCATCAGGCGTGAACTCATACCTCCGCATCGGAAGCCAGCGTGGCGTGAACTCATAGGTGAGGAGTCCGTGATAGCGTTTGCGGGTATCGGCAATGATCTCCTCCCACATGGCGGTGAATCCCGGCTTCTCCATCTCCATGTATTCAGCGCCGAGACACAGGCAATCGACCGAGGCTTCCTGCGCGAGGTCCGCGTAGTTGGCGAGGACGGCTTTGAAGCTTTTCTTCCAGCGGCTGTAGTTGTCGTAGCTCGCATGGTGTTTTGCAAAAGTGGAAACGCCGTCGCCCGGAGGGCTGACCAGACCGCGCCAGATTCCGTCGAGCGGCTCGAGAATCGGCTTGAGCATGACCTTCAACCCCGCCTCGCGGGCGGCACGCACCCAGCGGATGACCTCGGCATCGCCGGGGGTGAACACGGGGTCGAGATAGACCCTCGTGCTGGAATAGGTTTCCATCACATAGGTCACATGCGCCGCGACCCAGTCGATGTTGTGGGCTTTCATTTTCGGAATCTGGGCGAGTGCCTCGTCCGATCCATACCAGCCGCGCGGAGCAGCGAAGCCAAAGTTCATGCCGCGCATGTAGGGGATGGTTTTTGTTGTCATGGTGAGTGTTCGTTCGGTTGATCTGCGGGTTGCGGATTCCTTTATTTTAGAAATACCCGCCTTTTTCGGTGATCTCGTTGACCGTCTGGCCTTCGGCGACCCAGCCAAAAATCTTCTTCTCGTTCTCCTTGATCTCCTCGGCACGGAGAAGGACCTCGTAGGCAATGTCACGCGGCACGACGACCACACCATCAATGTCACCGAGAACGACATCGCCGGGCTTGATGACGACATCGCCGATCTTGATCGGGATTTGATAGTGAGTAATGAGGCAGCGGCCGAGTGAGCCGTTTGGAATGCGGTGCTTGTAGAAGACGGGGAAATCCTTTTCGAGGATTTGGTGCGTGTCGCGAATGCCGCCGTCGATGATGGCTCCCTTGACGCCGAGGCCGACGGCCGTGGCGGTCATCACGCCGCCCCAGAGTGTCGCCTTCTCATCGCCAGAGGTATCCCAGACCACCATCGTGTCGGCGGGGAGTTCGGAAATCATCTGTGTGCGGAAGGTCATTTCGCCGGTGATCTTGACATTAGGCGCGCTCTTCACGGTGAAGGCGAGTCCCGCAACCGTGCGCTCGGGGCGGAGCGGATGGAGATGACCAGGCAGCGCTTGATCCAGCAGCGCGAACTCGCGCAGCACATCGCTGATCGCTCCGGTGTAGAGTTGCTCATAGCGTTGAAGTAGTTCCTTGACGGGCACGGGGAACTCCTTGGTCGAGATGCTCTCGCGCTCGGCGATGAGTTTCTCAAGTTTCATCATGCCCACTTCTTTTTTGTAGGCTTCAATATCGGCGTTCAGGTTTTTGCTCATGGTGTTTGGGTTTTTTGGTTGGTTTTGATTGCGGATGAAAAAATTTCTTGGAGGGCAATGGTTACAGGCTCATTCCACCGTCAATGAAAAGGCTCTGGCCGGTGATGTAGCGTCCGGCATCGGAGCAGAGGAGAAGGGCCGCACCCGCGCAATCGGAAGGCTCGCCAATTGAACCTGCGGGAATCCACGAAAGGACAGTTTGCACATAGGCGGGATCGCTCAGGCGTGCGCGGGATCGGTCGGTATTGATGACACCGGGAGCCAGGTTGTTGACGGTCACACCCCGTGGAGCGAATTGCTTGGCAAGGTTGCGCACCATGGAGGTCTGCGCGGCTTTGAGCGCGGCATAAACCACCATCTGCGGATGGGGCTTGGCTTCCTGCACCGAACCGACCGTTACGATCCTCCCCCAACCGCGTTCGAGCATTCCCGGCGCGGCATGCTGAATGAGTTCAAAGGCGCTCTGCCAGTTGGTGCGCACCTGGGTGTCGAAATGTTCCGGCGTCACGCTCTCCCACCCTTCGGCAAATTGGACAGCAACATTGGAGACAAGAATGTCGATGCCACCAAGCGCCTCCCCGGCGGCGAGGAAAAGATTCTTCGCGCTATCCGGCGTGCCGAGCGTGGCCGGGATGCAAACAGCTTTCCGCCCGAGGGACCTGATTTTATCCAGAACCTCGCTGCCGGATGCCATGTCGCCCGGATGGTTGATCGCCACATCGGCCCCCGCTTCAGCCAAGGCGATTGCAATAGCCGCACCGATGCCCTGCGTGGAGCCGGTAACCAAGGCACGGCGTCCGGTGAGATCAAAGGGATTCGTTGCAAAAGCGCGGGGCTGAATCGGGGCGTTCATTTGATGCTGCAATGGCTAAACAACCACGCTGAGGAATGCACACAGAAATTTTGTGATTTGTTTACAAATGAACTATCGAGCGCAATAAAAACGCGCGGCAGCTCTTCGCGACAAAATCATTTGAATGGATCCGCCTACGCGCTTCGCGGCTACGGCGTGACACTGGGTTCATCGTCTCGTATGACCCAAGAATCAGCCGCGAAGCGGCGTGAGGATGTCGATGAGGTGGCGGCGCGCGTGTCTTTCACGGTCGAGACGACCGTGCTCCCCTCTTTCGCGCGGCAGCGCTTCGTGAACCTTGGAGGGTCATCGTCTCGCATGACCCAAGATTCAGCCGCGAAGCGGCGTGAGGATGTCGATGAGGTGGCGGCGCGCGGCTTGATGGGAGCGAAACGGCGTGGTGGCGGAACGGTTCAGTCTTGGGTCAAGCCGGAGGTTGACCCTCCAATTGGCTGCGCGCTTCCGCGCGAGGTCGTGACAAAATCATTTGAATGGATCCGCCTAGGCGCTTCGCGGCTACGGCGTGACACTGGGTTCATCGTCCTCGCATGACCCAAATTTCAGCCGCCCTCCGGCTCGTAGAGCCTACGGGTCGGAGAGAAGCGGCGTCCGAGGGGAGCATGATCGTCTCGGTCGTGTAGGCGGCAGGCGTGGCTTGGGCTGTTTTGGCGGGGAGGTGTCTGGCTGTTATTCCACACCTTCCGTGTTTGATATTTGGGCCATGCCAACCGTAGCACTGGGAAGTGCGAAGGAAGCACATCGCCGATGGCCCGAAGGGCGCAGCGAGCAGGGGGCGAGCAAGGCAAAGGATGGCCCTCCCAATGGGCTTCAGCCGCAAGGCGGCGTGACTCTTGAAAACCTAATCCTTGAAACTCACCTTTGCAGCGTTTTCGTAAGCCACAGCAGAAACCGCCAGCCTCTCATGTCCAAAGGCTGCCTTGTTAGAGTTGAATAGAACTGGGGTCACCCCATCAAGAGCGGGCGTTCAATTCGAACTTGGCGCGGATGCCGAAGATCGGATGCGATTGCAGTTTCTCCCAGCCGTCCAACGATCCATCGAGCACATGGCGGGATAAAGCCCAACGCAGCGGTTGGTATTTCGCCCATTCGGGATCGGCTTCGCGATTCCATGCTTCGATCTTTTCGCGGCGAGCGGCGGCGGTCGGATCGTTTTCTGCCAACGCCACGCGCAGGACATAGAGTGCCTCGGGTGAACCGGGATACTCGGGCTCGAGCAGGATCATGTTGGCAAAGGCGGAGGCGAGGTAGTCCCAGCCCTTCTCTTTGCAAAGTTGATAGCGGTAGTAGAGGAAATCAACATTCTGCCGTTCTTCCTGGCGGCCGATGCCAAACTGCGGCGCGGCTTCCGATCCGCGCGCAAGGATATCGAGCGCGGCATTGAACTCCCCTTTCCCGCAAAGCTCCGCAAACTCACCGAAGAATGATTCCTTGTAGAGAAACCACGCGGTGCTCGCTCCCTCGGCAATGCTCAGCAATGGTTCCTTGAGCAAGGTGCGCACGGATTTCCAATCGCCATCAAGCAGCGCAAGGTTGGCCTGCGCGAGGCGGCAGTCATCGGTGGCGCGCGTCTCGGCCGGGGCATTTTGCCAGAGGGCCTTGCGCTCCTCGTGCCGCCCCATGCGCGAAAGCATCTGGTCGGCTGTCGAGATGAGATGGGTATCGGCATACCCTTCGCTGACGGAGCGGCGGATTTTCTCCAACGCCTCGGCGGGTTTGCCTTCGTTCTCCGAGAGCTGCGCAAGGAAATGATTCGCGTAGGCAGCCGTTTCGCCGCCGATGCCTACAAGGCCGGCGAGCGATGCACGAGCCTTGGCGGGCTGGTTCGCATTGATCAATGCTACAGCCAGCGCCAAACGCGCATCGTCGGTGAGAGCGTTTTCCTTTTCCGAAAGCAAACGGATCCATTCATCACCACCAACCCAACCGAGTTCGATCGCACGCGAAATTTCGCTCTCATCGAGCTTGCCCGTGAGGATGAGCTTTCTGGAAATCGCAAGCCGTTCGTCCTCGGCAATGAGCGTTTCGGATTTCGTGATCCGCCAGAAGGCAGAGTCATTCCATGCCGCCCAGTCCTTGCCGGTTTTTTCGATGCCGCGTTGCTCGAAGGCGGCGAAATTCTGCGCGTAGTCGGCAGCGGTCGATGCACCTGGCGCGCCGCAGAACGATTCGGTCCAGCTGATGCTCTCGCCTGCCTTGAGGATTCCGGTGTCTGGCTGTGTTGGGAGCAGGCCGCATTGGATCTCGGCATAAGGCACCCAGTTGGGCTCGGCGAGCAATTGCCAGAAAGTTTGGTGCACGCCCTGACTGCCAAGCGACCAGAGCTTGCGGCCCTTGCAGATGCCGCGGTCGGCGCGGTGCACGAAGCTCCAGCCCTCTTTTTCATTCGTGTAACCCATGAAGTCGGAAGCGGTGTTGGCCAAATATCCCGAGACCACTTCGTGCTGGTGCAACCACTGCGACCAATCGACTCCATGCACCATCGGCCATTGGTGGAACTCATAACCCTGGCGAAACATCGCATGATGCAAAAAATCGCCCGGCGCCATCATCACACGGTCGCGCCACTGCTGCGGCACCGCAATGCAGGTCCACCAATACAGGCTCGGCTGATCCTTGCCGGAGTGGTTGGTGATGGTCATGCGCGAGACCAGCGTGCCTTTTTCCAGCGTAAGGATGACTTCCCAGCCGCAGCCAAAGAGCTCGTCGAAGGCGCCCATCGCAATCGCCTCGCGGCCATCGGCGAGCGTCACCTTGCGGGTCTCGATCGTCGAGATGCCATGCACATTGTGGCCGTAGCGGAAGGGATTGAACTCGATGCCGCCAATGCTCCAGGGCCCGGAGAGCGAAAGGTTGGCGAGCGGAAGACTCGGTGGCGTCCAAAGGAGTTGGCGGTTGAGTTTTTTGTCGAAGATCTCCATCACCCGACCAGCGATCGAGGGCATCACCGTCACCCGCGCAAACTCATTCTCCAAGCGCACCACCGGCAGTTCCTGCACCTCAAAGTGGCCGGGATAATCCATCGCCTTCTTGTAAGGAAACGCTGATGTCCAGAGGTTGCGGTGGATCGGTTGCAGATGCTTCGGCACGCCCGGCGCGGGGTGATAGGGAAACATCTCCTCGTCGTGATTGACGCGTGGCGAGGAGAGGCGCTTGCGCTCGGTGAAGGGACGAAGGTGGAATGCTTGGGTGGTGTGTTGGATGGCCATCTCAAAAGACAAATGCAACTGATAACAATAACCCCCCAGTTCGTTCCATCCATTGAAGAATTAAAAATAAAATTACACTTTTTGAACTTGGGCACACCGCCCAATGGCCAAGAAGAATTGAAGCTCCACAACCAAAACCGCGCGACAGCGCGATTCCCATCGGCGATGTGCTTTCTTCGCACTTCCCAGTGCTTCGGTTGGCATGACCCAAACTTCAGCCGCGTAGCGGCGTCCGAGGGGAGCATGACCGTCCCGGTCGTGCAGGCGCCAGGCGTGGTTTTGGCCGTTTTTGCGGAGAGGTGTCTGACTGTCATTCCACACCTTCTGTGTTTGATATTTGGGCCATGCCGGAGGATGGCCCTCCCATTGGTCTGCAACTGCGCAGGGCGTTTTTCGCACGCCAATGAAATCGCCACGCCAGTGCCTTTCACAGTCGAGACGACTGTGCTCCCCTCTTTAGCCAACCGCGCGGCAGCGCGATTCGTAACCCAGGGTAGGGACTGCCAGGCCCTTGGCGTCCCATTTTTCAGCCGCAAAGCGGCGTTCTCGTAGCGCTCCGAATCGGAACGAGGTGGCATTTCTCCGAGCACCGGTGATGCAAGACTGCGCGAGGTGAATTCCGCAAAAATGAAAGAAAATGAACCCTGACCCCTGGTTTAGATTCTTGTTTCAAAGTAGAGTAGGGAGACCCGGACGGGGTTAGAGGCGCGAAGGCCAATGACCGCCGGGGTCTCCCCCTCATCGAACCGGACGTGCGGATTGCCCGCATCCGGCTCTCGGAGTGCCGTTCTTCGGTTT
>JBIJAV010000037.1:0-31339 GCA_044345595.1 Terrimicrobiaceae bacterium
GCGGTCATCACCACCACCGCCCCTATGCCGCTCACATCCAGCAATGGAAAAACCGTCGCCCTCGGGGAGAATAAATACCGCTTCACTGGCAAAGACATTTGCTCGGATATCCTATCTGGCGGGAAGTGATCGGCAGGTCCTTTGGGTCTAAGGATTTGATTTTATTAAGCGCGGAATGTGTGTGGGCAATCCTATGCACATCCGCGCGTTATCTCGATTGTTTGCCTGGGTAGGGTCGGCGCGCTCTCCGAGGCGTAGGCTACGAGCCGGAGGCCGCCGCAGACCCATTTGCGCGGCAACGCCGCCATCGTATCGAGCAGGAATGCCGCCTTGCGGCTGAAATTTGGGACGCCAAGGGCCTGGCGATCCCTACCCATGGGTTACGAGACGCCGCTTGGCGGCTGAAATTTGGGTCATGCGAGGACGATGAACCCAATGTCACGCCGTAGCCGCGAAGCGCGTAGGCGGATCCATTCAAATGATTTTGTCACGAAGCGCGCTGCCGCGCGAACGAGGGGAGCACGGTCGTCTCTCCGACCCGTAGGCTCTACGAGAGCTGGAGGCGCCGACCGTGTAAGACACTGGCCTGACAACCTCAACGATGATGAAATCCCGCCTTGCGGCTGAAGCTTGGGACGCCAAGGGCCTGGCGTGCCCTACCCGGGATTACGAGGACGCCGCTGTGCGGCTGAAAAATGGGTCATGCGAGGACGATGAACCCTCCCAATTTGCACGAAGCGCGCTGCCGCGCGCCCGCGCGATCGTTCGCCAGGGTAGGGAAGCCGCGCTCTCCGAGGCGTAGGCTACGAGCCGGAGGCCGTCGGGGTCCGACTTACGCGGCAAAGCCGCCATTGCATCCAGAAGAAACGCCGCTTTTTTCCAACTTGGAGCGCTTCGAGGAAATATCCGGTGACGGCCCGGTAGCGGACCGTAGCAGGTGTGGGAATAAAATTGGCGGTGGTTGTGCATGAACGAGACAGAACAAAAAATTGCACTTTATGCAATGTTTTGTAGAGTGAATGACATGCAGCCGTTGAAGCAACTTACTCAGGCACTCCGCATCCTCGCGGACCGGGAGCATTGCGTCTTTGCACCATCTGACTTGGCATCTGCCGTGCCAGAGTGTGACCAGTTGGCGGTGCTGTTGTCGCGAGCGACGAAGGCGGGGCTGTTGAAGCGGGTCTGTCGTGGCATTTATTTCTATCCCGTGCCGGACTATTCGGCGGGGCATCTGCTTTTTCATGCCGCCGCACGGCTGCGGGCGGGTGAGTTCAATTACCTCAGCCTCGAGACCGTCCTCAGTGAGGCCGGGGTTATCTCGCAGGTTCCGATGAACTGGATCAGCCTCATGACCTCTGGCCGCAGCCATGTGGTGGACTGCGGGGACTACGGCCACATCGAGTTTGTGCACACGGCACAGCATCCTGACGATGTGAGCGATGCGCTGACCTATGATCCGGAGCGTCATCTCTGGAGAGCGTCTGTGCGGCAAGCCCTGCGCGACATGAAGGCCACGCGCCGCAGCATGGAACTCGTGGATGAGGAGGTGGCGCGTGAGCTTGTTTGACCAAGTGGTGAACGAAGCGCTGCGTTCCCGGGCCGAACTCACCTCACTGCGCCCCGTGGTGGAAAAGGAACTGCTGCATCACGACATCCTCCGCGAGATGAGCGAGGCCGGCTTGCTCACCGGACTTACATTCATTGGTGGGACCTGTCTGCGGGCCTGCTACGGCTCTTCACGACTCAGCGAGGATCTCGACTTCACTGGCGGAAGTGACTTCCAGCGGAGCGATCTGGCCGAACTCGCCCGAGTGCTCGTGGATCGACTACAAACCCGCTACGGCCTCCCTGTTAGCGTCAGTGAGCCTGTCAAAACCGGCGGCCAAGTCTCCACCTGGAAGCTCACCATCGAAACCCGCCCAGGCCGGAAGCATCTCCCTGCGCAACGCATCCACCTCGATATCTGCGCCATCCCCAGCCACGACCCGCGTCCGATGATGCTGCGCAATCTCTACGGCATCGACCTCGGCACCTCGGGACTCATTCTTCAAGCGCAGAGCCGCGAGGAAATCCTGGCCGACAAAGTCATCGCGATCGCCTTCCGCGAGAACCGCATCAAAAACCGCGACCTCTGGGACATCGCCTGGCTCATCCAGCAAGGCATCGAACTCCCCGTCCAGCTCATCCCGTTGAAAATCGGCGATCACCAGCGGGAACCAGCCGAGTTCACGGCCTTGCTCAAAGATCGAATCGCCGCCCTCAAGACCCAGCCCGAATTGCGCGATGAATTCATGAAGGAAATGCGCCGCTTCCTGCCCGGCGCGACCGTGCGCGACACGATCGAAAAGGAAGCGTATTGGGCCTATCTCACTCAGGTTGTGGACGACCTCGCTCGGAAGGCCATGTCGGTCTTGAAAAAGGGAAAGTAATCGCAGCACTGGAAGCTGGGTCCGACTCACGCGGCAACGCTGCCATTGCATCGAGAAGAAACGCCGCTTCACGGCTGAAAAATGGGTGATGCGAGGACGATGAACCCTCCCTGGTCGCGAATCGCGCTTCCGCGCGGGTTCTGTAGCGGCTGTCTATGACTGCCGAATCGGAGCCAAAAATGATTTTGTTAAAAAGAGTCGAGAGCCGAGAGACCAGTGTCGAGCGGCGCTACCAATTCCCGGCGCTCATAGAAACGCCGCTACAGAACCCGCCTGGCACCTCTTTATTGTCAAAATCGTCACATTCCACCCGTTGATGCGATAGGGCCCTTTTCCGAATCCTGCCACCATGCCGTCTCGCAAGGCCACGATCCACCAACCCCACGACAAGCTCTTCCAGGCCGGTTTCCGCATCCCGGCCAACGCCGCAGCCTTCTTGCGGCAGCATTTGCCACCTGCTGTGGCATCTCGTGTCGAGTGGTCGAAGCTCAAGCACCTGCCAGGCAGTTTCGTTGACTCCGGTATGTCAAAAGCCGAGAGCGACCTTCTCTTCAGCGCGCCGATTGATGGCTGCACAGCGTTCTTCTACATCCTCTTCGAGCATCAGCACAACAAAGACCCATGGATCGCACTGCGCCTGCTACGCTACATGCTCGAGATCTGGCGCGAGTTTCTCGCCAAGAATCCTGGCGCGCTGAAATTGCCAATCATCCTGCCCGTCGTGCTCGCGCAGAACGCCACGGTATGGGAAATCCCCACACAATTCGCCTGCCTCCTCGACCTGCCTGCCGAAAAAACCGAGGGCTTTCGCGACTTCATCCCCGACTTCGCCTTCCGCCTCATCCAGCTTGCGGAAATTCCCTTTGATCAAATCCAAGGCACGAACGCAGGCATCATGGTCCTTCGCACGCTCAAAGCCAGTCAGCTTCGGCTCCTGCTCGGGCCGGAAGTCTGGGACGAGGCGCGCCTGTCGCTGTTGCCGGACGATCTCTTCCGGGCGCTACTGCTCTACATCCTCAACGCCGCCGACATTGACAAAGAAACCTTCCGCCATAAATTGACTGAGATTCAAGCCACAAAACTCAAGGAATCCGCCATGACACTCGCCGAACAACTCCACGAAGAAGGAATGCAGCAGGGTATGCAGCAAGGAATGGAGCAGGGAATCTACCGAGGTCAGGTTGCTGCTAAACAACAAGACATTCTCGAGGCCTTGCTGATCCGATTCGATCGTGTCCCAGAGGGTCTGCGCGAAGAGATCGAATCGATCACCGATTCCAAAAAACTGACACACCTGCACCGCGCCGCTATCACCAGCGCCGACCTCGAATCCTTCGCGGCAGAGCTTTAAGCTCCGCGCGCAAATGGGTCAGCGGCGGCGCGCCGACCCTTGAATCAACGAGCGCGCTGCCGCGACAACGCCCCCATCGCTTCATGCAGGAACGCCGCTTTGCGGCTGAAGTTTGGGACGCCAAGGGCCTGGCGATCCCTACCTGTGGATTACGAGACGCCGCTTTGCGGCTGAAAAATGGGTCATGCGAGGACGATGAACCCAATGTCACGCCGTAGCTGCGAAGCGCGTAGGCGGATCCATTCAAATGATTTTGTCACGAATCGCGCTGCCGCGCGAAAGAGGGGAGCACGGTCGTCTCTCCGACCCGTAGGCTCTACGAGCTGGAGGCGCCGACCGTGTAAGACACTGGCTTGACTAGCTCAACGAAGCGTGAGGCAAGCCCGCGCTTCGATCTTCAAAGTGTTGGGCTGCCGACTCGAATATCGTCGATGAGATATTTCACTTTCGTGACATCGTCGGGATTCTCAAAATCCAACGCGATCTCTGCCACATCGATAGGTTCACCCAAATTTACCTCCAATGGAAAATCTGCAAGAACCTGTTCATCATTCACGAAGATGGAGCATGTATCCGGAGTCTCGGCTTTTCCGTCGGTGTGGACCGCCACTTTGATGGTCGACCAGTCGTCTAATTTCTTTCGCGTGGATTTGAATTTTCCGTCCTCCACAGTGTGGAGCTGATTATTGCTGTGGTATGGAATCAGAACCCGCACAGGTTTATCCCATTGACCCTTTACATAGAAGTTAAGAAGTGATCGGAAGCCCGGCACGGTCTCACCCTCCACCTTGCATCGAAACTGATATTCAAAATCTTGAGCCATAGGCGGAAGCGTGATTTTCAGTCGATTTGCTTGCGATGCTCCATTGCTGCGAATTTCAAGAACCTTGTTGCCTGGATTTTCAGAATCTTCGACCACTTCTATTCCAGGGCCATCCATTTTCGGATTTACAAAAATGGAAAAATCCTTCGATTTTTGAAGGTCTTTTAAAACATTCTCCTGCTCGAAATCCAGATTGATCGGCAGAGTCAACTCCGCAGAGGCGGTGGCCATGGAAAGAATGGCGGCGGAGCATAGAATAGATAGGTTTTTTGGCGTCATAGGGTTTTATTTGTTTCTGGTGTTGGGTTGGGATTGGTGGGAAGTGGGAAACACAGGCGAGGAGAAGGCAAGATTATTGGTCTATAAGCGCCAAATCCCGCATCCAACATAGGAAGCGGGTGGTTTCGTTGGCAACAAAAAATTCGGGGACTTTTGCCAAGTGGGCGCGTTTTTCTTGAAGGTTAATTGATGCAGTAAAACCACCCACTACTCCCGAGGTCTACTACCCGCGGCGGAGGCTGACGACGCAGGCGCGGAACTCGCCAGTGAGGTCGAGTTGCAGGGATTTGCCTTTGAGGGTTGTCGGGAGCCCTTGTTTTTCGGGCCAGGCCTCATCGATTTTCCATCCGCTTTCAGCGAGCGGGATTTGCGCGGACTTTGGAAATGCTTTGCCGAAGGTGTGGGCGACGAGCAGGGCGCGTTTGCCGTTTTTCGAGGTGCGCAGCACGGCTTGCCAGCCTTGCGGGTGACGCCAACTCTTACCGGTCTTGCCGTGGAAGGTGGAGTGGCCATCGCGGATGATCGGATAGACGCGGCGGTAGAGTTCCATGGCGAATACGCTGAGCTTCCACTGCGCCGGTGAAAGGTCGTGGACCTCGCCCGAAAGGCACATGCGGCCGAGGAAGGTGGCGGCGAGCGAGTAGGCAAGGCGCTGCGCGGTGTCGTTCTTGCGAAGCACGGCCCATACTTGCGACTGGCGGGGCAGGATAAGTCGCTGGAGGTTGGCGGCGATGATCGGGATCTCGCGGGTCTCGTGCGCGTCGGAGAATGATCCCATCGCGCAGAGTCCCATCATCGAGGGTTCGAGACGATGACCGCCGGAGGAGCAATTCTCGATGACGAGATCGGGAATCTCCTCGCGCATCTTGCGGAAGAATTTCTGCATGCCTTCGAGGTGCTGCCGCAGCCCTTCGCCGGGTGATTCGGCGCCATCGACGCCGAAGCCGATGGTCTCGTTGTAATCGACCTTCAGATAGCCGAGTCCGTTGTCGCGCAGGAGATGGATGAGCTTCTTGGTGAGATAATCGAAGGTGAAGGGATCGCGGAAATCCCAGTAATGGCGGCTACCGACCTGCAGCACCCGTCCATCGCGATGAAGGTGGTGATCGGTAAGCGAAAAGGCTTTTGATCCCGGATTACAAACCTCGAACTCGAACCAGATGCCTGGGATGAGTCCGTGGTCGCGGATCGCTTGGCAGGTTGCGGCGAGGCCGTCGGGAAAGGCCTTGCGGTTGATGATCCAGTCGCCGTTCTGCTGGATGCCGCCGCCGGGCCGCTCGGCCCAGCCATCGTCGATGACGAGATACTTTGCCGGGGTTCCTTGGAGTCGTTTGGCAAGCGCGAGCAGATTTTCCTGCGTCGGATTTCCCCAACTCGTGCACCACTCGTTCACCACGATGGGCAGTTCGTTTTCAATCTTCGGCAAATTTGCGAGAGAGCCTTCCTGCGCGGAACTGAGCCGCTGCGCGAGTTGATCGATATCGCCCTTGATACAACCGATCGTGGCGACGGGCGTCTCGTAGGTTTCGCCTGCTTTCAATGTTTTGAACCAATGTCCGAACTCGCGGTCGGCCTGGCCACCCGAGAGAGCGACGAAATCATCCTTGCGGAACACTTCCATCTGCCACGAGCCGGGACAGGCGAGTTGTGCGCCCCAGAGCACGCCGGCCTCGCGATCCTCCAGCGCGACGAAGGGGAAAAATCCCCGCACCGGCATCGAGCCGACCTGGCCGAAGCGTTCGCAGGCGATGCCGTGTCCGGTCCACGAACGCTCGAGTTGCAGGTCTTCCATGCCTTGCGTGTCAAGGCGGCCTTCGGCGCTCCAAGTCGAACGATAGCGATGCACAAGCAATCGATTCGGCGCGTCGTCATGAGCATAAGGTGTCATGCCACCGAGCGAGAAGCTGCTGAGCATTTCAAGGGTCAGCGGTTTTTTGCCGGCATTGCGAACGCTCACCCGGCTGGAAAAGACCGGCACATTCCCCTGCCAGGAAAGTTGATGTTCGCAGCGCAGTCCCGAGGGATGCTGGAGCGTGGTGACGACGCTGGTGCCGCCGTTCTTTTTCTGAACCTTCTGACCGATAAATTCGAGAACGGCCGTCGAGTGCCCTGAGCGCATCGTGCGGCCTTGGGAAAAAGATCCGCCGTAGATGTCCTCCATACATTTGAGCTGCACGAGTGAGTCCAATGCCCACGCACGCCTCGGTTGCCACATGGCCGGCAGGCCTACGATCTCGACATCCGGCGGCAGAAACTCGCGGTGTTTCACCGGTGCGAGCGATTTCGGATGAAGTGAAAGCTGCGGCGCGCCCTTGCCTTCGGCGAGTGTGTCGAAGCGGATGATCGTGTCGCCGACGGTGAATTTGGAAAGCAGTTTGGTCATGGGAAAATGTGCGTCTTGCTGGGGTGAATCCTTGGCACTTTTCAGGATTCGGTCAAAGGGTAAAGGCGAGATTAAGTAATCGCGCAAAATCCCTCTTCATCGGAACCAGTAGTTTTTGTGAGTGTTTAAGACGCGGAAACGAGATCGGCGGCGGGCGCATAGCTGATGCCCGATTCGCATTCAGCGATGCGCAATAATTTGAAAGTCGAAGATGAGGAACTCGCCATCAGTGTCTGAAAGCGAATTCCATCCCCTGTGACAACCCTTTCAAGTGATCAATGCGTGCCGCCTTCCCAATAGGCACCATCTTGCCAGGAATTCCCGCAGGCGCCGCCGCCGGAGTTGGCTTCGATCATCACATCCTGGCCTTCGGGAGTTAGCAGAGGGAGATAGAACTTGCTGATGCGCTGCGTGGATTTTGGCACATAGTGGCAGATGAATGAGCGGCGGAAGCGGTCCTTGGAGCGGTTTGGGCCGGATCCGTGGATGGAACTGCCATTGAAAAACAGGGTGTCGCCCGCCTTCATGACGCAGGGAACCGCCTTTTTGCCTTTTGGCGTGGGAACAAAGTGAGTGGTGAAGGATTCTGCAGCATTGGCCTTCTCCGGGCAGGCAATCTCCTCCTCGGCCGTATCGGCGACGAGATACATGCCGCCATTTTCGGGATCGGCATCGTCGATGGCGGTCCATGCGGCCACGCAGGTTTGAGGCTCCACCAAGAGGTAGAAATTGTCCTGGTGCATTGCCTGACCGCGTGAGCCGGGCGGCTTGTAGTAGAACATGCTCTGGGCCGCCAGCACCTCATCCTGCATGAGTTCTTGCAGGCAGGTCATGACGCCGGGATGGACCAGGTTCTTGCGCGAAAGGGCGTCGAAGCGGTGCGGGTGCATGACCCGTGGAAATTCCTTCAAGGGATCGCCGCCGGATTCCTCCTTGGAAGCAGGCTCAAAGTGGCCAGGAACCGGGCCGTTCTCCGCGATGCGGGCGAAGGTGGATTTGATTTCCTCGACTTCTGCTTCGGAAAAGAGGCCGCGTGCGACGGCGTAGCCGTGTTGTGCGAACGAGGCTTTCATTTCATCCAAATCAACGGAGGAGGGGAGTGATTGAGAGGTAGTGGTGCTCATAGGACTGCAAGACTCGTTTTCATTCCGTAAAATGACAATGGACGAACTTTCCAAAAAGATGGACTATCTTACCGTCCATGAAAGCCAAGACAAAGGGGTTCCCAGGCCAGATCATTCATTTTCTACCTGCCAATTTGCTCAACCAGGTTGGTCGCCATCCGCTCGGTGTCGGTCTGCATATTAAATGTCTCGGATGGTATCCCAAGGCGCATTCGCACGGGATCAGCAGGCTTCACGGGCTTGATGAATCCATTTTGATCTTTTGCACCAAAGGAAATGGCTGGGCCGAAATTGATGGACGCCGATTTTCCGTCGCGGCCGGTGAATTGCTTTTCATCCCAGCGAACAAACCGCATGCCTACGGAGCCGATGATCATGATCCTTGGTCGATCCATTGGGCGCACTTCGCGGGAACGGCTACAGCTTCCTACGCGAGCCAGATGCCAACCCACGAATATGTGCTCTCGATCACGAGCGCTGATGCCAAAGAAGTCGCACGCATGTTTCGGGAATCCTATAGATTGGCATCCACTGGTCTCACCGAGCGCACACTGCTGCTTGTGTCCCACATTTTGAGATATGTGCTGGGGCTTCTGTTTTTTCAGACTGGCAGAAGCCTGGGAGGTGCTTCGCGCGCTATCGTGCATGATCTGACTAAAAGCATTGAATTCATGCGCGCTAATGTCGCGCGATCAATCACCCTTAAGGAACTCTCGCGGCAAGCCGGACTCTCGCCGACCCGCTACTCCACGCTCTTTCGCGACCAGACCGGCACCTCTCCTGTCGAGCATCACATCCGCCTCCGGATGCAGGCCGCATGCCACTATCTGGACGCTACGGCACTTAGCATCAAGGAAGTGGCGGCCAAGCTCGGCTACGACGACCCGTATTACTTTTCTCGCATTTTCCAGAAAACCCTCGGCTGCTCGCCGCTGGCCTACCGGCGATCGGTGAAGGGCTGATCTCAAGCTCGCGTGAATTCGGTTTTCAGTGCGAATGACTGCAATACTCCGCTCCAAAGTCGCAGGCGATAGATCGGGCGGAATTCCGAATCGACGAGATGTTCGGCCCGGGTTTTGTCTGTGCAAGAGCCGTGAGGTAATCCGGCACTTTTGCAAAAGCGCCCGGCGCTATGAGGCTTGGGTATTAGTCGTGATGGAAGACTTCTTCCATGTCGGCCCACCACTCGCCCGGTTGGCGTGATTCGAGCGGCTCATGGCAGGGCTTGCAGACGGCCCACCATTCTTGCGTGCGCGGATCTGCGGCCATGAGCGCCATGTCGGCTTCGAAGTCGTTTCCGACATACTCGAAGTAGGAAAAGAGGAATCCGTCCTTGTGATAGATCGAGTAGTTGCGAATCCCGCACTCGGTGATCTTGGCGAGAATCTCAGGCCAAGCAGCGGCGTGCAGTCGTTTGTATTCTTCGTATTTCTCCGGGCGGAGCCGGATCATGGAGCCGTAGCGTTTCATGGGATGGGTGGTTTGAGAGTGGGCTATTTCTCAGGCTAAGCCAAGCTTGTCGAGATTGGCGCGGAGGCGCTGCAGGGCACCCACATATTTCTGCGGGATCAGGCCGTGCTTGTCGGGGCCGACATCGAGAAGGAGGTTGGTGCCGCGGCTGATGCTGACCAGATACATGCCGAGCAACTCCTCGTCGCTGCGGGGTTGGTCTTCCTCGGTGAAGAACCATTCGCGGCCGATCGGATCGCAGACTTCGCCTGGCATGTAATATTTTTTGCCTTCGATCGTGCGCCACTTGACATGGCCGGTGTGGCTGTTCGGCAGGAAGCGTTCGATGGCAATGATGTCGGCCGGCCAGGCTTTGTCGATCGGGTAGTTCGATCCGTCACTGATGCCGTTGTTCATCATGACCACCGCCTCTGGCTGGAGGCTGGAAATCTGGTTGTAGAGTTCCTGGCGGTAGAAGCGCGGTAGAACGACGGGAATATCGATCCACACTTCGGCGACCTTGCCGTAGCCGGTGAGCAGTTCCTCGATCTGCGCGGTTTGAAAATCCTGATACTCGCGGGTGGTGAAGGCCAAGGATACGCGCTCGGGATACAAGGCGCGCTCATCGGCGGCGGTGTCAGAATAGGTCCGTGAACCGAATTTGTTGTGGTTGTCCCACGAGCAGTAATAGAAGCCCGGCAGCACGCCGCGTTTTTCGCAGGCATTCACGAAAGCCTCGACGACATCGGTTTTGTTGCCGCTGGTGCCGACATGGTAGTCGTTGAGCTTCGTCGGCCAGAGGCAGTGACCGGCGACATGCTTGGTGGTGAGCACGGCATACTTCATTCCCGCGTCGCGGGCGACCGAGATCCATTGGTCCACATCGAGCTTGTCGGGCGCGTAGAGGGTGGAGGGATGATTGCCGTCGGGAAGTTCCGAGCCGGTGTAGGTGCTCATGCCGTAGTGGATGAACATGCCGTATTTCAAGGCTTCCCATTTCTGGAGTTGTTCGAGGCTCAGGCGCTGGGCGCCGCGTTCATTGGTGGGTTCGGAGTTCATGGTGCAAAGCCTATTCAAAAGACTTCAACATGCTATGTCGGCAAGTGCCCATGATGTATCGAATCGTGCCACTTGATTTTCAAGGTGCCGGGCTCGCGCGGTGGCGGCCGGGATGCCCAGCCAGGCAGCGTGGGCGGAGTTACTGTAAGCCAAGCCGGTCGAGATTGGCACGGAGGCGTTGCAGGGCGCCCACATATTTCTGCGGGATCAGGCCATGCTTGTCGGGGCCGACATCGAGCAGGAGATTGGTGCCGCGGCTGATGCTGACTAGATACATGCCGAGCAGTTCCTCATCACTACGGGGCTGGTCTTTCTCGGTGAAGAACCATTCGTGACCAATGGGATCGCAGACCTCGCCGGGCATGTAATACGTTTTGCCCTCGATCTCGCGCCATTTGACATGGCCGGTGTGACTATTGGGCAGGAAACGTTCGATGGCGATGATGTCGGCCGGCCAGGCATCCATGTCGACACAAGGCACCCCGTAATTGTTGATCACGGGATAGTTTGAGCCGTCGCCGATGCCATTGTTGTTCATGACAACCGTTTCGGGCTGCCATGTGGTGATATTCCGGTAAAGCTCCTCGCGATAGCAGCGCGGCAGCATGCCGGGAATATCGATCCACACCTCGGCGATTTTACCGTAACCGGTAAGCAGTTCCTCGAGCTGCGCAGTCTGAAAATCCTGATACGCGCGGGTGGTGAAAGCGTGTAAATTTCCGGGCTTCTTGTCTGCCGTCATGTCTGAATAAGTGCGGGAGCCGAAGCGGTTGTGATTGTCCCACGAGCAGTAATAGAAGCCCGGCAGCACGCCGCGTTTTTCGCAGGCATTCACGAAGGCTTCGACGACATCGGTTTTGTTGCCGCTGGTGCCGACATGGTAGTCATTGAGCTTCGTCGGCCAGAGGCAGTGACCGGCGACATGCTTGGTGGTGAGCACGGCATACTTCATTCCCGCGTCGCGGGCGACCGAGACCCACTGGTCAACATCGAGCTTGTCGGGCGCGTAGAGCGTGGAGGGGTGGCTGCCATCAGGGAGTTCCGATCCAGTGTAGGTGCTCATGCCGTAGTGGATGAACATGCCGTATTTGAGGGCTTCCCATTTCTGGAGTTGTTCGAGGCTCAGGCGCTGGGCGCCGCGTTCATTGGTGGGTTCGGAGTTCATGGTGCAAAGCCTAAACAAAAGACCTCAACATGCTATGTCCGCCAGTGCCCATGATGTATCGAATCATGCCAATTGTTTTTCAGGGTGTCGGGCTCGCGCGGCGGAATGCGGCGGGTCCCATGCCGGTCACAGCATTGAAGGCGCGCGTGAAGTGGTAGCGGTTGGCAAAGCCGGTTGCCTCCGCGATTTCATCTACTGATTGGTTGCCGAATCGCAGCAGGCGGCAGGCCTCGCGAATCCGGAGTCGCCGCAGGTAGGCCACCGGGGTTTCGCCGGTTTCGCTTAGGAACCAGCGCAAAAAGGAACGGCGCGACATGGCGGCATGGGAGGACATTTCATCCAATGAGGGCGGCGTGCGAATCCCGCTTTCCATCCACGCATGAATCCGTCTCAACTTTTCCGAGCGGGCAGTAGGAAGGGACGCCTCCATTTTTCCGAACTCTTGCATTAGCGCCCCGGCACAGGCGTGGCGAAGCCTGTGGGGAGGGGATTTTTTATCTGTCAGTTCATACAAAGAGTGCCAGAGCGCCTGCTCGGATGCGTTCAGTTTTCCGGACCACACGGGCGGCGGGTCGCCCGCAAGCGGATAGGAAAAGTGAACCCAGAAATGACGGGTGGGCTTCTGGCATTTGCAATCGAAGAGGGTGTCTTCGGGAATGATCACCACATGCGATGGACCAAGCGGAATCCACTTTCCCGCGACGCGCACGGCCGCGCCCTTGTCGGGATTGTAGTAAGCCCTCCAGAACGGACTGCGCACGCCATGGTGAATCCAGCGCCTGTCCCCCACCTTGGCACCGCATTCATGAATCCTCAGAGCAGGAACCTCGGCACCGCCCAGCAAAATGCCGGAACCAGTATGGGGATCAAAATAAGAGCCATCCTTTCCGGATGCCATCGATGTTCCGAGAGGCATGATCGAATAATAGGGAGCACCGAACGCAATCGTCAAATAGCCACAAGGCGAAGGGATTTTTTATTCCGAGTGTTTTTGAGCCTCGTTCACCAGACGTTCGCTGCTCGCCACACGATCCTTTGCATCGAATAAACTCAGGTAACAGACGGTCGTCGCAGCAGGGAGTTTGGCCGAGGCCATTCTGTTGAAAGAATCCAGTTCTGCCGGCGTCGTCTGCCAGTGCCGATCCGCCCACGGACCCGTATCGTTCGTGTAGCTCAACTCGGCCTTGGTAATCGGCTCCCTGCTCTCAAAGTTGGCAGCGAGGTCTCCGCTTTCCAGACTGCACCGTGTGATTTGAGCGAGCGGGTTGCCGCCCCGAAAGAGCGCCTCGGCAAGATCGTGAATTTCGGGCGGGTTTTCACCCGGCCCGCCATGTCCATGTTCCATGCGCACCCGCAGCGACAAGCTCCGTGAGCCTCCAGCCAAGCGGTAGGACTTCTGCCAGGAATCCATTGGAAAGGCAAAGTCGTTCGTTCCATTGACCCAGAGCATGGGGCACTTCACCTGCGGAAGGTAAACCGAGGGGTCCCAGAGTCGCCTCCAGCGTTCCGCGCCGCCGGGCTTCATTTTTTCAAACTCCCCCAGCCAGGTTGAATTTTCTGTCAGAAATCCGCAGCCATACACCGGCGCGGCGAAAGCGAACCGGTGATCGATCCCGGCTGCAATGCAGGTGAGATATCCACCCCAGGAAACGCCAGTGATACCTATCCTTGCGGAATCCACTTGGGGAAAGGATCGGAGCAGCGAGTGAGCCTTGATCACCGCCGACACGGCATGAAAAGTCCATTGATCCTCGGCCGGTTCGTCAATCTGGTTGAACCCGCCCCAACCGGCAGGGCCGCCGTCCGTATGGCGGGTATGGTTTTCATGCCCTCCACCGCTGATGCAGCCGCAGGTGTCCATGGCGATGGCGGCGTATCCGCGACTCACCCATAGCTTCACCCAAGGGATGAATGCCGATCCACCGCCTCCGTGCACCAGCACCATGGCGGGAACTTGTTCGCCCGCCTGTGTTGTCGGAATGCCGTAATAGGCAAACACGCGGGTCGGCTTGCCTTTCCAGGGAACTCCCTCAAAGAAGACCGCCTCGACGCCTTCCACGCTATGTTCCGGATCCGCCTCAACGCGAGGTGGCTCTGAGAGAAAATCCATGTTCCATGCAGGAAGTTTTGGTGTGTTCATTGCAGCAGTTCGAGTCCAAGGTTTCCTTGCCTTTATCCCTTGGCTTGCATTTTCTCGAGGAGTTTTTGCTGTCCTCGGAGGGCTAAGCTTGAAGATTCCTCGTCTGAAAGGCTGCTGCTGCGCGCGTTGAGATGAAGCGCGCAGCAAGCTATGGAATTTTCAAGCCGGAACAATCACCAGCAAGAGTTTTCGTTCAAGGGAGTCTCCGACCTCATTCGAGGCGACGAAAGATTATATCGTCGAAGAGAATGTCAGAGTCAGATTGGTTTAAGATGAAAATTTTGACGAATCGTGTGCCAGGCCAGAACTTTTTCCCTGAATCGCCGCGAACCATGCTCACGCCGGAGCGCCGACCTTTGGTTTGAGTCCACTCTGTGGGGGCAACCAGTTCCCCGATCCACATACATGTTCCAGCGGTTTTGTGTTGACGCACTTTTGTGCCGGCAGGGTAATCCGTCCGAAGAGGGTTTTTCAGTTCGACTTCCCACTGCCCGTCCACTTGACGGATCGCTGTAATTCCCCAATCACTGCGCTCGCGGTTTGGAAGGTCGCTGAAGGCGCCGGAATCATCCACATTGAATGCCACGACACCCCACTTCGGCGATGATCCCGGCTCAAATGCCCAGGATTGGCCATTTGCGATTTTCAACACTTTGCTGCCCTTGACCGCCTCTTCGGTCAATGCGGTTTCCGTTCCCTCGATGATTGTGACATCCTCGCTGAGGATTCTTTTTTGCTCCGCATCGTAGCAGTCAAAACCAATGAGCCATTTTGCTCCACCTTGTTGGCTCATGGCAAAGCAGGAGAGTTCATATTGGGCTTCCGGGTCCAACTCGATAAAGTCATCCGAGATTGCTTGCTTTTTTGGTCCCAGAACAAACGCATGCTTCCCTTCTTTGGCTGCGGAAGATACCGATTGGAAAGCATCCCAAGATGATACATCGCCAGTTTCCGCTCCTCCATTTTTGAGCAGGTTTACCACGGAATCTTCGGCTTGAAGAAGGCAGGTCGTAGTGGCCATGGCGACTGCAAGGGAGAGGTTGGCCAGATGGGATTTAGCGATTTTAGGCATTTTTTTCATAATGGTTTAGGGTTAGTTTGGTGTGAAATGCTGATGATTGGGGATCGGGGAATGAAAAAGCGCCATATTAGCTGGTGGTGCGAGTGTGGCTTTTCATCGTATGGTTTTGAGGGTTTGTGATGTGGGGCACAGAGGAGACTGCAATGTTTATTTAGATCACTTTTTCATGTGATCAAGAAAAAAGTTTCCGTCTTTCTGGTCGGGTATATCTCGGCATCTATGAAAAGAAGTCGCGTTTTCTGATATTGTTTCCAGTTCGCTGTAGAGATCATTCATCAAGCAGAAAAACAACGGCACGAGCTGCTCGAATGAGTGTTCTATATTTCTTTCACTGCGCATGAGCTGGTGACCATAACAGAGGCTGGCGCCACAACCTCATCGATGCCCGAGCGCCGTTTCTCTACAAGCTGGAGGGCGGCTGAAGTTTGGGCCATGCGAGGACGATGAACTCTCCCGGTTTTCGAAATCGTGCTGCCGGCGTGGCAAACTCATCGATGAGCCAATAGAGCCCTGCTGAGGTCGTTGGGGTGCCGGTATCCGAGGTGGTAGGCGGCGGCTTTGACTTGCCAGCCTTCATTTTCAACGAGCCGACGGGCTTCCTGCCATTTGAGATTTCGAAAATAGGCGCCGGGGGAGAGACCGGCCTGACTGCGAAAAAACCGGTGCAGCGCGCTGGGGGACATTCCCAGGTAGTCGCAGAGGGCGGGCACGGGCGTGTGGATCGAGAGATTGTTCATCATCCAGGAGTGTGCCAACTCCCAGCGCAAGTCGCCGGTGGCGGTTGCCGTGCGCGTGGCGCGGAGGATTTCGACTTCCACGAGTTGGCGAAGTGCGTTGAGGGTGAATGGCAAGGCGCTGTCCGAGACGGCGATTTCCTTGCGGCAGCGGGAGTGCAGTTCCTTGAGCGCATCGAGCGAGGAGTCGCCAAGGTCGAGTGTGCGCGATGCGCCCTCGGCAATATGGAGTTCGGGGAGTTGGGGACGATCTTTCCAGACCCAAACAAGGATGTTAACCGTCTCGCGCCGTTTTTGCGTGATGCCAAAGCGGCAGTCGGAGTCGATCAGGATGGCACTCGGTCCTTGAACGACTTTTTGCTCGTTGCCGACGGATAGCACAATCTCGCCGCTGACGAGGATGAAGTAGTTTGTGCCACGGTCGTAGTGAACGGGTAGGGGATTTTTCGCAAAATCCCGGCGCCCCCAGCCAAGGTAGATGAGCGGGAGATTGCCTTGCCCGCCCCAACTTGGACGGCCAGGCGGGGGATGGACGGTTACTTTGGAAACGGGGCTCGGCACAGTAGCAGTTTATGTCACTCGTAGGAGAATGGCTATCGCATTTGTGTTTCTATGATGCGCCGAACCGATGAGGATTACGCTGCTTTTTGCAATCCCTATCGAAGTCCCCAATTCTCAAAACTCCACTATGAAAAAACTCCCGAGATTCACCATCGGCATGGGCACCCGCTACACCGACGCCTTGAAGGCCAATTGCGGCATCGTCGGGCGCAGGGTTCGCGACAACCTGCTCAAGAAGCACATCGAGCCGCTGTTTTGCTGATCGGCAATGAATCCCCGCGCTTTTCAAATTCACTCAAGCGACTCTGTTGCCGTGCTTCTTGATGATGCGCAGCCGGGCCCGGTGAGCCTGCTCGGTTCTCCCGTCGCATCGCTTCTTTCCATCAATCAAGCCATCCGGCTCGGTCACAAGATGGCCGTGCGTCCCCACGCGGTCGGTGAAGCGGTGATCAAATACGGCGTTCGCATCGGCCATGCCACCGAGCCGATTGCCGTTGGCGATTGGATCCACCTCCACAATTGCGCCAGCGATCTCGACGAGCGCTCGAACACGCTCGAAGTCACCACCGGAGCTCCAACCGACACCATCTATGAATAACGAGCGCTCTTCCACTCATCCAACATGGCAAGGCTGGCTGAGGCCCGATGGGCGCAAGGGCATTCGCAATCTCGTGCTGGTCATCTACACCGTCGAGTGTGCCCGATTTGTGGCCCATGCCATCGGTCAAGGCGAGGAGGATGTGCATGTGATCGGCTTCCCCGGTTGTTACGACAACGCTTATGCCATCCGGCTCATGCTTGCCTTGGCGCGGCATCCGAATGTCGGGGCGGTGCTCAGCGTGGGACTCGGCTGCGAATACACTCAGCCTGGTCGCATCGCCGAAGTGGTGCGGGCCTCGGGTCGTCCGGCGGAATCGTTTTTTATTCAGGAAGCGGGAGGCACCTCCTCCAGCATCGCGAAGGGCAAGGAGCTGGTCGCGGCGTTGCGCGGGAAAATCCGGGCCAATGCAGTGCTTGTGCCCATGAGCCTTGCCGATCTGACCATTGGCTGCGAATGCGGCGGCTCCGACGGCACCTCAGGCCTTGCCGGTAATCCGGTGGTCGGGCGTTTATTTGATCGTCTGGTGGATGCCGGCGGCACCGCCATTTTTGAAGAGATCGTTGAGATGATTGGTCTCAAACCGCTACTCCTCGAACGCGCGGCGTCCGTTGAATCCCGCAGTGCCCTCGCCTCGGCTTATGACAAGGCGGAGGCTTACTGTCATGCCGTGCGCCAGTTCTCGGCCTCGCCGGGAAATTTCGCCGGCGGCCTCACAACGATTGAGGAGAAAAGCATGGGCGCGTTCTGCAAGAGCGGCAGCCAACCGATTCAAGGTGTCATCAAGGTGGCGCAACAACCGCCGCACTCGGGCCTCTGGCTCATGGACAGTGTGCCGGACGCCCACTTCATGCAGTTCGGCTACACAAACCCGAATGATTCGGAAGGCATCATGGACCTTATCTCCGGCGGCGCGCAGATCGTTCTTTTTGTCACCGGACGGGGGAGCGTGATTGGCAGTCCCGTCGCCCCGCTCATCAAGATCACCGGGAACGCCCAGACTTATCAGCGCATGAGTGAGGATATGGATTTCGATGCCAGTCCTGTTTTAACCGATGGAGAATCGCTCGATGCAGCGGCCGACCGTCTGCTCGACCTCATTCGCTCAGTGGCCACCGGCCAAGCCTCCAAGCCGGAGGCCCTCGGTCACCGGGAATATTTCCTCATGTATAAACACCAAGACACGCCCGGCCTCATGGAAGGCTGCCGCGCCTAAATTTTATGAACAACTACTGGAAAAACGACACGGAACTCTTCGCCCTCGCCAAGCGGGAACTCTTCACCGCCGTGGTCGGCGATGCGATGGACAAACTGGACCTGCAACACCAATTCCTGCCGCCGGAAATCCGTCCGCTCCGTGACGACATGGTCGTGATCGGCCGCGCCATGCCGGTGCTTTCTGTGGATGTCTTCACGGAGAAAATGGTCGGAACGGCGAATCCACTCATGGCAAAACCCTTCGGTCTCATGCTGGAGGCACTTGATGATCTTCGCCCCAACGAGATTTATTTGAACACGGGCTCTTCGCCGCGCAACGCGCTCTGGGGCGAGTTGATGAGCATTCGCGCGGGCAAACTCGGTGCCGCAGGCGCCATCGTCAATGGCTACTCGCGCGACACCAGCGGGATTTTGGCTCTCAATTTTCCAACCTTTTCCTGGGGACGCTACGGCCAGGACTCCGCGCCCCGCTACAAGGTCGTTGACTTCCGCGTGCCGATCGAGATCGGTCATGCCCGCATCCGTCCGGGGGACATCCTTTTTGGCGACATCGACGGCGTCTGTGTGATCCCGGCGGAAGCCGAGGAAGAAGTCTTCGTGCGGGCCATCGAAAAGGCGAGGGGAGAGAAGTTGGTGAAAGCCGCGCTACTGGAAGGACTCTCCGGCGTCGAGGCCTTCGAGAAATTTGGAATCATGTAAAAAAATGAAAAACGAACTGAATAACGCATTTTCCCTGGAGGGCGAAACCGCTCTCATCACTGGCGGTGGAACCGGCCTCGGGCTTGGCATTGCGACTTGTCTGGCCAACGCCGGCGCGAAAGTTGTCCTCGTTGGGCGCCGCGAAGCCGAACTCAGCGCCGCTGCCTCTGGAATCGGCACCTCGGCCAGCTATGTGGCCCACGACATCACTCAACTCGACAAAGCCGCCGAACTCATCACCGCCGCTGAAAAGGCTGCTGGAACTCCCATTTCGATCCTCGTCAACAACGCCGGTATCCACATCAAAAAACCGGCTGTGGATACCACCCCGGAGGAGTTTCAATCCGTGCTCACCACCCATGTCTGCGCCGCACACGCTCTCACCCGCGCCGCGCTGCCCGGCATGATCGCGCGTAAGCACGGCAGTATCCTTTTCACCGCTTCAATGGCTTCACTCATGGGCATGCCTTTGGTCATCGCCTACAGTGCGGCGAAGAGTGCCTATGTCGGCATGACCCGCGCCCTCGCTGCGGAAGTCTCCATCGAAGGCGTGCGAGTCAATGCGATTGCCCCTGGTTGGATCGAATCGCCCATGCTTCGCAAGGCGCTGGCGGGTGATGAAAAACGCTCGAACAAAATCTTATCCCGCACCCCGATGGCCCGCTTTGGCGATCCCGAAGACATCGGCTGGGCAGCGGTTTATCTCTGTTCGCCAGCGGCAAAATTCGTCACCGGAGTCGTCCTCCCGATCGATGGCGGAGCCTCTATGGGATTCTAAATCGAACCCCTAACGATTTCCCATCCCCTTCCTGTTAATTTTGTCATCCTGTCTAAAGTGGGATCTGCCATTTTATGGGGGGCTGAATTTTAACCCGTCTCTTGGTTATTGAAACAGGGTCATGCGCGCGAGGCGGCGGCAGTCGTATTGGAAGGTGGCGAAGTCGATTTCGCCGCGTTGCCATCTCCACCACTCGGGGCCGACAATCGAGTGCCAGGTGCTTTTTTCTTCTCTCGTGCGAAACCAGGCGGTGCGGCTTTTTTTCCACAGGGACGGGGCATCGCCGGCGTGGAAGAGTTCCGAGCGGAGCGGCACCATTCCGTGTTCCGGGAGGAGTTGTTGCATCTCCGGTTTGGCGAGGAATTCAGCGAAGCGCAGTGCATCGGCGGCGCAGCCGTGGTCGCGCCGCACGACAAAGCCGGTTTCAACGCTTGTGATCTCGTCGTCCAAGTCGAAGCATGGGTGGCAGCCGGGTTCAAAGTCTTTGCCGTGGTAGGAATCAAAGAGACCTGCGGTGCGAGAGAAGACCACGGGAATTTCGCCGTTGTTGAACATGGCTTCAAAGGTGGTTGGCTGGTAATGGGCTTTCGCCTTCACGGCAAGGTTCCACATCGAGTGGATGCGCATGAGTCGCTGGTTCAGTTCGGCAGGCAGGGTTTCTTCTGTGCCTTTGAGCCAGTCCATGAGGGCATTCCGGCCTTTCTCGCCGAGCATCAGGAAGGACTCGTTGGTATTGACAGAAAGGGGATATGGGCTCCCTTCGGCTTTTTTCCATTTTGCCTGCAAGTCCAAAAGCCAGCGCATCTGCCCTTCGAAATCCTCGAACTCCGGAGCAGGCATTCCGATTTTTTTTAACAGAGCCGGATTGTAAAATGCGCAGCTCAGGTGCGCTTGGTGCGGGACGAAGAAGACCCGTGATTGGCTTGGCGTGCCCGTGGCCTCATGGAGCAGGCCTTCGTTTTCCTGGGCATCCGGGTATTGCAGGGTGCTGATCTCTGTGAGGTCCGCGTCAAACACAGCCAGTCGCGCTACAGCCTCCATGGGCTCGAAGACAATTTGACTGCCGGGATAAATCTCCGAAAAAGTCCGGGCTGCTTCCTTCCAGTAGGCCATTTGGTGGGGTAGGGCACTTTGGATTTTGCACCGCAGCTCGGTTGCATACTCGCCAGTAATGCCGAAGCGGGCCGCCTGCTCGCGGGGTGCCACCCAGCATCCTGCTCCGTGACGCACGATCAGCAGGCCCTCCTCGCTCAATTCACGCAACGCCCGAACCATCGTCACCAGAGTCACACCGAACTGCTCGGTCAATTCGCGAATCGGAGGCATCTTTGTGCCGGGCTCTGACTTGATGATCGATTCCCGGAGCCTGTCGGCCACCACATGGTATTTGGTCTGGGATTTTGATTTCCAGACAGGCGGCGCTTGTTTCTTGATGCGTTGGCTTAACCGGTTGCTTTCCTTCATGCGATGAAGGTGAGTTTATAACACTTTCCTCAACGGTCTATATCTAAAAGTGAATTAGAACATTATTTATAACTGTTTGTCGCAAGAAGGTGAAATTGCTGCTCCGTTTCTGGTTTTTGATGGATTCTGGATTTCGGGTCATTTTGATTTTCTTCTTAAAAAATGCCTTATAAAAAGAACGATATAGGAAAATTCAAAAAAATCCATCCACGCAAAAATTTTATTGATCAAGTTAGAATGTGATATAGAAGATTCACTCTCTCCATATTGATCCGCTGTGTTTCAAAGCATCCGAGCCCCCCAAATAAAACACTTTCAAAACAAGCCCGCTTCTTCCGCTTGGTCGTTGATGAAGCGTGATCTGAGGCAGATCAAACACTGATTTCCCTATTCCATTCTGGACGCCAACTCCCACTCCATGACAACCACAAGAGACCTCCTGCAACCGATCGTCAGGCTCACGCCCGATGATGCCCACTATTTTTACGGCTATTACGACAATCCCGCCTGGAGCGGTGATGACAGCGCCCATCTCGTTCAACGGGTGGAATTCCGGGATCGCATGCCGACGCCGACGGATGTGGCTCAGGTTGGGCTGGTGCATCCCGGGAATGACGGCTTCACGCGCATCGCGGAGACCACGGCTTGGAATTTCCAGCAGGGCGCCATGCTTCAGTGGCATCCGTTGGCGCCGGACCGGAAGATCATTTTCAATCGCTGCGATGGCGGGCGTTTTGTCGGCGTCATAAAGGACATCGTGACGGGCGACGAGAAAATCCTTCCGCGAGCCGTCACCAATGTCGATCCGATGGGACGCTGCGCGCTGCATGCGAACTTCAGCCGTCAGTATGATTTTCGGCCGGGCTACGGATATGTCGGGATCCCGGATCCTTTCGCAGCGGTGAACCATCCGGAGGAGGATGGAATCTGGCGCATCGATTTGGAGAGTGGCGAGGAGGAGTTGGTCATGTCGCTGGCGGAAATCGTCCGTCAATTTCCCGGGCCGATGCGCGAGCGCAAGATCATCGTCAACCATGTCAATTTCAACACCGATGGCAGCCGCTTCATCACTCTCATCCGCAACTTCGCGGATCAAGTCGAGCCGAAGTCGTATTTCACTGGTGCGATCACGGCGGACGCCGATGGCGGGAATGCCTACATGCTCGTGGACTACAGCATCGCCTCCCACTACCACTGGCGCGATCCGGAGAACCTCGTCATGGTCGTCAAGCGGCCCGGCGAGGAGATCAACCTGCGGGAGTTCCGCGACCGCACCCAGGAATCGCACCAACTGGTGCACAAGTTTTTCGAGGACGACGGTCACTGCAGCTACTCGCCGGATCGCCAGTGGTTGCTTTACGACAGCTATCCGCAGGAGGGCTATCGCTACCTCTATGTTTATCATCTCGCCTCCGGCCAAGGCTGGTGCCTGGGTGGCGTTAAGACGCTGCCACGGATGGACGGCGTGGAGATGGAAATCCGTTGCGACCTGCATCCGCGTTGGAACCGTGCGGGCGATGCCATTTCCTTCGATTCGCTGCACGAAGGATTTCGCGGAGTTTACTCCATGGAAATCGGTTCGTTGCTGAAGCAGTGGGCGGCAACGGCGAGCCGATAGCCTCCTGTGAAAAGAAAATTTAGAATTCAAAAAACATGAAAAGAAAACTCATCACATTGTTGTTTTTCACGGCAAACGCCGTGCTGTTCACCAGCCTCGTGTCGTGTCGCAAGCCCGAGCAGAATCAGGTTTTGCCGTGGCAGCAGCAAGCGCAGCAGCTTGGCTTGAATGGCAAAATTCACAGTCCTTCTCTGCTTGCGATTCCCGTGAATGACGCGCCTGTCATTGACGGGAAAAGCGATGAGCCGCTTTGGAAAAATATTCCGGCCGCCTTCACGCTCGTGAATGATGTCGTCTGGGATACCGGGATCAAACCAGTCAAATCAAAGGGGAGCCTGAAGTTGGCCTACGATGACAAGGCGCTCTATGCTTTAATCGAGGTGGCAAAGGATCCGGAGCTCAAGTTGATTCCGGGAGAATCCGGAGCGCCACCCAAGTCGAAAACCGACTTCGTGGAGTTGAATTTACAACCTGGCGGGATCAACGATCCTTTTACGAAGTTGCGAATCAATGCGGCGGGCGGATGTGTTATTGAGCGTCATGTTGATCCGCAGAAAGGGTCTGCCGGAGGATCGAAGCGGGAGTATCCCAAATGGGAGGATTGGACTCGCAAAACAACGATCGGCGAGAATGGCTATACGATCGAGTGCCGTATTCCTTGGGTGAATTTGGGAGTGACTCCACCCAAGCAGGGCGAACTCTGGCGTGGACTGCTTGGAGTGAGGGAGCCTGGAGATAAACGGGAATTTGATTACGGATTGGCCACCAGCTATTCGGTCACGGGTTTCAATGAACCGAAGGATTTCAACGCCCTCGAGTTTGTCAGCGCGGAGAAGGCGGCGCTTCTTCAACCGATCGAGGTTTCAGGAAGGTTGGTTACGGAGAAAGGCGAGCCGATCGCATGGAATGGGGCCAAGCGTTTTGGGGCGGTGTCGGTCCAGGGAGCTCCGGTGCAGACCGACAAGGATGGCCGATTTCAAGTGACTGTCTGGGGCAATCCTGCGGAAGAACTGCTGGTGCAGGCGGTTCACCCGGAGAGGGAAAGGAAAATCTGGAGCAAACGCAGTCCGGGCCTGAAGGTCGATTTTGGTGATTTGACCTTGCAGCCGGTGCAGCCTTACGAGTTTGGAAAAAACGAGGCGCGCATTCCGAAGCGTCCGGAATTTTTCACGACGAACATCTTGGCTCTTGCGACCAAACCTGAGTTTGGTTCGCCGCAAGACCAACTCCAACTCTCCTCGTTGATTCCGGCGGGAGGATCCGATCTGCAGGGTTTTGGATTCCGTCTCCCGAATTCTCTTTCCGCACCGAAATGGCAATTTGAGTCGGCTGCTTCCTGGCCGCAGGGGCTTGTCGTGGAGCCGCTCTGGTTGCACAAGTCGGCCTGCCGTGGATTGAACCGTGCCGACGACGAGGCCCAATACATTTGGCGTTACCTCCGGCAAGGGGCGCCCACTGGTTTGGCGCCTGGCAATCTCCTGGTTGGCGCCTTGCGGATGCGTGCGGATGCCGATGTTCCTGCGGGAACTTATACTGGCACGCTCAAGTTAAACGATGGCGTGCGCGAGGTCTTGAGCGTTCCTGTTTCGCTGCGTGTGCCGAAGGTGAAATTGACCGACCAGCCCGGCAAGCGACTCGGCATTTATTACGGAAACACCCTCGGTGGTTGGGGAGAGAAAACGGCACGCCCTGCGGACCTTGTGTCATCCGAAATGGCGGAGATCAGGCGCAACGGCGGCAGCATCGTCTTCATGGCGGGAAATCGAAAATACATCGACGAGCGCACGATGATCAGGATGCAAATCGCCGCCGGATTCCCGCCGCCCTACATCTATGATTTCAATCAGGTATTCAAGGGCTGCTGGACTCAGAAAAAAGAGGAAGTCGAACACATCATCCGGCAGTGCAAAAACCCGCAATTTGCCGAACAAGTCCGCGCGGAATTGGCGAAGTTGGATGAATTAGAAAAAGAGCTGAACATCCCGCGCAATTCAATCGTCTGCACCTGGGGCGATGAGATTCAGCGCTATGACACATGGATGAGTGTCTGGACCGCTTATGGAGAACTCTTTCGCTCCCTGACCGACCGTCGCGCGGCGATCACAGCCAAAATGGGCGCCGGGCATTTTTTCGCGAAGTGGGAACAGATGGCGCCATACGCCGATTACTTCATCTTTTCCGGTGTGAGGCAGGATATAGCACAGAAGGAGGTGCCAGAGATCATTCCGCAGTTCATGGAAATTTTGAAGAAGCGCCCGGAAGTGCAATTCTGGAGCTACTATAACAACAGCGATGATGATGGTTTGATTGCCCGTGCCAATGCGGGCCTGTGGCTCTGGCGCAGTCCGTTCACGGTCACCATGCCGTGGACATTCAACTTCTACGAGAACAGCCCGTTCACCGACCTCGATAATGCCACCGCCCAAGAGGATATGGTTTACGCCTGTCCCGATCCCGATGCACCCGGCCACTTTGCGAGCAGCCTCATGTGGGAGGGATTGCGTGAGGGATTCTGCGATCTGCGCGTTGCCGCCACGCTGGAACAAAGCCTCGAGGCAAATCCTCAAGCACCGCAGGAAGTGCAGGATGCCGCACGCAAGGCGTTGACGCGCGCCCGTGACGAGGGTGGCCCCACGGCGCCAGGGATCATCAAAGCCTTCGGACCCGAGGGATTTGAAAAGCTCCGCAACGAAATGCTGAATCTCACAGAACAACTCAATCAAGGCCTCTGAACATGAAAAATGAAATGTTGCCCGAGTGGCGAAAAACCGGCGTCCATCGCGCCGATCTTCCTGCCAACTTTTTTGATCTGGTCCCGCAGGACGGGGTTCGGGTCACGATGTTTCCGACACTCGATCCGCAGCCGAATTCGATTTGGGATTTGATCGTCACATCGAAAGGCCGGGTCTTTGTGCCCTTATGTTCGGAGTTGGCGGCGCGCCGATCGGCGATGCTTTATGAGTATCGCCTGAGCGATGGGGGATTGGAGCTTTGCTTTGATGTGGCGCGCGAAGTGTGCCCGCTCGATGGGGCGATCATCCCCAGCAAAATTCATTCGTGCATGAGCGAAATGGAGGATGGCCGTATCATCATGGCCACCCACACCACCGTTGCGGCAAAGGGTCATCCGGCCTGGCTTCTCCCGCATTATTATGATCATCCTTGGGAAGGATTTCAGGGTTCGAATTTGCTGATCTACGATCCCGCGACCAAGGCTTTGGAGAACCTCGGCGTGCCGGTGCCGCGCGATACGATTTACGGGGGATGCTACGATCCCAAGCACCAGGCGTTTTACTTCGGCACTTATTTGCGTGGGCATTTCTATCGCTACGATCTGAAGAGCCGCTCGCTCACCGATCTGGGTCAATGCTCGGAGATGGGCTCCTTCCGCTTCGTCCGGGCCTCGGATGGAAACATCTATTTCTCGACCCGATCGGGCTGGATCTCACGCATCAACACCACCACCGGCAAGCCGGAGCTCTTCGATGCGCGGATACCTGGCAACATGCGTTTTTGCTCCGAGGGGCCGGATGGTCTTCTCTACATCATTGCGGCAGGCTCGGACCTGCTCTCGGTCTTCGATCCGCAGACTGGAAAGCTGTTGCCGGACCAGCAGAGGTCACTGGGAATGAACTTCCCGCAGGGCTTCAAGATGGATCTGATGGGCATGGCTTTTGATGACCGGGGACGAATGTGGTATGCCCTCGCTGCGCGCTTCGCCGGCGGGCTTTCCTCAAACTGTCATCTCTATTGCTGGGATCTGAAGAACTCACCGGAACCAATCGATTTCGGTTTGTTGGGTTCCCCCGAGCGTCATCCGACCTGCGCGAGTGAAATGCACATTCACGACGGCATCATGCTCATCGCCGATACGAACCACTGCGACGATACGCCGGCATTGATTCAGATCGACATCGCGCGCATCGAGGCGGACTTCGCAAAGCCACGGGTGCAGAGTCAGGATGCGCTTGCTTACTACTTTATAGAAGACGGGCTCGACCACTGTGAGAATCTGACGAAACGAATCCATGAATTCGATGAAGGCTTCGGTTTCATGGTCAATGTTCAGAACAAAACTGCGATCGGCAATCCTTACTTCGTCCGTGCAGGAAAAGCCGAATTGGTTCGCTTGTGGAATCGGGTGCTTCCGGAAGAGTCGCCGGTGCGTTCCCTTCGCTGGGATAAGGACGGGATCCTTCACGGCACTTGCGGCACGAACGAGCGGCGGAGTTTTCAGATCAAGGATGGTGTCGTGAGTGGCATCGAGTTCACTCAGGCGAACGACCGCAAAGACGATGCGGTCGCCGCGAGGTTTGCCCATCTTGCGCTGCCCGGGGCACCGGGGCGTCAGCGCCTGGCTCAGGCGGCCTGCTTCACCTCATGGAATGGCGAGCAACAACTCGTCGGAACCGCCGATGGGTATCTGGCCTTGATTGATGCTTCGGGTGCTCGTGTGAAATCCTTGGGCTCGGTCGTCGCCTGTGGCCCGATCCGCCAGCTCGTGAGCAACCAATCCGGCATGCGTGCTTTCGGCGTTGCCGGCGATGCGCGGGGAGTTGGGATTGTGTTTTGCTACGATGCCGAGCTGGGCCTGCATCAACTCGGCTGGGTCGGTGGCGAACACCAGAACCTGATCGGCGGGCCCGGTCATAGCAACGAACTCTCTTGCCTTGCTCTGAGTCCGGACGAGCAAACCCTCGCCGTCGGGGCCGCCGACCGTCTTGGCTGTGTTTATCTCTTCACCGACATCCTTATCCCAGGGGCGGAGTTGAAGAAGTCATGAATACCTCATCTTCACTTCCTGCGGAGCCTGCCCAGCCCGCGCATACCTATAAGTGCGGCACCTTGCGCTACACCAAGGTCACTTTGGTAACACTTTTTGCATGGCTGTTGTGGGGGGATTTTTGCTTCTCGCTCATGGAGGTTGTGGTCCCCGCCTTGGTGCCGTTGCATCTCAAATCGCACCAAGCCTCGAGCCTGCTCATTTCAGTGGTAATGACAACGCTGCCGGCTTTCCTCAACATGACGGTTTGCCCTTGGGTTAGCTTCAAAAGCGATCGCTTCAGGAGCCGTTGGGGGCGCCGCCGGCCGTTTATCATATTCACACTGCCCTTTCTCAGTTTGAGCTTGGTTTTGATGGGTTGGCATGGGGAACTCGCCGCTTTTCTGAGGCAGAATATCGGCTTTTTGCAGGATGTGGCGCCCGCGACCCTTATCATTGGCTTGATAGCCTTTTTTGTCGTTTGTTTTCAGTTGTTTAACATGTTCGTCGGCTCGGTTATCCAGTGCCTCTTCGTGGATGTGGTGCCGGTCGAGTTTTTGGGTCGATTCAATGGCATGACGCGAATCATCGGCACCGGCGCCGGTATGGCGTTCAATTTCTTCGTCTTCAAGTTTGCCGAATCCCATTCCAAAGAAATTTTCACCGCTGCGGCTTTGATCTATCTCATTGGATTCGGAATGATCTTTCTCTTCGTTAAAGAGGGGGAATATCCGCCGGCTCCGGTGGAGGAAAAAAAGACCGGCAGCATGTTGTCAGGCGTGCGGACATTTTTCAAAGAATCCTACTCACACCGTTTTTATTGGTGCTTTTTTCTGAAGGAAACATTCGTAGCCGTTGCTGGGGCTATTTTTGTTTTTCAAATCTTCTTTCAAAAGGAGATGGGCTTGAGCCTTGAGCAAATCGGCTTGATGGCTGGGATCGGCGGCGGCGCGGCATTGGTGGCGATGTATTTTGCCGCGATCTTTGTGGATCGCTGGCACCCCCTGCGGATTCAGGCTTACATGGGAGTCTTCTCGGCCGTGACCGGATTCACCAGTCTGATCTGGTCGACCATGAGTATTCCGGCATCCATGTTTTTCTGGCTTTCTGTCGGGGCAAACCTCTCCTTGAGCTTTGGGAATGCAATGGGTGCCGTGAGCGGCATCACCAGTTTCATGCGCGTCATGCCCAAGTCGCGCTTCGGTCAATTTTGTTCGGCATCAGCTGTTCTCCGTTCTCTGGGCACGATGGTGGCCGGTGTATTGGCCGGGGTGTTCATGGACGGCGTCAGATGGCTCTGCAACGGCTCGGACTACGCCTACCGGTTCTTTTTTGTCTGGCACTGGTTTTTTACCATTATCGCTGCCGTTTTTCTTTTTTATGCCTACCGTGAATGGCTGAAACTTGGCGGGGATGCCAAATACGCCGCACCGGCTCCCTGGTCGCCCGAGGGATTTGAGCAGTTGGAAGAGGGGGACAGCTCGCATGTGGCTAAACCGCACCTTGTAAAAATCTCGATGAATATCTTTTCCGCTGGATTCATCGTCACCTTGATCCTCTCCCCGGTCTTTTTGTTCATGATGCACCAGCATGGCATGTCGGAGACTTTTCGCTGGTATCTCCTCCTTTTTGTCCCGCTCATGTCGGCCGTTTTTTTCCTGTGGCTCCTGCAAATCCGCAGCTTAAAAAAAGACATCGCCGCCCAATTGTCGGGGCAGTCAACGCGCTATGGCATCCCCCACCACGGCGTCTTGATGGTCATGGGCCTTCAAGGATTGCTCACTTTCCCCATCTACTGGCTGCAAATGTTCTGGACGATCAATCACGACATGGGGCGGGAGTTGTTGCTTTTCGCAGCATTGAAACTTCTCTCCTCGGCCGCCTTGATCCTTGTCGTCCATATCCTGCGGGTCATGGAAAAAATTCCCACAACCAAGGTGGAATCTTCAAACTGCGCCGCTCCAATAACCGCCTGAACACGCCTTCCACGATTTCATGAAATCGAAAATCATCCCAACGCCCCTTCCTCGAATCGCCCGTTTTGAAAAACTCGGGTTCGGCCTCTTCCTGCACTACGGATTGTATTCCCTGATGGGAGCGGGAGAGTGGATTCAACATGCCCGCAAGATTCCAAACGACGAGTATGCCCTCTTGATCAAGCGGTTTACAGCAAAGGCATTCGATGGTCGCGCCATCGCCCGCATAGCACGGGAGGCAGGGATGCGTTACGCCTGTCTGACCACTCGCCACCACGATGGATTTTCGCTTTACGACACACGCGGGCTCAATGAATTTGATGCGCCTCATAGTGCCGCAGGACGCGATTTGGTGGCTGAGTTCGTCGAAGGTTGTCGCGCGGAGGGAATCGTCCCGTTTTTTTACCACACGACCTTGGATTTTCGATGGGACTCATGGCACTGCAGCGAGGAAAAGTTTTCGGAATACCTCGATTACCTGAATGCCTCGGTCGAAATCCTTTGCACGCAGTATGGCGAGATTGGCGGCCTTTGGTTTGATGGCAACTGGTCGCGCCCGCAGTCGGACTGGAAGGAGGACCGCCTGTATGCGACCATCCGCAAACACCAACCTGAGGCGATCATCGTCAACAATACCGGCCTCCAGGCTCGCGGGGCGCTTGGAAATCCCGAACTCGACAGCACGACCTTCGAGCAAGGTCTGCCCACGGCTCCGGATCGCTCCGGTTGGCCGAAGTATCTGGCCGGCGAGATGTGCGAGACATTCAACTCGCATTGGGGGGTGGGCGACGCGGACCTTCTCTTTAAAAGCCCCGCCACATTCATTGAAAACCTATGCGCCTGCAGGAAGGTTGGTGCGAACTACCTGCTCAATGTCGGCCCACAGGCCGATGGCTCGATCGGTGACTACGAGCGGGCGACCCTTGCCATGATTGGACGGTGGGTTGCCCGTGCGGGCGATGCGATCTACGAGGGCAAACCCATGGATGCCAAGTGCCAGGGGAAGGACTTTCTGCTTCGCACCGACAAGCATTTGTATTATTTCGCGCATGGACTGAATCAGGAAGGCAGCGCCCATGTTGTCGCGGAGGGCGGAGGCAATGGACCCCGCTCGATTTCAGACCTCGGCATGCCGATCAAGGCGGGCAGATGGATCGATACTCAAAAGCCGATCGAAATCCTGCAGAACGAGAACGGCAGCGTCACCACGCTTCATTGCACGGGTTACGATTACGGCGTGAATCTTGTGGTGCGCGTGGCAGAGTTGGATCTGCCGTGAAGGCTTCGATTCCCTTGGCACCGATAAGAATTTCAAACTAACGTGATGACAAGCAACTCATTGGACGAAAATGTGTTTCCCTTCGGGGACTCGGTCGTCATTTACCAGATTGAGCGCGCCAGTGGCCGGTGTGGGTTGCAAATCGTGCCCGCCTCGCGGATGGAGCGGCGCGTGGCCAAACGCGAGATCCTCGATGGGCCGGAGATCACGGTTCTCCCCGAGTCCTGGAAACCGGCCAGGGCTGAATGGTGCTAAGTTAGTGGGGATTTGGGATGATTTTGCGGCTTGATTTTTTACGGGTTCCGGGAGCGGAGTTGAGAAGGATTTCTTGGCTAATGGCACGCATTTCATTGAGGATGGACTCGACCT
>JBIJAV010000087.1:0-2905 GCA_044345595.1 Terrimicrobiaceae bacterium
CTGAAGATCGCGAGGATCGCCGAGGAAGGTATGGCCTCGGTTGCCACCGTGGAAGCGGTCTTCCCATTGGACGACCATGCCGAGGTGCTGGTTGTTCAAGATGATCGCTTTTGCCGCGATGCCTTCGATGTGCGCTGTGGCGAGCTCTTGGACATTCATGAGGAATGAACCGTCGCCATCGATGTCGATGACTTGTTTGTTGGGCATGCCGACCTTGGCTCCCATGGCGGAAGGGTAGCCGAAGCCCATGGATCCGAGACCGGCGGAAGTGACGAGGCGACGGGGAGCGTCGAAGTCGTAGAATTGCGCAGCCCACATCTGGTGCTGGCCGACGCCAGTGGTGATGATCGCCTCGCCTTTTGTCATTTCGCAGAGGAGCTGGATGACATGCTGCGGTTGGATGACATCCTCGGTGTCCTTGAAAGAGAGCGGGTGCTTGGTCTTCCAAGCGTCGATTTGTTTATACCAATCCGGATAGCGGGAGAAATTCTTCGTCGTGCGCTTGTAGCCAGCCTGGTCGAGTAGCTTGTTGAGGCGCGTCAGGGCGTATTTCAGGTCGCTCAGGATCGGCAGGCAGACGGTTTTGTTTTTGTTGATCTCGGAATTGTCTATGTCGATGTGGACGATTTTGCCGTGCTCGCAGAATTTCTCCACCTTGCCGGTGACGCGGTCATCAAAGCGAACGCCGATGGCCAGAAGAAGGTCGGCTTCGTTGACGGCGTTGTTGGCATATACGGTGCCGTGCATGCCGAGCCATTTGAGGGAGAGCGTGTGGGTTTCAGGAAAACCACCGATGCCCATAAGCGTGGTGGCTACGGGAATCTGGGTGCGCTCGGCGAACTCGAGCAACTCGGCCGATGCCTCGCCAGAGATCACACCGCCACCGCAGTAAATCATCGGAGCCTTCGCCTCGCCGAGCATTCCGATGAGTTCGTTCAATGCGACATCATCCGCTTTGCGCTCGGGCTTGTAGCCGCGCAGATTCACGGTTTTCGGGAAAATTGGCTGAGTGGTGAGGTTCTGAATATTCTTCGGAATGTCGATGAGAACCGGGCCCGGACGGCCTGTGGAAGCAATGTGGAAGGCCTCTTTCACGATGCGGGGAAGTTCATTCACATCCCAAACAAGGTAGCTGTGCTTCACCATCGGCAGCGTCATTCCAAACACATCGGTCTCTTGGAACGCACCGCGTCCGATCATTTCCTGAGGCACCTGGCCGGTGATCGCAACGAGAGGAATCGAGTCCATGAAGGCGTCTGCGATGCCGGTGACGAGGTTCGTGGCACCGGGGCCGGAAGTGGCCATGCAAACTCCAACCTTGCCGGTCACGCGGGCATAGCCCTCGGCGGCAAAAACCCCACCTTGCTCGTGGCGTGGAAGAATGGTGCGGATTTTTTTTGTTTTGGTGAGGGCTTGGTGAATCGGCATCGAGCACCCGCCGGGATAGGCGAAAACAACTTCCACACCCTCGCGCTCGAGGCATTCAACGAGAATCTCCGCGCCATTCATGACATTGCCCCGGTCGGGCGTAGCGGTGGATTTCGTAGCGGCGGATTTTTTTGTCTTCATAGGATTGGTGAAAAAAGAGTGGTTAAGGTTAAGCGGCGGCGCTGAGGATTGGCGAGGATAAAAACCGGAGTGTGCAGGCGCGCATGGTCATTTGATGCCTGTCGCCAGCACGGTCTGAAAAAACGGCGCCTCGGATTCGCGGGAGACGATCGAGGATTCGATTTTGGAGAACCCCGCCTTCTTCAGCATTCGGTGGAGTTCGATTTCGGAAAAACCCAGCCACACATGTCCGTAAAGCTCGCGGGCCGGCTCGTGCGTGTGGCTCAGCAAGTCGAGAATCAAGACGCGCCCGCCGGGTTTGAGGATCTTGCAAGCGGCATTCAAAGCCTGTTGGGGAACGGCCGCATGGTGCAATGCCTGGCTGAAAAGAGCGACATCGACAGAGTCAGCATCGATCGGCGGATCTTCGATGTCACCGAGCCGGTATTCGAGATTTGAAAAACCATGCTCCTTCGCGAGGGATGCGCCGAATTCGACCATCTTTTCGGAATTGTCGATGGCGATGACCTTTTTGGCTGTTCGTGCCAGAAGTTGCGAAAGAGTCCCCTCGCCCGCGCCGAGGTCTGCGATGACCATTGGCGGGAGAAGGCGCAGAAGGCCATGGGACAAGGCCTCCCAGGAACGGCCAGGCACATAGGCGCGGCCGAATTTTCCCGCCAGCTTGTTGAAATAATCCGCCGCGCGATCTTTGCGTTTTTTGAGTGTGAAGGCGAGGTGCGCTTTGTCGGTAGCGGCTTCTTTCAATTCCGCCCGCGCTGCGTCCAAAACAGCGAGAGCGGCACCGCCGGGTTCGTCCCCGACCGAGTAGAATATATTTTTACCGACCCGACGGTCCCTCACCAAATCCTCGCGTTTCAACTGCGCCAAGCTTGTTGAAATACGCGACTGCGCAAGACCAAGAATCTCCTGCAACTCGGCAACCGTGAGTTCCTCCTCCATCAAAAGCAGCATCAGGCGCAAGCGGATCGGATCCGACAAAACACGGAGAGATTTCAGGATTGACGCCATTGAACATATCAATATATTCGGATGCGTAGATGCGTAAAGCCTAACCTCAACCCAAACCCAATAAATCCTATGTCACGCCGTTACATCTTTTCCTCCGAATCCGTTGGCGAAGGCCATCCCGACAAAGTCTGCGACACCATCTCCGATGCCGTGCTCGACGCCTGCCTCACGATTGACAAAACCAGCCGCGTCGCCTGCGAGACCTTTGTGAAAAGCAACACCGTCGTGGTAGGCGGTGAAATCACCATTCCGAAAATCAAAGGCGCCGCACTTGATTCCGTGATGAACATCGGCTCGATCATCCGCGAGGCGATCCGTGGCATCGGCT
>JBIJAV010000038.1:0-31163 GCA_044345595.1 Terrimicrobiaceae bacterium
GTCTTCTCTGCCGTAAAAAGGAAAGCCAGGGGTTACCGATCAACAGATAACCTCATCACCATGCTTTACTTCACCGCTGGCAAGCTAAGAATCCCTGCTTCCCACTGAAAGTAGCGAAGAACCGGAATTTTTTATAAAAATCTCTCTTATTTAAAAACTTAAAATTAGTTAATAGAATTAAAGGCCCTACCTGAGATCTGAACCCATTCTTCGGTGAGCTCGAACCGAGCGGCTTTGTCCAACCTCATATCAAAACTAAAGCCAAGGCCCCCAATATTAAGAAGGCCTTGGCTGAACTTTTAGTTTTATTCTAGGAGCCTGATTAGGCTTTCGGCAGATGTGTTTGCTTGGGCAAGCATGACGAGGCCAGCTTCCTGAATGATGCTGAACCGGGCGAAGTTTGCGCTTTCTTCGGCAATATCGACATCCATAATGCGACTATTCGCTGCCTCCAGATTCACTCGATTCACGGCCAGTATATCCTGCGCAAAAGTCATGCGCGACTGCTCGGCTCCATTTTTAGCCCTTAACTCCGCCAAATCCTGAATAGCGGTCTCCAGAACATCCAATGCCGTTGTTGCCAGTGCCGGCGTGGTGATGCCGGTGAGCGTTCCAACATCGATATCATCTTCTATGACTTCTAGATTAAGCTTCGTGATTTCAGCTGTTTGGTTAGTCGTTGATGTCACGACAGCGAGCACGGATTGCGGATTGGAAAATAATGGAACACCGTTGAAATCCTCACCAAGAAGATCACCCATATTTTCTTGAAGTTCCTTGAATTCGACATCGTAGGCTGCTGAATCGCTGCTCAACACCGAATCGGTAGCCAATGTCGCCAATTCCGACATTCTAAGCAGGATGGATGAAGCCACCGAGAGAACCCCATCTTGTGTTTGCAGGAAGGAAATGGCGTTGCCGACATTTGCTGACAAGGCATCTGTTTGACGGATGGCCGCAGAGAGTTTCATCGAAACGGCGAGACCACCTGGGTCATCTTCTGCCGTGTTGATTCGATAACCGCTGGAAAGCCTGGAGAGGCTTTTTTGCAGGTTGCGATTGTTTTGATCCAAATAATAGGAGGCCGCCGAGGTGGCTCCTGTAGCATTTAAGCTGATCATGATATTCCTTTCATTTAATTTGCAGCTTCCGTGCTGCAGACGGGGCGATTTTTAAGTGTTCGACCGCACTTTGAACTGAATTACATTTTGACCACAGAGATCACAGAGGGTGTTAAAGAAAAATTATATATGAAATAGCAGCGTTAATAATAGAGCAATATAATTATTATAAGTTTTTTATAATTATCATTAGCAGCAATTTTGACAGAGATCGCCGTATTGCGACATTTTTCCCTGCGCACTCTGTGTGCTCAGTGGTTAAATATGACTGCCGCGATTCTTGCTGGCTTGCTTCCTTATTCAGTCAACCACTTCTCTTCGTTTACATTTTAAACTTCTGCTTAATTCTTGTTTCTATCCACATGCAACAGGAGGATCGGACTCCCAGCGCATGATGATCTTTTTAGCCACTTGAATTGCCGTCCAACGAAGATAACTTCCATTCCTCTGAGCAGGCATCAACTTCCTTGCATCGACCCGACCGAATGATTGACCACAGATCGCAGTGAGTTCGAGAGTAAGGAATTCGTTTCCTTGTGTGAATGCGCTGATTGTGGTCATATGTCGGATTGATTCGAGTTCCCGCCAGGATATCGGCATCCTTGCTTCTATCCCGATAAGAGATTGTTGATAAAATTCTGCAAATTACGTCCAAGAAATCCTCAGACAAGCAAGCGCAGAACCGATTGATTCGCCTGATTCGCCTGGGCAAGCATGGCTGTCCCTGCTTGTTGCAGGATACTCAATCGAGCCAGGTTTGCACTTTCCGATGCGATATCCACATCAGTGATGCGGCCGTTCGCAGCTTCAAGGTTGGTTTTGTTCACCGCGAGCATGTCGGAGGCGAATGTGAGACGGACTTGCTCAGAACCATTTTCTGCGCGAAGTGTTGCCAAGCTCTGAATAGCGGCTGTGATGGTAGTTAATGTCTTTGCATCTGTCAGCTTGAGGCCATCAACTTCATCAAATACATCTGTTGCTAAATCCGCTTGGGTAATTCCAACAGTCTGATCCCCGTCATGTGAAGTAGTGACTTCGAGAGTAGTGCCAGCAGCAAAGAGAGCAATGTCATTGAATTTCTCCCCGGTCATGCTATCAAGTTGTGAAGCCAAGCTATCGTATTCCGTCTGGTAAAGCTTGGTGTCATCGGTTGACTTCGTCACATCCAATGCGAGCGTGGCCAATTCCGACATGCGGCTGAGCACCTTGTCTGCAGATTTTAAAACCCCGTCTTGCGTTTCCAGGAGTGAAATCGCATTGGATACATTGGATTGTGTGGCCTCTGTGCGACGGATGGATGCCGTGAGTTTCATCGAAACGGCCAAGCCACCGGCGTCGTCCGCAGATGAGTTGATGCGTGATCCGCTTGAGAGTCGATTGAGGCTCTTCTGCAGATTTACATTGGTGTTGCTAAGGTTATAAGCCGCCGCTGAGGAGGCACTATTTGTGTTGATGCTGATCATTGTAGTATTCCTTTACTTATTTGTATTTGCACAGCTTCCGCGCTGCTTTCGGGCCGATTTAAATTAAGTGCTCGACCTCACTTTGAACGAAACTATTTATTAACCACAGAGGACACAGAGGTCACAGAGAAGGTTCGGGTTGTCCGTAAGCTTATGAACTTTATGAAAAACACTTCGTTTATTTTACAATACTCACCGGGATATTAGCTTCCTTGCCTCTATCCCGATAATATATTGTTCATTAAATCTTCTAAATTTTATCCAAGAACTCCTCAGACAAGCAAACGCAGGACAGATTGATTCGCCTGATTGGCTTGAGCAAGCATTGCTGTGCCGGCCTGTTGCAGAATGTTCAATCGAGCCAGGTTTGCACTTTCCGATGCGATATCCACATCAGTGATGCGGCCGTTCGCAGCTTCAAGGTTGGTTTTGTTCACCGCGAGCATGTCGGAGGCGAATGTGAGACGGACTTGCTCAGAACCATTTTCTGCGCGAAGTGTTGCCAAGCTCTGAATAGCGGCTGTGATGGTAGTTAATGTCTTTGCATCTGTCAGCTTGAGGCCATCAACTTCATCAAATACATCTGTTGCTAAATCCGCTTGGGTAATTCCAACAGTCTGATCCCCGTCATGTGAAGTAGTGACTTCGAGAGTAGTGCCAGCAGCAAAGAGAGCAATGTCATTGAATTTCTCCCCGGTCATGCTATCAAGTTGTGAAGCCAAGCTATCGTATTCCGTCTGGTAAAGCTTGGTGTCATCGGTTGACTTCGTCACATCCAATGCGAGCGTGGCCAATTCCGACATGCGGCTGAGCACCTTGTCTGCAGATTTTAAAACCCCGTCTTGCGTTTCCAGGAGTGAAATCGCATTGGATACATTGGATTGTGTGGCCTCTGTGCGACGGATGGATGCCGTGAGTTTCATCGAAACGGCCAAGCCACCGGCGTCGTCCGCAGATGAGTTGATGCGTGATCCGCTTGAGAGTCGATTGAGGCTCTTCTGCAGATTTACATTGGTGTTGCTAAGGTTATAAGCCGCCGCTGAGGAGGCACTATTTGTGTTGATGCTGATCATTGTAGTATTCCTTTACTTATTTGTATTTGCACAGCTTCCGCGCTGCTTTCGGGCCGATTTAAATTAAGTGCTCGACCTCACTTTGAACGAAACTATTTATTAACCACAGAGGACACAGAGGTCACAGAGAAGGTTCGGGTTGTCCGTAAGCTTATGAACTTTATGAAAAACACTTCGTTTATTTTACAATACTCACCGGGATATTAGCTTCCTTGCCTCTATCCCGATAATATATTGTTCATTAAATCTTCTAAATTTTATCCAAGAACTCCTCAGACAAGCAAACGCAGGACAGATTGATTCGCCTGATTGGCTTGAGCAAGCATTGCTGTGCCGGCCTGTTGCAGAATGTTCAATCGAGCCAGGTTTGCACTTTCCGATGCGATATCCACATCAGTGATGCGGCCGTTCGCAGCTTCAAGGTTGGTTTTGTTCACCGCGAGCATGTCGGAGGCGAATGTGAGACGGACTTGCTCAGAACCATTTTCTGCGCGAAGTGTTGCCAAGCTCTGAATAGCGGCTGTGATGGTAGTTAATGTCTTTGCATCTGTCAGCTTGAGGCCATCAACTTCATCAAATACATCTGTTGCTAAATCCGCTTGGGTAATTCCAACAGTCTGATCCCCGTCATGTGAAGTAGTGACTTCGAGAGTAGTGCCAGCAGCAAAGAGAGCAATGTCATTGAATTTCTCCCCGGTCATGCTATCAAGTTGTGAAGCCAAGCTATCGTATTCCGTCTGGTAAAGCTTGGTGTCATCGGTTGACTTCGTCACATCCAATGCGAGCGTGGCCAATTCCGACATGCGGCTGAGCACCTTGTCTGCAGATTTTAAAACCCCGTCTTGCGTTTCCAGGAGTGAAATCGCATTGGATACATTGGATTGTGTGGCCTCTGTGCGACGGATGGATGCCGTGAGTTTCATCGAAACGGCCAAGCCACCGGCGTCGTCCGCAGATGAGTTGATGCGTGATCCGCTTGAGAGTCGATTGAGGCTCTTCTGCAGATTCACATTGGTGGAGCCGAGGTTATACGCCGCCGCTGAGGAGGCGCTATTTGTGTTGATGCTGATCATTGCAGTATTCCTTTACTTACTTGTATTTATGCAGCTTCCGCGCTGCTGTCGGGCCACTTTTTAAAGTGCTTGACCTCACTTTTTGGATTTATTCCAAAATTCGTAGTTTAAAATTGAGGAGATGAACGAGTTGGATTTTTTAGACAGAATTAACAGAATGGAGAGACCGCAAATAAGTGGGACTCAGGCAGGCGGCAGTTCTGTGGCGCTTTGGCGATGCGCTGCAAATCTTCCGCGAGCTTTCCGTGCTTTGACTCGCTCTCTCCAGCTCGGCTCGCCCTTCGGGCCAACCTTTGGTTGCTCCATCTCAAAGACCCCATCTTTTCGATTGTGGTTAATTTGTTCCGGTTTTTCACCAGTTTTGTTTCCTATTCGGTATTTCGCCTGTCGTTTAGTTCATTTTGTTATCCATCCGTGGATTCCGGCCGTATGGCATCCTTGCCTGGCCTTGGGTTAATTGCTTTTGTGGAAAATTAGGTTCGGGGGGATTGGAGAGTTTTTTAGACAGAATTGACGAAATTAACAGAATGGGGAAACAGCAGAGAAGTGGGACTCAGGCAGGCAGCAATTCCGTGGCGCTTTGCCCATGTGCTGCAAATCGTCCATGGGCTCTGTGTGCTCCTTAGATATTTTGTTCCGGCTTTTCACCAGCTTTGTTTCCTGTTCGGTGTTTCGCCTGTCGTTTAGTTCATTTTGTTGTCCATCCGTGGATTCCAGCCCTATGGCGTCCTTGCCTGGCCTGGTTTAATTGTTTTTGTGGAAAATTAGGTTCGGGGGGGATTAGAGGGTTTTGTAGACAGAATTGACGAAATTCACAAAAATGGGGTTACCTTGGGATAATAAGCTGGTGTGAGACGGTGCTGTTGCTTCGAATCCTTGCACTGGAACTCCTTTGTGGTTAATTCTTCTGTCTCACCCAGCTCGGATTGGGGCGGGGTATGCTCCCCTGCCCCAGTTCCTCAGTTAACCTAATTCTTAGCTGATCAGGCGAAGGATCGACTGGGTCGATTGGTTCGCTTGGGCGAGCATCGCGGTGCCGGCTTGTTGCAGGATGTTGTAGCGGGCGAGTTTCGTGCTTTCGTCAGCGACATCCACATCGAGGATGCGGCTGTTGGCGGCTTCGAGGTTCGTCTTGTTCACTGCGAGCATGTCCGCAGCGAAGGTCAGGCGGGACTGCTCAGCTCCGTTGTTGGCGCGGAGCGTTGCGAGGTTTTGGATCGCCGTTTGGATTGTGTCAACTGCTGTCTGAGCTCCGGCGTTGGAGCTGATATCCATTCCGTCGCCACTGGCTGTTCCGACGGAGGCGCTGATGAACTCGAGATCAACCTGAGTGATGCCGACAGTCTGATCGCCATCATGAGAGGTGACAACTGTCAGCGTGCTTGCGACATCCATGCCTGCAGAGCCTGCTGATGCACCGGCGTCAAACAAGCTGATGCCATTGAACTCTTCGCCAACCATGAGGTTCAATTGACCTTTGAGCTGCGAAAGCTCGGTGTCGTAGAGTGCCAGGTCCGCAGGTGCCTTCGTCACGTCTTGAGCGAGTGTGGCGAGTTCAGACATGCGGTTTAGGATTTTATCCGCTGTTTTCAGCACACCATCTTGCGTTTGCAGGAAGCTGAGTGAATTATTGACATTTGCCGAAGTGGCATCTGTGCGGCGGATGGAAGCGCTCATCTTCATCGACACGGCAAGTCCACCGGCGTCATCGAAGGACGAGTTGATGCGTGAACCGCTGGAGAGACGGTTAAGACTTCTCTGGAGGTTGACGTTTGTGTTGCTGAGGTTGTAAGCGGCTGATGTGGCTGCTGAATTGGTGTTGATTACGACTGACATATCCTTTGTCTTTCTATGGTGCGAAGTCCGTCTCGCTGTCGGGCCGCTTTTGTTCAGTGTTCGACCTCACTGGTTTAACTAACTAGACGTTAGAGAAAAATTAAAAGTGACGGAGCAATAATCAAAGGAGCAGATTAAAGGGTTATAAGGAGTATTTTTCCTGAAGCTCTAGCTATCTCCGTTGGGTGTTGAGTGGTTTCACAAACCTGAGCGGGGGCGGGGTTTTAGTTCCCCCGCCCCTACTCGTAGCTCCCTAATTCTTAGCTGATCAGGCGAAGGATCGACTGGGTCGATTGGTTCGCCTGGGCGAGCATCGCTGTGCCGGCTTGTTGCAGGATGTTGTAGCGGGCGAGCTTCGTGCTCTCGTCGGCGACATCCACATCGAGGATGCGGCTGTTGGCGGCTTCGAGGTTCGTCTTGTTCACTGCGAGCATGTCCGCAGCGAAGGTCAGGCGGGACTGCTCAGCTCCGTTGTTGGCACGGAGGGTTGCGAGGTTTTGGATCGCGGTTTGGATTGTGTCAACTGCTGTCTGGGCTCCGGCGTTGGAGCTGATATTCATACCAAAACCAGCGGCCGTTCCGACGGAGGCGCTAATGAACTCCAGGTCAACCTGAGTGATGCCGACAGTCTGATCGCCATCATGAGAGGTGACAACTGTCAGTGTGCTTGCGACATCCATGCCTGCAGAGCCTGCTGATACACCGGCATCAAACAAGCTGATGCCATTGAACTCTTCGCCAACCATGAGGTTCAATTGACCTTTGAGCTGCGAAAGCTCGGTGTCGTAGAGCGCGAGGTCCGAAGGTGCCTTCGTCACGTCTTGAGCGAGTGTGGCGAGTTCCGACATGCGGTTTAGAATTTTATCCGCTGTTTTCAGCACACCATCTTGAGTTTGCAAGAAGCTGAGTGAGTTATTGACATTTGCCGAAGTGGCATCTGTGCGGCGGATGGATGCGCTCATCTTCATCGACACGGCAAGTCCGCCGGCGTCATCGAAGGACGAGTTGATGCGTGAACCGCTCGAGAGCCTGTTGAGGCTGCGTTGCAGGTTCACATTGGTGTTGCTGAGGTTGTAAGCGGCTGATGTGGCTGCTGAATTGGTGTTGATTACGACTGACATATCCTTTGTCTTTCTGTGTTGCGAAGTCCGTCTCGCTGTCGGGCCGCTTTGGTTCAGTGTTCGACCTCACTGGGGGAGATTATCTCCGTTAGGTTAATGATCGGCGGAGACATGCCTGGCCTTTAGGATTTTTTTGAAAAAAATATCCACTCGGCTGCGGCGCCGCTTGGAGACAGCTTCTGCGGGCTGGTCATCCTCGCAGGTGAAAAGGGAGAGTGAGGTATCGAGAGAGAAAATCAGAGCTTGTGGCCCATTTTTTTCTTTTTGGTCTCGAGGTAGCGGGCGTTGTGGGGGTTTGCGACGGAGCGGATGGGGAGCTGCTCGACGATTTGGAGGTCGTAGGCCTCGAGGCCAACGACTTTGCGGGGGTTGTTCGTGAGGAGGCGGATTTTGTGGATGCCGAGGTCGGCGAGGATCTGGGCTCCGAGGCCGTAGTCGCGGAGATCCATGGGGAAACCAAGGCGTTCGTTGGCTTCGACCGTGTCGAGGCCCTGCTCCTGCAATTTGTAGGCGCGGATTTTTGGTCCGAGGCCGATGCCACGGCCTTCCTGGCGCATGTAGAGGAGAACTCCGGCGCCTTCTTTTTCGATGCGCTGCATGGCCTGGTGGAGCTGTGAGCCGCAGTCACAGCGGCGGGAGGCAAAGACATCGCCCGTGAGGCATTCGCTGTGGACTCGCACCAGGGCTGGCTTGGCGGCGGTGATCTCACCTTTCACAAGCGCGATGTGGTGCATACCATCAACGAGTGAGCGGTAGAGGTGCAGATTGAAATCCCCGTAGTCTGTGGGCATGTGAATCGTCTCTTCGTGCTCGACGAGTTTCTCGCCTTTGCGGCGGTGAGCGATGAGGTCTTGGATGGAACACATCTTGAGCCCGTGTTTCTTTTTGAAGCGGACAAGATCCGGAAGGCGGGCCATGGAGCCGTCCTCTTTCATGATTTCGCAAATGACTCCCGAGGCATCGAGCCCTGCGAGGCGCGCGAGATCGACGGCGGCTTCGGTGTGGCCTGCGCGGCGCAGAACCCCGCCGGCCTTGGCTTGGAGGGGAAACACATGGCCCGGCTGAACGAGGTCGGAGGGTTGAGCCTTGGGATTGGCGAGCAGACGGATCGTGGCCGCGCGGTCTTTCACGCTGATGCCTGTGGTCACGCCATTGGCAGCATCCACCGAGACGGTGAAATCGGTTTTAAAAAACTCTCGGTTCTGGGCGACCATTCGCTGGAGGCCAAGGCTGGCAGCGCGCTCCTCGGTGACGGGCGCACAGATGAGCCCGCGGCCGAACTGTGCCATGAAATTGATGGCTGCGGGAGTGACTTTGGCGGCGGCCATGAGGAGATCGCCCTCGTTCTCGCGATCGGCATCGTCGGTGACAATCACCATGCGTCCTCGACGGATGTCGGCAATGACTTCGGGAATCGGGTCGAATGGTGTTTTCATGTGTGAAATCGATAGCACAAGGCTCTCGAGCGGGGAAGATCAGTGCGCTTCGGAGAGGGCAAGTTTCAGAATTTTTTGCTGGGTGACGGCCATTATTTCAGCGTCGGGCGGAGTGAGATCATCAAAGCCGGAGAGATGAAGGAGTCCGTGGATGATGTAGAGGGCGAGCTCCTGAGTTGCGCTATGGCCGAACTCGGGAGCGCGGGCGGCGGCGATGTGTGCGCAGACAAGAATCTCGCCGTAGGGAAAGGTAATGACATCCGTCGCGCCCTGTATATTCAGAAAGTCGCGGTGAACTTTCGCCATGGCGCGGGAGCCGAGGATGCTGATCTCCACGCCTGCCAGAGCAGCCAGCTCGGCGTTGTTTTTTTTTGCAAGAGCGAGGCAGAGAGGAAGGGCTGCCGCTGTGAGGCGCTCCAGAAGCTCGCGGTCGTAGGGAACGGAGCGAGCGTTGTGGGATAGAGATGTTTTCAGCAGCGGCGACCTCACGCGGCGGATTTTTGTTCGCGTTTTTCCGGGGCGGGGCGTTCCTCGCGTTTCGGATAAGCGATGCGGGCGTGGAGCATATTGACAAGAGAGAAGCGGAAGCTGTCGGCGATCTTCCAAATCTCGGCGATGGTCAAGGGCGCCTCGTCGAGCTGCCCCTCGTCGAGGCGGGCTTTGATGATATTGCGAATGAGGTCGTCGATGCGCTGTGGCGTTGGGCGCTCGAGACTGCGCGAGGCGCTTTCAATCGAGTCGGCGAGGCTAACGATCGCAGCTTCCTTCGTCTGCGGACGCGGCCCAGGGTAGCGGAAACTTTCCTCGCTCACCTCGGGAATGTCCTCCTCGCGCATGTTCATGATTTTTCCGCCAAGGCGGGCATCCTCCTGCTGCTGCAGGGCGCGCTGATAGAAATACGAAACCATGGAGGTGCCGTGATGCTGGCTGATCACATCGATGATCTCGGCGTTGAGCTTGTTTTTTAGCGCCAGATCCACGCCTTCCTTCACATGGGAGATGATAATGAGAGCACTCATCGTCGGAGTGAGGTCGTCGTGGGGATTCGAGCCGTGGGGGATGTTTTCGGTGAAGTAATGGGGTTTTACGACCTTGCCGATGTCATGGAAATATGAGGCGACGCGGCAGATTGTAGGATTGGCTCCGACGACTTCTGCGGCGGCCTCCGAGAGGTTCGCAACGGCCAGACTGTGATGGTAGGTGCCCGGCGCCTCCAAGCTCAGGCGCTTGAGGAGCGGGTGGTTCAGGTCGCTCATCTCGAGCCACGAGATGTCGGTGGTGATTTTAAAAACATGCTCGAGCATTGGCAGGATGCCGCTGACGACGATGGCTGTGGCAATGCCCGTGGCAAAGGCCGCCAAGCTCTGCCAACCGATCATCGCCCAGTCGGTCTGCGAAGGAACCTCCCAAATCACAGGACCTATCTGGCCAAAGGCTGCAGCGAGAATCCAAGTAGCGAGGCCCACATAGACGCCGGCGCGCACCAGGCGGCTGCGGCGACGAACCTGTAGGGTTACGAAAACGCCGATGAAGCCGGTGATCAGCGAAATCACCAAAAACACCGGGTCGATGCGGCCGACAAGGAGCGAGCCCCAGAGGCTGGAAAAAACGGCAGCGTAGAGGCCGTGGTTCCGGCCCAGGAGCACGGAAAGCACAAGCGGCGCAAAGGCGTAGGGAATGAGAAGGGGAGCGAGTTGCAGGTCGAGGGCTCCCGCAGCGGCCTGGCTGAGCAGGATTTTGATGACGGCCAACTGCGCGAGCAGCGTTCCCAGCACAAGGCAGAGGCGGGAATTTTGCCGAAATGTCTGGGGATGGTTGATCCAGAGTTGTGCGACAGCCGTGGCAAAAATGAGCAGGCAGAGCAGGAACTTTTTGGCGGGCTCATCCTGCTGGCCGGTGAAAATCAATGCCGCGAGGCCGAAGACGAAAGCAGCAAGCAGAACGGCACGGATCGGCCAGCCATTTTGAAGGGCGGAGAGAAAATCACTCTCTTCGACCTGACGACGACGCTTGCTGGAGGAAAACCCCTTCCAGACGAGTCGCCAGCGCTTGAAGATTCCGAACATTTTAGATTCTGCTTTCCCGTGAGCCCCGGTGGTTTTTGTAGGCCAGGATCACGGCCTGGACGAGCGGATGCCGCACGACATCCTTTTCGGTGAAAAAGTGCATTCCGATGCCATCGACATCGCGGAGGGCGGCGACGGCCTCCACAAGGCCGCTGAGTTTGTTTCGCGGAAGATCGATCTGTGTGACATCCCCCGTCACCACGCAGCGGGAGCCGAGGCCGAGTCGGGTGAGGAACATGAGCATCTGCTCGGCGGTGGTGTTTTGGGCCTCGTCGAGGATGACAAAAGAGCCGCTGAGGGTGCGTCCGCGCATGTAGGCCAGCGGAGCGATTTCGATGATGTTTTTATCCATGAGCTTCTGCAGCTCGTCTGGCTCCAGGAGATCGTGCAATGCGTCATAGAGGGGACGCAGATAGGGGAGGATTTTTTCCTGCAAGTCGCCGGGAAGGAAACCCAGAGCCTCGCCTGCTTCGACGGCTGGCCTTGTGAGGATGAGCCGTTTCACTTTCTCCTGCTTGAGGGCGGCAACGGCGGAGGCCACTGCGAGGTAGGTTTTTCCTGTTCCAGCCGGGCCGACGCCAAAGGTGATATCGTGCGACTGGATCGCTTGGACATAGGTTTTTTGTCCAGCGGTGCGTGGGACAACCGGAGGCTTGCGGGGGGAGCACTGGATGCGGGTATCGATGAGGCTCGAGAGGGATTCTGCGGAGCCTGGCCCCTTTGAAGCCTCCAAAGCGTGCTCGAATTCCTGGCGGTGGATGGTGATGCCCCGTTTCACGGCGGCATGGAGTTGCTCGAGGGCATCGCGTGCATGCTCGACGGCAGCCTTTTCGCCCTCCACGCGAATCCATCCATCGCGGGCGGTGATACGGACTTCGAGCCGGCGTTCCAACTCGTGGAGCAGCTTGGGATCACCTCCGTAAACAGCCTGCGCGGTGCGGGCGTTTTCGAATTCCAGCGTGAGGGTTTCCATCGAGAACTACTTGTAGGCGTAAACCAACGCCCAGCCCGTGCGCTCTTCAGGAGATTTATGAACGGTCACAATGGCGTAGTAGGTGCCGGTGCGAGATGGCTCCACGCGCACAGCGGAGAGGCGTCCCGCGCGGGTGGTCTCGACATTGATGAGGTTGCCTTTGGAGTCGTAGATATTTACAGAGAGCACGGCGCCCTTCACATCAGTGCCAAGGCAGAACCAATACTCATTGCCCTTGAAAAGTTGTGCTTGGACGGCCTGCTGATCTTTTACACCCAGGTCCCCTCCCCATGCGTCTTCGCGGACGCTGAAGCCCTTTTTCACATAGGGCGAAGCGGCCTCGTAGGCGAAGGACAGGGCGTCATCCACATAGGCCCAAGCTGTGGCTGCCATCAAGAGAGTGAGGAGTAATGAGAGAGCTTTTTTCACGGTGGTCTCAGGCTCCCTTGGAAGCGATGGCGGCGACGGTGTCGCGGGTCATCTTGTGGATACGGGTGACATTCTCGGAGGGAATGGCATCGCCTTCACCGTCTCCTATTAAAGGCGCAATAGCAGCGAGGAGCTTGCGGATACGGTCCACGAGGTCGTCTTCGGCGAGGCGTTTGTTCGAGAGGTTATCGAGTTTTTTGGTGAAAAAATTCACCAATGCGGGCTGGTGGAGGAGTTCGGCCGAGTCGGCGGTGTAGTTTTTTCGAATGATCGAAGTGAGCACCTCGGTGCCTCGGATCCAACCGCCAACGCTCACTAGTTGAGCGAGATCGTCATCTCCGAGTTCCTGCATGGCGGCTTTCACATCCTGGAGCGCGCCGTCGAACTCTTTGCGGACGGCGAGCCATTCCTTCACCTCCGCCTTGTCGGTGATGCTTTTGCTGCGCTCAAGAACGGCTTTTTCGACATTGATGGCCTTCGAGAGGGTCAGCACGCGGCGACCGATGTCTTTCACCTTCTCGGAATCCTCGGCCTCCACAGCGACAAAACCCTCAGCGATCACGGTGCCGAGGAGAAGTGCGACCTGGGCACGATTGCCACTCTGCCGCCCCAACGAGTCGCGCAATTCCGAGCGCCAGTTGGGATTTCCCAATTTGTCGAGAACGATAAAAATCTCACTCGGCACGGGAACCACGACATCGTCAATCGACTGCGCGGGGAATGAGGAGAGGTCCACCGCCTCGGGTGGCTTCTGCGCGTGAAGCGTGGTAGCGGCAGCGGCAAGTAGGCCGACGGCCAGCACCGCGTTCAGAATGTTCGGCATTTTCAAAATTTCGGCTTTGTTGTGCGTGTGAGGTCGGTTTAGAACTCACATACACAAATTGGAATGAATCGGGATAGATTACAACATCTTCTTACGGCCGCCTCCTCGCGCAAGCTCCTCGTCGTGGGCGATGTGATGCTCGACGAATTCGTCTGGGGACGCGTTTCCCGCATCTCGCCGGAGGCCCCGGTGCCGGTGGTGGAGGTGGAAAAGGAAACCTCCTATCCCGGTGGCGCAGCCAATGTGGCCCGCAATCTGAGGCCCTTCTGCGCTGGCGTCCACTTGTGCGGCCTCGTTGGTGAGGATGTCCATGCTGGCCGACTCCGGGAATTGCTCGCGGAAGAGTTGATATCCACCGACGCCCTTGTGGCCGATGCGGCTCGCTCGACCATCGTCAAAACCCGCATCGTCGCCCGCCAGCAGCAGGTCGTAAGGGTGGACCGCGAGCGCCGCGCGAAGGTTTCCACCGAAGTGCTCGAACGCTCGTGCGCCGTCATCGCCGACCTCCTTCCGACGGTGGATGCCGTGATTTTCGAAGATTATGGAAAAGGCTTCCTCGGGCAGGCGTTGAAGGACCGCGTCACCGAAATGGCCCGCAGCGCCGGCAAATACATCTCCGCCGACCCGAACCCCACCAATCCCCTCGACTGGCGAGGTGTCGATCTTCTCAAGCCCAACCGCTCAGAGGCCTTCGCCATGGCAGGAATCCCGGACAACGGAGCTGGGCCGAATCCCCTAGCGGATGCCCCACTGCTCGAAGTCGGCGGCATTCTTTTGAAAAAATGGGATCTCCCCGCCTTGCTGGTGACCTTGGGTGAACACGGTATGATTTTGTTCCAGCGCGACGAGGCTCCGTATCACACGCCGACCCGCGCCCGGGAGGTTTTCGATGTCTCTGGCGCGGGGGATACCGCGATTGCTCTGCACACGCTTGCGGTCTGCGCGGGTGCCACGCCCAGCGAGGCCGCTGAAATTTCCAACCACGCCAGCGGAGTAGTCGTCGCCAAACTCGGCACGGCAACCCTCACCGCTGAGGAGCTCCTCCACGCCTTTTCCAAAAATGCCTAAGCGCCGCGCCATCTTCCTAGACCGCGATGGCACGCTCATGGAGGAGGTGAATTACTGCAACGACCCCGCCACCGTGCAGGCCATCCCGGGAGCTGGGGAAACACTCACCCTCCTGCGCGAACAAGGCTGGCTGACCGTCATCGTCACAAACCAAAGCGGCCTCGCCAAGGGTCTCATCACTCCCGCCCAATACGAAGCAGTTAACGCGGAACTCCTCCGCCAACTCGGAGGCGGCATCGATGCCATTTACTTCTGCGCCGACCATCCGGACCGCCCCACCGAACGCCGGAAACCGCAACCCGGCATGCTCCTCGAAGCCGCAGCAGACCTCGAGATCGACCTCTCCAGCAGCTGGATGATCGGCGACAAACCCATCGATGTGGAGTGCGGGCGCAACGCCGGCTGCCGCACAGTGCTTGTAAAAACAGGCTACGGCTCAAAGCAATCCAACACAAACGCGGACTTCGTGATGAGGGATGTCACAGAAGCACTGCAACATATCATCGGGCTGGGCGAGTAGGCCGAATTTCATTCATCGGCAATAGGAAGAGCCTCATTTAACTCGAGCGTCTCACGCCGCACCTCGGGGGTATAGGCGGCCAAGACATCTTGATAAAAAAGCTCAGCAAGGGAGCGAGGGCATCCCTGTTCACCCTCCCTTTCACCCTCGATCTTATTCCTTTTCAAGGCCTGGCTCGACGAGTTCGCAGATGCTGTGGAGAAGGAATTTATGGGCTTCTTGGATGCGGGCTGTGACGGTTCCGGCGACATGGATTTCGATGTCGGCGGCTCCTTTAGTGAAGCCTCCGCCTTTTCCCAGAAGAACGATGCTCCGCATTCCGATTCGCTTCGCTTCTTCGATGGCGGAGAGGACATTGCGCGACTTGCCGCTGGTGGAGAGCCCAATAAAGACATCCCCCGCTTTGCCGAAGGCGCGGACTTGGCGGGCGAAGATGTCTTGGAAGGCGTAGTCGTTGCCAATGGCGGTGAGGAGTCCCCCGTCGGAGCTGAGGGCGATGGCGGGATAGGGGCGGCGGTCGCCTTGGAAGCGGCAGGTGAACTCGGTGGCGATGTGCCCGCTGTCGGCTGCACTTCCGCCGTTGCCGCAGATGAGAAGTTTGCCGCCGGATCTGAGGCAGGCGAGAACGAGCTCGGCGGCTTCAGTGATTTTGGGTTCGAGCTGGCGGAGGGATTGGAAGGTCTCCAAGGCGCCGTCGAGGGACTGCGTGAATTGGCTCATGAAGGGGAAAGTGCCTTCTCGGCGGACAACTCGGGGCGCGTCTCGAGCAGCCCTCTGAGAGTCGTCCACCCCTGCGAATCCATGCCGCTGAAAAGGTGCAGATACACAAACACCGAGGGCGCAGGGTATTTCGAAATCAATAAATCCACAGCCTTCGCGACCTTCTCGGCGGCGGGCTCGGACGGCAAATCATCGATGAGGCCTTTGCCATTGTGGGCGATATCCAAGGCGTCGAGAAAATCACAGACCATGCGCTCATTGCAGCCGAGAGTCCAAACTTGGAGAATCTCAAGGGCGAGATCGGCATTTGCGGGGCGGGACAGGGATTCCTTGATCCACTGGTTGCGTTCGTCCTTGGGCTTGCGCTCGACAAACACGGCGCGGAGCTTGCGGCGGGTGGCCAGCATTCCAGCGGCGCTCTTGTAGGCATTGCGGTCGTTTTCGGCGAGCCAGTTCAAGACTTCACCGGCTTGCGTGCCGTTCAAACGGCCAAAAATTTCTGTCGCGGTCATGAGCTTTTTATTTTCGGGGTTCGGAAGCCGGCAAGTCAAGCCATCCCCCGCTTTCAAAATCTACGCAAAGACGACCTCGCCGAGTTCACGGCCGATGGCGCGGCGGACGCGGAAGACATGGGCCGGGCGGAGGTGGGGATCGAGAGCGACGAAGTTCCGGGCACCCCGCCAGTGGAATTTCTCGCCGGTGAGGAGATCCTCCATCACATATTCCTCATCCGCTCCAATGCCAAATTCCTCGAGCGGGATGTGGACAAATGCGCTCTGCTGATTCCAAGGATCGACCGTCACCACAACGACGATGAGATTGTCGAGGGCGGCGGTGGATTTGCTGAAGCAAAGGACTTGGTCATTCTCGGCAGTGTGGATGCGGAGGTTGTCGTATTCCCGCAGGGCGCGGTTGTCGCGGCGGATGTGGTTGAGGCGGGTTATGTAGTCCTTGATATTCCCCGGCGCGTTCCAGTCGCGGCCTTTGAACTGGTATTTCTCGGAGTCGATATACTCCTCCTTGCCGGGAACGGCTGCGTTTTCGCACAACTCGAATCCGCTGTAGATGCCGTAAACGGGCACGGTCATGGCTGCAAGGACCGCACGGATCAAAAAGGCCGGACGCCCTCCGTGTTGCAGATACTCAGGCAGGATGTCGGGAGTGTTTGCAAAGAAGTTCGCACGGAAAAAGTCGCGCATCGGATGAGTGGTGAGTTCGGTGAGATACTCTGCCAGCTCGTGCTTGGTGTTTCTCCAAGTGAAATAGGTGTAGCTCTGCGTGAAGCCGACCTTCGCCAGTTCCTGCATCATTTTCGGGCGGGTGAACGCCTCGCTCAGGAAGACGGTGCCGGGGAATTTGGCCTTCACCTCGGCGATGACCCATTCCCAGAATGCGACAGGTTTTGTATGAGGATTGTCCACTCGGAAAATGCCCACGCCGTGCTCGCACCAGAAGAGGATGACATTACGGAGTTCGTCCCAGAGTTCGCGCCAGTTCGCATTGTGAAAATTCAGCGGATACACATCCTCGTATTTCTTGGGCGGGTTCTCGGCATACTTGATCGATCCGTCGGGGCGCTTGAAAAACCACTCCGGATGCGCGTGCACATAGGGATGGTCGGGCGAGCAGTTGATCGCAAAATCAAGGGCGATCTCCATGCCGCGCTTGCGGATTTCGTCAACAAGCCAGTCGAAGTCCTCCAAAGTGCCGAGCTCGGGCGCGACATCCTTGTGTCCACCGCCATTCACGCCCTGCTTGTTGTTTCCGATAGCGTAAGGCACACCAGGCTCGCCGGGTTCGCACTTGAGCGAGTTGTTCCGCCCTTTGCGGTTGCTCGTTCCGATTGGGTGAATGGGCGGAAAATAAATGACATCAAATCCCATCGACTTCGCATCGTCGATACGCGGCAGGCACTGGCGGAATGTCGAGCCCGAGTCCGCCTTGCCCTCGGCCGAACGGGGAAAAAACTCATACCAAGCGGCAAAGGCAGCGCGCTCCCGATCAACCCACACCGGATGAAACGGCTCCGCAACCGTGGCCAGCGAGCGGTCGGCATACACGCGCATGAGGGCGCACAGCGAGGGATCATGCGCGAGGTCGTGGGCCTGCTGAGCATCAGCCACCCGCATGGCGGCTCCAGATTTTTTCAAAGCCTCGCCATCGGAAGTCTTGCCCGCACGGGCGGCCGCCGACTCGATAAAAGCCGCCCCCTCGAGAATCTCGCTCTGCAGTTCACGAAGCCCGGCGGCGAATTTTTTCTCCAACTCGTGCTGCCAGGAAAAAAAGACATCCCCCCACGCCTCGACCGTGTATTCCCACGCCCCCTCGGCCGTAACGCAGAGGGTCGCAGTCCATCGGTCGTTTTGCATCGGTCGCATCGGCGTTTCGTTCCAAGCCTTCTCACCCGCACGGCGCCACTTTAGAATCGCGGCCACCTCGTCGTGTCCCTCCTTGAAAATGTCCGCTTCCACCGTGATCTCACCACCCACCGGGCGCTTGATGGCAAAACGGGCGTTGTCCAAAGAGGGAGTGATGCGTCGAATGACGACTGTTTCAGGGCTTTTTGTCATGACAGGGAGTTGAGTTTTTTAACTAACGAATTTGGATCGGCAAGACCGGCTTCTTTGAGTTGTTCTTGCGTGAAAACAGCCATCTGGAGATCAATCGGCACCACGCCTGCCGATGTTTTCACAAAATTATCAGGCTTGGCATCCACAATAACGACCCCATCAAGCGGGCGATACCAACCGAAATAGGAATGCGGAGCAGAAAAGAAACCGTCCGCCCCGAGGCGCTCCGCAATTTCATCCATTGTTGGAGCTTTTCCGCCTTCGAACCATTCTTGAGAAATCACGAAGGACGGCTGCCCCGGAGGCTCAAAGAGAACCATACTCGGCTTGTCCGAGATGGAAACTCCCTCCAAGCGAATATCGCTTCCGAAGACAGCCACCTGCAATGCCTGCCTGATCAGGTATTCTGAAGGGATTGCGTTTGCCCGATCCAGTCGACCATTGTTCGACATGGGTATCTGCCCATAAACACCGGGCCATGTTCTTTTGACGGCTCGACTATCGGACTGTCTGTAGTGAACCTCATGTTCACTCGTGGAATTCGAGACCAGCGGAAGGTCATCGATTTGCTTGGGATCAATCAGGCAGGAGTTGGCTCGAGCCCAGCTGCCAAGAGATTCCGCCTCGCGGATTCGCGATGCATCTCGGCCTCCTTCTTGGCTTCCTCCGGGGTTGATCTGTGAGGCTGCATCGAAGAAAGGACGCGTTTGATCCGTTTGGTTTCCGGTCCAACTATCACTTTGAATCCAGCTTGTGCCTTCATTTGTGAAAGAAACCTCCCCCGTCACAGCTGCCGTGTCAATAGAGGACTCGGCGACGACTGTTTCAGGGCTTTTTGTCATGACAAGGAGTTGAGTTTTTTGACCAGCGGGGCGAGTCCATCGAGTGTGGAAGCGACTTCGAGGAGAGAGCGCAATGCGACCGGCGTGTGCGCGAGAAAATCGGGGCGGTTTTTTTTGAGGCCAAGAAATCCATAGGCGCCGAGGGCCTGCATGAGACGCTGCAAGGCGCACCAACGGAAGACCTCGTCGAAATCGGAATCGACGGGGGGGCCGTTTTGCTCTAGGCGTTTTTTGTAGAAAGCTAGCAACTCGCAACGCTCATCGGAGGTGAGCGCGACATAGGGATCGTAGAGCAGGGAGGCGAGATCGTATTGGGCAAGCCCGTAGCGCATGCCTTGAAAATCGATGAGCCATGCCGCGCCCTCGTTGATCATGACATTCTGCGACTGGAAATCCCTGTGCACGAGCACGCGCGGACGGGCGGCGAGAGCCTCGGCAGCACCACGCAGGGCGGGAAGAGCCGTCAACTCGGCGAGTTCGGACTCAGGTGTTTGAAAATAATTCCCGAGGCAGTTTTCAAAAAAATATCCCTGCTCCCAAAGGTAGAGGTCGGTATCAAAGACGCGCTCCAAGCGCAAATCCGCACCGGGCGCCAACTCCGTCGCCTGCGTGTGCATGCGCAAAACGCCATCGATTGTGGATTCATAGAGCGCACGACGGGGTGGCCAGGAAGCGTTTCGGAAGCTCCAGAGATCCTGTTCACCAAGATCCTGCATCCAGATCAAGCCCTCCTCCGGATCGTGATGGTGAATCTCAGGAACCGGCACTCCTGCGCCATTTAGGAATCGAGCAATGTCCACATAGTGGCGGTTTTCCTCTTTGTGGCCGGAGTATTTGACAAAGATCATCGACTCGTCGCCGAATCGAATGCGGTAGAATTTCCGCTCGGATCCGCCTTTTTCAAGCGGAGTCACCGCTGCGTTGCCGTTCCCGGTTTTTGGAAAGCGTTCGTTCGTTAGGGAAATGACATCGGCTTCGGCAATCATGGATGGACGCAAACTCAACACCCGCACCCGCCTCGTGGGAAGCCCAAATCAAAAGGGTGCGGCGGTCGAGGATTGCGCCAGCATGAGAGCGTCGATCGCTTCGCGCGAGGCGGCGGCGACCTCGCGTCCCACGGGGTCGGCATCCGCAATGGCAGCAATGCGGGCGGAGCGCCCGTCCAAAAGATCGCCTCCGAAAACCTCGGAGATTAAATAACACCCCTGGAGCAGGCTGATGAGTGTCGCATCGAAATGCGTTGGCAGTTCTTCGCTCTGGATCAGGCGGGCCAGGCGCGTTTTCACCTCGATCCGTTCTTCGTTGTGAACGGTGGGATAACGCCGCAGGCCGATGACCCAGAGGATTTTTTTATCCTGGCGCTTCAAAGTGCCTCGCTCGATGAGATGGTCGAGCGCCGCCTTTTCGATGTCGCGCTTCTCATCGGACAAAGTCAGGAGCCAATAGGCAATGGAATGGCATTTTTCGGCGGTAGCTATGCGCTGGAGCCAGGGATCGAGCAGCAGATTTCCCGTTGGCGCGGCGCTGAGGACTTCGACGCACTTTGTTCGCGTCGCAATGCGCCCAGCCATTTCCAAATCCGCCAAAACAGCACCCGCCAAGCCATAGCCGATTGCCTGAGGCATCAGCGGCAAATGCGCGCCGGTGGTATCATCCAACGAAAGCAGAACAATTTCTTCGACAAGTGCGAGTGGCGGATTCATGGAAAAAACATATCCGGAAATTCCAGAAATCCAGCACCGGAAGGTGAAGACCCCATGCGGGTCTTAGGTGTATTTCACGACTTCCTCGATCGTCGTCAGGCCATCATAGATCGAGCGCAAGCCGTCCTCGCGCAGCGTGGTCATGCCAAGTTCGATGGCTTTTTGGCGAATGAGAATACCGGGAGCGCGGTCGTTGATCATTTCCCGGACAGGGTCCGAGATTTTGAGGAGTTCATAGATACCCTTACGGCCTTTGTAGCCGGTCTGGTTGCAGGTCTCGCAGCCTTTTCCATAGTAGAAATTTTTGTCACCGATGTCGTGGATGCTGAGGCCGAGGGAGGCCAGAACCTGCTCGCTGGGCTCGTAGGCGGTGCGGCATGCGGTGCAAATTTTGCGAATGAGGCGCTGCGCAAGAACACACTCGAGCGAAGCGGAAATGAGAAACGGCTCGATACCCATGTCCATGAGACGCGTCACGGCACCGGTCGAGTCGTTCGTGTGGAGCGTTGTGAAGACCAAGTGGCCCGTGAGCGACGCTTGGATCGCAATCTGGGCGGTCTCGGCATCACGCGTTTCACCTACAAGGATGCGGTCAGGATCCTGACGCAAAAACGCGCGAAGAACGCGGGAGAATGTGAGGCCGACGGCGTCGTTGATGGGCACTTGGATGATGCCATCGATCTCGTATTCCACAGGATCCTCGGCAGTGAGGAGCTTGGAATCGATGGTGTTGATCTTGCGCAGGCAGGAATAGAGCGTGGTCGTCTTTCCGGAACCGGTTGGGCCGGTGACGATGAAAATGCCGTTGGGTTTTTCAATGACCTCCAGAATGTAGGACATGATGTCCGGCGGCATGCCCAGCGTGTCGAGTTCGAGATTCACGCTGGAGCGGTCGAGCACACGGAGCACAACGCTCTCACCGAAGGCTGTCGGCAGCGTGGAGACACGCAGATCGACCTGGCGGCCATTGATCATGCGCTGAATGCGTCCATCCTGAGGCAATCGGCGCTCGGCGATGTTGAGATTCGACATCACTTTGACGCGCGAAATAACCGGCAGCGCCAACTTGAATGGAGGTGGATCAAGTTCGTAGAGAGCACCGTCCACACGGTAGCGGATTTTGAATTCGGTCTCGAAAGGCTCGAAATGGATATCACTCGCCCGCGCCGAAACAGCCTTGTCGAGGATGAGATCGACATATTTCACCACTGGAGCAGCGTTCGCCTCGGCGGTGACCGCCTGAAGATTAAATTGCTCCTCGGGGCCCTCCTCAACGGTGATATCGCCACCGAGTTGGGCGAGGATTTCCTGAATATTCGAATCCTCGGAGCCGTAGTGCTCGCGGATGAGTTTTCGAACTTGGGGAGGAAATGAAACGACTTGCACGATCTCGCGACCGAGCGCGAAGCGGATGTCCTCGAGCGGGTGCGGGTTCAGAGGGTCCGCGAGGGCAACAAAAATAGTGTTTCCAGATGCTCCCACAGGCAACACGCCATGCAAACGCGCGAGACCGGATGGGATCAGACTCAGAGTGGAGGCATCGGCTGTGAATTCGCTCAAGCTGTGCGCCTCGGAGCCGATGGCCTCGGCGAGGACAATCTCGAAGCCCGACTCATCGACCAGCTGGGATTCGATGAAAACCTCCTCGATCGCTTTAGAATCAGCCTCGGCCGCCTGAATGAAAGCCTCGGCCTGCTCGGGCGTGAGGTAACCCTTTTCCACAAAAATGTCGGTGACTTGCCGGGAATCCATGTTGGTTAATCCAAATCCGCCATTGTTGAACTGATGACTTCGTCGGCGGTGGTCAGGCCGGCGAGCACTTTGCGCACTCCATCCTCGCGCAGGGTTCTCATGCCCAACTCGCGAGCGCGTTGGCGCAGGGCGATGGTGGAGGCGTTGTTGTTGACCATGTTCCTCACTTCGTCATCGACGAGGAACATTTCAAAAATACCCATTCGGCCCTTGAATCCCTTGCCCCTGCAAGCATCACAACCGACAGGCTGCATGACGCGGGCCTGAGAGAGCATGCCGGGCTCGATCTGCAGGGCGCTCATTTCATATTCCGTTAACTCGCCGGGTTGCTTGCAGGTCGGGCAGAGCCTGCGAACAAGGCGCTGGGCGACCACAGCGCGGACGGAACTTGAAACAAGAAACGGCTTCACTCCGATATCCACCAGACGCGCAATGGCACTCGGGGCATCGTTTGTGTGCAGGGTCGAGAGCACCAAGTGGCCGGTAAGCGAGGCGTTCACCGCGATGCTGGCGGTCTCGTTGTCACGAATCTCACCGATCATGATGATATTCGGTGCCTGACGCAGAATCGAGCGGAGCGCGGCTGGAAATGTCATGCCGATGCTGGCATTGACTGGCACCTGGTTGATGCCGTTCATCTGATACTCCACAGGATCCTCTACCGTGATGAGCTTGCGGTCGGGCTTGTTCATGTAGTTCAAGCAACCGTAAAGAGTGGTCGTTTTTCCCGAGCCGGTCGGGCCCGTTACAAGAATAATGCCGTCGGGCAGGTTGATACACTGCTCGAACTTAGCTTGGTCATCCGAGAGGAAACCCAAGTCTGGAAGGCCCAGCATGAGCGATGTCTTGTCGAGAATACGCATCACGACGCTCTCCCCGTGCACGGTCGGAATGGTGGAAACGCGAAGATCGACGGATTTTTCGCCAACACGCACTTGAATGCGCCCATCCTGCGGGAGGCGCTTCTCGGCGATGCTCATCGTGCGAGACATGATCTTGAGACGGCTCACAATGGCCCCGTGCAAACGCTTGGGAGGCGACTGCATTTCTTGGAGCACGCCGTCGATACGGAAACGCAGGCGCAGCTTGGTCTCGAGCGGCTCGATGTGGATATCGCTCGCGCGGTTCGTGTAGGCCTCCAGAAGCAGCATTGAAACGAGCTTAATGACCGGCGCGTCGCCTTCACCCGCATCACCCTCGTCCTCGCCCCGTGCAACATCGCTTCCCTCCACATCGCCCATGGATTTGAGAAGGCCGGAAGCCGCGTCGTCCGCGTCACCGTGGAATTTGATGATCAGCTTGTGAATGGCATCCGGCGTGGCACAGACAAATTCCAACTCGCGCCTCAACTTGTAGGTGAGGTCGTCCATCGCCTGCATGGCCATAGGGTCGGCAAGGGCAATGATAAGAATCCCGTCACGAAGGGCGACGGGCACGGCATGGTAGCGTCGGGCATCCTCCGCCGGCATTTGTTCGACCACATTGCGTTCGACCTGCATGTGGTCGAGATCCACGAACTCCATGCTGTTCTGCGCGGCCAGGGCACGACTGACATCCTCCTGCGTTACAACCCCGCCTTGCATCAAGGTGTGAAGCAAACCTCCCGCATCCATGTTGGCACGCGCGGCTTCGATCTGGGACTTGGTCAGCAGACCGAGGTCGCGGAGGACTTCAACTGTGTATTCGTCATTCTGGGACACGGCGGCAAGGAAATGAGGAGGTCTATCTACGGGAGCAATAACCCCAAGTCAACAAATGGCGGCAGGGCGAAATCACCGCGAAAAAAACATCCAGACCAAGACAAGGCCGAGAATGATGCGGTAAACACCGAAGCCAATGAAAGTGTGGGTCTGGACATAGCGCAGAAGCCACTTCACGGCGATGAAGGAGACGATGGCCGACACCACGGTGCCGAGCAGGAGGAGTCCCCAATTCTCGGTCGCTCCGCCATTGATCGCCTTCAGGATTTTGTAGGCCCCGGCGGCGAGCAGTGTCGGAATGCCGATGAGAAAGGAAAACTCGGTCGCCACAACCCGGTTCAATCCACAGAGCATGGCAAAGATGATCGTGGCCCCGGAGCGGGAGGTGCCGGGAAAAACGGCCGCCAGAATCTGCGCAAAAGACACCATGAAGACGACCGGCCAGGTGATGCAGTCCGCAAGCGTGCGGCCCTGCAGTTTTTTCTCAACCACTATGAAAAGTATGCCGCCGATGATAAGCGCTCCCGCGACGGGGAGCGTTGTTTCCGGTAGTTCGATTCCCAACTTGTCGAGAGTGAGCCCCCCGACGACGGTCACGAGGAACCCGACGAGGATTTTGAAATTGAAATCCACACTCTGCGGACTACGCCAGTCGGCCATCATCCGCAGTCGATCCTTGAAAAGCGGCAATACGGCCAACACCGCGCCGCTTTGAATCACGACATTGAAAAGGTCACTCTGCCGATAATCCAACCATTCCTGGAAAATCAGCAGATGTCCGGTGGATGACACCGGTATGAACTCGGTCGCACCCTCGACAATGCCGAGGATGATAACGATCAGCCATTCAGGGAGCGCCAAGCAATTGCTCCCTTAGACTGCGCTTTCGCCGGTTTCCTCTGTGCGGATGCGCACGGCGTTCTCGATCGGGAGGATGAAAATTTTACCGTCGCCGATTTTTCCGGTCTTGGCTGCCGTGGTGATAGCCTGAATGGCCTTCGACACCATGGCATCGCTCACGACGAGCTCGATTTTGACTTTGGGGAGAAAATCCACCGTATATTCACTGCCGCGATAAATCTCGGTGTGGCCTTTCTGGCGGCCGAAACCTTTGACTTCGCTCACAGTCATTCCCTCGATACCAACTTCGGCGAGGGCCTCCTTGACATCCTCCATTTTGAAGGGCTTGATGATTGCTTCGATTTTTTTCATGTTGCGTGGAAAAAAACAGAAGCAATCTTGACTGGCAAGCATCAAGACCACGGAGACCCTTTGAGAAAATGAAACCCATACAGTGGCGGCGCACAAGATTTGGCCGGTATCTGCGCCACCTGCCGCGCGCAAAACACATTCGCGGCACATGGATCCACCGGATTTTCGGAGACCGCCTCTTCGCGCACGAACTCTGGCATCCCACGGGCCAAAAATTTGCCACCGGCATGGCCATAGGCGCCTTCTTCGCGCTCATGCCTCTGCCAGTCCAAATGATCGCCGCCGCACTCACCGCGTTTTTTCTGCGGGCAAACATCCCCGCCGCCATAGCGGGCACATGGATCAGCAATCCCTTCACTTTTCCTTTCTGCGTATATTTTCAATACCGCTTGGGATGCTTCCTGACCGGCCGCGATCCGATGCATTTCAAGGATCCAGACCTCCTCGCCTCGCTCTCGGACGCTCCGATGCCATTTCTAGTCGGCATTGTTCCCGCAGGCCTTCTTTTGGCAGCAGTGACTTATCCCGTGACGCTGATTTTGTGGGAATGGACAACCAGAAGCATCCATGCCGCCAAGAAGCGCCGCCTGGCAATGCTGGCAGCCAAGGGCAGGGGTTAGATTTCCGGGAGGGATTTATGAAAGCTCCCCGCAGGATCGTTTTTTCAAGCGAACCCGCCCAACTCGCGAAAGTGCGCGAAGGCGTGAGAGATTTTCTCGGCGGTTCGGGATTCGCTGAAGAGGAGGAGGCCAGAATCGTCATGGCGCTCGACGAAGCCTGCACGAACATCATCCGCCACGCACAGGCCGGCGTGGTAAAATCTGTGCGGCTCGAAATGTCACGGCTTCGCAACCGCCTACGCTTCGTTCTGCGCGACTACGGCAAACCATTTCAGCCACCCGCCATCACGGTCCGCGACTTGAAAACCATTGAGCCCGGTGGATACGGCCTTCTCATTATTCGAACAGTTTTCGACCATGTCGATTATTCCCCCCAGGCAAAGGGAACCCGTCTCACGCTGGAAAAATTGCTACCCTGAACAGGCGACTCAGAGTTCCTTTTGAACAATGCGGAAAATCTCCGTGTTGTCCTGAAAACCTCTCAGCGCCTCGGTTCCAGGCCCACTGCCAACGGCAATCGCATCCTCCGCGACTCCAATGGCCGCCGCTCTCTTGCTGGCTGCGGGCTCGGTGGAAACCGGTCCCTCGGGGCTCGTGCGCGTGCCCGACTCGGGGCCGGTGGACCAAGTGATCGAAGGTGCGCCTTGGGCATTGATGCCCAACAGGCCAACGCCCTTGTCGTTGCGGAAAGGATAGCCATTCAGACGCAGCCCGCCAACATTGCGCTTGCCGACGACGAGGATGAGAGCCTTCGGCCCCGCATAGCGCACCGCCTCGGCCACTGCGTCATCAAGAGCGAGGATTTCGCGCAGGGTCCGCTCACCTTCATTCTGTGCGGCGGATTTTCCAGCGAGTCCGGCATCAACGATCAACAGGTAACCACGGGCATTGTATTGAAGGAGCCGAATGGCATTTCTCACCATGGTCGAAAGGCTCGGCTGGCCAGCCTCGGCGGCGAATTCATCGGCGAAATTCAGATTTCCCATGCTGAAAAGACCCAGTGTTTTCGGGCTTCTCCAAGAGGGCGTGCCCTCCAACTCCGACTCCGAGCGCACGACATCGTAGCCTTTGTCACGCATCTCCTGGATGAGGTCCCTCGCATCGTTTCGACGGCCACCCTGCCCGTCAGAGACAAAATCCGCCGCACCTCCACCCATGATCACATCGACTCCCTGCGACTCGACCAACTGGCGTGCAATCACAGGATAATCGAGCGGGTCGGAAGTCTCGGCGTAGAACGCGGCCGCCGTGGCATCGGTGATTGAAGCGTTTGAAACAATACCGGTGGCGCGTCCACGCTGGCGGGCTATTTCCACAAGCGTCGGCAGCGCGCCCTTGCCGGCATTCACTCCCAGCATGCCGTTGTTGCCCTTTTGGCCCGTTGCAATCGAGCTCGCGGCTGCGGCGGCATCCGGCACCGCAAAGTCATTCGCATGGGTTGTGACGAGCGCAATATTTGGAAACTTCTCGATCTGCAGCCGGTGATCCGCCCCGCCCTGATAATTTCTCGCAGGCGTCAGAACAGATGGAGTGAGGTTGTCCGCAAGAAAAACAATGACCGCAAAGGGACGCTGGACAACCCAGTTGATGTAAAAGAGCCCCCCAAGCGCGAGGAAGACAAGAAGACATCCCAAAGCCAAAAGTCGGTTGCGCGTTTTTTTGTTCATGGAAAACATTTGCGTCCCGGCCGCTCTCCGGGCAATATCTAATTCCACCTTGCCCTGTGGTGTAATGGTAACACAGTGCCCTTTGGAGGCATTATTCATGGTTCGAGTCCATGCGGGGCAGCCACTCTTTGGCTGAATGCGGGCTTGAGATCGACTGACTCTCCCCCTACAAGAAATCGAAATGACCAACCTCCCTAAAGAATGGCGATTCCTGCGCTCGGGCTGGATGTATGCCTTCGTCCTGACTGGCCGGGAGGCGACCGCGACCGAAATGGTCTCAAAGGCCCTCCAAGGCGTGGCGGCGCGAAACGATCTAGTCTCCTCAAGAAGAAGGCGGCGTTTGTTTTTTGCGATGCTCTTTCGCGAGGGACAAAAAATCCCGCGTCAGAGCGAACCCGCCGAGGAGAAATACTCGACACTCGCCAAACTCCATAAAATCCAGGAACCAGGCCGCAGTGCGCTCGCTCTCCTGCATCTGAGGCTTTTCGATCCCGACCAGATCGCCGTTATTATCGGCAAAACGGAGAAGGAGCTTCCCTCCATCCTAACTGCCGCGCGCGAGGATTTTTCCAAACAGGAGGCTTCCCGCTCATGAGACCCGCCGCAGCACGACGCATTCTCGCCTGCCATGTGGATGATCCAAACGGCGATGTCCCGCCCGTGATGCAAAGCGCATTAAAGGCGCTTGCCAAATCTCCGGAGCTACAGGCCGACTACGAAAAGCAATCGCACATCGACGCGAGCCTGCGAACAGCCTTCAAGGACACCGAGGTCCCGGACGAGGCCTTGGGCGGATTCGCAGCGCAGGTTCAGGCCATTCCGACTCGGCATTTTAATCCCCGCGACCCAGCGATCATTTCGGTGATCATCGGATTTGTGCTTTTGATTTTTGTCCTGACTTGGGACTTCCTTGGCCGACCAGCCTCATTTCCGCCGGATGGACTGGAAGTCGCGGAAGCCATTCTGAGTGCGGAGAACTCGGCCTTTCAGGAGGTGGCTGTTCCGCCCGAGGAGTTGGAGGATTGGTTTGTCTTGAAGGGCTTCGACGGCTTCAAGACCCCGCCCTTCCTGCTCGGAGTCGGAGGCAAGGTAGACTCCGCCGGTATTCTGGAGTTTGAGAAACAACCCCTCGCTGTCGTGGGCTTGCCCGCGCTGAAAGCTCAACTCGCCGTCTTCAGCGCAGCCCCATGGAATATCGTCATTCCCGACGGGGAGTGGCGCACGGCCCAGATCGATCCCGAATACGCCGTCGCTTTAAGCCGGGAAAAGGACATGTGCTTCCTGATCCTCTTCCAAGGCACCGAGGAAGGCGTTCGCGCCATTCTCAAAGGCGGCTCCCGCTGAGACCTTTCGTTATTTCAGAGAGTCGAGAGCAGCTTGCACCTCCGCCGCATGCTCGCCGGTTTTGGCCGATGGGGACATCCAAACAACGCGCCCATCCTTGATCAGGAACGATTGCCTCTTGCTCACCGGAAGCCCCATCACTCCCCCCACCCCAAAGGCCTCGGCGACCTTGCCGTCCGCATCCGCCACAAGGCTGAACGGGAGATTGTATTTTTGCTGGAATTTTTTCTGCGAAGCGGGCGTATCCCGACTCACGCCGACGATTTGCAGGTTTTCCGCCTTGAGCGATTCAAAGGAATCCCGCAGCGAGCAAGCTTGTGCCGTGCAGCCGGGGGTGTCCGCTTTCGGGTAGAAATAAACCAGCGTGACGCCCTTCGCATAGACATCCGCAAACGCGAAAGCCTTGCCGTCCTGATCCACCGCAACGGGAACCGGCGCGGGCGCTCCGGCCTCGAGGGCTTTTACTTTGCTGCCAAATCCAAAAAGACTCATAGTGATAATTGCGACGAGGGTTGTCTTGCCGTGCATGGCAATCACTTTATTGGCGCAAAGGCACATGGCAAACGATCATTCTCCGGTGACAGGCAAATCCAGACTCCCCATCGTTGCTGGTGCCTTGGCAGCCATCGCGGCGGCCTCCCCTTGTTTTTTTTCCCGAGCTGAAAGCCTGCGCGCCGCCATGGCAGGTTGCGCCGGGGACGCGGGATGGCTGGATCGCCTCACCGCTGCAGGCTTTGCGGGCGGGGGTCTAACGGGAGCGGATGCAGCCCGGGCGCTCTGCGTTGCTGTGCCCGTTTTTGCGGGCTTTTTAGCTATCGGGTGGATTTCCCAGAAACTCCCTGCTGACTTTCAAAAGCGCGCCCGCTGGGGACTGCTCATTGCCGCATTTGTCGTCGCCGGACTCGGCGCCTTCGAGGCATTCCAAGCCTCGCGGAGTGACATTCGGGACATACGACTCCTAGCTCCCGTTGATTTGTTGAAACAGTCCGGCGATGGACGCGTTTTTCTCAACGCCCCCGCCCTCTCGGCGGCGCGCCTTCTCTCGCCCGGCCTCGCCTCGCGCGCGCCCGATGCCCGGTCAATCCGGGAACTCGCCTCCTCACCAGTGCGCTGGCGCGAGGAGGATCGCGGCGCTCCCTTTCAATCCATCCTTCTCTCCGTTCCCTTGGAAGACTCCCGCCCACTCGTCGAAATGCTGAACTCATCTCGCGAGTGGCATCTTGCGAAAATTGACAACCAAGGCCTGCTCTATCGACGCGGCGAGGAACCTAAAGATACCTCATCCACTGAACCCATGTTTTCCAACAAGCGGGACACGGCTCTTCATCATGCCCAGACCGCCATGGTCATGCACTTCCTAGGTAAAAACAAAGACGCCCGAGAGTGGATGTCCAAAGCCCGCCAGACCGCTCCGCGCGATCCCCTTGTGCTCACGCAATCAGCCACACTCGCTGCGGCACTCAAGCAATGGCCCACAACAAAAAAAGAGGCTGAACTCGCTCTCAAAGAGGACTCCTCCTCCACACAGGCCCGCTACCTCCTCGCCCTAGCCCTCCTCGAGACTGGCAACATCTCCGGCGCCGCCGGGGAATCGTCCGCCCTTTCCGCAAACGCCCCGTGCGTGCTCTGGCTACAGGCGCGGATATCGCGAGAGGCAAACGACCCCACAACCGAAATCGTAGCCCTGGAAAAACTTCTCGCCTTGACACAAAAGCAAAAAGAGGAGCCAACGATCATCCACATCCACCTCGCCCAAGCCTGGGCAAAACGAGGATTCGCAACCCAAGCCCTCGAAAACTACAACGCTGCACTCCGCGGCAACCTCACGCCAGCACAACGCACGGAACTGGAAAACGCGAAAGGCACGATCCAAGACCGTGCCCCTCGACATTGATTGAAGCTAACCCGAAAAAATCACCGAAAAAATATTTGAATTTATTAAAACTGTTTTTATAATACTTGTGTGTATTGTGATATCAAATTAATTAACAAAAAACCTTCCCCGACACCCTGTCTTTCCGAACCCATGCT
>JBIJAV010000039.1:0-31157 GCA_044345595.1 Terrimicrobiaceae bacterium
GTCAACTCGACAAGCAACTGAAGGGGGAATACCGCCACGCCGACATCGTCCGCGCCGCGCAGCGCCTTGCCGAATGCCTCCTGCGCGACTACCGCAAGCCCGACGGCGGCTTTGCCTTCGCCGCCGACCACTGTCTGCTCATTCATCAGGGAGTGAAACTCAGCCCACCGCTGCCGGTCAGCGACATGGTCGGCACCAGAATGTGCCTCGAGTGCCTGTCCTATGCGGACGAATGGTCTGGCGTTACCCGGTGAACAGCCAAGGCTTCAATATTTGATAGATGTCCGTAACCTTCTTGCTCTGACGAAGCGATGAAAGAACCTCTTGTCAACCGATTGCAGAAGGTTCCGGTGAACAGCGGATTCCGGCAGGAAGGATACTTCGTGTGGTGCGGATCCGTGATCAAGGCGGATGGCGAATACCACCTGTTTGCATCCCGCTGGCCCAAGGTCAGCACCTTCCCCGAGGGGTATCGTGACCACTCCGAGATTGTTCGGGCAACGGCATCCCGCGCAGAGGGGCCCTACACATTTCAGGAAGTGGTGCTCACCGGTCGCGGTGGATCCTACTGGGATGGAAAAATGTGCCACAACCCCAAGATCGTGCGAATCGGGGAGACCTATGTCTTATACTACATCGGTTCCGCCTGCGGCTCCGGGCTTCGCAAGATCGGGTATGCCCACTCTTCGTCTCCGGCTGGTCCTTGGACGCGCATGGACGAGCCGATCCCCCTCGGAGAAGATGCCAACAATCCCGCTCCGCTTGTTCTGGATGATGGCGCGATTTTGATGGCTTACCGCGACTTGGATCTCCACATGCACATTGCACGGGCTCCATCGTTTGATGGGGAATATCGGATTCTGGCCGAGGATATCTTCCCGGCCGGACCACTGGAGGATCCTGATCTCTTTTTTGAAAACGGAGAATACCACATGGTCATGGAGGACAACGAAGGCGTGCTGACCGGTCATGTGCGATACGGAGGTCACCTTATCTCCAACGACGGCGTAACATGGCGGCCTTGTTCCCCGAAGATTGCCTACACGCATCACATCGAGTTTGAGGATGGCTCCGAACTGGATGCGGAACGACGGGAGCGCCCGCAACTTTTCCGTGATTCACCGGACGACGCTGGCAATGCCGGTGGACCGACTCATTTGGTCACGGCCGTGTTGGCTCAAGGAGAGTCATGGTGCCTGATCCAACCCATAAGGCCGGACATTGGATCGGATATGGCAAATCCAAGCGGCGCTCAACAAAACGCCTGCTATCAACTCAACCCATAACAAATGATGCAATCATCCATGAACGAAAACTATGTCGAGCAGGTCCGCGAGGGTGTCCTCGACTGGATGGAATCGGTGCGCGATCGCAGCGAAGGCTGGGGGCGCTGGAAATACAATGCCCACATGCAGCGACCCCATGGGCTGATCAGCACGCGGTTCGCGCTGGCGATTCTCGAGCAGTTCGGCGTCCTTGAGTCCATCGGTGCCAAGGAAAAAGCCGAGGCGATCGCTTACCTCCAGTCATGCCAGGACACGGACGGATTTTTTAAAGATCCATTGGTCAGCGCGAAGGATCTCTCTGCCGGTCATTCCTATGTGATGCAGGATCTGTGGATGCAAATGGATGCCACGGGCGCGTTGAAAGTCCTCGGCGCGAAACCACTGCACGCACCGCCGAAACAAGTCCACAGCGACCTCCAAGGCGAAGAGGGTCTGGATTGGTTGCGCGGTCTCGACTGGACGAACCCGTGGCTGGAAGGCGAGCGCTTCAACCGCGCCGTCGCCGCCCTTCGCGGTGGCGTCTATGCCTGGTCCTCCAAGAACCCGCCCGGCGCAACTCCCCTCGATCCCGAGGTGAAACGCCGGATGGCTTCCCTCGAGGAACTCTTCCATTTTCTGGAAACCAAGGTGATGAGTCCCGGGAGCGGCTTGCCCGATGCCGCCGGCTGCAAGCACCCGGATGTGGCCATGGCCGGCCTTTTCAAACTGCTCTTTGCCTACATCGACGCGGAGCGTCCCTACCCTTACGCGGCCCAAGCCATCGACTCGGTGCTGGCGATGCAATCCGAGGCCGGCGACTTTGCGCCGCGTTTTGATCTGCCCACGCCCGATGGCAGCACCTATGTGATCCGCTACGCGCAGGACATGTGCATCAACTGGGACGCGCTCTGGGTCCTGCGCCAACTCGACAAGGAATTGAAGGGGCAACACCGCCACGCTGACATCGCCCGCGCCGCACAGCGTCTCGCCGAATGCCTCCTGCGCGACTACCGCAAGCCCGACGGCGGCTTCGCCTTCGCTGCCGAGCATTGCCTGCTCATCCATCAGGCCGTGAAAATCAGCAAGCCATTTCCCGAGGGCGACATGGTCGGCGCCTTCATGTGCCTCGAGTGCCTTCGCTATGCCGACGAATGGCGGGACGATGCCAAGTGATAAGACATTTCTTCAGATCCGAATTCAGCAGAATTAACCACAGTCAGCAGAGAATATTTCGCCTCCATTTTATGAAACCCATCCATCCATACACCCGTCTGTTTTTTGCCTTGGCATGCGCCGTAGGCAGTTCCCTTGCGATCGTCCGCGCGGAGGACCCGAAGATTCATTATCTTTTTTCTCCTGCCAATATTCGGGATGGGCGGGTTGTTAACCTGGCGGGCAAGCAGCACGAAGGGGTTCTGCGCGCAGGAGTGACTCCGCAGGAAAACAACGGTGTCGGGTTCCTGCAATTCGACGGAAAAACCGGGTTTGTGGAGGTTCAGAACTCCGAGAATCTTCACATCAGCGACACTGGAATGACGATTGTGGCGACGGTTCGTTTGCGGGAATCACCAAAGCCGGATTTCGGGATGTTTGCCGGCAAGCTGAACGAGTATGTCTTCGCAACTCGGCACAACAAGGTCGATCAGGCGCTCTATGCCAATATCCGCAGTGACGCCGGTGTTTGGCCTGGGGCGGAACAGATGCTGGGTGGAAATATCGCATACCAGCAGTGGGCCCATGTGGCCGTGATTTTCACTCGTCTTTATGATCCGAGCCAAGGAGTCGTCGGTTACCGGGTCACACAGTATCTCAACGGCAAACCCGCCAGCACGCAGACGATTTCCAACAACACTGGCGCGCGAAACAGCGAGCCTCTTCTTGTCGGCAAAGGCTTTGGCGGCGGAAATTGGTTCCTGAAGGGCGACATGGCAGAGTTGCGGGTCTATGACCGGGAGCTGGAGGAGGGCGAATTTCGCAAGCTCTTGGAAAAGGAGAAACTGGCAAAGGTTTATCTTCCTCATGAGGCCAAGCCTGACCCCGGTTATACGGAGGCTCTGCGTTCCGTGGAGGCCGCGTTGCAATCGAAAATGTCGCCGCAGGAGGTCTCGGGTTGGCGGCGATGGCTGCGCAATTTTGGATTGGCGCTAGGTGCCTCCAAGATGTCGGAGGGAGAAGTTTCAAGCTGCAAAGGATTGCTGGCTGCGGTGGATAGTGCTCGCAAATACGCCGAGACCGAAGCGCAGTTGATCCCGGCCCTCAAGACGATCGCCGCTTTGCTCAAGGCTGGGGAGACGAACTTGCTCGCAGCCTTCTCCGCCGCCCATCCGGAGTTTCGTTTTCTGCAGACCGATGTGTTGTTGATGGGCTTTTACCAACCCACGGTGGGAAAGGTGTATTGGAGCAGTTTGTTTGACCTGAAGCGGAATGAGGAACTGCTTGGCAAACGCGAACCGCTCTGGGCGCTTTCCCTGCTCTCTCCCGGCGACACGCAAGAGCGGCCGTTGGATGCACTGGATGAGAGCTTGGAAAGCCGCTTGGAAATGGACGCCGGCCAGGGAACGGCGACGCTTCGCTGGAAGGCGGAGACTCTTGAAACCAAGGTGAATTTCGTTCTCGCAGGACCTCGCTTGGAAATGGAGATGTCCGTTGAAAATGGAGCCGGCAAAGCCATCCTCGATAAGGCCCGCTTCCCCGATGTGGCCCTGCGGCGTTGGAGCAAGGACTCGGGGCAGATGTTCCTGCCGTTCTATTCGGGCCAGGTCACCGATCTGCGCAGCAGCTACAGCGGAAATTACCCGTCGGCCCGCGCCACCATGCAATACTTCGCTTATTATGATGCGGGTCGCGGCGTTTATCTGGGCATCGAGGATCCCGCTGCGCAGCCAAAGGAACTTGCCGCCAGCGGCTTTGACGAGAAGAGCGGAAAGTTTTCTGCGCTTTGGTGGGTGGGTGCCCCGGAAGGCAAGGGTGGCAATGGCTTCCGTTCGAGTGGCAAGGCCGTGATGGAGGTTTTCGACGGGGATTGGTTCGACGCCACGCGCATCTATGAGCGCTTCGTCCGCACGGCGCCATGGTGGCCGGCATCGCCGACCCGAAAAGACACGCCCGACTGGTATCGGGATCTGACATTGTGGTTCCGTGTGGACCACCGCGCCGCTGATACCAACTGGGAGGAGGAGCGGCAACTGCGCGCATTTCGCGATTATCTCGGCCTGCCCATCGGCACGCTCCTTTACAGCTGGCACGAGGAACCCTTCAACGCCATGTTTCCGAAATACACTCCGCGCCCGGGCTTGGACGAATTTCTCAAACGCTCTCGGGAGGCGGGAATTTATATCAAGCCCTACATGAATGTCCTGATCTGGAGCCAAGCCTTGCCGGATCACGATGCCAAAGCCCTGCCGTCTGCTGTGAAGGACCGGCAACAACAAACCAGCACGCAAATTTACGATGGTCCCTTCACGGTCATGTGCCCGACCTGCCCGGATTGGCAGGACACCGTCGCGGGTATCTCCAAGACGATCGCCGGCTACGGCGCGCCGGCCGTGTATCTGGACCAACTTGGCGCTTCCGCGCCCGACCGCTGCTTTGATCCCACTCATCCGCATGCGCCGGGGTCCGGCAGCGCCTGGGTGGAGGAAGGCTACTGGCCAATGGTCCGCAAAATCCGTGAGGAGACTCGCGCGGCTTTTCCGGAAACGACTTTCGATTCCGAAGATGTGTCGGAGCCCTTCGCTGCCATGCTCGATGGCCTGCTCCCGTGGCGCGCAGGCGCGATGCGTGCGGGTGAAGTGCCGGCGTTTCAATCCATCTACGCCGGGCATCTTCAGTTCGTCGGTCGGGAAGGCTGGCGTGAAATCTCCAAATTCGGCAAGGCCTCCCGCCAGCTCCTCTATGCCGAACAGATCGGCTGGTTCCGCCCCAATGATGTCGAGAGCGATCAAATGTTCCGCCTCTTTGTCAAGAAGCTCGCCCACACCCGCCACGCCTTTTTGCCATTTTTCAATGGCGGCAGCATGCTCAAGCCGATGGGTTACGAGGCAGGAGCGACGACTGTCACCAGCGACTGGGGCTACCGGTCTGCGCTCATGGAAACCACACCCGCCGTCATGCATAGCGTCTGGGAGAAGGACGGCGTCGTGGCGGCCATTTTTGTCAACACAACCCATGAAGAAAAAAGCGTCTCCCTCGTGCCTCCTGCCGGAGCATGGGGCGTGGAAAATGCACCCCTCACGGCAACCTTCCTAACCGAGGGCAGCAAACCGCAGGAATACTCGTGGAAGCCCGGCGATCCCGTCAAAGTGACCGTGCCGGGTTATGGCATTGCTGCATGGATCGCGCCCAAGAAGGCGGGGGCTGGCATCTCCGACATCCGTGCCAAGGTCGAACCGCTCTTCGCTTCCCTTGCAGGCTTCGAAAAGGAAGCGGCGGTCACGGCGGATAGCAAACGCATCTATGTTCTCGCCCGCAATCCGTGGTGGACGCCCGAGGACAAGGATAATCCTCTGAATGTCATCGAGTATCAGAATGATAGTCCCGGCCTGCAGGTTTCCCAATGGTTCCCTGCTGCGGGTGCGCGCAGGGTGCAAGGGGCACAGGTCGTCGCGAATTCCACTGCCCCCACACCAAAGGTCATGGGCCACATCAAGACTGGAGCTTTTGCCGATTACGGACGGGTGGATCTCGGTCAGGCAAAGGGCGGAAAACTCTGGATTGAAGTCGAGGTCGGCGTCGACAAGCGATGGGGCGGCGTCCTCGGCATCTATGCCGCCCGGAACATGGAGGGGGTTGAACTCGCCAAGCAACAACTCGAAGAAACCGGCGGTTTCACCCAATTCAAAACCCAGCGCTTCCTGCTCGCACCGGGGACCGGAGGCATCAACAACCTCATCTTCCAATTCTCAGGCGGCGCGGGCTCGGGAATCGGCAATTTCTCACGCTGGCGCGTGGTCCGCGAAGTCGCTCCGAATCCCTAAGCCACTCACAAAACAGATATGAACACGACATCACCCACACCGATCATTCGCTATCTTGAGAACCCGACCCAACCGGGGAACGGTGTGAAGGTCGAAGGCGATTGGCGCACGCTTTCACTCAAGGGCAGAAAGGGGCTCAATCCCACCAGCATTCACTCCCGCCTGGTGCTCCCGAAGCACAACATCAACGACACCCGCGGCACGCTCTCCATGTGGGTCGCATCGCTGGAGGACTTGAGCTACTTCATGCCCCGCGATTGCATGGCGATCGATAATCCCGACTTCAATGTCTATGCCCTGCTGAGCGACAATCCGAATCCGTCGGCCTACGACAAGGCGAACTTCTCGCTGCATTACCGCCTGCAATGGCATGTCCAACTCTACGCGAAGTTTTACAAGGGCCAGTTCTGGCCGGATATTGTAGAGACTCCGCAGAAGGCCTATCTGGGCGTCGGGGACTTTTCCTTCCGCCGCCAGCGTTGGCATCTTTTCACTCTCGCTTGGGACTTCGAGAAAGAGCAGGCCTTCATCTATGTCAACGGCGTGCTGGCCGCGCGCGAGGATGTGAACCATGCCGAGTTTCACCGCGATCCCTGTGGCGAATCGCTCTACACCGGCAACCCCGCTTTCTGCTACTCGAACATCGATTTCTACGACCGCGTGCTGATGCCCTCCGAAGTCGAGGCGCTTTACCGGGATCAGGCCACCGATTGTGACGAGGGGTATCAAAAGGAATTGCGCAAGGAGCATGCGGGCATCGGCCGCGAGACCTTTTCATGGAAGCCCGATGCAAGCTGGACGCTGCGCGAGGATCTATCGCTCACCAACGAGCGGGACCTCGATGCCTTTCATGTGCAGGGCTACACGCAGGCGCCGCAAATCACTCCCGAGGGATTGCTGGTGGAGACACCGAATCTCCCGCAGCAGGCGGCGACGCTGGAGAAACAGGTTTACCTCTGGTCGAAGAAATTTTTCGAGGGCGACCTCTATGTGACCTACGAATTCATGTCGCTCAAACAAGGTGGACTCAGTCTTTTGATGACCCAGGCAAGCGGCATGAACCGCGAGCCCTTCATGCGCGATCACCAACCCAAGACCACCGGCAGCATGAGCACGGTCCACTCCGACGCCGTGCGCAACTACCACTGGGAATACTACCGCGAGATGAACGATGTCCGCAACGATGTGGCCACACACGCCATGCTCAAAAATCCGTTCTGGCGCGGCATGGCCTACGGTTGCACTCAAAAGCCGCTTGAGAAAAACCAATGGCACCGGCTCGAATACCTCCAGCAAGGCGGCCGCATCCTCGGCGCCATCAACGGCGAAATCGTGATCGATGCCAACGATAGCTCCACAGGCGGCTCCGGCTCAATCCTGCTCGCAGGCCACATCGCCATCCGCTGCATGATCCGCACCAAAATGCTCTTCCGCAACCTGAAGGTGATGAACTCCAATTCCCCGGAAGTGGTTTGAGAAAAGAGAGACGCTGTTTACTCCAAATTCAGCCAAGTTGCCGCCACCGCGCGGCAGCGCGATCGTTTGCCAGGGTAGGGTCGGCGCGCCGCCGCTGACCCACTTGCGCGGCAACGCCGCCATTGCATCCAGAAGAAACGCCGCTTCGCGGCTGAAGTTTGGGACGCCAAGGGCCTGGCGATCCCTACCTTGGGTTACGATTTCGCGCTGCCGCGCGGGGCGCGAAAGAGGGGGCACAGTCGTCTCGACTGTGAAAGACACTAGCGCCGCATTTGCCAAAATCGTCACATTCCTCATTTTGACTCTGAGAGCGCTGTTTCCAACTCTCTCGCCATGCCGTCTCCAAAGGCCACGATCCACCAACCTCACGATAAGCTCGTCAAATCGACCTTTTCAGACCCCGACAACGCCCGGGCCTTTATGGAAGGCCATCTTCCGCGCAAGCTCACGCGCCGCATCGATTGGAGCACGCTGACCCTCGTGAGCGGCAGTTTCATCGACCCCGAATTCGCCGCGACCTCGAGCGACCTCCTTTTCACCGCGAAAATCGACGGCCAACCCGCCTTCCTTTACATCCTCTTTGAGCACCAAAATCAGGAAGACCCGCTCATCGGCCTGCGCCTGCTCACCTACATGGTCCGCATCTGGAACGACTATCTCCGCAATAATTCCAGCGCCACGAAACTCCCGCCAATCCTGCCCCTCGTCCTCGCGCAGGACAACAAACCTTGGAAAAGCTCCACCCGCTTCGCGGACTTGATCGACATTCCCGAAGGGGCAGGGGAGGACATCAAAAAACACATCCCCGACTTTGAATTCCAGCTTGTGGAGTTGTTCCGCATGCCGTTTGAGAAAATCCTCGGCACGCCAATGGGCATTCTCACGCTGCGCGCCCTGAAAGCCGAAAAACTCCAGGTCCTGCTGGACGACCTCGTATGGGACGAATCGTTGCTGATCCAGTTGCCATCGGCCTCCTTCGAGATGCTGATGCGCTACATCCTGGACCGAGACCTTGACAAGCCCGCCTTTCGCAGGAGACTTGAAACACTGCGCAACCCAAAACTCAGTAAAAACGCCATGTCACTCGCCGAACAATTCCGTCAAGAAGGTCGCGAAGAAACGCGTTCGCTCGCCGAACAATTCCGCCAAGAAGGCATCCGTAAAGGTCGTCAGGAAGGCCACCAAGAAGGTCTGATCTTCTCGAAGCAACAAGACATCCTCGAAGCCCTGGAAATCCGCTTCCACCGAGTTCCAGAAGGCCTGCGCGAAGAAGTTGAATCGATTGCGGACACTGCCAAGTTGCAATCACTGCACCGCGCCGCCATCCGTAGCAGCACGCTCGAGGAATTCGCCGAAGCGCTTTAAAGAATCTCCTGCGAAGAGGGAAAGCCGCGGAAGAAAAGGTAGGGCGCGCGCGGCAGCGCGATCGTCTGCCAGGGTAGGGTCGGCGCGCCGCCGCTGACCCATTTTCGCGGCAACGCCGCCATTGCATCCAGCAGAAACGCTGCTTCGCAGCTGAAGTTTGGGACGCCAAGGGCCTGGCGATCCCTACCTTGGGTTACGGAGACGCCGCTGCGCGGCTGAAGAATGGGTCATGCAAGGACGATGAACCCTCCCAAGTTTCGGATCGCGCTGCCGCGCGAGCACAGTCGTCCCGACTGTGAAAGACACTGGCTCCGCAACCTCTTCGATACCCGAACACAATCCCGCTTTGGGCTCACATCTTTCTTGAGAGATGTTTTTTTCGGTAGGCGACCGGTGTGGTGCCTTGGAATCGACTGAAGGTTAGCTCCATGCTTTTGAGAGTCTTGAAGCCGCTGCCGATAGCCACCTCCAGAATGGATTTGTTTGTTTCGCGCAAGAGTTCCTTCGCCCGCTCGATGCGCAGTCGCCGGATTTCCTCGTAAACGCCGTGGCCCATTTCCTTGAGAAATAGGTTTTCAAGCGTCCGTCGCGACACCGGCACCAGGCGAAGCACATCCGGCACGCCGATTTGTTCGTGAATATGCCCTCGGATAAATCTCAGCGCGCGCCCCAAGTCCGCCGGGCCGTGTGGCAGTTTGTCCGACGAGGCCCGTTGCCGGAGTCCTGCCGGTGGCATCCGCTTGCGTGTGACCGGCACTTTTTTTCCAGACATCAGTTGCTGCAACATCGCCGCCGCGTGGTATCCCACTGCCGCTGCGTCTTCATCCACGCTGCTCAAGGGAGGTTCGGCCAGTTGGCAGAGGATCTCATCGTTGTTCGCTCCGACCACCGACAACTGGCCCGGCACGGGAATACCCAGTTCGCGGCAGGCGGCCAACACGCCAAAGGCGATGCGATCCGCTTGGCAAAAAACGCCCGCCTCATTTTGGATGCTTCGCAACGCCTCCAAATAGGGCTTGGGCTGCACCCATTGGCTCTGGTTTTTCGGCAGGTCGATCCAGTGCGCCATAGCCCGCGCTCCGCCCGCCTTTGCCACTTTCTGAAATCCTTTCCACCGCATGTGGGCGATGGCTTGCTCCTTGCAGCCGATGAAATGAAGCTCGCGCAGGCCGCAGCCAAGAAGATGCTTGGCCGCCAATTCTCCTGCCGCCTCGTCATCCAAGCACACCGTCGGGATCGCACTCTGCGGAGCCATGCCCGAGGTATTCACCACTGGAATCCCGAGCCCGGCCGCCGCATTCTCTTCCGCTTCGGTAAAAAATTCGCCCACGATGCCGTCGCCGCGCCATTTCAGCAGTTCTTTGAGCGGTAGATACGGCTGAGCCTCGTGCATAGCCACCTTCCAGTGGCCATGCTTCCGCATCCAAGCCAGCACCCCTTGCAGTTTCTGCCTGCTGTAAGTGGTTGAGGGATCCAACCCCAGCGCGACATGGTATTGCCGTTGTTCAGAGCGCTTGCGGCTCTGTCGGATTTTGGAGTCCTGCTGCGATGGCAGGTTGGAGGAATTCATGGGAGTGATAAAAAAACATCCCCCAAAAAACGCAAGATGCATGTCGCCTTGCCGCCCGATTCGCGCGGCCGCGCGGTCGTGCCACACAGGGTAGGGTCGGCGCGCCGCCGCTGACCCACTTGCGTGGCAAGGCCGCCATTGCATCCAGTAGAAACGCTGCTTCGCAGCTGAAGTGTGGGACGCCAAGGGCCTGGCAGTCCCTACCTTGGGTTACGAATCGTGCTGGCGCGCGGCGCGCTCAGCGGTGCGCTTGCCGGAAGGCTCTTGGGCTTTTTCCGCCGCCGAATTTTTTGAAAGATGAATAAAAGGGCGCGGCTGAGCCGAAGCCGCTTTCGAGCGCGATGTCGGTGATTTTTTCGTTGGTGGTGATGAGCAGTCGTTGGGCGTGGCTGATGCGCATTCGCACCACATATTCCCAAACGGACATGCCGGAGTGTGCGCGGAAGAGCTTCATCATGTAGCGGGGATTCAGCCCGACCGCGTCAGCGATTTCTTCCACGGTGATGTTTTCGAAGTAGCGCGTGTTGATTTGGTGGGTGATCGCATCGATTCTGGCTTCTCCGCCGGAGGTCGCACTCGAGGGGTGCCGCAGAACTTCGGAAGGCATGTTCAAGGCCAGGCGATGCAGGCGGGTTTGGATTTCCAGCAGCAGGACTTTCCGGCGGGCGGCATTTTCGCTTTCAAAATCCTCCACCCATTGGCGGAGTCCTTTGGTTTCTGCCACCGAGGATTTTTCCAGCAGAAACTCGCCGGAGAGCAGGCGTTGCGTGAAGGGGGCGGGTATCTCCCATTGCAGCACCCATGGCAGAGGCAGGGTGATCCAGATTCCCTCGCAGCCGATTCCCGATGAGAGGAGTTGGTGAGGGATTCCTCCCCAGAAGAGCGCGAGATTGCCAGCCTGGACCTCAACGATGCGTCCGGAGTGGACATAGCGGAGTGGACCGGCTTTCAACGGAATATTGATCTCGACATCGGTATGGGTGTGCGGCCGAGGCATGCAGGAAAGCTTCTGCCTCCACAAAACAAGCCATCCATGCGCGGCTTGGTGAGTTATTTGGGGAGTTGCCATCTGAAAAGTGATCATTCAATACAAAGATGTGCTTTTTTCAAGATGAAATATCCCTTGAGATGCTCCATAATTGAAGCGTTATAACAACATTTGGTGATCAATTCGCTCATTCAAAACAAAATTCAAATTACCCCTCCATTATCCCTCATGACGCCCCTCAACCACTTCCACTGCAGAGCCAAGCGATGACCCTACCACAAAAACGCCGCACCTTGCCGGACCATCCTCCGGCATGGCCCATATCAAACACGGAAGGCGTGGAATGACTCGCAGACACCACCCCGCCAAAACAGCCCAAGCCACGCCTTGCGCGTGCACGACCGAGACGGTCATGCTCCCCTCGGACGCCGCTTCTCTCCGACCCGTAGGTCTACGAGCCAGAGGGCGGCTGAAAAATGGGTCATGCGAACCGAAGCACTGGGAAGTGCGAAGGAAGCGCATCGCAGATGGCCCGAAGGGCGTAGCGAGCAGGGCGCGAGCAAGGCAAACGATGACCCTCCCATTTTCACGCATTTTGCCATTTCCCCTGAACAAACAAACCCCATAAACCCCAAAAAACCCCAATATGAAAAAACTACCAAAAATCGCCAAATCCCACATTGCTGGAATCTCGTTTGCCGTCGCCATGGCTTCAATGCCCTGTCTGCTTCAAGCTCAAAACCCTGGAGAAAATTTGTTGAAAAACGGAGGAGCGGAGTCGGGAGATAGTGGCGGTTGGATCGAGTTTCCGTCGGTCTCTGCTACTGCGAAGGAAGGTTCAAAATCATTTGTCTGCAAGCAAAGCGGAATGGTTCGTTCTGAGGAATTAATCCCGGTTGATCCAGAACTCCGCTACAAGTTGTCAGCCTTTTTCAAGTCCGAAGGTGCGGAGGCAAAGATGTGTCTGGGTTTCGTGAGTTATGATGCGGATGAAAAAGAGATCACGAGTTCGCAAATCACGCCCGTTGCAGGCACGGAAACCAAGTTGCGCGAGGCCGCCAGCAAGGGCGACAAAGTCTTGAAAATTGAGAACGGTCAACAATGGGTATTCGATACAAAATGGACGCCCGATTTTGGTTTTGTTGCGTTCGATGTCGATGATTCCGGTGCTTACAGCGACCTCCCCAATCGCAACCTCAGCGGTGCAGGGCTCAAATCGATCCGCCAAGTGGGTGGGCAATGGGAGGTGGAACTCGCCAAGCCCCTGCCCGCCGATTTTGTGGCCGGCACCAAAGTGCGCCAGCACAGATCGCAAGGTGCTTGCCTGTGGATTGACACTCAACAAGTCGGCACCAGCTGGAAGGAACTCAAAGGACGCATTTCCGGCGTGAGCGAGGGCCCGCGGCAGTCTGGAAAGTTCTGGCCAGGCACCAAGTTCGTCAAAGTCGCTATCTTGAATGAGACGGCTAACTTCAACGATCCCGTTCTTGTGGACGAAGTGGTCTTCACCCAAGCGGAGTGATGCACTGAATGGATTTTTCGTCAGAATTGAGGCAAGGCCGGTGACATAAAACCTGAATAAAGCAGTTTAAAAATCAAAACTTCATGCCGTTTTTATACATCCTAACACTCGTTGCGGCCTTGTCCCTCAAGCTGTCCGCTCAAGATTCCCAGCAAGGCTCAGGCGTTCACATGACCGCCTTGCCATTGCTGCGCATGAGCGATCCCTCCCTCTGCAGCACTCCTGACAATGAGGCCTCGGTGGCTTTATCGGACATCGATTGCCCAGCGGGGGGGAAGGCGGTCCGGATGACTGTGCCGGTGGATTTTTCCACCGGGCAGGCGGGCCATCCGAAAGGTTGGCCGCGTGTGTCGTTTGGAAAGTTGGAGGGGAGTCAGGAGGACTGGAGTGCGTGGGATAACTTGGAGTTTATGGTCATGGGCAAAGTGTCGCGCCCGGAAGTGACTCGCATGGTCTTAACGCTCCTTATCGGGGCGCGTCCAAATCAGTTCATGCTCCCGATCAAATTGCAAAAGCAAGGGGAATGGCAGCGGGTCACGGTTCCGGTCGCTGATATCAAGGCCAAGGGCGTTCCGGTGGACAAAATCCCGAGAATCACTCTGAGCGTGGCGGAATCGGACTATGCGGATAAGGACCTCGTCGAATTGTTGGTGGGCGGTTTCCAGTTGACCCGCACTCCTCTCGAGATTTCCTCACTGATGGTCTTGGATCCGGCGCTGCCGCCAGGGGCGAAGAGTGTGAGGCTGGAGCTGAATATCACAGGCTCGGAGGCGGAAATTCAGCGTGGCATTCCGCTGGTTCTGCGACAAAAGGACAATGTTCTTCACTCCGAGGTGCCGCCATGGAAACGCGGTGCCCAAGTTTATGAGTTGGATCTCTCGAAACTCAATCTGCCTTCCGGTCACTACGAAGTATCCGTTTTTCCGGATGATCCCAAACTGCAAAAAGTGGCAACATTTAAAATCGTCGAGGGTCCTTGGAACCAAAAATAATGCGCTGGCTACTATCGGGCATCGTCTTGCCGTTGAGTATCGCGTCCGTTTGGGCGCAAGAGGTCGCGAGCTATCATTTGCCGCTGACCGGCAAAGCGCCGGTGCTGGACGGCGACCTGAGTGATCCGTGCTGGAAGGATGCATTGGCGGTGTCCTCCTTCAGTCCGCTCAAGGGAGCGTCCATTCCTGAAGCCGACCGGGTGGAGACCCGCGCCTTGCTCACCGCCACCAAAACGCACATCTACCTCGCGGTGATCTGCCAGGAGCCTCTCATCGACAAGCTCCGCAAGGATACCGTGAATCACGATGGCATGGTGTGGAAGGATGACTCCATCGAATTCTACCTTTCCACCGCGTCCCGCGAATCCGGTCGCTGCGTGCAGATCAGTTTCAACGCCAATGGAATCGTGAATGACACCTATTATCCAGGGAAAGGATTGTCTCCGGATGAAGGATACCAGAGCGGCGCAGAGTGCAAGGCACGGATCGGCAAGCAGGAATGGGTAACGGAAATGGCGATCCCGCTCAACCGTCTGCCCATCGAAAGCGCCAGCGGGCCGTGGGCGTTTCAAATAACACGCCATCGTCAAACCAAGCCCATGCTGATGACCTCCCTGAAGACCAGCGTGAAGGGATTCAAAGAATTTGCGTTATTCGATGAGCTTCAGGGTATCGAGCAACTTGAAATTCCGTTCAGCCTGAAGAATCTCTCCTTCTACTCGCCGTTTTCCGCTGGGAAAAATTGTGCGGAAAATTTTTGCAGCTTCGAGGTGGATGGCGACCGGGGCAAGTTATCCTCCGTGGAATTGCTGGTGGATGAAAAAAACCGTGCTCAAATCGCCATCGGCCCGCAGCAATCGGGCCGGATTCTCCTCCCATTTCAGTTCACGCCGGGCGATGTCGGCAAGAAAATGAAAATTCGGGCATTCAGCGGGGAGAATGTTGTTCAGGAATATGGATTGATCCTGCCTGCGCTGCCTGAAGCGGTGATTGGTGACTTCCTCCGGAATGCCGTCTATGTGGAGCGCGGTAGAGCTGAGCTGCAAGTGCGAGTAAATAAATCTGCTGAATCCGGCTCCCAGCTTCAGATCGCTTGGTCGGCGAGTGACCCTGCAGGAAATATCCTTGGCAGCGGAGAAGCCCCGGTTGTTGAGCAAATCGCCCGCTTGCCTTTGCAGTGGGAGAACTTGAAAGCCGGGCACTACGCCATCACGCTGAGGCTGCTTGAAAATGGATCAGAGATTGCTGATGCAAAGAAATTTATACGGATCATCCAGCCCCCTTTTGAAAATCAATAAATAGAAACCAAGACAAATGATCATCACGAAAAAAACATGTGCCGCCATCTTGATTGCCGCGCTTCCCGTAGTGAATTCCTATGCAGAAGAGCCGCCCGCAAAAAATTCATCCTGGTGGCAAAGCTGGCTCTCATGGTTGGGCGTAGGACAGGAGGAAGTCCAAAAAACTGAGTCGGCTAAACATCAAAAGGTGGATCGCCCGGAATCCACCTCCGGCAGTCAGGAAGAAGTCAAAAAAACCGAGCAAATTAAACCCGTTTTCTTTGACCAGCCCGTTTTCTTTGATTTCGGCACGAAAACTTCGCAACTGGCTGAGGGATTTATCGCTGTGACTCCGGACTCAGCGTGGTCGCCCGAGGCCGGATTTGGCTGGTTGAATAAACCGGCGCTAACTGCCGTCGAGAAGGCCGATCTGGTCAAGGTGAAGGTCCGCCAGAATCCAAAAAAGCCGGGCATGCCGGATTCTTTTGAGCAGTTTCCTGTCTTCCTCAACGCGCTCAGCGAGGATCATGTCTCCGGAAATGCCACAGCCACTTTCCGCGTCGCGGCCTCCAAGGGAGCCTACAAAGTCTGGATCCTGCTCGGCTCGTCCGGCGGGGGAGGAACGAGCCGCCCGAACCGCTATGTCGTGTGGGATACTCGTATCGCCTGCGGCAAGAGTGAAGTCAGCGCCACCTTCCCCGGTGAACACGACGCGCGTGTGCTGACGATGGATGTCGTCTCCGATGGCGTGCTTGATTTTCAAATCAACACCCGCAACCGATGGCTCATCAATGGCATGGCCATCGTGCCGGCGGCGCAGTGGGATTCGGTGAAGGGCGAAAAACTCGCACGCTACGAGCAGGATGTTTACCTGTTGCCCGAAGAGGAGTTGGCCAAATGGACCAAGACCGAGCATGAGGAAAAGAACCCCATGCCGGAATTCACCAAGGAAGAACTTGATCGCGGGCTGGTCACCTACACCCGCAGCTACATTTCGAACATCTGGCCGAATACCGCCCCGCTCCGCACGGAGATCGATGCCCCGGTGCGCGCCTTCGCCTCGCCCGGTGAATACGAGCCGCTCAACTTTGCCATCCTGCCGCTGCGTGATCTCAAGGATGTGCGCGTCAAGTTCTCCGACCTGAAAAGCAAGGACGGCCAAAGCATCGATGCCTCGTCGATCGACACACGCTTCGTCAAATACATGTGGTCGCGGCCGAACTACAATTTCCTCTACACCACCTACCGTGTTCCCGATGTCCTCATGCCGATAGTCCCGAGCGACCTGACGAAGGGCGAGAACTTCCGCGTCTGGGCAACCGTGCGCGCGCCTGAAGGGACTCCCGAAGGAATCTACAGCGGGAAGGCCGAAATCTTCTCCGGGGAGAAGAAACTCCACGAGGTGCCGGTGGCCTTGCGTGTGCTTCCAATCAACCTCTTGAAGGACCAAGGCATTACCTACGGCATGTATTACGGCAATCCTGTCACTAACGCGAATCGAGCCAACGATGACTTCTCCCACGAGTGGTTCCGTGGCAAGGCGGAAAAAGAGATTCGCGGCATGATCGAGCACGGCATGAACGGTGTCGAACGGCTTATGCCTGGAAAAAAGAACGAGAGTGGAGATTTCGAGCCCGACTTTGATCAATTCGCCACGCTGATTGATGCTTCCCGGCGCGCTGGATTCAGCGACCGCCCGATGCCGTTACAACTGTTAAGCTCTGTGCCTATTTACTTTGAAAAACATGGCATCGAGAAACCAGGCTTGCACCTCAAGAATGTCAAAATGCCTCCTCAGGCCTACTTCGATGACTTCACCAAGCTGATCGAGCGCATCGAGGCCGAGCGCAAAAAGAGAGGTTGGCCGGAGTTCCTCTACTATCCGCTGGATGAGCCGGAGCCGAGTGGTTCCCCCGATGTGGTGCCCTTTGTGGCGAAGCTCATGGAGTCGATTAAAAAGGTGCCCGGTGTCCGCACCTACATGACTGGCGATCCGATCAACGAGCGCGGCGGTCCGCCGTGGGATCCGGTCTATCCCTTCATCGATGTCTGGTGCAACCAGCCCTTCAAGCCCGACTACGAGACCATCAAGGCGCAAGCTGGCCCCCATAAAGATGCGGAACACTGGTGCTATCCGAACCATGTCCTCGGCGAGAATGACCACGCCCGGAACATTGGCGCGCGGATGACTTATGGCTTTGGTTTCTGGCGCTCAGGCTATAAGGGTCTCATTCCTTGGATGTATCAACGCGATCTGGGCAATCCTTGGAACTACCTCGACGGAGAATATTCCGATGTGTTGGTGCGCACCGCCGATGACGGCTCACCGATTCCCGTGGTGACATGGGAAGTTTACCGCGAGGGAATCGATGACATGCGTTACATCACGACTCTCGAGCATTGGATCGAGCGCGCCAAAGCCGCCGGCCGCGAAGACCTCGCCAACGCCGGTCGCGAAGACCTCGACTTCGTCTGGAACTCCATCAAGGTCCAAGAAAAATATAAAGATGACGGCCAACCGGAAGTAAAGTGGCACAACAACAACAAGCCCCCGGTGACCCCTGTGGGCGGCCGCTTGGAGAATGGCATGTGGGAGCCTGCCGTCTTTGACACGATGCGCTGGATCCTCGCCAACCGAATCCTGGAAATCCAAAACGCACTCTCCAAACCTTGATTCCCACCGCGTTCAAATCATGAACATCCACTTCGTGAATCGACGCCTGCATCAAGTCGGTGCCTTGGCGCTTGCCGTTCTTTGTTTTGTTCAAATCGGCTGCCGACGCGAGTCCGGTAGCGCAGTGAAACCGCCGGAGGAAGCGGTTGCGCCAGCCAAGACGCTTCTGTTTGATTTCGGCACGGCGACTTCGGCTTTGGCCGAGGGCTTCACCGCCGTAACGCCGGACTCCGCGTGGTCGCCGGAGACTGGTTTTGGTTGGGTGGACAAACCGGCACTCACTGCGGTCGAAAAGGCCGACTTGACCAAGGTGAAAATTCAAAAACGCACGATCACGGTGCCTTACACAACGGATTCTTTCGAATCGCCTCCGGTTTTCCTCAACGCGCTGAGCGAGGATCATGTTTCCGGAAACTCCACGGCCACCTTCCGCGTCGCCGCTCCCAAGGGTGCCTACAAAGTCTGGATCCTGCTCGGTTCGCCGGGCGGTAACGGCGACAAGAGCCGTCCGAATCGCTTTATGGTCTGGGATAGCACCTTTGCCTGTGGACAGGAAAAACGCACGGCAACCTTCCCGGGAGAAGAAGAGGCGCGCGTGCTGACGATGGATGTCGTCTCCGATGGCGTGCTTAATTTCAACATCAGCACCCGCAGTCGTTGGCTGCTCAATGGCCTGGCCATCGTGCCTGCCGCGCAGTGGGATGCGGTGAAAGCCGAAAAGTTGGCGCGTTACGAGCAGGACATATTTCTCCTGCCGGAGGAGGAGTGGGCAAAGTGGACCAAAACCCAGCACGAGGAAAAGAACCCCATGCCGGAGTTCACCAAGCAGGAACTTGATCGTGGTCTGGTCACCTACACGCGCAGCTACATCTCGAACATCTGGCCAAACACCGCACCGCTGCGGTCGGAAATCGACGCCCCGGTGCGTGCCTTTGCCGCGCCCGGTGAATTCGAACCACTCAACTTTGCCATCCTGCCGCTGCAGGACTTGAAAGATGTGCGAGTGCAATTCTCCGATCTGAAAAGCCAAGATGGCCAGAGCATCAGTGCCACATCGATCGACACACGCTTCGTCAAATACATGTGGACGCGGCCGAACTGGAATGTGCTCTACACCACCTACCGCGCTCCGGATGTTCTCATGCCAATGATCCCAAGCGACCTGACAAAGGGTGAGAACTTCCGCGTCTGGGCGACCGTGCGCGTGCCTGAGGGGACGCCGGAGGGAATCTACAGCGGAAAGGCCAACATCTTATCCGGTGACAAGAAGCTCCAGGAGGTGCCGGTGGAACTGCGCGTCCTGCCGATTGTTTTGGAGAAAGACCAAGGCATCGCCTACGGGATGTATTACAATCAATACAATACTTTTACTTGGGGAACAACGCCTCTGTCAGATGCCTTCTCCCGTGAGTGGTATGTCGGCAAGATGGAAAAGGAAATCCGCGACATGGCCGAGCACGGCATAAATGGCATTGTCTGGAGCCTCCGTGGAAAAACGACGAAGGAGGGCGATTTTGAACCCGACTTTGGCGATTTAGCAGCTCAGATCGATGTGGCCCGGCGCGCGGGATTCAGCGACCGCCCCATGCCGCTGCATTTTCCCACTCCGGTGAGTAGTTTCTTTGATAAATTCGGCGTCGCAAAACCAAGCGGTGGACATCTCAAGGGTGTCCAAATGCCACCGCAGGCCTACTTCGATGAATTCACCAAGCTGATCGAGCGCATCGAGGCGGAACGCAAGGTGAGAGGTTGGCCCGAGTTCCTCTACTATCCGGTGGATGAGCCCGAGCCCAAGGGTTCCCCCGATATAGTGCCCTTCATGGCGAAGCTGATGGAGTCGATCAAGAAGGTGCCCGGCACCCGCACCTACATGACCGGCGACCCGCTCAACGAACGCGGCGGCCCGCCATGGGATCCGGTAAAGCCTTTCATCGATGTCTGGTGCAACCAGCCTTTCAAGCCCGACTACGAAACCATCAAGGCCGAGGCGGCCACCCGTCCAGGCGTCGAGTATTGGTGCTATCCGAACCATGTTTGCGGCGAGAATGACCACACGCGGAATATCGGCGCGCGGATGACTTATGGCTTTGGTTTCTGGCGTTCGGGCTATCGGGGTCTCATTCCTTGGATATATCAACACAACCAAGGCAACTCCTGGAACTATCTCGACGGAAGAAATTCCGATGTCTTCACTCGCAGTGCCGATGACGGCTCGCCAATACCGGTGGTGACTTGGGAGGTTTACCGCGAGGGGATCGATGACATGCGTTATATCACCACGCTCGAGAATTGGATCGAGCGCGCCAAAGCCGCCGGTCGCGAGGATCTCGCCAAGGCAGGCCGCGCCGACCTCGACTTCGTCTGGAACTCCATCAAGGTCCAGGAAAAATACAAAGACGACGGCGTTTGGGAGAACAAACACATCAACAACAACAAGCCCCCGGTGACCCCTGTGGGCGGCCGCTTGGAGAATGGCATGTGGGAGCCTTCCGTCTTTGACACGATGCGCTGGATCCTCGCCAGCCGAATCCTGGAAATCCAAAACGCACTCTCCAAACCTTGATTCCCACGGCGTTCAAATCATGAGCCACCGCTCCCGCAAACTTGCGGCGCTGCGCGAGCGCTTCAATACCCAAGCCGGTCTCATCACGGGCTTGGTTTACAAGGCCGGGTATCATTCCCGACTCCCGATCCTCACGCAGGCGCATCCCTATCGAGAGAATGCCGTCCATGCCCATGCGTTTTTGAGTTCCGACGATCCCGCGGATCAGGAACTCGGGCGCAGTTTGCTCTCGCGCGTGCTGGCTGCCCAGGAAACCGATCCGGCCAGTCCTTGGTATGGGATCTGGAGTTGGTTTGCGGAGGAACCGCCTTCGGCGATGAAACCAGCGGACTGGAATTGGGCCGACTTCATCGGATCCACATTGCTCGCGATTTTGCATCAGCTCCCGGATCGCTTGGGGCCTGAACTGCTGGAGGCGACTCGTGCAAGTTTGGGGCATGCGGCGTGGAGTATTTTCCGACGCAATGTCGCACCGAGCTACACAAACATCGCCATCATCGGCACAGCAGTCACGCTGGGAGCCGGGCTCGCCCTCAACGAACCGCGCCTGACAGCTTACGGTCGCGCCCGGTTTCGCCGACTGCGTGCGTCCATCGAGGCCCATGGCGTGCAGGAATACAACAGCCCGATTTATTACCAGGTCGATATTGCCGAGCTGGAGGGCATTCTCGCCCTGCCATTGGATGACGACCTCCGCGCCGAGGCTGAGTTTTTGCTGGAAATTTTTTGGGGCCAGATCGCGCGGCATTTTCATCCGCCGACCGCCCAATGGGCCGGACCGCATTCGCGGAGTTACACGAACTGGCTCGACCGAAATGCCAGGGCATTCCTGCAAGAGCGTCTGGGCTTTGATTTGCCGCCTGCACAAGACCATGGTGGCGCGGCCACCGCTCAACCCACCCCCTTGGATGACCCCTACGGGATTCCTGCCGGCCCGGTTCCCTGCCCCGAAAAATGGCGCAGCGCCTTTCAACAGATTCCATCGTCGCCGCACGAGCAGATCGAAGTCTGGACGCGCGATACGCAGGGCCAACCCCGCGTCGTTTCCACCACATGGTCGGATTCCACCGTCACACTCGGTTCGGTGAATTGTGAGGTTTTCTGGAAACAATGCCAACCGGTGGTGGGTTACTGGCGCGGCCAAAACGGCGACCTCGGCCGGGTGCGGGTGCGAGTTCTTTTGAACGGTGAGGATTTCTGCTCGGCGCAACTTCGTTCGGCTCAACGCAGGGCCGTCATCCTCGGAGCCGTGCAGTTCTTGGCTGGTGAAGGCACCTACCATGTTCATTTCGACAAACCGGCGGACGGCACCTTCGCGTTACGCGACTTGAGGCTTCGATTCGAGGTCGAGGGGGAGGCCCCGGCAGTCCATTCCGTGAGCCCTGCCGAGTGGACCCTCTGCGCTTCCGGCGAGGAACTGCAATTGCTCACCGATGCCGTTTGGTTTGATGGTCAAACCGTCTCGCGCTGGGAAACTGGTGGAGACGGCCGCTGCGCCTGGTTGGATGCTGTGTTCTACGAAGGAGCTGAAGTGCCCTTCCACCCCGGCACTGTTGCCCGCACCGGCACGGCCTTTGCCCTGGCATGGAAAAAAGCCGCACCACAAGCGCTCGGACCACTGCAAGTATCCGATGGCGGCCAGTCCTTGAGCCTCGCCGGGCTTGATCCGGAGTTGACCCTGTCCGTCCCGCACCCGCCAAGCAAACTCCCTTACTGATTCGTTGCGGCTGTAATCTGATAAGGAAGAGCATCTTTGCGAGTTGGTAATTAAGTTTATGAATCCTATTAAAATCGGTGTGCTGGGATTGCGTTTCGGCCTGCAGCAAATGCGGGAGGTCGTGCGCGGCAATGACAGGCAATTTGTCGAGATTCGCGCCGTTTGTGACAATGCTCCGGAGCGGCTTAAGGAGGGTTGCGAGGCGCTTGGGTGTGCGGGCTACGACGATCTCGATCGCATGCTCGCGGAGTCCGACATCGAAGCGGTGGCCCTCTTCACCGGCCCGGCGGGCCGAGCCGGGTTGATCCGTCGAATCCTGCAAGCCGGGAAGCATGTCATGACCACCAAGCCCTTCGAGGTCGATCCGGAGGCCGGCCTTGCCGTGCTCAAAGAGGCCGCCGAGCTTGGTCTTGTGGTGCATCTCAACTCCCCGTCGGCGCTGCCGGGTGATGACATCCGCCAAATCCTCTCATGGCAGCGGGAGCACAATCTGGGCGACTTGATTTTTGCGGGCATGGACTGCTGGTATCAGCGCCGCGAGGAGGCTGATGGCTCTTGGTATGACGATCCGCTTCTCTGCCCGGTGGCACCCTGTTTCCGCTTGGGCATTTACGGCATCAACGACCTCATCGTGCTCGCCGGCACTCCATTGGAAGTGCAGGTGCTCGAGTCGCGCAAGCTCACCGGCCGCCCCACCCCGGACATCGCCCAGCTTTCCATCCGCTTCGAGAGCGGAGCGATCGCCACCGTGCGCAACAGCTTCTGCTCAACGCCAACTCGCGGTGTCCACGGTTCCGAGCTTGTCTTCGAGCGCGGCGTGGTGGTGAGGAGCTACGACGGGAAGAATCATTTCAGTGCTCCCAACATCACGCTCAAGCTTGAGGCGGTCGCCGCGGACGGCAGTCGCTTCCACCAAGAAGCTCTCATCCCCGCCAACCGCGCCAGCCATGCCTACCGCTGGGACGCCTTTCACTCTGCTGTCCGTGGCGGATCGAGGGAATGGGAGATCTCGCCGGAAACGATCATCAACGGCATCCGCATCGTCACCGCCATGGCCCGAGCGCAAGCGAGTCGGAAAACGGAAATCATTAACCCGAATCCAGAAGAATGATCCAGAGACCCTCTCCTCCTCTCTCAAAGTCTGAATTTTCAAAATTCTGTAAATTCTGTCCGTTTATCTCATGAAAAAACTCGGCATCGGACTTTACGGAACCAACGGCCATCAGATCGAAAAGCTTCTGGCGGCTCACCCTCGCGCGCGACTCGTCGCCGTGGCGGCTTTTGGCGACCGCCCGATCCCAACTGAATGCGGAGAGGTTCCCCGTTACGCCACGCTGGAGGAACTCCTCGCCGACGATCAGGTGGAAATGGTCAGCCTCTGCTCGCCGCGCCGCGCGGATCAGGCGGCGGATGCCGTGAAATGCCTTTTGGCAGGTCGCCATGTTTATGGGGAAAAACCCTCGGCTCTTCGCGAGGAGGATCTCGACCGCATCATCGCCACCGTCGCTCAAACGGGTTTCCGTTATCACGAGATGGGTGGCGTCGCGCTCGAGCAGCCTTATCTCGCCATGCGCGATTGCATCCGCTCCGGCGCCATCGGTGAGGTGGTGCAGGTGTTTGTTCAGAAATCGTATCCTTGGGCGGACTGGCGTCCCAAAGACCAAGCGATCGACGGCGGTCTTGCTAAGCAAGTCGGCATCTACCCTCTTCGCTTCATCGAACAGGTTGCCGGTTTGAAGACCACCTCGTTGGTGATTCGCGAGACCCGCTTGGGCAACGATCATGCCGGCAGCGACTGCCGCCGCGCCGTCTCGATGCTCATGACTCTGGAAAATGGCGGCGTCGCCAGCGCGATCTGCAATTACTTGAACCCGTCGAGCCACATCATCTGGGGCTACGAAATCCTGCGCGTGTTCGGCACGGCAGGCATCGTGGAATCCAACTCCCTCGACGGCACGGCCCGCCTCCTTAAGTCGGGTTCCGCACCTAAAGCGCTCGACATCTCAACCATTGCCCCATCCAGCCTCGACATGATGATCGACTCCCTGCTCGACGGCACACCGATGCCAATTTCCCTGACGGACGAACTTAGCCCGACCCGCTCGGTCGTGCGAGCTTCTTTATCCTTTTAACTCTGTCTAAAAATTCGAAATGCAAATCATTCCCATCAACGAAGCAGAAGCGATCCTTGACCCGCTTTGGGATCCGGCCCAAAGCGAATTGAACCAGTGGACGATCGAGTCTGGCTCATCGCACGGCCTCGTGGTAAGCCAGCGTTGGGATAAGGTCGGTTATGATTGGGCGCGTCGGCCTGACAAGGGTCCTGCGCTACGGATGTCGCGCCGCTGCGAAGTGTCCTGCGATGATTACGACCGGTTGGTGCTTTCGGTGATGGCACCCGAGGGTGCGGTGATCCGTTTGCTGGCATCGACCGATCGGGGTGAGTGCCGCTTGGAAGCAAAACAGGCAGGCCCCAAGAAGCAGGAGATCGCGATGGATCTTGCGGGGGCAACCCGCTTGAACTCGGTGACGATCGAAATCGAGGCCGCCGGTGACGGCATCGCCCAAGGGTGGTTCAACTGGCTTGGGCTGCAAAACAGCGGTCGCCTCGCGCGCATGCTGAAACCACAATCGGCGTGGGATGCGCGTTGGGAAAAGCATCTCAAGGACGAGTCCTTCGAACCGCAGTTCGCGCCGGCCTACGGACTGGTCTTGAATGCCGATGAACTCAACACGATGCGCGAACGGCATGCCGCGTTGACGGCGGATGGCAGCGTCTCGCCATTTGTCGCGGCGGCCGAAGCGGCGTCGGCCCGTGATCCGGAGACGATGATTCACGACTTCGTCAACTTTTGGAGCGACACCCGTTACAACCGGGTGCGCGATCATGATTCCTTCATCCTCAACCACGGTCTCAATGCCGCCATTGCCGGACATCTTCTGAAAGACAAGCGTCTGCTGCGCTTGGCTGCGCGCTACGCCCTGAGCATCGGCGTGTGCAAGAATTGGGACGATGGTTTCATCTGCCGCTTTCCCGGCAGCACCTTTGAGCACCGTTGTTTCGTGCAGAGCCTTTGCGCCCACGAAGTCGCCGCCATTCTTGATCTGGCAGGAGAATGCTTCACCGACCTCGGGCGTGACTTCCTTCTTCGCCGCCTCGCGGAGGAAGCCATCGGCACCATCCAGTTCAACACCTGGAAGCGGCATTACATTTTCGACTGCAACCAGCTCGCGTGGTTCACCCCCGGTCGCATGCTCGCGCTCGGTGTGATGCAGCGTCACTGGCCGCGGGTGCGCTCCTACATGGACATCGCCTACAGCGAACTTTGTGAAAATCTGGAACGCAGCATTCTGCCCGATGGTGGCTACATCGAAGGTCCGATGTATTTCCGCTGCATCGGCCGCGATGCGGGACTCGGTGTTTACTACTACAGCCGCGCGCTGGATCGGCCGCTGAGCGAACTTGTTCCGGAGCCGATGCGGCGCTGCGGTGATTTTTGCGAGGCCGTCATCAGCACCGATGAGGAGAGCGATGTCATACCGATCTGCGATGCCATCAATGCCCACGAGATCGCCTCGCAAGCAATGATGGCCAGCCTGCTGCCGGAAAGTGCCTGGGCACGGATGTTGCGCAAAACCGTCGCCCGTTCCCATGGTTGGCCGATTGGTGGAAAAAACATGGGTGCGAGTGTGCCGGCGATGGTGGATGCCGCGATCTCTTGGGGTTTGATCCAGCGCCTGCCTGCTGAAAATTCCGCGCCGCAGCCGCTCGTAAGCCTAGCGATGATGGGACCTCTCGTCTCACAGCGCAAACTGGGCGATGCCTGGGTGAAACTTTTCATCCAAGGCAATCGCGCCAATGCCGGTCACACCCACGAAGACAAGGGCAGTTTCATTCTGGAATTCGCCGGCGAGACCTTCGCGCTGGATCCCGGAAGTTGCGACTACAGCCTCCCGCTGGCGATACAACTCAGGAACTGCGAACGCCACAACATGCTCGTGCCATTCGGCATGACGGAGAGGCCTCACCCCGTCTGCCCGCTTCCGGTTGATCTCAAGCCGGTCGGCAAAGGAGATGGGGTGGCATTCCATGCCGAGCTCGATGTGACGCCCGGTTGGGAGTCTTACTATCGCCGCTGGCATCGCACCTGGGACTCACCAAGCGCGGATGTTTTAATCATCAGCGACGACTACGAACTCGCCGCCGGCGAAGGGGTCGAGTTCTACTGGCAGACGCGCCTTCCGGTGACCATTGATGGACGCCGTGCGGTGATCACCGGCACGCGCGGTCGCGTCGAACTGGAAGCTCCCGCAGCCTGCGCCTGGCGGGTGGACAAGTTGCCGCTGCTCGACGGCATCCAGCACCGCCTTGCCTTTCGCCATGCAGGCACGACGGGCAGATTCAGCGTGAGTGCACGGCTTTTTTAATCAAATCCAATGACTTCACTTTGCAAGGCCCTTCTACCAACATAAATTCGCATCAACCATGAAAGCATCATCGCTGCATAACCGAATCATGGGCCGCACGGCCAGCGTGGTCGCACTCACCTCGATCTTCGCCGCTTGCCAGATAAAAGCCGAAGAGCCTGCGGGCGGAAAAAATCCCGAGGACCTGGCGGGATACCGCAAGGTCGAAGCCCCACGGGTTCCCGTGCCGGAGTTCATCAATCCTGCCTTTGCGGATGGAACAAAAGGCTGGAACCTTGGTAAAGGTTTCCGCGCCGCACCCGGAAATGGCGTTAACGGAACGGGTGCGCTCTTTTACGAACGGACGAATCCTGCGGAGTATTCTTTCGCAACCCAATCGGTGAAGTTGATTCCCAGAGCGGCTTATCGGGTTTGGGCTATGGTAAAATCAGAGGGTGTCGAAGGCTTGGATCGCTCGGGCGCCAGTATGTTTGTGCAATTTTACAAAGAGGGCAAATATCTTGGAGGTGATTTCCCCAAGGGCGCGTTTGGCACAAGCGACTGGAAGGAAGTGGGCGTGAAATTCATTGTCCCGGCCGATGTTGATCGCGTGGATATCGGCCTCTACATGCGCAAGGGGAATACCGGCAAAGCGTGGTTCACAGGTGTGGTCTTGGAGCCGGAGGTGCTTCCCCCGAGCGTCCTTCTCCTGAAGCCCGTCCAGGAGCGCTTCCTGACCAATGATGGGAAGTTTGAGGTGCACTGGAATCTCGCCGCCGCCACGCAGGAATACGCGACGAAGGCTCTCGAGACCCGTGTGCAGGTTCTCTCAGGAGACAAAGAGGTCAGGGTCGAACGGTTTCCCTGCACCGGGCTGCTGACCCGCGGTGATCTTGGTTCCTTGCCGGTGGGAGATTTAAAGCTGCGCCTGGCGTTGCTGGACCCCGCTGCGAAAACGATCCTGCACGAAGCGGAGTTCCCGGTGACTTGCATGGCTCCGGAGGACATCCCGGCGAATGCCGTGCGTGTGGATGCAAAGGGCCGGACCTTTGTCGATGGCAAGCCTTTCCTGCCGGTCGGTCTATACATGGCCGGAGTCCAGCGCGAAGATATTGCCAGAATTAGCGGCAGTCCCTTCAACTGCGTGATGCCCTACGGCAGCACTGGCCTGAAATTTCGGGATACGACCAAGCAGGGGATCGAGGCGACTCGCGAGGTGCTCGATGCCTGCAACTCAGCCGGTGTGAAAGTGATCTTTTCCATCAAGGACCTCTACGAAAATGCAACATGGGCAGGTGGCGTGGTTCACAACCCGAAAAACTGGAACGGCATCACCGGTGAAAAGGAAATCGTCACGGCCGTTGTCGAGGCCTTCCGTGAGAGTCCGGCCTTGCTGGCATGGTATATCGCCGATGAGAAAGGCCCCGATATGGCCCCTCGCCTGATCGAGCGTCGACGATTGATGCATCAATTGGATCCGTGGCATCCCACTTGGGCGGTTTACTATAAGGACTTATTCGCCATGGGCGGCACAGCGGATGTGCTTGGTATTGATCCTTACCCTATCGACAGGATTGATTCTAATAATATGGTGAGTCTCGAGGGGGTCGCGACGACTGCTAAAAAGGTTCTCGGAGGGGATGGCGGGGGGCTGCCGCTTTGGGCCGTTCCGCAGGCATTTTTGACTGCGCTCTACCGAGAGGAAAACGGACGACGCCTCGACCGGGCGGAGGATCGTGAAAAGATACTCGCCAACCACCGCGCCCCGAGCGAGGAGGAAATGCGCTCCATGTCCCTGCTGATGGCTATCCAAGGCGCGCGCGGTTTTGTGTTTTACTCCTACTACGACCTGCTCAAGCCCGCTGTCCTCCCTGACTTCGATCGGCGCTGGGCCGAACTTTGTCGGGTCGCTTCGCTTTTGCGCGAACTGCAGCCGTTCCTTTATTCGGACGAAACCGCGCCTGCCGTCAGCATCAAGACAATCCAAGGCACGGTGCACGCCGCTGCCTACAAGACCGCCGATGGCGAAGTGAAGGTGCTCGTCACCGGCACAGGTCCCGGTGCAAGCGAAGCCGAGATCACCGTGGCCGGCAGCGCCAACCTCAAAGCCCGCTACGGCAAAACCCAATCCGTCGGCAACGCAACCTACCGCTTCACAGGCACCGACATCTGCTCGGATGTGCTGGAGTAATTTTTAGTTCCATACTCATGACACCACTTTGCAAATCTCTCGATCATTTTGAACCGGCCCTTCAACTCGAGGACGCGCTGCGCAAGACCGCTGCGCCATCGCCATGGCCGGGCCTGACCGATGCCTCCAAGCGCACCAAGGCCATCGCACTGGCGCGGGAGAACGGACTCTTCGAGCGCCTGGCGGAGCGGCTTGCCGGGCAGGGCGAGGGATCTGCCTATTGGGGTAAATCTCCCTATGGCCATGCTTCCACTCCCCAGCCATATCCGATCAAGCGTCTCGACTGGAGCGTCATCCGCGAATACCACCGCACCGGAAAATGGCGCGACGGGGAGATCATCAACAACTCCCTTGGCCGCATTCAGGATGAGGCTCTTGCGCTCTGGCTGGATCACCCATCGGCGGATGCAGTTCGATTGGAAGAAACGCTCTGGGCCTTCTGCGACTTTGAGTTCTGGATGCCGCAGGAAAGCGCAAAGCTGCATGCGGCGGATCTCACCGCAACGCGCTGCGGTGCGGTGTTCTCCGAGTTGTTGCTCGCGGTGGGCGACCGCCTCGACCCGCAAGTGGTTCTGAGGGTTGGTCAACGCATCGAGGAGCGATCTCTGGCCGCCGCTCTCGATTGGCGCAACCTGCCGATCTGGATGTGCCGACGGAACAACTGGAACCATGTCTGCTTTTCCAATGTCATCCAGACGGCGCTCCATCGAATGAAGGAGCCACGCCCGCTGGCCTCCTTGCTCGTGCTCTGCACGCACATGATGGAATTCGGTATGACCGGATTCAGCGAGGATGGCGGCTGTGCCGAGGGACCTATGTATTGGGGTTACGGCTTCGGACATTTCCTCGAGGCTGCCATCGTGCTGCGTGAAGTGAGCGGCGGGCTCTTGAATCTCATGGACTCGGAGCTTGCGCAACGCATCGCCCGCTACCCGCTGGCGGTCTGGTTGGAAGGAAGTGATCGTTGTCTCTTCTCCGATTCCAACAGTGGCTTCATGAGGGCCTGCGAGGCGCTCATGGTGAACGCATTCTTGCCGCTGCCGCAGTTGTTTGATTTCTGCGAAAAAGGGCCCGATGGTCGGCCACAACTGCAGAACTGGCACGATCTGCTGCTCGCGGTGGATTCTCCGGCATGGCTCGAGTCCGCCAAGCGCGAACCAAGTCCGGTGACCGACACGCATCTTCCCTCGCTGGGATTTGCCAAGGTGGCCACCACCCTTGCGGATGGATCACGAGCGCAACTCGCCGCCACCGCCCTGCACAACGCGGCTTCGCACAATCACAACGACCTGGGCAGTTTCGTTTATTACCGCGACAGCCGCGCATGGATCACCGATCCTGGCATGCCGATCTACACAGCCGAGGTCTACGGCCCGAACCGCTATGACAATCTCCTCTGCGGTTCGCAGGGCCACCCGGTGCCGGTCATCAATGGCCATCTCCAGCAGGAGGGCTCACAGTATCGTGCAAGCCTTGCCGTCGATCACGCGGCGGCCGATGGATCCACAGCACTGCGCATCGACCTGAGCCGTGCCTATCCCGACCCGACGCTCACCCGCTTCGAGCGCAAGCTCACGCTCAGTCCCCAAGGTGACTTGCAAATCGCCGACGACTTCGATTTTTCCAAAGCCCCCGGCACGCTCCAGGAAGTGTTCACCACCTACCTTCCCTGCGAAGCGCAGGGCGATGGCGTGCGCATCGGCGGCACGGAGGGAATGATCCTCAAGAGCAACCAGTCGGGAAGCTTCGCAGTCGAGTTGCACGAAGTCGCCTCACCATGCGCCCCCGAGGACAAAATGCTTCGACGCATTGTGTTCACTCCATCCGAGCTGAAGGGTTGCATGTCGCTTGGCTTTACCCTTCAAAAGGACTGAAGGTCGGCAGCATAATCGATTCTATTAAACCTGAATACAGAAGATTTAACCACAGAGGACACAGAGAGCACAGAGGTTCAATGAAATGCTCTGAATCATGCCTGATCGTTTTGTCCGCGCGACTGCTTTTGGGAGCCGCTCCTGTGAATCCTGTAATTCCTGTCTAAAAATCCGTTTTCAGGTGTGCGCCGGGGAAGCCGGCAGCCACGTGGGTGAAAGTCCCACCGGTCGAATTAGACGGTTCACGACCGAAAGAGATGTCCGGGAAGAGGCCGCGAGGCTGAACCTGCAAGCGGG